>CALWAP010000048.1 GCA_944375715.1 uncultured Clostridia bacterium | reverse complement strand
AGCCAGCACCGGCGGCAGGCAGGCCGCCACCGCCCGGCCATGGGCGATGCCGTAGCAGCTGCCCAGCGCATGCGCCAGGGCATGCGCATAGCCAACCCCGCTGCGCGTGAATGCCGCGCCCGCCTCGCTGGCGGCAACGAGCAGCCTGGCGCGGGCCGCCGCATCGCCATGGCAGGCGGGCTCCAGCGTCTGCAGGATCTCTGCCGCCGCATGGCTGGCCTGCGCACGCACGCGGCGCGTCGCCGTCATACGGCAGAGAAAAGCCTCTACCGCATGCGCCAGCGCATCCATCCCGGCTGCCGCCAGCGCCGGCTGCGGCAGGCCGGCCAGCAGATCCGGGTCAAGCACAGCCCAGCGCGGCAACAGGCAGAGGTCGAACAAAGCAACCTTGCGCCCGCTTGCCGCGTCGCGGATCACCGCCACCGCCGTCTGCTCCGAACCGCTGCCGGCAGTCGTCGGCACGGCACACAGCGGCGGCAGGGGCCGGCGGATGCGCAGCGTGCCGTACATCTGCGCCAAACGCCGCCCCGGCCGGGCGAGCAATGCACCCGCGGCCTTGGCCGCATCCAGCGGCGAACCGCCGCCCACGGCGAGCAGCGCATCGCAGCCCGCTGCCTGATAAGCGTCGCGGATGCGCTCCGCCGTCTCTTCCCGCGGGTCGGATTCCACCGCGCAAAACATCTGCCAGCCAAACCCCGCTGCCTCAAGCGCAGCACAGAGCGGCGTAAGCAGGCCGCTGGCTGCAATATGCGGCCCGGTCACCAGCAGCGGCCGGCTGAGACCGGCTGCCGCAAGCAGCTCCGGCACACGCAGCACAGCGCCTGCGCCGCACAGGCATTGCGGCTGCCGCCAGGGCAGCAGCCGCAGCGCCAGCGCCATCCCCGCCTGCACGCTGCGGCAATATATCGTCTGCAGCATCATGCCGCCGTCCTTTGCCTGCATCCTTCCCGCCTGCATTTTCCCCTCCGCAATGCCCTTTCTCCCAGCCGGCGCCGCTTCAGGCGCGGTCTTCGCGCACCAGGTAAACGCTACCCAGGCTGATCACGGTAACGAGATATTTGATCAACAGATTGCTCACGAACATGGCGCCGATCGTCGCCGCATCATACTGACCGCCAAAGGCGACGAAAAGGAAGATCGCCGTATCCACCGGTATGGAGACGAGATTGGAAAGCAGCACGCGCAGCCACTGCCGGCGGCTGCCCAGACGGCGGCGCACCGCCTGATAGATCGTGGTATCCAGCAGTTCGGCCACGGTCATCGCCAGCACGGAGGCCACCACCAGCCGCAGGCCGGGGGCGAGGACCAGCAGGTATTCCGTCTGCGGCCCGACCGCCGGATCTGCCGGCAGGCCGCCCACCAGCCGCAGATAGGCAAACAGCAGCAGATTGGCGACGGCAGCCAGCAGGATGACGAAGCGTGTCAGCGCAGCGCCGCTCTTTTTATGCAACAGGTCGCGCGCAGTAAAGGTAAACGGGTAAAGCAGCGCGCCGCCATCCATGGCGAACGGGCCGAGCATGACCGCGCGCAGCGAGCCCAGATTGGCGAACAAGGTCAGCGCCAGATAGGCGGCAGCCGCGGCGACCACCGTCCTTTCCGTCTTCGCCCCGCTGCCGGCAGCCGCTGCCGCGCCGCGCGCGCATCCTGTTGTCTGTTCCTGTTTCTGCCCCTTTTCTGCCATCTGATACGCCCCCTATTTCTGCTTTTTTCCGCATACCGCCAGGCTGCACACCGCCGGAAGCAGGCCTTCCGCTTCCCCCCGCATGCGGCGGCAGCATATACGCAATGCGCTGATTATAGCATAAGCAGCAGCGCAGCGCAATAAATTTCAAAACAGGACGTTTTCCGGCAGGTTTTTGGCCGTGCCGGGCAGAAAAATATTCTGTTCTGCTCTGGCGCATGATGCCGCCGGACGGAAAAAAGCCGGCATGCACCGGCGGAACAAGGACAGGAGCTGGAACATTATGCGCTTGCGCAGCCTCCTGCGGGAGACGAAGCTGACCCGGGAAGAACGCAGCTGGGCGATGTATGACTGGGCGAATTCCGTCTATGCCACCATCATCATCACCGCCATCTTCCCCATCTATTTTACCGATACCGTAGCGGCCACCGGCCGTGCCGGCGATGCCACCTGGGCCACCGGCACTTCGATCGCCACCGCCTGCATGGCGGTATTGGCGCCGGTCTTCGGCTCGCTCGCGGATTTCCGCGGCATGAAAAAACGTCTGCTGGTCATCTTCATGCTGACCGGCGTCTGCTTTACGCTGACCATGGCTGCCTTTGATTCCTGGCAGCTGATGCTGCTCGGCTTTATCATCAGCTATATCGGCTATGCGCTGGGCAATCTGTTTTACGATGGTTTTCTCACCGACGTCACCACGCCGGAACGCATGGATATGGTCTCCGCCAAAGGTTATGCCTACGGCTATATCGGCGGCAGCACCATCCCCTTTGTTTTCGCCCTGCTGCTGATCGTCTTTTCCGGTCAGATGCACCTGAACAATACCATCACCATCAAACTCTGCATCCTGCTCACCTCGTTTTGGTGGGGCCTGTTTTCGCTGCCGCTGCTGCGCAATGTGCGGCAGAAACATTTTATCGAAACAAAACCGGGCGAAGGCCTGGTGCGCGCCGGCTTTCGCAATCTGCGCCATACCGCGCGCGATATTGTGCGCGACCGTCCGCTGCGCATGTTCCTGCTCGCCTATTTCTTCTACATCGACGGCGTGAATACGGTGATCAAGATGGCAACCAGCTATGGCACCACGCTCGGCCTGGGCACGGTCGGCATGGTCGGCGCGCTGATGGTGACGCAGCTGGTCGCCGTGCCCTGTTCCGTGGCTTTTGCCCATGTTTCGCGGCAACACGGCACGCGCACAGCGCTGCTTTTTGGCGCAGCGGTCTATTTCATCGTTTGCCTGCTCGGCTTTTATATGGGGTTTTCGCTGGAAAATGCAGAAACCGCTGCTGCCGCGGCGGCGCTGGAAGGCGGCCAGGCTGCCTATGACGCGATCTACCAGCCGGCATTGGCGCGCTCGCAGCGCCTCTTCTGGCTGCTCTCCTTCCTGGTCGGCACCTCGCAGGGCGGCATGCAGGCGCTTTCCCGTTCCCAGTTCGGCCGGATGATCCCGCCGCAGCGCAGCAATGAATTTTTCGGCTTCTTCGATGTTTTCGGTAAATTTGCCGCTGTGCTCGGCCCCTTCCTTTATGCGCTGGTCGTCACGACCAGCGGGCGCAGCTCGCTCGGCGTGCTCAGCCTTTCCCTGCTCTTTGCCACCGGCATGCTGCTGTTGCTGCTGACGCCGAAAAGCGCGTTCCAAAACCAAAAACCCCTCAGCGCAGCGCCCATGCCCGCAGCCGATGCTGCGGCCGGGACTGCGCCCGGGACTGCGCCCGGCGCTGCGGCGCCAGGCCAAAAATAAAGCGGCGCCGCCTGCAGGCAGGGCCTGCGGGCAACGTCGCATGACAAAACCATTCCCTTTATCAAAAAGAACCGCTGTGCGCCCGGCAAGCGGCAGGTTGTCCTGCCGCCGACAGGCGTCGGCGGTTCTATTCGCGTTCGCGCGTTTCCAGGTAGCGTTCCAGCTTGCGCTTTACCCGCTGCAGCGCGTTATCGATCGATTTGACATGGCGGTCCAGATCAACGGCGATCTCCTGGTAGCTTTTGCCTTCCAGATAATACATCAGCACTTTCCATTCCAGCGAGCTGAGGATCTCGCCCATCTTGGCCTCGATATCGTCAAATTCCTCGCGCGAGATAACCAGCTCTTCCGGATCTGTCACGCGCGTGCCGGAAATGATATCGAGCAGGGTACGGTCGCTGTCCTCATCATAGATCGGCTTATTGAGCGAAACATAGGAATTGAGCGGGATATGCTTCTGGCGGGTGGCGGTTTTGATCGCGGTGATGATCTGGCGCGTGATGCACAGCTCGGCAAAGGCGCGGAAACTGGAGAGCTTGTCCGGACGGAAATCGCGAATCGCCTTATACAGGCCGATCATCCCCTCCTGGATGATATCCTCCTTATCAGCGCCGATCAGGAAATAGGAGCGCGCTTTGGCACGCACAAAATTTTTATATTTATTGATCAGATATTCCTGCGCGTCATTGTCGCCCAGACGCGCCAGATCCACGACGTTTTCATCCGTCATGGCAGAATAATCCTCGCGCCCGGCGGGCAACATTTGCTCAGTCATGCGTTCACCTCAAAAAATGCCAGCTAAATTCCTGCATATTTATTATAGACCAGGCCGCGCGCAGCCGTCAAGACATGATTTTGCCCTCGCGTTCCCGCGCTGCTCCCGCTTACTGCGGCGCGGCCGGCGGATAAGCTGCGCAGCTTTCATCGGCCGGGTCTTCATGCGCGGGCAGCAGGCAGCGGTGCGGCATGGCAGGCGCGGTCTGCCGCGGGCCTTAAGCCTT
>CALWAP010000047.1 GCA_944375715.1 uncultured Clostridia bacterium | reverse complement strand
TGATCATATCGATCTCGCCGGCCTCAAGGGCGATGGTGCGGGAAGATCCTTCGGGAATGATCCTCCAGGTCATCTTCTTAATGGCGGGAGCGCCGCCCCAATATTCATCATAAGCCTCGAACTCGACGCTGTCGCCCAGGGTCTGCTTGACAAACTTATACGGGCCGGAGCCGATGCAGTTGGTGTTGAAGTCGTTGCCGGCGTCGATAAGGGACTTGGGCAGGACGCGGTGGGAAGCCATGTCGTTAAGGGTCTTGGCGTAGACTTCCTTGGTATTGACGATGAAATTGTAATCATCGATTATCTCGATGCTCTCCCAGAAGTTGGAGTAGTTGCTGGTGTAGGACTGATTTTCCCTGGCGTACTCCATCGAAGCGACCATGTCGGCCGTCGTCATCATCTCGCCGTTATGGAACTTGACGTCGTCGCGGATCGTGAACTTCCACTGCTTGTCGGAAAGTATCTCATACTCCTTGATGATGCCGGGGATAGGCTCAAGGGTCTCGATATCCGTGCGGAAGAAGTTATCATGGGTAAGCAGGTTCATGTAGGTCGAAGCGACCGCGCTGTGCTTATACGGGGCCAGCGTGGGGGGCTCGTTGGCCGTGGCGATGATAACATCGGTCCTGGGGCCGTCCGACTGATTGCCTTCACCCTCGGTATTGCCGTCGCCGCCGCAGCCGGCCATCATCGAAAAGGCAAGAGCCATCACAAGAGCCAATACAAGCGTCTTGAAAAGCGGTTTTCTCATTTGGTTCTCCTCCTAAAATAATAATTATTTTTAATCAGCTTTAGGCTGAATAAAAAACAAAACGTCTTTCCTCATGAACAATATATGTTCAATTTTCGTCGCTAAGTATTATTAATATTAATTGTATTTTCACAATTTGCAATAACTTTTTTACGTTTTTGTTTATATGCAATAACTTTTTTAGTCGTTATCCCCAAATATCCTCCGTCATATAGGACAAAATAGTTTGTCTAACATATGCAATATTGTCAATTATGCAAAAGCATGTCTCTCTTTCCCTGTTTCATAAAAAGCAAAAAGGCCGAAGGGCGAATTGTCCTCCGGCCTTTTGCAAATTTACTGATTGCCTGTACGCTTTTTTAATCTTACTCGGCCCAGGAAACGTTCTCCCAATAGGTGTTGCCCGAAGCATTGACCTCGAAGCCCTGCAGATTGGAATTGTAAGCCCTGACAACATTCATATTATATATGGGGACATGGGGGCAGATCTCATTGAGGTAGGCCGCGGCCTCCTCAAGTATGGTCAGCCTTTCGGTCTCGTCCAGGGTCTGGGAAGCTGTTGTCCACAGCTCATCAAGATGTGCATCGTTGGTCCTGGTGAAGTTGGAGCCGCCTATCTGCCAGGATGTGAACTTGTACTCGATAAAGCCAAGGGTGTTGGCCGATGTGCAGTTGCCGATAGTCGATTCAAATGTTCCCTCGGCAGCGGCCGACAGGTATGTGGCCAGGTCCATGGACTCCAGCTCCATGGTAATGCCAATTTCGTTAAAAGCCGCCTGTATGACTTCACCGGCACGGCGCTTGGTGTCATCCGAGCAGATACAGCTGAAGGAGATTGTGGCGGGATCAAGGCCCGAGGCCTCCAAATACTCTTTGGCAAGCTCTACATTATACTCATCCATATTCCTTTCGGAGCATCCCGGGAATATAGGAGGGGTCTGCATGTAGTTGCCCGTACCGGCTCCATTCAGCGCGACCTCAACCAGCTCATCCTTGTTGATGGCGCAGTTAAGGGCATGTCGGAAATTCTGGTTGTCAAAAGGTGCCTTCTCGTTGTTCAGGGTCAGGAAGTTAAAAGAAGTACCGGGAATATTAACAACTGTGACACCGGCTGTTTCCTGAAGTCTTGCAAGGTCGTTGGTCTCGACCTCAATAATTACATCTATCTCTCCGGCCTCAAGGGCGATGGTGCGGGAAGATCCTTCAGGGATGATCCTCCAGGTCATCTTCTTGATGGCGGGAGCGCCTGCCCAATATTCGTCAAAGGCCTCGAATTCGATACTGTCGCCCAACGTCTGGTTCACAAACTTATACGGACCCGATCCAATGGGATTCTGATTAAAATCATTGCCGCTGTCAATAAGGGATTTGGGCAGTATACGGTGGGAAGCCATATCGTTAAGGGTCTTGGCATACACGGTTTTGGTATTGACAATAAAGTTATAATCATCAATTATCTCGATGCTCTCCCAGAAGTTGGAGTAGTTGCTGGTATAAGACTGATTTTCCCTGGCATACTCCATGGAAGCGACCATATCCGCTGTAGTCAGCTTTTCGCCGTTGTGGAATTTTACATCATCACGAATGGTGAACTTCCACTGCTTGTCACTCAGTATCTCATACTCTTTGATAACGCCGGGCACCGGCTCCAGAGTTTCAATATCGGAACGGAAAAAGTTATCATGGGTCAAAAGATTCATATAATTGGCAGCTGTAGCTGTGTGCTTATAGGGAGCCAGCGTGGGAGGCTCATTGGCTGTCGCAATTACAATATCGGTCCTGGGTTCGCCGTTCTGATTTCCGTTGCCTTCTGTTTTGGGATCACCTGAACATCCCGCTACAAGCGAGAGCGAAAGGGCAAGCGCCAAGGCCAAAACAAGCATCTTGAAAAGCTTTCTCTTCATTTTTATCCTCCTAAATATTTTATTTTTAATCGGCATAGCCGAATAAAAAACAGGAACGGAAAAGCAGAGAGTTTTCGGCAAAAATATGTTTATTTTTTACCAATCTCAATCAACAACATACATATTAAATATCTTTTCATATTTTTCAATAAGTTTTTTGATTTTTTGTTAATATCACATACTTTTTTTAGTTATAGTTTCCAATTTTTCACCGTCATCTAATACAAAAATATTTGGTTATCCTATTCAATACTATTCATCATATTGTTTCTTTAAACGCAAAAACCGAAGGACGCATATGCGTCCTTCGGTCCTGTGCAGCAATATTGATTATAGCTTTTCCTGACGCTTACTCGGCCCAGGAAACATTCTCCCAATAGGTGTTGCCCGAAGCATTGACCTCGAAGCCCTGCAGGTTCGAGTTATAAGCCCTGACAACATTGACGCTGTACATCGGTACATGGGGGCAGATCTCATTGAGGTAAGCCGCAGCCTCCTCAAGTATGGTCAGCCTCTCGGTCTCGTCCAGGGTCTGGGAAGCTGTTGTCCACAGCTCATCAAGATGGGCGTCGTTGGTCCTGGTGAAGTTGGAGCCGCCTATCTGCCAGGATGTGAACTTGTACTCGATGAAGCCAAGGGTATTAGATGTGGTGCAGCCGCCGATGGTGGCTTCAAAGTTGCCCTCGGCAGCGGCCGACAGGTATGTAGCCAGGTCCATGGACTCCAGCTCCATATTGATGCCTACCTCGCTGAGGGAAGCCTGGATAACTTCGCCGGCGCGGCGCTTGGTGTCGTCCGAGCAGATACAGCTGAAGGTAATGGTGGCGGGATCAAGGCCCGAAGACTCGAGCCACTGCTTGGCAAGATCAATATTATACTCATCCAGGTTCCTTTCGGAATGTCCGGGGAACATGGGAGGCGTCTGCATATAGTTGCCCGTGCCGGCGCCGTTCAGCGCGACCTCAACCAGCTCATCCTTGTTGATGGCGCAGTTAAGGGCATGGCGGAAGTCCTGATTGTCGAAGGGGGCCTTCTCATTGTTCAAAGTCAGGAAATTAAAGGAAGTGCCGGGGATATTGACGACCGTTATGCCGTCGGTCTCCTGAAGCCTTGTCAGGTCGTTGGTCTCGACCTCGATGATCATATCGACCTCGCCGGCCTCCAAAGCTATGGTACGGGAAGAACCTTCGGGGATGATCCTCCAGGTCATCTTCTTGATGGCGGGAGCGCCGCCCCAATATTCATCATAAGCCTCAAACTCGACGCTGTCGCCCAAAGTCTGCTTGACCAGCTTGTACGGGCCGGAGCCGATGCAGTTGGTGTTGAAGTCGTTGCCGGCGTCGATAAGCGACTTGGGCAGGACGCGGTGGGAAGCCATGTCGTTAAGGGTCTTGGCGTAGACTTCCTTGGTGTTGACGATGAAATTGTAATCGTCGATTATCTCGATGCTCTCCCAGAAGTTGGAGTAGTTGCTGGTGTAGGACTGATTTTCCCTGGCGTACTCCATCGAAGCGACCATGTCGGCCGTCGTCATCATCTCGCCGTTATGGAACTTGACGTCGTCGCGGATCGTGAACTTCCACTGCTTGTCGGAAAGTATCTCATACTCCTTGATGATGCCGGGGATAGGCTCAAGGGTCTCGATATCCGTGCGGAAGAAGTTATCATGGGTAAGCAGGTTCATGTAGGTCGAAGCGACCGCGCTGTGCTTATACGGGGCCAGCGTGGGGGGCTCGTTGGCCGTGGCGATGATAACATCGGTCCTGGGGCCGTCCGACTGATTGCCTTCGCCCTCGGTATTGCCGTCGCCTCCGCAGCCGGCCATCATCGAGAAAGCAAGAGCAATTACAAGAGCCAATACAAGCGTCTTGAAAAGCGGTTTTTTCATTTGATTTTCCTCCGGAAATTGTTTTTGCCCGTCATCTTTCGCCGGGTTAAAAAATACGTGCTTTTTTTCTCGCGCAAGATATGTTCGGTTTTTAGAACCAAACATGCTATATCATAAATGCTTTTTTCTTTTTTGCAATAAGTTTTTTACTTTTTTGTTCAATTTTCATTAATCAATTTAGTAAATATGTCCTAATTTTACCCGTCGCCTTAAACAATCAATTTTATAATAAAAGTACAATTTTCTAACCCATATATTTATGTTAAATATACTCTGTGTTTCTTCAAACGCAAAAAGCTCGGGGACGCCGATGCGTCCCCGAGCTTGGGTGCAATTCTCTTTATTTTCCGTTTAAACGATCCGCGGCCAATTACTCAGCCCAGGATACATACTGCCAGCGCAGCGTGTTGGAGGCCGAAACCTCGATGCCCTGCAATCCGGAGTTGTAAGCCCTGACGACATTGACCAGGTACATGGAGGGCTGCGGGCAGGCTTCGTTCAGATAAGCCGAAGCTTCCTGCAGGGTAGCTACCCTCGAAGTCTCATCAAGATCGGTGGTGGCGTCAACATACAGCTGATCGAGATGCTCGTCGCTGTACCTGTTCCAGTTGGAGCCGTTGATCGACTTGGTGGTGAACTTGCCTTCGATGAAGCTCATCATGTTGGTGGAGGTGTATCCGCCGATAGCAGCATCAAAGTCACCGTCGGCAACGGTCGACAGGTATGTGGCCAGGTCCATGGATTCCAGGTTGACCGTTATGCCAAGCTCCTTGAGGTTGGCCTGGATAACTTCGCCCGAACGCCTCTTGACGTCGTCAGAGCAGATAATGCTGAACTCGACGGTGGTGGGATCTATGCCCGAAGCCTCGATATACTGCTTTGCCAGGTCAAGGTCATAGCTGTCCAAATTGTCTTCACTGTATCCCTCGAACATTTCGGGGGTCTGGGCCCATACGGGTGTGCCGGCGCCGTTCAGAGCAACCTCGACCAAAGCTTCCTTGTCAATGGCACAGTTAAGAGCGTGACGGAAATCTGCATTATCAAAAGGAGCTCTTTCATTGTTGATTGCCAGGAAGTTAAAGGCTGTACCCGTCTTGTTGATAACAGTAATACCTTCGGTCTCCTCAAGCCTTGTCAGGTCGTTGGTTTCGACCTCGACGATGAAGTCGATCTCACCGGCCTCAAGGGCTATGGTACGGGAAGAACCTTCAGGAATGATCCTGTATGTCAGCTTCTTTATAGCGGGAGCGCCTTCCCAATAATCCTCAAAGGCCTCGAACTCGACGCT
>CALWAP010000046.1 GCA_944375715.1 uncultured Clostridia bacterium | reverse complement strand
AGCCATTCTTTTGTGATCCTCTGCATTTTATATCCCTCCCATTGTCATACCCTGTACGGGATTTTCCTCTCCCAGTGCCTGATGAAGTATCTGGACCGCCTGCAGGATAACTGGATCATCCTTGAAGCAGTCCATAACCTGGTAGTCCCCAAAGAACTGCTGCTCACAATCTGCCAGACGGACAAGATCCACTGTAGCAATTTCGTCCTTGGTAACACCCAGCCGTTTTTCTTTTTCATCGGTATCCTGGTATACCCGGATGGCTTCCTCCAACGTCATATCCTGTTGGATCTGCTCCTTCGGGCTTCCACAGTTTGTTATCACATACCAGTTATAGGTATGGGTCAGATTAGGATCAGCGGCATCCCGCAGAGCCTTCTTTCCTTCCTCCGTCAAACCGTAGTCTTCCAGCTTGAAAGAATTTTCTTCACCTGCAAAGTCAAGCAGGATATCATCCACGGCCTTTCGCACCCGAGGGTCTTTGGTCAGGGTCTGATATCGGAAGCCAGTGGTCGACATAAAGGGAAGTTCCTCCCGGACAGCATCCAGATACTTTTGTGGATCAGTAAAAATTTCTTCTTCACCACTGGCAAAGGCAATCTTTCCGACAGGATGGTCCTCCTGCCAAAGCTGCTGGTCATGGCCCGCTGTTCCCATCGCCTCGTCTTCCTCTGGTGTCAGGGCATGGAAAAGCCCCGCTTCCTCCGGGAAAGCGGGGCGTAGATGGAATCCTGGCTCACACTGCTGTTCTTTTGTCTTGCGTCGGTTCACTGCCATAAATCTCACTCCTCCTTTCATAGTTTATAGCAACAACTAATACCACATCTCCGGCAGAATAGCTACCAGAAATCTGAATCTTATTTACATGGTGAGTTCCGGTTCTTGTTTCAGCTCCAAATCCGGGGCAATGTCCTCCAGATACTTTGGGTCCAGGACTACTTCTGATTCATTTCTTCCAGTTAACAGGGCAAAAATATGCTCTTTCTTTATTTGCGCTTGATAAACCATTCCATCTTCCCCAAAGCGGTGTGCAAACCACACAGCAGTGTCATAATCCAGTGTCCAGGATAAAGCGCGAATATTTTTGGCATTGTAATTGGTCACTCCTCTGTACACTGTGACGGGGTCTGCGAGAGCATCCAACTGAGTCCGTTCCATGTCGCTCATTAACTTGGCTCGATCTGCATGTTTGAACATAGAAACCAGTCGTTCTTTGCTGACGTTTGCATCTCGGTTTGCATACTCAGACTTCATCCAGGCGTCCGCCAGGATGGAGGAGAAATCCTCCTTGGACAGATATGGTTGCGAAAATCTGAGAAAAGTCAGGGCATAGGGTGAGTTAATCAGGCTGTAGATTTGATATGGCGTTTCGGCATTGTGAATCTGCTGCCGCATACTCTGCCTCCACATATCCAGATCCTTTGGATTTTCCAAAAGATTCAGAAACTGAAAAGATCCTTCAACGGAAATCGCTGTAACACCAGTATTGGTGAAAGGGTGCTGCACGACCATTGGAGAATACTTTGTCTTCTCAATATCGGTGAAAAGCAAAGCAGAGGCTACCTGCTTGACCCCATCCAGATCGGTATGCTTCTTCATTAAGCCTCCCTCACATTCCGCCCATTAATGGACCCTGCTCGGCCCTGTACTGCTCCACAGAGTCACCCATCATCAATTCCTCCAGTGTAAGAGTTCCTTTATAGGAAATATATCCACTCTCAACAAATTGACCGATTTCCTTAAACAGAAGGCTCTGCCCAAGGCGTTCATAATCGATATATCCCTCCAGCCCAGCGTCATAGTAATAGTCGCCAGACTCCTGAACCATATACTTCCCATATTCCTGAACGGAATGGATATGTGGAATGAAATCAAACTGATCCAGGTTCCGGCACAGCTGGACTACTTCCTCCACGGCAGCAGGCTGGGCCCAGGCAGTGACCGCTCCCAGCTTTGCCTGGCCTACCTTATCCAGCTTGCCCACCTCCTGAGCCAGCTGATTGAGTTTCTGAGGAAGTTCGTCTTCCAAATTCAAGGAACGGCTGACTTCACAGGGCAGATTGTTGTCCATTACAAAGAGGTTGATATCACTTCTTTGGGTAATCCCCGCTCTGGTTAAGGCACGTTCCAGGCGTTCCTCACTGCAGGGCAGATACAGCCAGGTGACATTGGCGCCCTTTTTGAGATCTTCATCTGATGCCAGCGCAAGGGTGAGGACGGAGTCCGCATAAAGGTACTGCGGAAAATATCTTCCGTCATAGACCGGCTCCAGCTGCATTCCATTATCATAGAAAACTCCATAGGGAGTAATGATTCCCGGATGTTCATTTATGAGAAGGAGAGCCGTTTCATATCCATCCAGACTTTCCATTTCCTCTCTTGTCGCGCCACCATTCAGAGTAAGGTAATGGATTCGTCCCACTTGTTCAAGATCTGAAAAATCCACAATCACCGTTGCCTGGTCGCAGCAGAAAGTCAGATTGATGAGATCTGTCACTTGCGAGAGACCGTAACGTTCTGCCGCAGCCTGGAACTGTGTCTTTTCATAGGGCGAAATGCCATCCAG
>CALWAP010000045.1 GCA_944375715.1 uncultured Clostridia bacterium | reverse complement strand
AAAAGCTAATAAAATGGAGTAATATATAATTATGAAGGAATAAAAAAGAGGTGAAGCGGAAATGTTAAAGAAAATACGCAGGGCAGCGGCGATGGTGGTTGTACTGATCTTTACGCTGGCATTGATGCCTCAGATAGCTGGGGCGTCAGAGGATCTGGTATTTTTGTGTATAAACGATGAGATCATAACGGGGATCTCATCGTCATCTATGCCTGTCCGCATAAACAACAATACGTATATTGCAGTCAAGTATCTTTTAAGGATAAAACCTTTAAAGTATTTTTATGATGAAGATATACATATATTAAAGGTTTACAGCTCGGGCGTTTCCATAATTTTTGACATCAAAAACGGCATAACATATGACCAGGAAGGAAAGATCTACTCCTATCTTGCGGAAGAAAGAAATGGCAGCATATTTGTTCCAATTGAGTTTATTTGTCGCGTGTTTGGTTACGCCTATTCCCAGATACAGTCGGATTACGGGAATGTGATAAGGATAAACAGCATTGCCTCGCAGTACACAGACAGCCAGCTCATGGAGGTCAGAAGATCCCAGATGAAGGAGATATATGACTCGTATTATTGGACGTCGGCCGAAGATCTGGGACAGGCTGTAAAGCCTCCAAGCGAGAGCAGTATTCCGGATGCTCCACAAGATGAAGGTGAAGGGAGCGAAGATGTCTCTGGTTCGGCAAAAAATGTGTATATAGCCATATGCGGGGAAATAAACAGCTATACATCGGATATTTTGGATCAGCTTGACAGATATGGCCTAAAAGCAGCTTTTTTTGTGTCGGAAAAAGGGCTGGAACAGCAGGGAGAGCTTTTGCGCAGGATAGTGTGCGAAGGCCACTCTTTGGGAGTATATGCTTCCTCCGGCGAACCGTATGAGGAGGCCGAAAGGATAAACGGTATATTATCCTCATTCGTGTTTCGAAAGACAAGGCTTTTGATGTTTGCATCAGGAAGCAGGAATACTGCCATAAGTGACCGAAGCGAGGTAACGGAGGGCGGATACCGCATATGGGACATGATGCTCGACCCGGGCAGCTCATGGTCAACGGGGTACTCGGTAAGGAATTCAGGTATCAGGCTTTTAAACTCGGTTTCGGGAAGGACAGTTTTGGGTCTTTATTCGACGGAAGCCGGAGCGTATGCCTCGTCGGGTCTTTTTTCCACACTTTCAGGAAGCGGGTATTCTGTAAATCTCATGCGGGAATGGACGACGCCCATAAACGGTATATACAATTACAGCTGAACCGATTGAAAGAGGGTTTTGCTTGTGGTAGACTTATGGCATAACATGGTAAAGGAGAATGTTAAATGGAAAATATCAAAAGAGCCGTTATCGAACTTGAGGACGGCGGGAAAATAGAGTTGGAGCTTTATCCCGATATCGCTCCCATAAGCACCGAGAATTTCATAAAGCTGGCTTCTTCGGGCTTTTATGACGGGGTGACCTTTCACAGAGTCGTTCCTGGATTTGTTATCCAGGGCGGTGATCCGACGGGAACGGGAGCAGGCGGTCCGGGATATCATATCAAGGGCGAGTTTTTGGCCAACGGCGTAAAGAATGATCTCAAACACACCAGGGGCGTGCTTTCGATGGCCAGAGCCATGGCTTATGACTCGGCTGGCAGCCAATTTTTCATCATGGTTGAGGATGCCCCTCACCTTGACGGTCAGTATGCCGCCTTTGGCAAGGTCACTTCTGGCATGGAGGTCGTAGACAAGGTAGTAAGCGACAGCCAAAACGGCAAAACTGCTGTTATGAAAACAGTCAGGGTCCTTTAATTTTACAGTCGGTTTGAGCCGGGGCATTGCCCCGGCTTTTTGCTGCTTGTTAACATATAATTTGCAAAACAAATTATATAATATGCTTGACAAATTATAGAACGGTGGTATAATATTTTCAGACCGAAAAGAGGGATATGATGCAGAAAAATGTTTACAGCATAGTGCTTTCAAGCGATGTGATAGCGGCGATAGACAGGCTGGCATATTCCAACGGCACCAGCCGTTCCAATATGATAAATCAGATATTGGCCGAATATGTATCCTACACGACCCCGGAAAAGCGGTTGGGGGACATTTTTAAAAGGGCTGTTGAGCTGATAGAGGATACAGAACAGCTCCAGCTGATGCTCAGGCCGTCGGATACCATGCTTTCGCTTAAAAGCGCGTTGAGATATAAGTACAACCCCACCGTAAGGTACAGCGTCGAGCTTTACAAGAACTCGGAGGCGCTGGGCGAGCTCAGAGTCAGCTTAAGGACCCAGAGCTCGGGATTGATTTATTACATCGACAGCTTTTTCAGGCTCTGGCAGCGCACAGAGGAAAGGCAGCTTGAAAATTCGCCCTCTTCCGAAAGGGCGGAAGGCAGATATTCCAGACTTCTAAAGTGTCCAGAGTGTAAGGATGGCGATCTTTTGGGAGAGGCCATAGTTTCTTATGTTGGGCTTATGGACCGATGTATGAAGCTGTTTTTTGCCTGTGTCGGCCAGGAAACTTCGGTTGAGGATAAAATAGATAAGCTTTATGCAGAATATAAAAAGAGCAATACTCTTCTTTAAATAAGGAGGAAAACATATGAATACCAACAAACTTACTGAAAAGACCATAGAGGTCATACAGAAGGCCCGCTCTCTGGCTTCGGAGAACGGAAACCCTCAGATAGAGCAGGAGCATATCCTTTCGGCCCTTTTGAAATATGACGGCAGCCTTATAGCCCAGCTTATAGAAAAGATGGGCAAGGATCAAAAGGCTGTTTCGACAGACGCCGATATGGCCGTTTCAAAGCTGCCCAAGGTAAGCGGCGGTGCCAGGGAAATGGACAGGATGTATATTTCCCAGGGCTGTGACGCAGCTCTTAACGAGGCTGAAAATCAGGCGGCCAGGATGGGCGATGAATATGTATCTGTCGAGCATGTCTTTCTCGGTCTTTTGGAGAAGGCCGAGGGAGAAGTAAAGAGTATATTTTCACGGTATAACATAACCGCTCAGGATTTCCTTGTTGCCCTTAAAGGCGTCAGGGGAAATGCCAGGGTTACGGGCGATAACCCCGAGGACACATATGATGTCCTTAAAAAGTACGGCCGTGACCTGGTTGAAATGGCCAGGGAGCAGAAGCTGGACCCTGTCATCGGCCGCGACGGCGAAATAAGATCGGTCATAAGGATACTTTCGAGAAAAACCAAGAATAACCCTTGCCTGATAGGTGAGCCGGGCGTCGGCAAGACAGCCATAGCCGAGGGCCTTGCCCAGAGGATAGTCAAGGGAGATGTGCCGGCAGGGCTCAGGGACAGGCAGATATTCTCCCTTGATATGGGCGCGCTTATAGCCGGCGCGAAATACAGGGGCGAGTTTGAGGAAAGATTAAAGGCTGTCCTGAACGCCGTAAAGAGCAGCGAAGGCAGGATAATCCTCTTTATAGACGAGCTTCATACCATAGTCGGCGCGGGAAAGACCGAGGGCTCGATGGACGCCGGCAACCTTTTAAAGCC
>CALWAP010000044.1 GCA_944375715.1 uncultured Clostridia bacterium | reverse complement strand
GCATGGTCGACAGGCTACAAGGCCGGGAGGTCGGCCGCCGGGGAGGATTTGAGTTGAAAAGGATTTCTGTTGCGATAGATGGCCCCTCAGGTGCGGGCAAAAGCACCCTTGCCAGAATGGCGGCGAAGGAGCTGGGATATATTTATGTGGATACAGGCGCAATTTACAGGGCGGTTGCTCTTTACACCATAAGGTGTGGGGTAAGCGCAGATAACCCTGCGGATATAGTCGGCCTTCTGGAAGATATTTCGATAAAGCTTGGATATAAGGACGGCGTGCAGAGGATAATGTTGAATGGCGAGGATGTATCCGAAGAGATACGCAGCTCGGATGTAACTGTTCGCGCGTCGGTAGTCTCGGCTATACCGAAAGTCAGGGAGTTTCTTCTTGGGATGCAGCGTTCCATGGCGGAAAAGGGCGGAGTAATAATGGATGGCAGGGACATCGGCACGGTGGTGCTGCCGGGGGCAGAGGCCAAGATATTCCTTACGGCCTCCGATACTGACAGGGCCGAAAGGCGGTACAAGGAGCTTGTTGAAAAAGGCACGGATACAAGTTTCGATCAGGTCTTGGAAAGCATAAGGCAGAGGGACAAAAGGGATAGCGAAAGAAGTATTGCGCCACTTAAACCGGCGGAGGATGCTGTTATTGTAGATACCAGCGGAGTTGGATTAGACGATGCGCTGAATATGGTGATGAAGGTCATAAGGGAGAGGATGTAAATGTTCAAAATAGCTTATTGGATCGTTTATATCTGCCTTTGGCCGATATACAGGTTCAGGTTTGTCAACCGCCATTATATAACCAGCGGAGGGGCGATAATCTGCGGTAACCATACGGCCAATATAGATTCCGTGCTGGTGGTTTTGGCTTTGGGTGACAGGAAGCAATATGCAGCCATGGCCAAAAAAGAGCTTTTCCAGGTGCCTGTGCTTAAATGGCTTTTAAAGGCGTTTGGGGCTTATCCCGTATCCCGGGGTGAGAATGACATCCACGCGATAAAGTATTCTCTCAAGGCTCTCAAGGCTGGAGAAAAGCTGATAATTTTCCCCGAGGGTACCAGGGTAAAAAAGGGTATGGTCTCTGAGCCTAAAGCAGGCAGCGCTATGCTGGCTTTGAGGACAGGAGTGCCGATACTTCCCGTTTACATAACGCCCGGTCGAAAAGCATTCAGGCTTCACGGGTGCACGGTGACTTTTGGCAAACCTTATTATCCCAAGGTAGAAGGCAGGCCGACTGCTGAGGATTACAATGAGGTCACTGATGAGATAATGCGAAGAGTATGGGAAATACCAAGTCTCGGGGAGAAAAAATAATGAAGATTACTGTGGCTGAAACTGCCGGTTTTTGTTTCGGCGTAAGACGGGCTGTAGACATAGCATGCAGGGAAGCGGAATCTGAAGGCCGGGTCTATACGGCGGGACCGCTAATACATAATGAATGGGTCCTTAAAGACCTGGCTGAACGAGGTGTCGGTATTTTAAATGACGGAGAAGTGCCGGAAAGAGGCAGCCATATAATAATAAGAGCCCACGGCCTTGAAAAGCAGAGAATTGAAGAATTTGAAAAGGCGGGGTGTGTATTGATAGATGCCACATGCCCGAAAGTAGCGAGGATACATGCAGTTGCAGAAGATGAAAGCTTTAAGGGAAGGCATGTTCTTATAATAGGGAAGGCATTCCATCCAGAGGTTATGGGCATCGCTTCCCGCTGCCAGAGTTATACTGTTGTATGTTCTGAGACGGAGCTTGATGATTTTATAACCAAAAACTCGGGGAAAAGCATTTCGGTTGTCTGCCAGACGACATTCAGCATAAAAAAATACGATCAGTTTGTAAATAAATTAAAAAACTCTTGTAATGACATACTGTTTTTTGATACAATATGTAAGGCGACCGAACTTCGGCAAAAAGAAGCCGAGCGTAAGGCGGCATGGTCGGACGGGGTCATTGTCATCGGCGATCCCAAAAGCAGCAATTCCAATAATCTGTACGAGCTATGCGGCAGTTTGTGCCGCAATTCGGTTTTTATTGAAAATGCCGAGCAGCTTGATCCGAACAGATTCTCAAATTGCGGGCTGCTTTTTATCACAGCCGGAGCTTCGACACCCGATTCGATAATTAAGGAGGTAAACAGGAAGATGAGCGAAGAAATCAAAACTAACGGAACAGAAAGCTTCGAAGAACTTTTGGAGCAATCCCTCAAAACTTTACATACAGGAGAAAAGGTGTCTGGCATAATCACCAAGGTCAATTCCAACGATATCCATGTTGACCTGGGCGTAAAGCAGGCAGGCTATATCCCCATGAGCGAGCTTTCCGATGACCCTAACTTTAATGTTGAGGAGAATATTAAGGTCGGCGACGAGATAGAAGCCTATGTTATGCGTGTAAATGATGTAGAGGGTCTTGTAATGCTTTCCAAAAAGCGACTTGACGCTGTAAAGAATTGGGAAAAGCTTGAAGCGGCATATGAAAATAAGGAAGTTGTTGAGGGCGTTATCGTCGAGCAGAACAAGGGCGGTGTTATTGCTTCAGTTATGGGTGTAAGGGTATTTATCCCTGCCAGTCAGACCGGCCTTCCCAGGGAGACGCCCTTTGATACCATCATGAAGACAACGCAGAAGATGCGCATTACCGAGATCAACCGTCAGAGAAAGAGAGTCGTCGGTTCCATCAAGGTCATCCAGATCGAAAGCCGCAGGGAAGCAGCCGCCAAGATTTGGGAGACTATCGAGGTGGGCGCAAAGTACACCGGTATTGTCAAGTCCTTCACCAGCTACGGTGCTTTTGTTGACATCGGCGGCGTGGACGGTATGATCCATATTTCCGAGCTTTCTTGGAATAGGGTAAAGCATCCCTCCGAAGTTTTGGAGATAGGTCAGGAGGTCAATGTTTATGTAATTGCCTTTGACCCCGAGAAGAAGAAGATTTCCCTGGGTTACAGGCTGCCCGAGGACAACCCTTGGACCAAGTTCGAGAATACATATCACAAGGGTGATGTTGTCAACGTCAAGATCGTCAAGTTTATGCCTTTCGGTGCTTTCGCCGAAGTATTGCCCGGTGTTGACGGCCTTATCCATATTTCCCAGATCGTTGCTGATCGCCGTATCGGCAAGCCCGAGGAGGCTTTGGAGCTGGGACAGATGGTCGATGCCAAGATAACCGATATCGACAATGAAAAGAAGAAGATTTCCCTGAGTATCAGAGCGCTGATTGATCCTTCTTCCGATCATTCTGCCGAAGAGGAAACAGAGGAATAATCGCAGTTTTAGAATTGACGGCATAACTTTTGTTATGCCGTCAATTTTTTTGACAGTCAGGTCTCCGGCACCTTGCTTTCTTAAAAAGAATAGGATATTCTAAGGAGGCGGGGAATATGAGGCGCAGGATACGCATAGGCAGGATGTTGAGGCAATATGCACGCCGGAGGATAAATTTTAGAGCCCTTTGGCTTTTTTTGATATGCCTTTTTGCTGCGGTAACTTTTTTTTCGCTTGAACTTAAGTTGAGGCCAATCGTAAGAGCTTATGCCGAGGGGCGTGCCAGATATGTTGCCATTAAGGCGATAAATGAGGCTGTGCAGGAAGAGCTGGAAACCCAGGATATTTATGACAGCCTTCTGCATCTCGAAAAGGGCAGCGATGGCAATGTGATCGCACTCAAAACTGAGCCTGTTAAAATGAACCGTTTAAAATCGGCTATAATATCCCGCATAGGCGAAAAGCTGAATGCATCCGGTTCGGTGGAAATACGAATACTGATAGGCAATATGATAAAAGGGGAATTGTTTT
>CALWAP010000043.1 GCA_944375715.1 uncultured Clostridia bacterium | reverse complement strand
AAAAGGCAGAACGGCATAGCCACACGCTATGCCGCCCTGCAAGATACGATTACTTCCTTATCACTACTCAAGACATTTGAAAAGGGATATATTTTCGTGATTTAGCAGCTGCACGGGCCGGATATCATAGAGGGAGGGCGGGAATCAGGAGGAAGCAAAGAAAGATTATAAAGAAAAGACGGGAACAACAGAAGGGCATTGTTATAAAGTGAGTAAAATATAAGGCAGGACGAAAAAAAGGAAAAACTGCAAAGGAGAGAAGGGAGAGAAGCCATCTGTTTTGAGCGTAAAAAAAACGGCCCCAAAAGGGGGCCGTTTGATTTTTGCCTTTAGGCATGTGCGTTGTGACGGAAGGACGAGGTCCACTTGCCCGACATGTATCTTAAAACTATAAGACATGTACGCAGGATCTGGTCGGCGACCAGGGCGTACCATGCGCCGTGCAGGCCGAGGTTGAACTGATTGACCAGCAGCAGGGCAAGGCCGGGACGGAGGAGCATGACGGTCAGGGTCGTGACCATGGCTGTATACTTGGTGTCGCCGGCGCCCCTCAAAGCACCGGCCAGGATGAACTGCGAGGCCTGGAAGGGCTGGATAAGGGCTATCATCTGCAGGAGGGAGGCGCCTGTTGTTATGATGCTTATATCATCGCTGTAAAGGCTCAGGACAAACTTGTTGCAGAAGAAGATAAACAGCGCGATAAGTATGGAAATGAACATGCCTGTACGCTGGGTGCGCTTGGAGTAGTGCATTGCCATATCGGGTCTTCCCTTGCCGAGGCTCTGGCTTACAAGGGAGGTCGAGGATGTGGCGAAGGCCTGGCCGTTCATAAAGGTAAGGGCCTGGATGTTCATACATACCTGGTGGGTGGCATAGGCAACGGTGCCCAGACCGGCTATCGTCTTGGAGAAGATGATGACGCCGACACGCATGGCGAGCTGTTCGACCATAGAGGGGACGCCTATTTTGGCGATGTTGCCGATACATTCAAAATCGGGCTTAATGCTTCCCTTGGGGAACTCAAGACGGACATACTGCGTCTTTTTCCTGACGTGGCATATGGCCATGATGAGGGAAACGACCTGGCCCAGAACGGTAGCTATCGAAGCGCCCAGGACTTCCAGGCGCGGGAAGCCGAATTTGCCGTAAATCAGAAGGTAGTTAAAGACGAAGTTGACGGCATTGGCTGTTGTGTTGTAGATCATGGCCGTCTTGGAATCGCCCGAGCCGCGCAGGGCGTTGGTGATGGCCGTCGTCATCGAGACCGAGAACATGCCTATCATCTGTACCTGCAGGTACTGCGTGCCGGCTATCAGGACCTTTTCCTCGGCCGCGCCCATGAAGGCGACCAGGGTCTCGGAGAAGAATACGCCTACGACGGCAAAAAACAGGCCCAGGACCGCGTTGAGCATAAATGCCTGCCTAAGGACAAGCTTTGCCTTTTCGCGGTTATTGGCGCCCCTGTACCGCCCGACCATGGCCATGGTACCGACATTCAGGGCTATGAAGGCCGTGGAGAGCAGGAACTTGGGCTGGGTCGTCAGCCCGACGGCCGTTATAGCCCAGGGGCCCAGCCTGCCGACCATCATAAGGTCGGCCATGGATGTAAGCTGCATCAGCATAAGCTCGACCAAAGCGGGCCAGCCTATCTTGAGTATGTCGCGGTAAAGCATCTTCGAGGTAACACCCTCGGGCAGCGGGTGCTTTACCGAGGTCTTTGACCCGAAATCCTCCATCCTCCCGGCAGGGAGGCTGTCAAGCGTAGTGACGACCTTTTTCTCAGCCGGCTGGGAAAACTCCTGCTTCTCCCCGGCGCGGCCTTGTTTCTCTTTTTCGTCCACTTGGATAACACTCCTTTTCATATCATGTCTTTATTTTATTTTAATATTATAGCATAGCCCAAATTAAACTTAAACACCTAATTATTGATTTTTTATCTAAACTTTCTTGAAAAAGAACCTCGACAATAATATACTGTATATATCAGTAAGCACCAATTTATTTTCGAAGGGAGAGTTTTTTATGGAATATGTGATTTCCGGCAGGGAACCTGCCGACGCCCTTAGGTTTTTTGAGGAAATAAGCGCCATTCCACGTGCTTCAGGAAACGAGGCCGGCGTTGCCGCGTATCTCAAAAAGTTTGCTGAAGACCGGGGGCTGTGGGTCAAGGTCGATGAATATAACAATGTGATTATCAAAAAGCCCGGCTCCAAGGGCTGTGAAAACCTTCCTCCTGTCATGCTCCAGGGCCATCTGGACATGGTGCCCGAAAAGAACCAGGACACTGTCCACGATTGGGAGCGCGACGGGCTGAAGCTCAAGGTGGAAGGCAATATTTTAAAGGCCGAGGGCACTACCCTGGGCTGTGACGACGGCTACGCCATTTCCTTTATGATGGCCGTTCTGGACAGGAAGGATTTAAGGCATCCCCCGCTGGAGTGCGTCATGACTTCGATGGAGGAAATCGGCCTTGTCGGCGCCATGAAGATGGATACCTCCGATATAACGGCCAAGCGCATGATAGGCATGGACGCCGGCGGTGAAGGCGGCTTTTTGGCCAGCTCGGCAGGCGGCAATTATGTTTTCGTAAAGGTCCCCTATACCCTGGAGACTGCCTGCGGCGAGGGCCTGGCTATCCATGTAAGGGGCCTTGAAGGAGGACATTCGGGCGGCATGATACATATGGAGAAGGGCAACTCCAACAAGATAATGGGCCGTATCTTGTATAATATTTCCAAAGAATGTATTTTCAACATAGCTTCCATCAGCGGCGGCTTCAAGGGCAACGCCATACCCAGGGAGAGCGACTGCGTCATAGTCCTGGCCGAGGGCCAGAAGGAAAAGGCTCTGGAGATCATCAGCGCCACCGAGGCCGAGATAAAGGCCGAGCTGGCCTTCTCTGACAAGGGGCTCAAAGTGCTGACAGAGGACGCTTCGGCCGAAAAGGTGATGGACAGGAAGGCAAGCGCGATGATAACCCACCTGAGCCATGTGCTGCCCAACGGCGTCATGATGCGCAGCATGGCCATCGAGGGCTTGACCAACGCCTCTTTGAATGTCGGCGTTGTCACCACCGAGGAAGGCTTTGTAAAATATGAGATAACCGTCCGTTCTGCCGAGGACAGCCTGGTTTCCTCAATAGCCGAGACGGTAAAGGATATCGCCGAAACGGCCGGCGCTCTGTGCGAAATAACGGGCGGCTACCCCGCGTTCTCCTTTGACCCCGACTCCGAAATAAGGAAGACCGTCATGGAGGTCTATAAGCAGGAGAGCGGCAGGGACGGCGTTGTCAAGGCGGTACATGGAGGCACCGAGGCCGGTGTCTTTAAGGGCAAGATAAAGGGCCTTGACATAGTGGGTCTCGGCCCCACGTCGGGCGGCGCGCATACGCCTGAGGAATGGGTCGACCTTGATTCCTACAAGAGGGCCTTTGACCTGCTTGTGAAGGTCCTTGACAGGCTTTGCGACTGATTTGTTTTTCGGCCGCCGCATATGCGGCGGCCGAAAATGTCTTGACAAATACAGCGCGCCATAGTAGAATAATTGTGGATTCGAAATGTACTAAGTGAACTCACATATTTTTGTAATTCATGCTTTACGTTTGCTGAATTAGAAAAATATGTGAGTTTTTTGTTCAGGGAAGAGTCCGAAGAAAATTATGCGGCATATCCGCACAGGAGGAAAAGAAGATGAAAACAGGAACCGTAAAATGGTTTAACGCTGCCAAGGGATTTGGATTTTTGGCCTGCGATGAGGGCGGAGACGATGTGTTCGTCCATTTCACCGCTATTCAGACCGAGGGCTTCAAGACCCTGGACGAGGGTCAGAAGGTAGAGTTTGAGGTCGAGGAAGATCCCAAGAACGCCGGCAAGCTCAGGGCTGCCAACGTCCGTCCCCTGTAAGAAGTAAAGTTTAATGTCGATAGCGCGGCTTTTCGCGCCGCGCTATTGACATTTGACCCTTTTTATTGTATCCTATTTAAGCTATCTCAAAATTTATATGGAGCGGTATCGAAGTGGTCATAACGGGCTCGACTCGAAATCGAGTAATCCCTTAATCGGGACCGTGGGTTCGAATCCCACCCGCTCCGCCAGAAAAAGACACGCTTTG
>CALWAP010000042.1 GCA_944375715.1 uncultured Clostridia bacterium | reverse complement strand
ACCTTTATCGGCACCTTTGTCGGCTCGGCCGTTATCGCTGAGGTCGTTTTGAAGGCAACAGGCGGTATATAAAGAAATAATTTATTTTTAAGCAAAATCAAAGGCGGCAGTAAATTTACTGCCGCCTTTGATTTTGCTTTCTATTTACTTAATTGTTTTTCCATTGTTCCGCAGCCTTAATAAGACGCATTATATTGTCAACAGTCAGTTCCAGATCTGATGCCGCTGTTTTTCTGGCTACGGAAAAAGGAACGGCCCTTCTGTTTATGCTGAACACAGCAGTAAGCCCCTTCATGGGCAATACCCTGTCATCATAATCGCCTACTACGGCGCAGACAGGCACACCCAGAGCTGAGGCCCTGCGGCATACGCCCTGTATGACCTTTCCGCGAAGGCTCTGCCTGTCAAGGCGGCCCTCGCCTGTTATTATAAGGTTAGCATCTTTGGCTGCGCTGTCAAAATCCACGGTGTCAAGCACGCCGTTCACGCCGGAAACCAGCTCGGCCCCCAGCATGGCACAAAGCCCTGCACCCATTCCTCCGGCAGCTCCGCCGCCGGGCAGCGTGAATATATCGCCCCGCACGCCGTATATGGGGGCCAGGATATCCCCCAGATGCCTCAGCCCGCGGTCCAGCCTCTTAACATCGTCTGCATCGGCCCCTTTCTGAGGCCCAAAAACATAAGCCGCACCCTCCTCGCCGCACAACGGGTTATCAACGTCGCACATAATGCGTATATCAGCGCCATAAAGAAGTGCCTCGGCCTTTTTTGTGTCAATTTCAACTACTTGTTCCAGCGTATCGCCCGTCGGGACAAAAGCATTGCCCTCTTTATCTTTAAAAACCACTCCCAGCGCGGCACAGGCGCCGCAGCCTCCGTCATTTGTGCAGCTTCCTCCCAGCCCCAGAATAATGTGGCGGCAGCCTCTTTTCAGCGCATCGGCGATCAGCTGCCCCACGCCATATGTAGTTGTCTTTCCGGGATTCTCCTTCCCCTTGACCATAGGCAAACCTGCAGCAGCAGCCATTTCTATAACAGCGGTTCCACCGCTCAAAATCCCGTAAAACCCTTCCGTCTTCTCAAAATACGGACCGCTTATCTCAAGCCTCACTTTCTCACCTCTGACAGACGTCAGGAAACAGTCGACCGTACCTTCTCCTCCGTCTGCCATTGGAATAGACACCACCTCACATCGGGGAAAGGACCTAATTATTGCCTTGGACATTATACGGCATATTGCAAGCGCACTCATCGTTCCCTTAAATGAATCAGGCGCCAATACTATTTTCTTCATAAAATATCCCTCCGGGTACGAGCATAACATACTATTATGCCTTTTTTCAAGCAAGTCCGCCGGACATTGCTTCAGTACCAAGTTGCTGTATTATTTTATCTAAAACATCCGTTAAGAAAGCGTAAAATTTGTGCATAATATCAAGATTTACATTGACACCTCCACTTTAGTATGCTAATATTTTGTTAACGGCATGTGAACTGACACATGCCACTATGCAAAAAAGCAGGAGTGTTGAAGGGGCGCGCCTTTAAACTGCGGCTTTTGTTTTTTGCAGAAAACAGTTGACCTGCGCGAAGCACAAGGTCTTCGCAGCAAAAACAAACCCTTGGAAGAGAGGAACTAAAGCTATGAAAGAATTTTTAAAAGACTGGAAGGTCCATGCTCTTTGCGGCATCATGGTCCTTGCAGCCGAGTTCATAGGAAAGCACGACGTCTATCTTGGGCCGATTGCTTTTACGCTTTTCCCGATGCTTTATACCATCATCATGGGCATCCTGCTGGCTTTGTTCAAGGTAATACCCAAATCAATGATGGAGACGGCATCCCCCTACATAACCATTTCAGTCCTTATGCTGGGCGCCCGCTCGGCCGCTACGATAGGCCCCAACCTCGGCCTTATCTTCACTTCCGGCGCCGCCCTTATCTTACAGGAGTTCGGTAACTTAGGTACAGTCCTGTTTTCGATCCCCATCGGCGTCCTTGTTTTCGGCATGGGACGTTCGGTCGTCGGTGCCGGCTTCTCCATTTCCCGTGAAGGCTCGATTATCGTCATAGGCGATATGTACGGCCTTGACTCCGACGAAGGCCTCGGCGTCATGGGCGGCTATATCACCGGCACGATCTTCGGCACTATTATATGCGGTATATGTTCTTCCGTATTGGCAAACACCGGCTGGTTCCATCCCTATGCTCTGGCTATGGCCTGCGGCACAGGCTCGGCTTCCATGATGAGCGCCAACGTCGCCCCGCTGCTTGATATGTGGCCCGATCTGGCGGATGAAGTCTATGCCCTGGCCTATTCCTCCAATGTCCTGTCCGGTATGGACGGCCTTTACATGAGCCTGCTTCTGGCTATACCGATGTCCAACGGACTTTACAAGCTATGTTGGAAAATCAGGGGTAAAGAGCCTCCCAAGAGCCATAAGCAAAAGGTCGAACAGGTCGACATTATCGAGTATTAACGCGGGAGGGCTTATAAATGACAGGCAATTGGTATGAAAACAAATGGTTTATAAGGATCAAGATCCTTGTCATCTCGGCTGTATACGCCTCAATAGGCAATTGGATCTTCACCACAAAGGCCGGCAAGCCCGTGACCCCGGGCGAAGCTGCCCCCGCTTTGGTTGTAATGGTCATCCTGGTCATAATAGCCATGTTCGTTCAGTCGCTTTTTGAAAGGATTCCCAAATGGCCCAAGCTGCCGACAGCTCTTTATCTGACGCTTATCAACACCTATATGGGCTGCGATATCTCCCCCTTCCAGGATTGGATAGTCACCAATATCTCCAAGGTCGAGCTGATGGCCCTTTGTACCCCCATTCTGGCTTACGCGGGTATTGCCATAGGCAAGGACCTGGATGAGTTCAAAAAGCAGGGCGTCAAGATAGTCATCGTCTCCATACTGACCTTCATCGGCACATTCGTCGGCTCGGCCGTCATTGCCGAGGTCGTCCTTAAGGCCACAGGCGGTATATAAAAACAAAATCAATTTACTCCAAATCCCCGGCTATATGCCGGGGATTTTCTATTTTGGAAATTTACCGCAAATAAATATACAGTTTTTTACAATATTTTCATATATTTTTTATCAATATGATTTTCTGTGTTTTGGACAAAAACCGGCATTGATGATTGGCAGTTATAACAATGTGATTGTTAGATTATATAATTATACAATTATTTTTTTGTGTATCATGCACCACTTTTGGTTCCTGTTTTAACCTCACCTGATCCATTATTTTTATTTAACACGGTAAAGCGCACTTGTTTTAATGTAAAGTTTTTGTTATAATCGCATACAAGATATCTTGCTTTTAACGGTTTTTTAGCGGCATAGTGAGGAGATGATCTAAAGGACAATTTAACAGGACTCTTCATGTAGTCCAATGGGGTAAATAACAAACACTTTAGAAGAGAGGAACCAAAACAATTATGAAAGAGTTTCTTAAGGACTGGAAGGTCCATGCTCTTTGCGGCATCATGGTCCTTGCAGCCGAGTTCATAGGAAAGCACGCCGTTTATCTCGGCCCCGTTTCCTTTACGATGTTCCCCATGCTTTACACCATTATCATGGGCATTTTGCTTGCTCTTTTCAAGCTCATACCCAAATCAATGATGGAAACAGCATCCCCCTACATAACAATATCGGTCCTTATGCTGGGCGCACGTTCGGCTGCCACGATAGGCCCCAACCTCGGCCTTATCGTCTCCTCGGGCGCTGCTCTGATCCTTCAGGAGTTCGGTAACCTGGGCACCATATTCTTCTCGATCCCGGTCGGCGTTCTTATTTTCAATATGGGACGTTCGGTCGTCGGTGCCGGCTTCTCTATCTCCCGTGAAGGCTCGCTTATCGTCATAGGCGATATGTACGGTCTTGACTCCGACGAAGGCCTCGGCGTTATGGGCGGCTATATTGTCGGTACGATTTTCGGAACCATCATCTGCGGCGTATGTTCCTCGCTGCTGGCAAACACCGGCTGGTTCCATCCCTATGCTCTGGCTATGGCCTGCGGCACAGGCTCCGCCTCCATGATGAGCGCCAACGTCGCTCCTCTGATGGATATGTGGCCCGAACTGTCCGAGGAAATCTACGCTCTGGCTTACGCCTCCAACACCCTTTCGGGTATGGACGGACTTTACATGAACCTGCTGTTGGCCATACCTATGTCCAATGCTTTGTATAAGTTCCTCTGGAAGCTCAAAGGCAAGACCCCTCCCGAAAGCCACCATCAGGATGTCGACAAAGTCGATATCATCGAGTATTAATCAGGGAGGATATATAAATGACAGGCAATTGGTATGAAAATAAATGGTTTATAAGGATAAAAATCCTTGTCATCTCGGCTGTATACGCCTCGATAGGCAATTGGATCTTTACCACCAA
>CALWAP010000041.1 GCA_944375715.1 uncultured Clostridia bacterium | reverse complement strand
GCACCTTTAGCTCAGTTGGTAGAGCACCTGACTCTTAATCAGGGTGTCCAGGGTTCGAGTCCCTGAAGGTGTACCATTGATATTTAGGCTGAGGCCTTTATATAAACACTACCTGGCCCGTTGGTCAAGCGGTTAAGACGGCGGCCTCTCACGCCGCAAACATGGGTTCGATTCCCGTACGGGTCACCAATTTCATTCTTGACATTGTGCGAGAATGGATATATAATTAAATAGTAGGCGTTGATTACGGCGAGGGTCCACCTGTTCCCATTTCGAACACAGAAGTTAAGCTCGCATGTGCCGAAGATACTTGTCTGGCGACGGACCGGGAAAATAGGTAATGCCTACACTAATTTTAAGAACTGCCTTTGGGCAGTTCTTTTTTGTTGTTTAATGGTACTTATAAATGAGCGACGCAGTATGCGCCGCCTTTTTAATTTTTGACATAATAAAATTAAGTATTTAAAAGCCTTGCTATAAAAGAGGCGGAGCCTTTTCTGGTATTCTTTTTTAAAATGCTTACAGCCTGGAAAAAGAAAAGTGTAATTGAAGGCTGCAGTTAAAGCAAATATAGTGTTAAAAAGACCGAAAAGCTGCCGAGCGGGATCTTTTGAAGCATGTGTCGTGTTAAATGAAGAGCTGACATGCCGGTAGTTTTGGCAATCGGAAAGGTGAAATGACATAATCAGTACTATTATATTTTCCAAATGGAATTGTGGGCAAAGCTTGTAAAAACAGTGCAGAAAGCAGATTAGGGATCGGCTGTTTCAAAGGTAGGTACATGATGCGGGATACGGCGGAAACGGACAGTAGATGGGGATGAATCTTTTGTTGGAAGTATTTATATGGCAGCACCGTGATGATATATGATAATTCATCAAACACAGATTTACTTAAAAGAAAAAACGCTCTTATATGGCGGTAGACAGCTAAAAGATTTTCAAATGCCCATATTAGTTAAGCTTTGGTATAATTGTGCAAAACGCGCATGAAATTGTGGGATAGAAGGGAAGTATTTTGTATAGTTGCCGGGTTTTTGATACCACGGGGGAGGGGTATCAAATATCATTAAAAAAGTCAATAAATAGAGAAAAAGCTATTGAAAATATCGTTTGGACATTTGAAATTGTTTGTGATTAAATATTTTAGGAGAAATTATTCTTACTTTCAATGTGATTGGATGTGTAAAGTTGAGACTCTTACATGGAAAGGAGCCAGATGGGCGCTTCCCGGCAGTGGAGGACGCCAAATCGGCTTCCAAGCTGACGCGGGAACAGCTGTTGGAGCTGGAGGAACGTGAAAAGACACCGAGACAGAAGTTTTTTGACAAGGTCTTCCTTGCTTTGCCGCCTGTTATGGGAGCCATAGCTTTGGCTGAATACAATATCCTGCCTGATCTTAACCCAAATCCCATGCCATATCTTTATACGGGATTTCTTACGGTACTTATAGCCGCCTATATTATTGCCCTTATAGCCGGCACCGTGCTTTACTCCAAAGGCAAGAAAAAGCTTTTGCGCAGACTGAGGTACAAAGCCCCCCTTTATATCGTTATGTTTATTATCCTGACGCTTTTTGACATAGCGACCATAAAAACGAATTATTTTATATATCCCATGGTTCCCTGTGCCAACAGCATACTTTATGCTTTTGTATCGGTAAGGGATATACTGATAAACAGCGCCCTGCATACCCTGAGGCTTATGATGGGCGGGTATTGCATAGGGGCCGTTTTGGGCCTTATAACAGGAATACTTTGCGGTTACAGTGAAAAGGTCAGGTATTGGATCAACCCGATAATCAAGTTTATGGGCCCGATACCCATTTCGACATGGATACCCATTATAATGGTATTTCTGGCCAAGGCTATGGCGCTGGGCGCTTTGTTTATAGTTATAATCGGCGTATGGTTTGCCGTGACGGTGGCCTCGATGGCGGGCGTTGCCAATGTTGACCGTTCTTATTTTGACGCCGCCAGGATATTGGGCGCCACCGAGCGCCAGCTTATCTTCCGCGTCGCCATACCCCATGCCATGCCTAACATCATGGCCGGTATGACCCAGGGCATGTCCACCGCATGTACGGCCATTATGGTGGCCGAGATGCTGGCCGTCGAGGCCGGCCTGGGCTGGTATATGACCTGGAGCAGGGCATGGTTCCTTTTCAACAACATGTTTGCCGCCCTTATACTTATCTGCCTTATCTTTACGGCCGTAACCAAGATACTCAATATAATCAAAGCCCGCGTGCTGCGCTGGCAGATAGGGGTGACCAAGTAATGGCGGTAACTCTTAAACTCGAGAATGTTTCCAAGAGCTTTGCCAGGGTGGAAACAAGGGATATAACAACGGCTCTGGATGATATAAACCTCGAGATGCACGACGGCGAGTTCATAAGCCTGGTCGGCACATCGGGCTGCGGCAAATCGACGATGCTCAGGCTTATAGCCGGGCTTATCGTTCCCACCCAAGGACTGCTTACTGTAAATGGGGAAAAGATTGAAGGCCCCGATCCGTCCAGGGGCATGATGTTTCAGAAAGCGACCCTTTTTCCCTGGCTGACGGTGGAAAACAATATTGCTTTCAGCATGAAAATGCGTCATGAGGAAAAAAAGCCGGAAAACAAAGCCGAAGTAGAGCGTATGCTTAAAGTCATCGGGCTTGAAGATTTCCGCAAGGATTATCCTGCCCAGCTTTCGGGCGGCATGGCACAGAGGGTGGCCCTGGCCCGCAGCCTTATCTGCAAGCCGGAAATACTGCTTCTGGACGAGCCTTTGGGCGCTTTGGACTCTTTTACCCGCATGAACATGCAGGATGAGATATTGAATATATGGCGCCAGACGGGCCAGCTTACAATCATGGTTACCCATGATGTGGATGAGGCCATATACATGGGCACCAAGGTGCTGGTTATGGAGCCGCACCCGGGGAGGATAATGGGCGAGATACCCATTGAGCTGGATTATCCCCGCAACCGAAGCAGTTCAAAATTTGTTGAATACCGAAATCAGATACTTGACATGCTGCATTTCGGATCAAAAGAAGAATAGATAAAGGAGAAAAGGAAAATGAACAAGCTCAAGAAGCTGCTGTGCCTTGTTTTGTGCTTTGGACTTGTTTTCGCCATGGCTGCCTGCGGCGGCGATGAAGAGTCCGAACAGAACGAACAGCAGAATGAAGAGAACAACAACGAAGAACTTACCGAAGAAGAAGCCTGGAAGCTGGAGCCCGCTTACGGCGAGACCCTGGTATATTACCTGGGCGACGGCTGCACATCCGGCCCCCTGGTCGCCGACCTGCTGGGCTATTATGAGGAAGCCGGCCTGAAGGTCGAGGGCTATAAGGGCAGCTCTTATACTGAGGCTCTGGGCGCCAATGCCGCCCAGATCGCCGTCGGCCACATAGCAACAATGCTGGTCCCCTGCTCCAACAACGTTGACCTGACATTTGTCGGCGGCGCACATATCGGCTGCAAGTCCCTGTATGTCATGGCCGACAGCCCCTATCAGACCACCGAGGATCTCAAGGGCCTTAAGATTGCAACCCCCAACGGCATAGGCGCCAGCGACTATAACATCACTGCCCGCCTGCTTGATGCCGACGGCATCAATCCCCTGGAGGATGTAAGCTTGGTCCAGGTAGAGAGCAGTGCCTGTGTTCCCTCTATGCAGTCGGGTGAGATAGCTGCCGCCTTGCTTTCCGATACGGCCGCTTACCATATGGTCGAGGACGGCACCCTGAGGGTCATTTCTTCCCTTTTGGACGAGGATTTCCAGCAGGAAGCCTGCTGCATAATCGCCATGAACAGGACCTTTGTCGAGGAGAACCCCATTACGGCCACAAAGCTTTCCGACTGCGTCAAGAAGGCCCACGATTGGATGCGCGAGAACCCCGAGGAAGCTACCCAGCTCCTTATCGACGAGGGCCTCAACAGCGATGACCTGGATATGAATATCGAGCTTAATACCTCCCTTCAGTTCGGCCCGAGCAACGACTTCACAGGCGCGGCTTTGGAGAAGATAGTAGACGACTATATCCGCCTTGGCCTTATAACCTCCACCGACGATGCCGATGAGGTTATGGAGAAGGCCTGGACGCCCCTGGGCGACGGCAGCCTGGGCAAGACCCCTGAATACAGGGAAGCCTGGTTTGTCCAGATGCAGGGCGGCGCGGAATAAGTTTTCCGGGCAATTTGAAAGACGGGCAGATTCTGCCCGTCTTTTTTTTAATCCTGCACAAAAGGTAAAGGGATTGTTAAGCAAATATTTACAGTTTGCATTTTGACATTTGCGCCTTCGGGGAGTATACTTGCAAAAGATGAGCAAATGGGGTCTGCCCCGAAGGAGAGATTGAAATGTTCAGGAAATTGGCTGCCGTTGTGGCGGCGGCTTTGGTTTTGGTGTCGGTCATGTTCTTTACCGGTATGGCTACGGCTTCGGAGGATATGGCGGCTTCGGCCATGGAATATGTAGATCTGATATAAAGCAAATAAGCGATTTTATGTTTTTTAAAGCCCGTGCCTTCAAAGGCACGGGCTTTTTTCATGGCCAAAAGGTCGCAGAAAAAGTTTTTGAGAAAAAATGAAAACCGGCTTGTAAAGTTTTGGCAAAAAACCGATATGAATGAGATTTGTTGAGAGGATAAGGAGAGATAGGCATAAAAAAACCGTGCGCAGGCCAAGATAAAGAGGGATAAGGAACTATTTAACGGCTGACAGACAGGTTGTAATAACAGAAAGCGGGTATATCACGAAA
>CALWAP010000040.1 GCA_944375715.1 uncultured Clostridia bacterium | reverse complement strand
CTCATCGAAAGCGGCAGTGCGCAATATATAAAGCAGGATGACAGCCGTTCACGCTATACCCACATGATTAAAAATGAAGACGCCCTCGTGTCCTTCTTATCTGATGCCAGAAAGGTTTCACGCCATATCCGCGGCTATGACCCCGTACCTGGCGCTTTCGGTTTCCTGGGAAGCGAGAAAATAAAACTTTTCGGTGCCACTTATTTTGATGGAAGCATTGAAATGAAGCCCGGGAAAGTAATCCGGTGCGGCAAAGACGGGCTCCTGGTGCAGGCCGAAAACGGCACGGTGCTTATAAGAGAAGTGCAGCTCAGCGGCAAAAAAAGAATGTCTGCCGACGATTGTTTCAGAGGCAGGCCCAAACTGCTTGATGAAGTTTTTAAATAAGGAGTTTTTTTATGTTTTACCGAATCGACCCATACTACCTGATGCTTGTTCTGCCCGCCATAATCCTGGCAATGATCGCCCAGGGCAAGGTCAGTTCCACATTCCGCAAATATTCGGCTTTTCGCACATCTCGGGGAATAACAGGAGCCGATGCCGCAAGAATTGTCCTTGAATCAAACGGTGTTTACGGCGTTCGGATAGAAAGGGTCTCGGGAAACCTTACCGACCATTATGACCCAAGGGAAAATGTCATAAGGCTTTCCGACAGCGTATACAACGCCAACTCGGTAGCCGCCGTCGGTGTTGCTGCCCACGAGGCGGGGCACGCCGTTCAGTATGCCAATGGCTATGTGCCGATAAAAATAAGGGCTGCAATCATACCTGCAACACAGCTTGGTTCCTCGCTGGCTGTTCCTTTGATTTTCATAGGCGTTTTCTTTGACGCCTTCTCTCTTATCAATATAGGGCTGGCCTTCTTCTTCATGGCTGTGCTGTTTCAGCTTATAACACTGCCTGTCGAGTTCAATGCCTCCGGCAGGGCGCTAAAAGCCATAGCATCAGACGCAATTCTTGATGAAGAAGAGATAAAGGGCGCGAAAGCCACCCTTTCAGCAGCGGCTATGACATATGTAGCGGCTTTGCTTGTGTCTTTAGCACAGTTTATAAGGCTGTTCCTTATTTTTGGCGGAAGAGGGAATGATGACAGAAGATGACCATCAACGAAAGAGAAATCGCCCTTAACGCCCTTCTCAGCTATCGCAGGAACGGCGCCTGGCCCGATCTTTACCTGAAAGAAGCTCTTGAAAAGGCAGACTCAAAAAAAGCGTCTTTAGTTTCGGCAATAACCTACGGCGTTTTGCAGAATCAAAACCTTATCGACTATTATATATCCTGTTTCAGTTCTCTTAAAATGAACAAGATATCGCCTCTTGTTCTGGAAAGCCTTCGAATAGGCGCTTACCAAATCCTTTTTCTTGAAAAGATTCCGCTTTCAGCTGCCGTTAACGAATCAGTGAAGCTTGTAAGCAAAACAGGTAACCGAAGGGCATCAGGCTTTGCAAACGGTCTTTTGCGGCGTCTGGGCGCTGAAAAAAACAACCTGCCTGAAATAAAGGCGCAGACACTTGAGGAATATCTCTCGATAAAATACAGCCATCCTTTGTGGCTTGTTAAAAAATATATATCCGTATTCGGCAGTCAGGAGGCCGAAGACATATTAAAACATGACAATATGCCCGCTATGCCTGCAATCAGGGTCAATACACTGAAAAACAGCTGCCCGGAGTTTGAAGCAGAGGCAAATAAAGTCTCTGCGGACATACTTGAAAAAGTCTCCTGCTGTCCCGATGCTTATTATGTCCATGACCTTGGAGCCCTTATCAAAAGCCCACTTTTTGAAAGGGGCTGCTTCTATGTCCAGGATGTCGCCTCTCAGCAGGCGATTATAGCTCTAAACCCCAAAAAGGGAAGCCGCCTTCTTGATATATGCGCCGCACCCGGCGGCAAAAGCCTTCTGGCATGCCAGCTCATGGAAAATGATGGTTATATACTTGCCAATGACCTTTACCCTCATAAGGCCAAACTTATAAAAAAGAACGCCGAGGGCTACGGAGCGGGGATAATTCACACCTCTTGCTTTGACGCCTCTGAATATGACGAAAGCCTTAGCGAAAGTTTCGATTACATAATATGTGATGTACCTTGCTCGGGCCTCGGCATAATCAGGAAAAAGCCCGATATCAGGTTCAAAAGTCCGGATGAGCTGGAGGCGCTGACCGATATCCAAAAAAATATCCTGAATACGGCGTGCAGGTATCTTAAAAAAGGTGGACGCATGCTGTATTCCACATGCACTATACTCCCCTCCGAAAACGAAGACCAGGTCAATGATTTTTTAAATGCACACCCTGACTTCCGCCTTGTTCCTTTTAATCTTAACGGCAGGGAAGAGGCAGGATACAAGACTTTTCTTCCCCACAGGGACGGTACCGACGGCTTTTTCATAGCCTTGCTTGAAAGGAGGCACCAGCCATGCTGACGCCGATAAATTCCCTGACGAGAGCCGAGCTGACAAAACAGCTCTCACTGCTGGGGTGCCCAAAATACAAAGCTGAACAGGTCTTTCGATGGCTTAACCGAGGCGTCAGCGATTTTGAGCAAATGACTGACATTTCCAAAGATCTTAGAAAAAAGCTTTCGGAAAGATACTATATTGAAAAAATTGAAATCCTTGCCAAACAATCTTCCCATGAAGACGGAACAGTCAAGTATCTTTTCGGCCTGCATGACGGCAACAGCATTGAAACCGTTTTGATGAAATACCATCACGGTTACAGCATCTGCATTTCCACACAGGCCGGATGCAAAATGGGCTGTATATTCTGTGCTTCATACGAAAGGGGGGCGACCCGCAATTTAACGGCGGGTGAAATCCTTCTGCAGGTGATACGCGCTTCTTTGGATTCGGATATCAAAATATCAAATATCGTGCTTATGGGTACAGGAGAGCCGCTGGACAATTATGACAATGTCATGGATTTTCTCGATATGGTCGGTGATGAAAAAGGCCTTAATATCGGAATGCGTCATATATCCCTTTCAACATGCGGCCTGGTTCCGAAAATATACGAGCTGGCAAAACTCAAAAAGCAGCTGACCCTTTCCATTTCTCTGCACGCCCCGAACAACGAACTGCGCTCAAAGCTGATGCCCGTCAACAAGGCTTATAATCTTGAAAGCCTTATCAAGGCCTGCCACGATTACTTTGAGCATACAGGCCGCCGCATCTCTTTCGAATATGCCATGATATCCGGCGTCAATGATACAAAAGAATGCGCCTTTGAGCTTTCGGCGCTTTTAAAAGGATTCAACTGCCATGTAAACCTGATACCCTTAAATCATGTCGACGGCAGCCCGCTAAAGCCTTCCACTAAACAGGATATGGCGGCTTTTATACGCATCCTTGAAAACAATCATATAACGACAACAGTCAGACGGCGCCTGGGTTCCGACATTGACGCCTCCTGCGGACAGCTCAGGAGAAGGTTAAACAACGGAGGGAAAGAATGGAAGCATGGACAATAAGCGATGTCGGAATTGTGCGACGCGGCAGCGTCAATGAAGACATCTGCAAAGTAAAGAAATATGATGAGCACAGCCTTCTGGCGGCCGTCTGTGATGGTATGGGAGGGGCCAACGCAGGGGAAATAGCCAGCGAAATGGCCATAAACACATTCATGTCACATTTTGAGGAGTTTTTCGACCTTCGTGAAAGCAAGCTGGAGCAGGCTGTCAAAAATGCAGTGCATGATGCCAACTCGGCGGTATATGATGCCTCGCAGAAAAGTGAAGGTCTTTTGGGAATGGGTACTACTTTAGTTGCGGCGCTATGCTCAGAAAACCGTGCGATGATTGCCAATGTTGGTGACAGTAGGGCATACCATATAACCGAAGACGGCATTTTCAAAATAACGGAAGATCACTCTTTGGTATCCGAGCTTGTAAAAAGCGGACAGCTTTCAAGCATGGAGGCCCGAAGGCACCCCAGCCGCAACCTGATAACGAGGGCGCTGGGCGTGGAGCCGGAAGTAGAATGTGATATTTACTGCCGCGATGTCAAAAAAGGGGAGTTCATCCTTTTGTGCAGCGACGGCCTGCACGATCAGGTCAGCGAACCTGAAATATATTACGAGGTCTACGAGACGGGCAAACCTCAGTCGGCCTGTGAGAATCTGGTCAAAACGGCCAACCAGCGCGGCGGCTCGGACAATGTGACCATAGTCCTCATAGCGTTTTAAGGAGCAGTCATTATGGATAAACTAATAGGAACCATGCTGGATAACAGATATGAAGTGCTGGAAGTCATCGGCACAGGCGGCATGGCTATTGTATATAAGGCAAAATGCCACAGGCTCAACCGATATGTCGCCGTAAAGGTCATGAAAGAGGAGCTGGCAAAGGACGAGGAATTCAGACGCAGGTTTTTTGAAGAGTCTCAGGCTGTTGCCATGCTTTCTCATCCCAATATAGTCAATGTCTACGATGTTTCCCGCTCGGGAGACATCGAATATATAGTGATGGAGCTCATAGACGGCATAACTTTAAAAGAGTATCTTGAAAAGCGCGGCGTCCTTTCCTGGAAAGAAACAGCTTTTTTCTCCCTTCAGATAGCTAAGGCGCTGGAACACGCCCACAGCAGAGGGATAATTCATCGCGATATCAAGCCGCAGAATATCATGCTTCTGCGTGACGGCACCGTCAAGGTCGCTGATTTCGGCATAGCGCATCATACTTCCGACCAGAGCAACTACATAAAGGGCGAAGCCATCGGTTCGGTGCATTATGTATCGCCCGAACAGGCCAGAGGCAGCCATATAGATAACCGCTCTGACATATATTCCTTTGGCGTTGTAATGTACGAAATGCTGACCGGCAGACTGCCTTTTGAGGGCAATACGCCCATGGAGATAATATTTCAGCATATAAACTCCATACCCCTGCCTCCCAGTGATTATGAACCCGGGATCCCCCAGGCGCTGGAAGCCATAACAATGAAGGCCATGAATCCTACGCCTTCCAAAAGATATTCCTCGGCCACCGAAATGATAGCCGATCTGGAGCGTTTTAAAGAGGATCCCGATGTAAAAATAGAATTTGAAAACCCTCTGGCCTTTTCGGCCGGAGAGGATAAAGAAAACGATATCGACGCTACCCGCAAGATCCATAACCCCGGTGAGATCGCAAAGGCGGCCCTCGAACATGATAAAGAGAAAGATGACGAGGATAAAAAGAAGGCCTTCAAGTCAACGGCTATGATAGCTTTTGGATCAATAATGCTCTTCCTTATTGGTGTGCTCTTCTTCCTTTTCAAGGTAATTGACCCATTTGGTTCGGATGAAAATGTCAAGCTGCAAGCCCCAAAGCTTGTTGGGCTTGAGTATGAGGACGTACTAAAAGACGAGGATTATGAAAGCTTTGAAATCACCCTGGCGGAGGAAATATACGATGACTCTACAGC
>CALWAP010000039.1 GCA_944375715.1 uncultured Clostridia bacterium | reverse complement strand
CTGGCGCTTGTTTATATTACCACACCCCTTCCTCCTTTGTCAACACTTTTTTTCATCTTTTTTTCGGGTTTTTTCAAACTTTTTCTCAAGCACCACATTTTGTGTTTTTCTTTTTTGCATTACACAACAAACAGGAATATCACCCTCTATCCAAAAAGGGCAAATGACATTTCAGAGATCATTTCCTGCAATTTAAATCTGACCACATATTTTTCACCGTCCCTTTTTATATATGAAATCTCGTCTTCCGACAATATCCCACGGCATTCTTCCTCTGCAAGATCGGTGCAAAGAGACGGATAGATTACACACCACCAATTTTTCCCCTCGGCACGGCCTATGGATACCCTGACGGCGTTATAGTATCCCGCAGGCAGCGCAAAGCCGTCATATATCCTGGTATCAAAATAGGCTTTCCCATATGTCACTGACGCTCTGTAATCCATGCCATTTTCCTCAAGGCAGACGTTGGCAGCTTCCTCGGCCCTTTTAAGGCTTTCCGGGTCGGGACTTTTGATGCCGCAGCCCAACACCGCGTCCCGCACCTTAAGCTTTACCGCCTGGTCTTGAGGCGAATCGGAGTTTGCCAGCACATGCAGCCTTATTATTTTTGAACTGAGATCCCGCTGGGCCCCGGCCTGAAAACAGCACATGGCTATTGCCAAAAGAAGGCCGATGCCCAAAGACAGCAAAAAAGCGTCATATTTTTTCATAAGCCAAACATCCTTTCCGCAAATCATTATGGACAGGCATTTGGCTTCTTATTCACCTTTTTCTTCCTTCTGAGGAAACGGGAGATACACAGTAGGCCCTGTATCCCGATATACGCAAAGCGGCGCGGGTCTTTTGGGCCTTATACACATCTTTATATATACCGAAAACGACGGCGCCCGACCCTGTCATTGCACAGCCACAGGCGCCGGAACGTTCAAGCCGGGATCTGGCCTCTGCTATGGCCGGATAGCTTTCAGATATGGCCGGCTCAAAGCTGTTGCCCAAAGCCGAGCATACATCACGCAGATCTCCCTTTTCCAAAGCCGACTTCATAATTTTAAAATCATAGTTCAGTTTTTGGGGATACCTGTCGTAAATACCATACGCGTTTTTGCTGGAGACCGATACCTTTGGCTTACACAGTACTATGCTGCATTTGGGCATGTCTGGCAGCCTGGTCAATATCTCGCCTATGCCCTCCGCCAGATATGTCCCCTTTTTAAGGCAGAAAGGCACATCTGCCCCAAGAGAGAGCGCAAGCTTTTCGATTTCACCAGCAGACATTTTGCTTTCCAGCATGGCATCAAGCATCGAAATAACGGCGGCCGCATCAGTGCTGCCTCCTCCCATTCCCCCACCTACGGGTATATTCTTCTTTATTGAGATATCGGCCCCTCCATGGTACCCGACAGCATCGAAAAAAAGTGCTGCAGCCTTATAGGCTATATTCCGCTCGTCACAAGGTATATATGGAAGACTGCACTTAAGACAGATTGTTTTTTCTTTTTTAAGGGTTATTTCCACCAAATCATAAAGTGAAACGGTCTGCATTACTGTCTCAAGGGTATGATATCCGTCCTCCCTGACACCAGAAATATTGAGCATAAGGTTTATTTTCCCATAAGCTTTGCTTTTCATTTTGGTTTTCACATCATATCACCCACGGTAAAGCCCGCCTCCCCTTATAATACACCAGGCAGCCTGCTAGGCCCGCTTCTCTAAGCATACTTTCCGCCTCTTTAAAACCGCGCCCACAGCAGCCAGGGCGATGAGAGTCGCTGCCCATGGTGACCCTCTCACCCCCGGCTTTTTTAAACGCTTCCAGAACCCAGATATCGGGGCCCGGCCTGCCCAGCCATTTATCCGTCCCCGCCGTATTTATCTCCAGGGCCACCCCTTTTCCGGCGCATTTTTCCAAAATGGGCAGAATAAGCCCATCATATCTTTTAAGCGACGCTTCCTTACCCATGCACGGAAAAACCCTGGCCGGATAATCAAGATGCGCCAGGACATCAAAATCAAAAGCTTCCAGCATAAGCTCCATCTCGTAAAAATATTCCTCCATTATTCTGTCGCATTCCTTCATATCGCGGCAGCGCAGGCTGTATATCGTCCTGCCTCCCCGGAGGTCGTGTATCGAACCGAGTATTATGTCAAAGGACCTGCCTTTCAGAAAATCCGCAGTACCCAAGGGATCATAGTGGGGCTGGCCCAGCTCTATGCCGTAAAATATTTCTATCGACGGATAAAGAGCCCTGGCTTTTAAAACAGCCTTATATCGGTTTTCTTCAAACAGTCCATAATAAGCATAGTCCCTGCCGTCAAAAAAATCCATATGCTCCGTCATCGCAACAGCCCTTATATTTTCCTTCAAAGCATCACTGCACAATGACGAAACAAAATTCTCACCATCAAAGGAAAAAACCGTATGTGTGTGCATATCGCAAAAAGGCATTTTTGCATACCTCCATAAATAAATCGCTTAAAAAGGGGAAAACTCACAACATAACATCTGAACGGAGGATTTATCAAATGCTCAATAAAGCGGCGCTTGTCCTGGCTATAATAGGAGCCCTGAATTGGGGCAGCATAGGCCTTTTCAAGCTTGACCTGGTGGCCAGCATTTTCGGAGGCCAGCTCTCAACCGTAAGCAGAATAATCTTCACCCTGGTCGGATTTGCCGGCCTGTGGTGCATAACTCTGCTTTTCGACGACGGCCACGGGGCTTAACCTTGAAGTCGGGTCAGCTGTGTGATAAAATCATCTCCAAAGCCAAGGAGGTGGCCTTATGTCACAAAGCGTATTTATAACCGGCGGTTCCCGCGGCATTGGCAAGGAACTTGTGCTACGGTTTTCAAAAGCAGGCTTTAATGTCTGCTTTACATACAATGCCCATCTGCCCGATGCAGAACTTTCCGCTTCGGGCGCTTTTCCAATCAAAGCCGACCTTTCATCTGCCCCGGGCTGTCACAAGGCCTGCGACGAGGCCCTTGAAAAGTTCGGCGCTTTTGATGTGCTGGTAAACAACGCCGGCATATCCTCCCAGAAACTGTTTACCGACATATCCGATATCGAGTGGCAGGAAATGTTAAACACAAATCTGAGCGCGCCCTTTTATATAACGAGGGACCTTTTGAAGCCGATGATATCCCGCAAATACGGCAGGATCATAAACATATCGTCGATGTGGGGCGTATGCGGCGCTTCATGCGAAGTCCATTACTCGGCCGCCAAGGCAGGGCTCATCGGCATGACAAAGGCCCTGGCTTCCGAGCTGGCACCCTCGGGCATAACGGTAAACGCAGTGGCCCCAGGGGTAATCGACACCGATATGTATAAAGCCCTGGGCCATGAAACGATGGAATATGTTATAAACGATATCCCCGTCGGGCGTATCGGCACCGTTTATGACATCGCAAGAGCGGTAATTTTCCTTGCATCTCCTGACGCCTCCTATATAACAGGACAGGTTTTGGGGGTAAACGGCGGCATGGTCATATGACCGTTATTTATATGTATTGAGCATTTCCTCCGGCAGGGTGTCGTCCTCTGCCACATAATCCTTCACTTCCTGGACTGTATAGGTGTCTTCCGTGTTCCTGATTATGACCCTCTCTATCCCGGCATTTATTATCATCCTGCGGCACATATTGCAGGGACTTGCATCGGAGATTATTTCCTTTGTTCTGGCATCGACCATGGCAAGATACATGGTCGATCCTATCATTTCCTCTCTGGAAGCGGCTATGATGGCGTTCTGCTCTGCGTGCACGCTGCGGCAAAGTTCATACCTCTGGCCGTGGGGCACTCCCAGCTTCTCCCTGCGGCATTCCCCCAGGTCACAGCAGTTGGCCCTGCCCCTGGGGGCGCCGGCATAACCCGTCGATATTATGACATCGTTATTGACTATTATTGCCCCGACATTCCTTCTGAGACAGGTACCTCTTTCCAGAACGGTCTGGGCAATGTCAAGGTAATAATTATGCTTGTCTTTTCTCTGCATTTTTATCCCCTCCGGATATTATTTGAAAATATGGCATTTGCAATCCATATATGGTATACTATATCGGATACATCCTGCCGTCCGACATGACATACCTCCTGGGCGCCATGGCCGCAAGACTTCTGTCATGGGTTATCAAAATAAGGGCTGCTCCCTTTTCGTTTAATCTCTGAAGTATTTTCATTATCTCGCTGGCCGATCTGGGGTCCAGACTTCCCGTAGGTTCGTCGGCCAGGATAACAGGCGTTTTGCAGGCTGTCACCCTGGCCACGGCCACCCTCTGGCGCTGACCACCTGAAAGCTGGGACGGTTTATGATAAAGCCTGTCAGAAAGCCCGACCTCGGCCAAAGCTTCCTCTGCCGCCCTGATGCGGCTTTTTCTGTCCCATCCCCTTATGGCAAGAGGAAGGGCCACATTTTCCAAAGCCGTCATATTGGATATCAGGTTGAAGCTTTGGAAAACAAAACCTATTTTTCCATTCCTTACCCTGCCGCGCCGGTTTTCCGCAGCCGCTCCGATATCCTCGCCCTCCAAAAGGTACCTGCCTTTTGTCGGGCGGTCAAGACAGCCGATAATATTCATAAGAGTCGTTTTGCCGGAGCCCGAGCTCCCGCTGACCGAAATGAAATCGCCTTTGCCCACATGCAGCGATACTCCTTTAAGGGCTTCAGCCGTACCGTTTTTCCCGCTGTATGACTTGAAAATATTCTCGAGCACTATCATTTGCGTCTTCCTTTGAGCTGATACATATTATATATGTAATCTGCCCTTTTTTCAATGAATTACTACTTTTACGGAGGAGTTTCAATGACAAATATTTTATCGGCAATAGCTGCCGGGGACGGTCGGGTCAAAATAACCGACCATGCGCAAAGACAAAAATATGGGCTTATAGGCGGTGCGGCCGGTGTGCTGGCCAACTTTCTTCTTTTCGCACTGAAATTTTTTGCGGGCATTCTAACCTCATCGGTAGCCATAACGGCCGACGCCTTCAACAACCTGTCAGATGCCGGTTCATCAATAGTCACCCTGATAGGCTTCAAGCTTTCAGGGCAAAAGCCCGACAGGGAACACCCGTTTGGCCATGGCAGGATGGAGTATCTGTCAGGGCTGGCTGTGGCTATGGCCATAATCCTCATGGGCTTCGAGCTGGCCAAAAGCTCGGTCACTCAGATCATGCATCCCACTGATGTGACCTTCGACATGCTTTCTGGAGGCATACTTGTTTTTTCAATAATCCTTAAACTATTGATGTCGGTATTCAACCGACGTCTGGGCAACCTTATAAATTCCGCCGCCCTGAGGGCCAACTCCTCCGACAGCCTGGGAGATGCCATCGCCACCACGGCGGTGCTTTTCGGTTCGGTCATAGGCAAGATTACCGGACTGCACACAGACGGGTATCTCGGCCTTGCCGTGGCAGCTGTTATCCTTTACGCTGGATATGAGGCTGCCAGAGACACCATAACCCCCCTTCTTGGCACTAAACCTGACCCCGAATTTGTCAGGGGCATCGCCGAAACAGTCATGGCACATAAAGAAATAAGGGGGCTTCATGATCTAATTGTCCACGATTACGGCCCCGGCAGACGCATGATTTCCCTGCACGCCGAGGTAAGTTCGGCCGGAAATATTCTGGCTATGCACGATGTCATTGACAATGTTGAAAAGGAGCTGGGAGAGAAATTCGGCTGTGAAGCCGTCATACATATGGACCCTTTGGACTGCGACGACCGCAAAACAGCCGAAACCAGAGAAAAAGTGGCAAAGCTGGCTACAATAATAGACCCCGGCATGACCATACACGACTTCCGAATGGTTTCGGGTCCTTCCCACACCAACCTGATATTTGATATGGTGCTGCCCATGGAGTCTCGCCTGACACCCAAGCAGGCCCGTGAAGCCATGGAAAAGGCTGTATCGGTCCTGGACGGACCATATTTCACAGTTATTACAGTTGACCGCCCCTACATTTAACAACATCACCAAACCCCGCCTCAACGCAAAGTTGGAAGGCGGGGTTTTTTCGTGCAGCTAAAAAAACGCATATTGTAACCATTTTTTGAAGGGCAAAAAAAGTTCGCATATCGGCCTTTTTTTTTAATATTTAATACTTCATTAAAGTGATAAATTGCATATTATAATTTGTTCACAATTCGATTGTGGCAATTATACAATTTAGCTAAAAGACACTTGTTAGACGGTGTGCGAATTATTATAATATAATAAAGTTTAAAACTTGTTCAGGTCTTTTTTTCAATTTTTTAACAAAGGGAGTGGTTGCATGGGAAGGGTCGTGCTTTGATAGCCTAAATCAACACGATAAATCAGGTATGAGAGGAGTAAAGAAATGAAAGAGTTTTTAAAGGATTGGAAAGTTCACGCACTCTGCGCCGCCATGGTGCTCGCCGCCGAACTGATCGGGCTTAAGTCCTTCTCCTTCGGCCCCATTTCATTTTCAATGTATCCCATGCTTTACACCATCATAATGGGTGTTCTGCTGGCGGTTTTCAAGCTGATACCCAAATCAATGATGGAGACCGCGTCCCCCTACATAACAATATCGGTCCTTATGCTGGGCGCCCGTTCGGCGGCCACGATAGGCCCCAACCTCGGCCTTATCGTTTCCTCCGGCGCCGCTCTGATCCTTCAGAAGCTGGGCCATCTGGGCACGGCGGTTTTCGCTATCCCGGTCGGCGTTCTCCTTTTGGGAATGGGCCGTTCGGTCGTCGGCGGCGGCTTCTCTATTTCCCGTGAAGGCTCCCTTATCGTCATAGGCGATATGTACGGCCTTGACTCGGAGGAAGGCCTCGGCGTCATGGGCGGTTACATCACCGGCACGCTGTTCGGCACTATCGTCTGCGGCATCAACTCGTCCTTCTGGACCAGCACGGGCCTGTTCCATCCCTATGCTTTGGCCATGGCGTCGGGCTGCGGCTCGGCTTCAATGTTCAGCGCCAACATAGCGCCTATCATGGGCGCGCATCCCGAAATGGCCGACGAGCTTTACGCCCTTGGCTATTCGGCAAATACATTCGGCGGAATGGTCAACCTCTACTACTGTCTGCTTATAGCGATTCCTTTCTCGAATTGGCTTTACAAGACCCTTTGGAAGGTCAGGGGCGGACAACCGAAAGACTCCATCAAACCGGCTGCCGGTCAGGGTTCCGTATAACGGCGCCGGGTAGGCCCTCTGGCCTCTTGTTAAACCAAAAAAGGAGGATTTATATAAATGACAGGCAATTGGTATGAAAACAAATGGTTTATAAGGATAAAAATCCTTGTCATCTCGGCTGTATACGCCTCGATAGGCAATTGGATCTTTACCACCAA
>CALWAP010000038.1 GCA_944375715.1 uncultured Clostridia bacterium | reverse complement strand
TCGATCAAGGCTTACTTCGAGGCCATCAACGACATCATCCTTGATAAGGACGCTGTCAAGTATGACGAGAACGGCAACGCTACCGTCGATTTCCAGAACAATTAAGACTTATACATAAATGAAAAGCGTATCGCTTTTCGGAAACGGCATGACCGAGGTCATGCCGTTTCTTTTTCCCCACCGTATGCCGAAAAGGTTGACGGCGAACCTTGCCGTAAATACAATATAGATACCGTCAAATCTTTCTGAAAGGAAGACGCTGATGAAACCCGTACCATCGCCCAAAAAGGCCGTTTTTGCGGCAATATGTCTGGCAGCCGTATGCGGCCTGATCTTCTGTTTTGCCGGGGTGGATCAAACCCGCCGTGAAAACGGCTTTGCACAGCCGGATGATTTTTTTATTTCAACCCAAAAAATGCTGGCCGATTATGATTTCATGTGGGCCGCTTTGGAAGATCAGTTCCCCTTTTTTGACGAGGCCTCACAAAACGGCTTTTTCGAGTCGCGGAATATTGACAAAAGCGAAGTCCGTGACAAATACCGCAGGATGATAACCGAAGTCACATCTAGCCAGGATAAAGACCCTTATGAAAAGCCCGACACTTCGGTCCCCGTTTTATATCCAAACCTTTATAGCGATTCAAAAAACGCCATGAACACGATCTTCGCCCTGGCCATAGATTCGTTTCAAAATCTCGGGCATTTAAGGACCCTTACCATTGAATATTACAAAGCGGAAACCGACACAGCGGAACCTTTCCCCGATAAGACCCATGCCTTTTACCAATTGCTTGCGGAAAACTCCCCCGATGAGCAAACTGATACCCATTATGACCCGGATGATTATTTTTATCTTGAATATGCTGACGGCGTGCCTAAAATCACCATTACCTCCTTTGAGTCAGGCGGCAGCGACGAAAATCTTCAAAAGGCCATAAAAACGGTAAGCGGCATATGTGACAAGGCCATGGAAAGCGACGATATAATTATCGATATAAGGGGCAACGGCGGCGGCAACTCTTATATATGGCAAAAGGGCCTGGCCCGCCTGTTTTATGACCGCCAGAAGCCTTTTGTCTCATTGGGCGGCTTCAAAGCCGGCTGCCTTGACTATTTCGGGGAGCACGCGTCCCAAAATGGCTGCACTCTCTACCCTGTAAACCCCCAGGACCCTTCCCTGCTTTATCCCGACGAAAGAGTAAACGAAACAATGCGCCGGGCAGGGCTTGACTATATTATCGAAACAACTGTCAACGGCACCATCCCCAAGCCGGAAGGAAGTTCGTATGACGGCGATATATGGCTGCTGGTCGACGGCCAATGCGCATCGTCGTCCGAAATGCTGGCCCTTTTCTGCAAAAACACCGGCGCCGCCACCATCGTGGGCACAAAAACCCGGGGGCTCAGCTCCATAGGCTTTTCACCGATATTCAAAAGCCTGTACCTGCCTGAAAGCGGCCTGTGCATTCAGTTTGAATGGATAGCATACCTGAACTCCGATCTGACCTTCAACAATTTTACCGGCACTGCCCCCGACATTGAAACCGAAAGCGACGCCCTTGAGGTATGCCTTGAACAGATCCGGAAAGAAGCATAACTTAAGCCAAAGGATATTTTTCACACAAAAAGGCACGCGGCCTTCGTCCGCGTGCCTTTTTATTTTTTCAAAGCCTTTTGACAGCCTTATTGTAAACTTCCGCATATATCCTGCGGTAAACCCTGTCCATAACTTCAAAAGGAATAGGCTGTTTATACGCAAGAAGTTCCATCCTGACGCCGTAAAGCATTATTTCGCAGCCCGTTTCAAAAAAACCGCGGTTTAAATAAAACCTTTTTCTTGATATACGCTCCTGCATATTGCCGGCGGATTTTTCAAAAGTACTTTCTATCTCGAGGAAAAACCCGCCTTCCGAGTACCTGCGGCAAAGCTGTTCAAGCGCCCTTCCGCCTATACCTCCGCCCCTTTTGCCGGGGTCAACGGCAAAATAATCCAAAAGGGCGCAGCCCTCCGCCCTTTCGGCAACGGCAAGCCCGCAGGGCTTGCCGTTTTCCTTTATTTCAAGAATATCGCAGATACCTTCATCCCTCATTTTTTCAATGACGGAAAACGGTTTGCGCTCGGCTTTGGGGAAAGCTTCAAAATAAAGGGCTTTTACATAATCCATATTTTTGGCCGTGCAAAGCTCCATGACGCACCTCCTTTAAACGAAGGTTATCATACCATATCAGGCTGCTTTAGTAAAGCCTCAGCCTTTAAAGGCCATATCCCAGAAGGCCTTTTCATACTCGCTGGACCTGCGGAATATCCATTTGAGCCTTTCAAGGCGCTCGCCTTCGATATCGCGGCATTTTTCTTCGGCAAACTCATACCATCTGAGACAGCTTTTATAATATTCTTCCGAGGCATAGCCTAAAATAAACCCGCGGTAGCGGCTGCCGCCGATATCGCAATTTTCGGCCACGTGGCGGAAAATATATGCGTAACTGAACATGCAGGGCAGCACGGCCATAAGTATCTCGGGGGCCTCGTATTTTTCGGCCATGTCCAGCATAAAACCGAAATACTCGGCATTGGCCTTTTTAGGCTCCATTTGATCTATCTGCCCGTCTGTAAAGCCCCGCTCATTAAGCCATACAAGCCTTTCCGAGGACTCGCTTTCATTGACGAAACTCAAAACGGAATAATACTCCCTTATATCCCGAAGGCTGTGGGATTTATACATGGCCATGGCGTAAACCCTGGCATATTCGCGCAGGTATATCGTATCCTCGATGAGATATCTTACAAACTTTTCCTCGCTCAAAGAGCCGTCGGCGAGCCCCAATATAAACGGATGAGTCAGATAGCCTTTCCAAAGGTCCATTGAATTGTCGATAATATCCCTTAGCTTATCCATAATGCCTCCTAAAGATATTTTATCCCGCTTATCCTGAACATATGGTCCATAGGACCCCTGCCGCGGCCCAAATCAAGCATTGCCGAAAGCGCGCCCGAAAGGTAGGCTTTGGCTGCCCTTACGCTTTCCTCTATGCTTTTGCCGAAAGCAAGGTTGCAGGCTATGGCCGATGAAAGGGTGCAGCCTGTACCGTGGGTATTGGGGTTATCTATGCGCCTGCCGTATATCCATACCGGCCCATTTTCGGTGAACAGAAGGTCGTTTGCGTCGTTTATGTCGTGACCGCCCTTTACAAGCACATTGACCTTAAGCATTTTATAAAGCTCACCGGCCGCTTTTTCCATATCATCCGGGCCCTTTATTTCATGGCCCCATATGACCTCCGTTTCGGGGATATTGGGCGTTATTACCGACGCCTTGGTCAGCAGTTCGGACATTAACGCTTCCATGGCGTCCTCCCTCAAAAGCCTGCTGCCGCTGGTCGACACCATAACGGGGTCGACAACAATGTTTTCGGCCCTATAAAATGCCAGGCGTTCCGAAATTGCCCTTATGACGCCGGCATTTGACACCATGCCTATCTTAACGGCGTCGGGCCTTATATCCTCGAAAACGCAGTCTATCTGCTTTTTTACAAAATCCGGGTCTGCGTCCAAAACGCCGTAGACCCCTGTCGTGTTCTGGGCTGTCAGAGAGGTTATGACGCTCATACCGTAAACGCCATGGGCCGCCATGGTCTTAAGATCGGCCTGTATGCCTGCCCCGCCGGAGCAGTCGGAACCCGCTATTGTAAGAGCCTTATACATTCAAAACATCACTCCAATTTTCAAAGGTTTCAATAAAGAAATCGCTTTTAAAGACAAGCTCTTTCCTAAAACCAATATTGCTTTTGTCGGCGACGCTTACCGTTATGAACCCGGCCTTTTTTGCCGTTTCAAGGGCGTAAAGGGCGTCTTCGAAAACGAGTATTTCTCCGGGCCGCAGCTTTAAAAGCGACGCGGCTTTTAAGTACACATCGGGAAACGACTTCCCCCTGCCCACGTCGTCACAGCTTACGGTATAGTCTATATAGCCTCCGATACCGTTTCCGTTAAGGGCAGCCGTTGCCAAAGCGTATGAATTGGAAGTGGCAACGGCTGTTTTTATACCCGCGTCTTTCATATCCCTCAGCATATCCGAAACCCCGTTTTTGAGCATATCCCTTTGGCTGTAAAGGGAAATAAGCATGCTGTTTACCATATCGGCCACATCTTTGGCCGAAAGCTCGGGGAAATATGCTTTTTGTATATATCGATTGCCTTCATCGACGCTCATCTGCTCCAGCTTGAAATCAAGGTCCTTATCGGGTTCTTTTCCCTGCGACCTTACAAACAATGTTGCGCAGCTCTGGCAAATGTCCATCGAATCAAGAAGGGTGCCGTCAAGGTCAAAAATCGCCCCTTTTATTTTCATTACAGCTCCTTTGCAAGCCCCAAAAGCTGACTCGAGGCCCCCTCGATATCCTTTGAAGCGAATATGGCCGACACTACGGCAACGCCTTTTATGCCGCTTCCTTTAAGCTTTTCAATATTGCCGCTGTTAATGCCCCCTATGGCAACAACGGGAAGCCCGGTCTTCTGGCATATTTCCCTCAGCGTCTCAAAAGGCACATTTTCGGCGTCCTTTTTGGTCGATGTGGAAAATACCGCCCCGACGCCGAGATAATCAGCGCCGTCCGAAAAGGCCTTTTCGGCCTCTTTAAGGTTATGAACCGAAACGCCGATTATGGCGTCTTTGCCCAAAATCTCCCTAGCCTTTAAGGCCGCCATGTCGTCCTGGCCGACATGAACGCCGTCAGCCCCCGACTTTAACGCGATATCCACATCATCGTTTATGACAAAGGGGACATTGTACCTTTTGCAGACACCCTTTATCTCCAAAGCCAGCTTCAAAAACTCCTCTTTGGGAAGATCCTTTTCCCTCAGCTGCAAAAATGTGACGCCGCCCTTCAAAGCCTCTTCAACAGCTGTGGCCAGGCTCTTGCCCTCAAGCCACGAGCGGTCGGTGACAGCGTAAAGGGTCATGGCCTTTTCAAGCTCTTTTTCAGATAATTTCATACCTTGCCCCTTTCTCAAGCTTCTCATCGGTCATGTTGAATATCTCATCGATAAGCAGGTTCCTGAAGGTGCTGTTACCGGCATTCATGGCCTTCATACGGTCATAAGCCAGCTCGCCGGCCACCCCCATGGCGCAAAGGGCCTGGGTGACGGCCCAGAGCCTTTCTTCCGGCATAGCCGCCACGGCAGCCTCCATAAAGGCCGAAAGCATGCAGCCGCTGCCCGTTATCATTCCCATCATGGAGCAGCCGTTCCTGACGGCTATGGCCCTGTCGCCGTCAGCCGCTATGTCTATGGCCCCCGTTATGGCTATAACGGCTCCCGTCCTTTTTGAAAGCTCCTTCGCCCATGAGGCCACCGATTCAAGGTTTTCATCGGTCACCTTGTCCAGGTCGTTTGCATCGACGCCCCTCGTCTTGCCCGAGCCCAAAGCAAGGGTCTTTACCTCTGAAATATTGCCCCTTATAACCGTGAAATCTATCTCGTCCATAAGCTTTACGGCTGTTTCAGTCCTAAGGGCCGACGCACCGGCGCCCACAGGGTCCAGAAGAACGGTGTGGCCCAGCGAGCGCGCCTTTTTCCCGGCCTTCATCATCGAGTCTATCGTGCGGCTGTTAAGAGTGCCTATGTTTATCGTAAGGCCCGTGCAGATAGAGGTTATATCCTCCACCTCCTGCTCGTCGTCAGCCATTATGGGCGAAGCTTTGCAGGCAAGAAGTATATTCGCGCAGTCATTGACCGTCACATAATTTGTTATGCAGTGGATAAGCGGCGTTTTTTCCTCAAGGCGCTTAAAAAGGCAAAAATCCATTTCTGTCCCTCCAAATAAAAAATTAGGGTATGGCCCGAAGGCCATACCCATTACCGGCTGAAGATCCTCTTCCTTCGCCGGTATAAGCCGGATCAGGTTCAAAGGGTCGAGGCACATGCCTCCTCTCAGCCTTAAAAGGCTCCCCCGGGCACAATATTGATTTTATATTAAAACAAAACTCACAGCTTGTCAATGAGCTGCCTTGCATCACCCTGCCACATGACGAGCACCCCGCCCTCTTGGCAGTATATCAAGGCGTTTTCCCCCTTAAAGCTGTTGCTGACCCCAAGGGGGAAATAGGGTGTCAGCGTCCCGTTTTCAAGGGGGTATTTGCCGCCCTTTATCGTGACGCCCGCAGCCCTTTCGCCAAAGGCGAATACCGAAAAGTCCCCGCCCACGGGGCCCTCGATTTCAAGCTGTCCCACCATATGGGTGATGTTCCAGCCACCCCCTATCATATATCCCCTGCCCCCGTGGGCGGTCATATACGAAAGGGCCTGATAATTTGCAAACTCATGGTCGGGCCTGCCGCCCATGCAGCCGTAAAGGACAAAGGTGTCAAACCCGCGTCTAAAACCCTCCTTGACGGCCATCATGGTGTCGGTATCATCCTTTTCGGGCACATGATAGAGCACGGGATAGCCCTCCGGTTCGTACCCCAAAGAGTCAAAGTCGCCGACCACCAGGTCTGGCTTTATGCCCCCCAAATGGGAAAAGCCCTTGTCACAGGCCATGACAAAGGCATTTTCCCTTTTACCCAAATATATTTCCCCGGGGTCCATTGCCCCGATTATAAAGCATACCTTTTCCAATCAAAACCCTCCCTTTGGCTTTATCTAATTGTAACCCAAAAAGAAGCGGCTTTAAAGGATTATTTAATATTCCTTGTTTTTTACTATCGCCAGGCTCAGAAGATACGAAAGGAACATGATAAGTACCAAAGCGGCCGCTATGGCCGCCGCCGCTGCGGGAGTAACGGCGCCCGAAAGGCTTTCCTGCGGCAGGATACTCAGAAACGCTCCGGCTGCCATGGCGGCTATCATAATGCCAAGTATACCAACGACCCTTCCTTTTTCGCTGCCAAGCTTGAAAAGAATGGGAAATACGCCCGAAACAGACACCGAAAATGCAGCCGCCGACGCCGGCACCAGCCCCAAAAGGTCATGTCCGCTGCCGCCGCTTACCAATACGGCCGCCGAATACACCGCAATAAAAAAGGCAAACAGCCCGACGCCCAAAACATACTTGCTTGTGACATAAGTCTTTCTTGTTATGGGCAGGGTCAGGATATACTCCATACCCCTTTCAAACTCGTCATATGAAAAGGTGCTCTGGACCAAAGTGGCACATATTATACTGAGATATATTGCCCCGAACAGCCTGCTGGACATGGCAAAAACAATTACGGGGATCAGGACAAAAAGCATCGTCCTGTTCCTTATATAGTAATAGAAATCCTTTAAAAGCAGCCCTTTCATATCTTTTCCCCCCTTACAAACATGGTCAGCACATTATCTATCCCGCCGCGGTCGATAACAAGGGACGGGTATTTCGAGGCGTAATACTCCCTGTCGTATGTAAGGCAGCATACGCCGTAGCTTTCCTTCCTTACCCTGAGCAACCGGCTCTTGTCAAGCTCTTTGTACTGCTCTTCATCGGCCTTTATAAGGCCGTATTCGTCGGTTATCCTGTCGGCCTCTTCCCTTAAAATTATCTTGCCGCCGTCAATAAGGCAGATAT
>CALWAP010000037.1 GCA_944375715.1 uncultured Clostridia bacterium | reverse complement strand
GCCATTCTTACCCTTGAAAATGCGGTTTGAAATGCGTAGAAAACCGGCGTGCCATTTCATTGCGAAATAACACGCCGGTTCATTTAGCAACCCTGTTTGTCAGCCATTAAGTTAGTACGTCTTTGATACTTCCTTATTGGCGTTCACCAAACGCCGCGCGCTTTTTTATTATGTTTTTATATTATATCAGATATTTACACTTCGCGAACTTCTTAAGAAAAAGATTGTTTTCCCCTTTACGGGAAGGCTGAAAATCTTTTCGGCGGCCAACGCGTATATCTCCAGCTGCAAAGCGTGACGTTTAGCCCTTTCAGCCTCCATGCCTGGCGATACCCTGTCGGTTTTGAAATCGACTATATATATGCCTCCGCTGTCAAAAATCATTAAATCGATAACGCCGTTCATCAGTATCTGATCGTCAAAATCTCCTATTCCCAGCTCCCTGGGCGACATCATGGCGGAAAATTCATACTCACGTATATACCTGTCGCTCTTTTCAAGTTGGACATATATATCGCTTTTGAGAAAGCCCTCGATCATCCGTGTATCAACTGCCTGCGCTTCCTCCGGGCTCATGGCGTTTTGGGCCGTTAAAATCTCCTTTTCTCTTTCTATGCCTCCAGGCTCAAGACATGTTTGGAAATCGGCCTTTTGGAGGAAAAGATGGATCGCGCTTCCTCTTTGAAGAGGCGTAAGACCATCAGACGAAATCGTGGGAATTGAAGTCGTATCTATTACCATCCTTCCGTCAATCCTGTCTATCCTCCCAGCGTTTTCCAGCAGTCGCCTGGTGGAGGCAGGTGTAAGCTTGGAAGGCAGTGCTGATACTTTTTCAAAGCCATAATTTACTTCAGAAAGACGCAGAAGCTCCATAAGTTCCGGTCTGGCCTTTTGTCTTTCAGTTTTTTCAGGCAAAGCATCAGGCTTGCCTTCCACTGCTATGGACGCATAAGGGGTGACCGAAACTGTAAGACTGCTGCACGGTTTTTCGCTGAATGCAGCTATCAGCCACGCGGCCGCGTTGCTTTTGCCTGCCAGCCACATGGGCGTAATACCCGCAAGAGCGGTATCGGCCTTGATATCCTTTATTGTCTTGTCGGCATTTGGCAAAGAGGCAACCATGACCAGCTTTTCCCTGGCTCTTGTCATCGCTACATAGAGCTTCCTCATCTCCTCTGATGCAAGCTCCCTTCTTATCGCATCGGAAACGGCCCTGTGCATCTGTGTACGGTACTCGGCCCTTGTTTTTCTGACCCTGAGTTTAAGGCCTATACCCATTTTATCATGTATCACGACGGGAAATCCGGCATCATCAAAGTTAAATGTCTTGTTCAGGTCAGGCAGGAACACAAACGGGAACTCCAGGCCTTTTGACTTGTGTATACTCATTATATGCACTCCCTGCTTTTCTTCAAACGCAGGAGCCTCGCCTTTTTCCATCATCCCCTCGGCAAACCGTATAAAGTCAAACAGGCTGAGGTGGCCTCTGCTCTCGTAATCGAGGGCGAGGTTTAAAAAGGCTTTTAAATTATCACAGCGTTCGGCCCCGCTGTCCATAGCCCCGAACACCGCCATCACCGAGCGCTCGGCATAGATCATCCTTATTATCTGTGAGGCCGACATATCAGGTACATATGAGACATACCTGTTTATCACATCGACAAAATCCCGACAATGGTCATCCTTCTGCGCATGCAGCTGAAGGGCCTCGAACACACAAAGTCCCCTACCCTCCAGGCGTATTTCGGCCAGCTTGTCAGCCGAGAAAAAGAAAAGCGGCGAGCGCATCAGCCCTATAAGCGGTATATCCTGACGGCGGTTGTCAAGAACCCTTAAAAAGGACATCATCACAAGTATCTCCATGCTTTGCCAGAATTCACGCTTACCGCCGCTTACAGGTATGTTCAGCCTGCTGAGTTCTTTTATAAAATATCCAGACTTGTTGGCAAATGAACTGAGCAAAATCGCAAAATCTCCGTATTCGGCCTTTCTTTTGGTCTTTGCAAAAGGGTCGGTAACAACGCTCTCTTTGAGCATACGCTGTATTTCCCCGGCCACATACATGGCCTCGGCTTCGGCCTTTTCGGGAGAATCGTCATCATCCGATGAGCCTTGCATATCGATTATCTCAAAATGTGTTTTTTCCTCACCCTCATAAGGCGCACCGTTATAAAGCGCTTCTTCGTCGGTATAATCTATATCCCCGAAAGCACGGCTCATTTCGGCCGAAAACACATGGTTGCAGGTATCAAGTATCTCTTTTCTTGAACGGAAATTGCGGTTCAAAGCCATCTTGAGCTTCTGATTCCTTGCCAGAAGTGAAAAGGGAGAATACGAAAGATATTTCTCCATGAATATCTGAGGCTTGGCCATACGGAAGCGGTATATGCTCTGCTTTACATCGCCCACATAAAAGCTGCTTTTTGTGTTTACGGTAAGCATACTGAATATGGCGTCCTGTATATCGTTTGTGTCCTGATACTCGTCGACCAGGACCTCTTTAAGCTCCGACGAAATCTGCAACGCAAGCTCGGAAGGGCCGCCGTTCGTATCCGTGAGAAGCCCAAGCGCAAAATGCTCCAGGTCGGAAAAATCCAAAAGCCCTTTTTTGCGCTTTAGATGGCTGTACATCCGGAAATACCCTTCGGCAGCTTTCCTCAGGCCTTTGAGAGCTGAAAGATTCTGCTCTCTTAAAAAATCCTCGTCATTTTCACGCGAGGTTATGATTTTTCCCTTAATCCCGGCCACTGAGGAAGCAAAGGAGTTTTTAACGCTCTTATAAATCTCTGCTCTCTCCTTTATGGCTTCGCCTCTTACAGCACCCAGCCTCGGCGGCGAAAAGCTGTCAAGCGTTTCATAAGCGGTGTCCCACCCGCTTTGGGATTTTTCCAGATAGCTTTGCGCAAATGCCAGGCAATACTCAAAAGCCGGCCGGTATTTCTCATATATATCAGGCTCAAACGACAAATCGGAAAATGCTTTTTCCAGCCTCAGGCACTCGTGTTCCATAATGCTTCGGCTTGTATTCAGAAGATAGTCCTTCCAGATTCCCTGGGCATCTTCGGAAGTAAACCGGTAAAGGCTTGAAATGGGGTCAGGATGACTTATCAGCTTTTCGTACACATCGTCCAGTACCCGGCTTAAAAGCCTGTCACCCTTTTCTTCGGAAAGGCTGGCGCAAAGGCACATAAAATCAGGGTCTTTTTCTTCATAAAGCTTTTCCAAAAGTTCGTCCAGCACCTCTTTGCGAAGCTCCAGGCTCTCTTCGGTATCGGCTACGGAAAAGTCGGCGGGAAGGCCGCAGAGTGCGTAATTTTCCTTTATAAGGTCCAGGCAGAAAGCGTGCACTGTCTCTATTTTGGCTCCGCCCAAAAGCGAAAGCTGCCTTCTCAGCCTTCCCGTTTTATCGGAAGCCACCCTTTTTAAAAGGGCTGCCCCTATCTTTTCCCTCATTTCGGCCGCGGCCGCATTTGTAAAGGTCACCACCAAAAGCTCGTCTATATCACAGGGTGATTGGCTGTCGCATATCAGCTGTATCACCCTCTCCACCAGCACGGCCGTTTTTCCCGATCCCGCTGCGGCCGAAACAATAAGGTTGCAGCCGCGGCTGTCTATGGCGTTTTGCTGGTCGGGCGTGTATTTAACGGCCATTTTCTTTTTCCTCCTTTTTCAGCAGCTGAAAAACCGCATCTTTTTTCAGCGACCTGAGATAGCGGTAACTGTCCTTTTTCATATTGATATCAAATTGGCACGCAGGCTTATAGGGGCACCAATCGCAATAACTCCCATTTCCCTTGGCATAGGGATCGGCCTCTATGCCGCCCTCGGCAATTATCGAAGCTATGCGTTTTAAATTATCCTTTGTTTTTTGGGTAAGCAGCGCCAGCTCCTCTCTTGTGGCCACCGATGACGCGGCAGTAAATTCGCCGGTTTTGCGGCTTTTGCCAACAGGAAGGAAACGGTAACTGCCGCTCTCGGTATGTTCCATGGCGTCTATGGTATATTCATCCTCAAGCAGCAGCCCCATACGTTTCACCCTGGCATGGCGCATATCATTGATGGCTCCTTCATCAGAAGACACGCCGGCTTCGACAAAGGGGCTTTTTACGGGTATATACAAAGCAGCACAGGCTTCGATCCCATTTATATCCTTTCCAAAAACGGTTTGGGAACGTTCTTTAAAATACTCCAAAGGTGCATTTCCCAGCATCAGCAAGTATATGAACATCTGCATATTGAGACCGTTTAAAACATCCGAAAGCGAAAAACTCTTGGAACCTGTTTTGTAGTCTGATACCCTAAGATAAAGTATATCGCCTACCGGAAATGCGTCTACACGGTCTATCTGTCCGTGCAGGCTCAGGGAAACATTCCCGCTTTTGACCTTATAGGGCGGCAAATCACCTTTTTCATCAAAATTAAGCTCATATGCTATCGGTTTAAAGCTGGAGTTTTCAATCTCATCCAGGATGTCCCTGACAATATCCTCAATATTCTCGGTCAGCGCCTCATAGTTTGCCATGAACCTGGCGGTTTTGTCCTCGCGTCCACCAAGCCTTTCTTCCAGAAAACGAGCAGCATACATATCTGCGGTTTCCCTGCAGTCCAGATCGGGATTTATGGTTATGGCTTTGACTGCATTTTCAACAACATAATGGACAAGGGTACCTACATTGACGGCTTCAAACTCTGCCTTTTTTCTCACCTTTGCCCTGAGGCCGTATTCCATAAAAAAGGCAAAGCGGCAGGAAGCCAGCTTTTCTGCCCTGCTGGCCGACATATAAACCTCCGTGCCGAAAAGCCCGCTTATGTTTGAAGCTTTTCCAACAGGCCCCCTGGGGGATGACGAATACGCACGGAGCTTTTTTAGTTGCTCGCCCTCTGGTCTTGCAGAAAAAAACTCGTATGCGGCATCTGAAACATCGCCTTGTCCGCCTTGGCAAAACAGCTCATATGCCGGGATATGGGAAGAAAGAGTATTTTTAGCGGCAATGCTCCCGCCGTCGGTTTCACGACTTAGAGGAAAAGCCTCCTCCAGCCTTGTTATTAGATAACTTTTGCTTTTTTCTCCTCCTGATATGCTTTTTAAAGGTCTTGTAAATGTTATTGACTTTACAGCACTATCTATCGTTTGGTATATATCACTCATATATTCGAAGGTGCGTTCCTCGTCGCTTTGGGTAAGTTCAATCCCGCAGGTTTCCAGGGTGATCCTATCCCGTTCCTTTAGTATACCGCCCCCCGTCACCAGCTTGGGAAAGCTGCCCTCGCAACACCCAAGCACAAATACATGATCGATGTTTCCAAAGGCAGCACCTGAAAAATCGGAAAATTCCACACTGTCAAGAGATGAGGGTATGGCGCCTATATCATATTGCGACAGTGCCATTTCAAAAAGCGGGAGAAATTCTTCCCTCTTCATCATATCTTCACCCAGCACGGATTTAAACTGTTCTGCGGCGTTAATGAGGATATCGTATATCTGAAAATACTCCGAAGCTTCCTTTTCACGCCCCGAAGCCTCCAATGATACTGCTCGGGCATCTATCGCTTCTTTAAGCTTTATACGCTGAATATGGCTTACAAACGCTTCGGCATATATTTTTCCCTCGGCATTTGCAGGCATGCTTTCTTTTACTGCCGTCAGTGGCAGCACGACCTTTTCTCTTATTTCATTCAGCTTACCCATAAGCTCGGGCATAGGTCTGCCGTCATAGCCGTCCGGGCTCATTGTCCACTGCTTAAACCACATATTTCCCTTTATCTGCCATGTGTAAGCATAGTTTTCCAAAATCTCTCTGTCGTCATCAGAGATACCAATAAGTCCCGATTTTATATATCTAAGCACAGACGCCATGGAAAACCTGTCGTCAAGAGCGCGGAAAGCGCCTAAAGCTGCGCTGGCAGCAGGTTTTTGCAGAAAACCGTCTTTTGAATTTATATATAAAGGCAAATTATATCTTGAAAAACTTTCAGTCAGGGGTTTTTCATATCCTTCGGTATCGCTGGTCACTACGGCGATATCCCTAAGCCTGACGCCATGTTCCAAAACCAGCCTTCTGCACATCCCCGCCACCAAATCACATTCTTCTAAAGGATCTTTGCAGCTGTAAAGCTTAATTTCTTTACTGTCTTCTTCAAAAGGCTCTTTTGTAAAATCAAACACACTTTCAGCTACATATTCAAGGCATTTTGCGGCCTTGTGTGAACTTTTGTATGGAGCTGTTTTCTTAAGCGGAATATTTTCATCTTTTGCAAGCATTTCAAGCTTTGACACGGTTTTGATCTGCTCGGTAAAAAGCATGCTGTCTTCGCCAAGGCTTATAGCCACAGTAGTCTCGTGCGAGGTATTCAAAATCCGCCTTATGACATTGTATTCCGCTGCCGTAAAGCCCTCAAAACCATAAATATAGATATCCCGTCCATTGACCGTTGCGCTTTTTTCCAGATGGGGGAGGCACATTTCCATTATATCGCTGCCATAAACGGCTTTACTTCCGCACAGTGAGGAATAAGCGGAATATATAACTGAAATATCCCTCAGCTTGGCGTTCATATTGCCCATCTCGCTCAAAAGTTCTTCGGGTTTGATCAGGCAGGAACGAAATTCGGAAACCGCCGACAGAAGTCCTGAGAGGATATCCGCCCGTTCCCCAGCGCCTTTATAGTATTCCAAAGCCGATGCCGATGCCTTGACAGCCTTATGCATCAGCAGGATCTTTCCGCCTGCATCAATGGTTTCCCAAGCATGGTTCGCCTCCTCCATAACCCTCGCTGCCAGCTTTGAGAAGGTTATAACCGCCGCACGGTCGCCAGTAGGATTTCCGCATTGTGTCAAAAGCCGTCTTTCTGCCTTGTGTGAATGTGTTTCAGGTACAATTATAAGCGCCTTTCTCTTAGAAAAAGCCGATATCTGAGAATATATGAAAGATATATTGTCCTCTCTGCTGGGAGAGCATAAAAGCGTCAGCATACGCCACCTCCTTATTTTAAGGTCAATTATATCATATTAATGGCTCGGGCGCTATTGAAATAGGCGTCGGGCTGTAATATAATTATTGTATATTATTCCTTTAATTAATGAAAGGCGGCGATATCAATGAAAACAGCAATCAAGTGCGGCAAGCTTTTTAATTCCAATGACGGCTCTATTCTTGAAAATATGCTTATAGTCGTCGATGGCAAAAATATTGCCGAAGTGATCCCCTGCCCTCAGAATCTTTCCGCGGAAGAGTATGAGGTAATAGATCTTTCCGACAAGTTTGTGACCCCCGGACTGATTGATGCCCATGTCCATCTGAGCAGCACGGGGCATAATGACCCTTACAGCGCATCTCAGGCACTTTTGGGCGATTTCGTCATCAGGGCTTTGGAGAATGCCAAAACTAACCTTATGGCCGGCTTCACCACTGTTCGCGACTGCGGCAGCCAGGGTTTTGTCAATGTATCAGTAAGGAATGCCATCAACGCTGGCAAGTTTGCAGGTTCCAGGGTATTTGCCTGTGGCGGAGGTATCAGCTCCACCGGCGGACATGCCGACACCCATTTCAGCCCCTATATTTCCACCACACTTTCTCCCGCTCCCGCCGATGGTCCCTATGAAGCCAGAAAGCTGGCCCGCTACAACCTCAAATACGGCGCCGACTTTATAAAGGTCATGGCAACGGGCGGAGTCATGTCCCTCGGGACAACCGTCGGCTCCCAGCAGCTGACCCAGGACGAGCTTGATGCTATATGTGAAATTGCCCGTATGTATGGTGTACATACCGCTGCCCATGCCCACGGCACTGAAGGCATCAAGGCCGCCGCCAAAGCCGGCATCACCTCCATTGAGCACGGCATGATGCTTGATGATGAAGCCATCGAGCTCTTCCTTGAGCACGGCACATATCATACCCCCACAATAATTGCGGCCGAAAGAATAATCACCTGCGGTCCAGAAATGGGACTTCAGGGCTGGATGATTGATAAGGCCAAGCAGGTTTACGAGCGTCATGAATGGGGTATTCGCGAAGGCCTCCGCCTGGGAGTCAAGCATACATTCGGTACCGACTCAGGTACGCCTTCCAACTTTCATGGGAAGCAGGGTTACGAATTTGAACTGATGTGCAAATTCGGCTTCACTCCTGTACAGGCTTTGACAGCCGCCACCAAGACAAACGCCGAGCTTCTTAGTTCTTTTGACCGATTTGGCTCAGTTGATGCCGGAAAGCTGGCCGATATCGCAGCTTTTGACGGCGATCCTACACTTGACATAACCGCAATGAAAAATTGCTGTTTTGTAATGAAGGAAGGAACTGTTTACAAAAAATAATTTTAAAAAAGCCCGCCATTCGGCGGGCTTTTTTATATCCTTATACTAAATGCAAACAAAATAGAACGGATATTCCCCTCTCCCTTTTTAAGGAAAGTAGTGATATCAAGGAAAATTGAAATATTCCGTCATTTTAACTAAATATCACCTGTAGAC
>CALWAP010000036.1 GCA_944375715.1 uncultured Clostridia bacterium | reverse complement strand
TCCTTAAACTTGGCAAGCGGTATTTTCTTAGTCTGATTGGATAACAGAGTGATAATATCATAGGCTTGGTCAAGATATATTTTTGCTCACCAATACTCATCTCGGACAGAGACTAATATAAAGGAGTAGAAACATGAAAATAGGGATATTGCAGACGGCGCCCAACAACTGCGCCTTTTTAAACAGCCTGTGCAGGAAAAGCGGCGTTCAGCTGGTAAACTTTGTGGACGAGGCTGTGTGGGAAGTGGTTCTGAACTCGGGTGGGCAGGTGACCGAAAGGGTGCATGATATTTTGGCTGAGGATTTCATGCGCCTTATTGAGGCGGGCTGCGATTCGATAGGGCTTTTGTGCTCTCTGGTAAAGCCCGGCATTGAAAAGGTCAGGGAAAAGGTGCCCATGCCTATTATAGTTTATGACGATGTGCAGGCCGAAAGAGCCGTGGCTGTGACGCCCGAAGGGGGCAAGATCGCCGTTATAGCCATGAAGGACACCCCGCTGGAGCCTTCAAAAAAGGCCGTGTTGGAAGCGGCTGTGCGGGACGGGAAAAATATTGCGGTGGAAACGATATGCGTCGAAAGCGCTAAAAACTGCCTTGCCGAGACCGGTTCGGAAGCTTTGGCCGACGAATATTTCATAAGGTATTTAAGGGAAAACCAGGACAGATATTCCGCCTTTGTCATACCCCAGGTGCCTCTTTCCAGGATAATGGTTAAAATAAGGGACCTTAAAACCCCTGTGTTTGACAGTATGGAGCCATTTGTCGACAAGCTGATAAATGGCGCTTGCTCCGGCTTTGAAGCAGGGCTTATAAAGAAATAAGGTCTTTACCGCAAATAATAAAACCCCCGCCTAAACTTGGGCGGGGGTTTTATACTATCTGTAATATTTAATATAAATTATACTTAAAGTGCCCTGGTTTTGACCTCTTCGGTAAGGTTTGCGATGAACTCGTCAAGGGACATGGTCGTCGTTTCACCCGTTTTCCTGTCGCGGACGGCCACCGTGCCGGCCTCGGCTTCCTTGTCGCCCAGGACCAGCATATAGGGAACCTTTTCCATCTGGGCTTCCCTTATTTTGTAGCCTATCTTCTCGTTGCGGTCATCCTCCTCGACCCTGAAGCCCAGGTCAAAGAGCTTCTGATAAACGGTATGCGCATACTCGTGGCTGCGGTCGGTTATCGGCAGGACCTTGACCTGCACGGGGGCCAGCCAGGTGGGGAAAGCGCCGGCGAAATGCTCGGTGATGACGCCGATAAAGCGCTCTATCGAGCCCAGAAGGGCGCGGTGGATCATGACGGGACGGTGCTTTTCGCCGTCGGGGCCGGTGTATTCCAGCTCAAAGCGTTCGGGCATCTGGAAGTCAAGCTGTATCGTTCCGCATTGCCATGTGCGGCCTATGGAGTCGGACAGGTGGAAGTCCAGCTTGGGGCCGTAGAAGGCGCCGTCGCCCTCGTTTATGACATAGGGTTTGCCCATTTCCTCAATGGCGGCCTTTAAGGTATCCTCGGCAAAGCGCCAGACTTCTTCGTCGCCCATATGGTCCTCGGGCATGGTGGAAAGCTCGATGTTGTATTTAAGGCCGAAGGTGGTGTAGATCTCGTCAAATATCTTGACGGTGTTCTTTATTTCCTCCTTCATCTGGTCGCGGGTCATGAATATATGGGCGTCGTCCTGGGTAAAGCACCTGACGCGGAACAGGCCGTGCAGCGCGCCCGACAGCTCGTGGCGGTGGACAAGGCCGAGTTCAGCCATGCGCAAAGGAAGCTCGCGGTAGGAATGGGGCTGGTTTTTATAGACCAGCATGCCGCCGGGGCAGTTCATGGGCTTTACGGCGTAATCCTCGTCGTCGATGACGGTGGTATACATGTTGTTCTTATAGTGGTCCCAATGGCCGCTTCTGTGCCACAGTTCCTGATTGAGGATGATGGGGGTCGATATCTCCACATAACCGTAGCGGCGGTGGACCTCACGCCAATAATCCAGAAGGGCGTTCCTCAAAGCCATGCCCTTGGGCAGGAAGAAGGGGAAGCCGGGGCCTTCTTCGGTCAGCATGAACAGGCCCAGCTCACGCCCCAGCTTGCGGTGGTCGCGCTTTTTGGCCTCTTCCATGGCGGTGAGGTAGGCTTCAAGGTCTTCCTTGCTGGTGAAGGCCGTGCCGTAAATGCGCTGGAGCATTTTGCGGTTTGAGTCTCCGCGCCAATATGCGCCCGTCACCGAGGTCAGCTTGACGGCCTTGACGCCCGAAGTCGAGGGCAGATGGGGGCCTGCGCAAAGGTCGGTGAAGTCGTCCTGCTTGTAGAAGGATATGACGGCGTCCTCGGGCAGGTCGTTTATAAGCTCTACCTTGTAAGGCTCGTTTTTCATGAACTCCAGGGCCTCCTGCCTGGGAAGCTCGAAGCGCTCCAGACGGTAGCCCTTTTTGATTATCTTCTTCATTTCCTTTTCGATCTTGTCGAGATCCTCCTGGGTGAAGGGCTCGTCACGGTCGAAGTCATAGTAAAAGCCGTTGTCAATGGCGGGGCCGATGGCAAAATGGGTCTCGGGATAAAGGTGCTTTACGGCCTGGGCCAGAATGTGGGAAGCCGTGTGGCGCAGGGTCCAGCGGCCGTCGGCGTCGTCCCAGGTGTTGTACTTTACCTCGTCGCCGTCCTTAAGGGGGGTGGGCAGGCTCATGTTATGGCCGTTTATCTCGCAGGAAAGGGCCTTTTTATAATCGTCGCCCAGAACCTGCTTTGCAAGGTCCAGGGCCAAAACGCCGTCCTGGACCTTGAGCTGCTTTCCGTTTACATTGACAGAAATCATGTTTTTTCCTCCGTAAGTTTATTTATCGGAAATAAAAAAGCCCCCGTGCCGAAAGACACAGAGGCGGAAAAATATCCGTGGTTCCACTCTGATTGCGGGCGTAAGCCCGCCGCTCATTAAGCCATATAACGGCGGCAGCCGTCATGGACTACTGCTGTTTCGCCCATGCTCCTCCCGGGAGGTAGCGTTTTTCCGTGAGCCAAGGCGGCTTGCACCGTTGTGCCGCCCTCTCTGGTGGGTCACGCCTTGGAAAAAAGCGCCCGTTCACAGGATTTGAAATATTCGGGGGTCGATATTCACCGATATTGAAATAAATATATCAGAACGGCGGCGCTTTGTCAAGGCGGGGGGGCATGGTTAGACGCCCCCCGCCTTTTTATTCATGCGGTTTTTTTATTGGATACTATAATCTTTTCCGATGGGGAGGGCGGCCAGGAAGCCCAGGGGGATATATAAAACGGCTACGGTCTGGGTAAAGCCGACGGCCTGCCAAAGTATGTAGCTTCCCAAAGGCGTTCCAAACAGGGCCGAAAGGGGAGCAAGGGCCAAGAGCACCAACACTGTCAGCGAGACAAAGGCCAAAGCCGAAGTTGTGCCGTTAAAAAATGCGTAGCTGCGGGGTAAGGCCAGCCTTAAGCAGCATCCCAGGCCCGAGTAAAAGAGCATGGTGGCCAAAATATTTAAAAAATCCAAATCGGTGGCCACACCTGTGGTGCTTTGGGAGAATCTCGGTATAACCAAAAGCGCGGCACAGGATAAAATGGTAAGCGTCGGGAAAATAAACGAAATCAGCTTTCTGTCGCCGTTAAAAATCCTTTTTCCCTGCCTGCGGCGTGATATTACAGCCGCCAGGCCCAGGGCAGCAAACAGCCCCAGGAGCAGGCATGTCAGGCCGTTTGTTATGACACGCTGGATATTGCCCGAACCGATGAAGCTCAAACGGGCAAAATAAAGGGCAACGGCAAAGATAATGCCAACAGAGGATGTTTTTGCAATATCCCACAGGGAAGCAGCTATGTTTTCCTTGCCCGAAAGCCACAGGGGAAGGGCAAAAAACGGCCAGACAAACAGGCAGGCATTCAAAGCGTTTAAAAGGAAGGTGCAGACAGATGTTGCAAGGCGGTATACTTCTTCATTTCCGCTGCCATTCATAAGGGCCTCGATTTCCCGGGAGCCAATATACCGGGAAACGGCCAGCACGGCAAAGAGCAGCACCATCAGAACGCAGGAAGCATGAAACAGTTTTCTTGACATAGATATCCTCCTTTTCATTTATTCGGCATTAAATACTTCCATATATATTTTACAATATTATTAATGTGTTGACAATATAATATGGTTTTTTAGACAAAAGTAATTTAGTGCTGTAATAAAGAAGCACAAAAAAGCGCCTTAAAAGGCGCTTTTTTATCTGAGATGCGGGGTATTAACGGTCATGAAGAACGAAAAAGAGCGAAGCGGCAAATCCCGTCAGTATGTAGACATACGGGAAATAATCTATATAAGCGATATAGGGATAAAGAAAACTGACCCACGCGGGAGTTATCCTGAGAAGCAGAAGTGAGAACACCACGGCGGGCAGCAAAGCTATCAGCACAAATATGACCGAAAGAAAATTAAATATGTGCGGAAATGCCGCTTTGCCGAGAAAGATAAGGCCCAGGATGCTGCCGATACATGTGTAGAGAAAAATGTTGGCAAGCATCCTCAGGCCCTCGTACTGCATTACGGAGTGATACTTGTATTCTCTCAGGCCCATGGCCCGATATGTGATCAGATAAATAACGGAAGCCGCAATAAGGAGGACCGAAACCCAAAAGGCTTTCTTTTTCATACTTTTTTACGGCCCTGCCTGCCATTGCAGGCCGAAAAGTCAAGGTGTTAGAAAAGGTAATTTGGCAGCACCAGATCCCATCTTCTGTCAGATCCCATACCCAGCTTGAAGGAAAGGGTCGCACCCAAAGTGCTGGCCGTGCTGCGGGTTATGTAATCGTCAAACTGCGTATCTATATGGCCGGGGCTTGGCATATTATAGGTATCATGCTGGGACACTGATACATCAGAACAGATGTATTCTACATGTTTCTCAAAAAGGGACACCAAATTGTCCATCAGGTTCCAATCTACATCAATACCTGTCAGCAGATAGCGGGTGAGGCTGCCTGACAGGACGGTGTATTCGATGGTCAGATATGCGTGGAGGGCCAGGGCGCCGTCGCTTGCGTCGACGGACAGAGTTTCGTCAGAAGCCGAGCGGTATACAGAATATTCGTATGTCGCTGAATATGTGCTGCCTTCCACCGACGAGGGGGATTGTGGAGTGACAAGATTGCCGACTACATATTGGGTATTGCCCTGATCGTCAATGAGCAGCCCGACCATGCGCTGTGGTATGGCCGAGGCGGAAACCGGTTCGGCGGCAGAGACACAGAGGGGAACAGAGGTCATAAGCAGTGAGGAAAGCATGATGGAGATAAACTTTTTCATTTTTTAATTTTCCTTTCATTTGGTTTTTGTTTTGATTTTTGTTTTTCAGGGAATTAAAAGCGCGGGGAATGTTTTTGATGAATTAAACCACCTCATTTCTTTGATTCATAAACGATAAGGTTTTGGGCTGTTTTCACTATCTCCTCCTTTGCAAGATACCCATAAACTTGTATAAAGTAATTGTCCTCTATCCATATCACATATTTGCAAGAACCGTTGGTGATGTAGTAACCCGCGCAGTCGCGGATCTTAACAAATTCAGCATCTGTGCTTTCGTTTTTAAAGTATTCAATATTTTGATTGGCCTTATAGTTTGAAAGGTCGGTTACTGTTATATTGAGATTCATATATGAATATGGGAGGTTGTTTTTGTGGCCATAAAGAAATATGGACTTATTGCTGATTGTGCTATGATATACGAGGGTATATCCTTCGGGCAGAAAGCCCGGCTCAATGCCGACATTACCACGCATGGGGCCTTTGCCGTCAGAGTCGATGCTGATGGTGCAGCCGCCGTTTTCATTCAGTGTAAAGCCGAGAGTGCTTTTACCTTTAGGCTGAGCCAGAACTGTATAAAGGGTGGCCGACAGCATCAGGGCAACTATAATGCAGGCCGTAAACATCCTGGAAAGGGAATGTTTGAATCTGCTGCGCTTTAAAAGCCGCAGGGTGTTTTTTTCAAATTCGGGGGAGAAAGGGGCCTCTTTCCCCTCGGGAAGGTCAAGAGAGTCAAGCCACAGGTCCCGGGCCTTGCCTATGCTTTTATTTAAATCGCGGTCGTTTATCATAATATTCCGCACCCCTCCTTTTCGAGTGCTGCCGCCAGCTGCTTTTTGGCTCGCTGGGCCGTTTTGTAGACCGAAAACAGACTTTTGCCGGTTATGCTTGCAATTTCGTCATATGAAAGTCCCATGTCATATTTCAAAAGCAGGACCCTGCGCATGTCAAAGTTCAAAGAAGCAATGGCCAATGCCAAAGCATCCTTTTCGGCCGAGAGGTCCTGTATGTCCCGGTTTTCAAAATTTATTTCTTCGTTCAAAGGCAGAATACGCCTGCGTCTGCGCATGATATCAAGAGCCTTGCTTTCCACGATCATCAGGATAAAAGATTTTGTCCTGCGGGAGTCGGGCTGGTCTATCCTGTCAATAAAACGCATGGCTGTGAGCAGAGCTTCCTGTATTGCATCTTCCGTGTCGCTTTGGCTATGGAGCATGTCGAAGGCCTTAAAATACATCAGTGATCGGTACTTTTCGTAAATTTCTTCTATAAGTTTCAGATTGTCGTCCATGACCTCACCCCTTAGCTGATAATATAACGGAGAAAGAGGGCTTTTTTGGACAGGTGTTTGTCGAAAAAAGTAAATTTTGGTAGAATATATAAAAATATCGTCGCTTTTTTGTGTAAAGCGGCGGAAATTGCAGGTGCAAAAAGGTGAATGGAGGGTATAGGGAGGAAAGTTAAACAAGGGCGTTGGGTCGGCTGGAGTTTGGGCGTGGGCTGCGGAGCGGGGAGATTTGCACGGCCTGCAAGGCAGGCAGAACGGAGAGGGGCCTTAAATATTCGCGACATGCGCACAGGCTGCGGAAAAGGGGAGATTTGGCGGTGTCTGCAAGGCAGGGTCTTAAGTATTTGCGGACCTATGTGCAGAATATGGGAGAGGGTATTTAAAACTGAGGCTTGCAGGCTATACACGATAACTGCGAATTAAGCGGCAAAATAAAAAAAGCGCCCGCAAGGGCGCTTTTTTCAGTCTTTATTTACCTTTATGGAGAAGGGCAGGGAGGATACGACGCCCGTCAGGATATAGAGCATCGGTGTTTTGCCCATGAAATCAAAAGGCTGCTGCAAAAAGGAAATCGAAATGCCGGCAAGGCCCAAAAGGGGATAGAGGGCCATTACGGCATTAAAGGCCATTGAGACATAGCAGACAAGGTTTATAAAGCCTTCCGTTTTTACGCCGGGGCCGGCCGTAAGCAGTATGCCGCCCGCAAAACCCAGGGAGGAATACAAAATCACGGCAAAGGCAAGGCTTAAAGCCGCCGTCAGGGCCGAGGCCGAATCTTTGATCAGAAATTCATAAGCTACCGTATAAATGGCCGAAAGGACAAAAGCGGCGGCCGCAATCTTTAATGTGGTGGTTTTCATTATGTCACGCTCCTGCTGAAAAATAGACTGATTTATTATACAACACCGATAGTAAAAGGTCAATTTGGTTATGGTTTTGTTGACGGGGGGTTTTGGGTGCTGTAAAATAAAAACAGTTCAATTTATACGGAAGGAGCCTTTTATGGATAACCTTAGAGAACGGGTGGAAAACGCCCTTCGGTTTGCGCCCGAGCGCATGGAAAAAGTTATTTTAAACGCCCATTTTCAGCCCTATTTTGTCAAATACGGCGCGTTTGTCTACAAAAAAGAGAGATTTCTTGAAAACGGCGGCAAGAAAAAGACCTTTATGTTCGTCGACCTTACCTGCGGCGAGCAGCGGGAGCTTTTTGACTGCGGACATCTGTGCTCCCTTTTGAAGGAAAAGACAGGCGAGGATTTTGACGAAAACGACCTTCCGATAACGCCCGAGAAGGTCACAAAGCTCAATGCCTTTGTCTTTTCGCTTAAAGACGGGTCCCGCTGGCTTTACGACGGAAAGGCCCTGGCAAGGCTCAACCCGCCCCTGCCCAAGGGAGCCGTCGTGTCGCCCGACAAGAAAAAGGCCGTTTATGAAAAGGACGGCGACCTTTACCTTTTGAGCCTGCCTTCGATGTACGAAACGAGGATAACCGAGGGCGGCACACCCGAAAAGGGCTACGGCATAAGGTATCAGGGTTCGTCGGGCTATATAGCCGACGCCCTGGCGGGGAATAAAAAGCCGGCCGGCATAATCTGGTCGCCCGACAGCACAAAGTTTATGACATACCTTCTGGATATGTCGCAGGTCGGGGATTACACCCTTGTGCAGAGCGTGCCCGAGGGCAAAAAGGCCGTAAGGCCCAGGGTGTACACCTATAAATATGCCCTGCCGGGGGACGAGCATCTGGCAACGGCCAGGTTCATGCTTTACGACATGGCGAAAAACAATATCGACTTTATAGAGGGCGTACCCGAGACATACCTTTCCTTCGGCGCGCCTATAAACGGCAAAAGCTCGATGATGCAGTGGTCGGTGGAGGGCAGCAAGGCCTGCTGCTATACGATGTCGAGGGGCTGCAAAAAGGCCGAGGTCTTTGTTATCGACCCCGAAAACAGGAAGGCCGAAAAGCTGTTTGAGGAAGAAAGCGACACCTTCCTTTTCTTTGACCACCATCTTACACTGAACGGCGGGGCCTGCGACAGCTTTACCTTCAAATATCCCCTTATGTCGGAAAAGCTGGAAAAGCTGTTCTGGCTCAGCGAAAGGGACGGGCGGTTTGACATTTTTGCCTATGACACCGAGACCAAAGAGTGCCGCAAGATAACCGAAAGCGACTGCTGCGTCAGGCAGATGCTGCACCTGGACGACGAAAAGAATATCCTTTATTTCTCGGCAGGAGGCAGGGAGCCGGGCGTCAATATCTATCAGAGGTATATATACTCGGCCGACCTGGACAGCGGCGAGATAAAGCTGATGTGCTATGAAAAGGGGGATCACAACGCCTTCTTCGCCCCCGAGGGCGCGTATTTCACGGCCCATATCTCGGCCTTTGACAACCCCGGCGCCGCCAGGATATTCGACATAACCGACGGAAGCCCCATAGGGACCCTTTTTGAGGCCGATGTTTCCAGGCTGGAAAAGATGGGCTTTTCATACCCCCTGCCCTTCTGCGAAAAGGGGGCCGACGGCGTGACCGATATTTACGGCGTCATGTTTTTGCCCAATGATTTTGAAAAGGGCAAAAAATACCCCGTCACCGAATATTACTACGGCGGAAACCAGACCACCCGCGCGCCCAAGACATTTGAGGAGACCCAGGACACCCTGGGCTTTACGCCCTGTTTTTCGGCCATGGGCTTCATAACCGTCATAATCGACGGCAGGGGCACGCCGCTGCGCACCAAGGATTTCCACCATTACTGCTATAACAACATGGGCGACTGCGCGGGGCTTGAGGACCATGTGGCCGTCATAAAGGCCCTGTGCAAACGGTATGACTTCATCGATCCCGAAAGGATAGGGGTATGGGGCCA
>CALWAP010000035.1 GCA_944375715.1 uncultured Clostridia bacterium | reverse complement strand
GCGGCATTGCTGAGTAGATTATCTATTATTCTCCACATAAGCCTTCCATCAGCCAGGATATATACCGGAGTTTCCGGTACCTCCACTACAGGCTCTATCTGATGCACAGCCAGCCTTTCGCTGTATTCCCCAACCGCCTGGTTAAGCAATTCACATATATTGACTTCGGCCAGCTGAAGGCTAATACTCCCAGACGCCGCTTTTGATGCTTCCACCAGGTCTTCGGTGAGCTTTTTAAGTCTGGCGGCATTCTTTTCAAGAGTATCAGCATATTTCGAAGCTTGACCTTCCAACGGCTGTTTTTTCAAAAGATCCACATAATTTATTATTGAAGTCAGAGGCGTTTTGATATCGTGAGATACATTCGTAATTAGTTCTGTTTTCATACGCTCGCTTTTTATTCTCTGCTCCACCGCCACCGAAAGGCCGTCTGCTATGCTGTTTAAATCGTCTCCGTGAGTCTTAAGTTCACCCGTAAGACGAGAAGTATCTATTTTGTAATCGACCTCACCTCCAGCTATTTTCTTCGCCCCTTCAAAGACAATATGTAGTTTTCTTGCAAAAGAACATGCCGCATATAAAGCCAAGACGCCCATCACAACGGATATAAAGATATATTCTCCGCTGAAAAAACTGTTGTAAACCAATAACGAAAAAACAGACAGAAAAAGCGATACACCCAAAAAGACCTTCCACTCTATCCTGAACGAGCAGATCAAATCCTTAGAAAACATAACTATCCTTTTTGTTATTTTAAATATTAGGCTTAACGCCATGAAAATCAGGGTATTACGCCACCATTTTCCGGCTTTAATCCTCGACACTGTTGTCAGAATTACTGCCAAAATCATTAAAGAAGCAATACCGAATAAAACAGCGCATGATACTATCCCATATATGTCGTTTATAACAAATTGGGACATATCAATGGAAAATGCAAACAATATATAAATAAAGCAAAACAGATAAAGATCGTAAGGTATCTTATCCTGCGGGTTGAGTGTTATGCCCTCACAGCCTGCTCTGTGCCCCGCAGCACAACACAAAAATACCACCAAAGCCGCAAGCATAATTGCCGAAATAGCCCCAAGCCAAAGCAAAGTGGTCTTATTGCGACTCATAAAATTATATACTGTATAGGCACTGTAATAACCATCCGCCTTTTTAAGCAATGGGTCAAGCCCGATGTCTATACATACGAACCTCGAATCCACTTCATCTGATAATTCGCCGTTTTCGGGTTCAGGAATCTGACTGAATCCGTTTTTATCGGTAAAGTAAAAGGCGTTCTGTGACTTCGATGATTCCGGATAACCGTTTGATATTATTTCCTTTCCGTTTTCAGTCAAACGGAACACTATATTTGTTCTGATAGCCGAATAATAACTGTAATTGTTTTTGATATCAACAGCAAAGTTTTCATCGGTAAAATAAAGGTATGCTATATCGGCGGCATCACTTCTCAGGGAATCCTCACACACGCTGCTTTCAAAGTAGTCATTGCTTCCCGAAGAATAAAGATCAAGCTCATTTGCATATATGGCACCGACAACGCCGACCAGCAGTCCTATAGAGGTAAAAAACACAAGGAATACTGCAACCGTTTTGGCGCAAAGGCTTTGAGTCAGCTTCATTAAGACATCTTCTCCATTTTATATCCCAAGCCCCAGACTACCTTAAGATATCGGGGTTCAGATGGTTCTATCTCTATTTTTTCCCTCAGATGCCTTATATGTACGGCCACAGCGCTTTCGGAACCATAAGGCTCCTCATTCCATACGCTGGTATAGATCTGCGCTGACGAATATACCCTTCCGGGGCTTTCCATGAGAAGCTTGAGAATATTGTACTCAATAGGCGTCAATGAAACAGGTTCACCGTCAACGGTCACTTGCTTTTTCTCGTCATCCAGCTCAATTCCTCCTACGGTAAGGGTAGATTTCTTTACGGTCATGCCTCCCAGATTAGTATATCGCCTGAGCTGTGACCTGACCCTTGCCTGGACCTCAAGCGGGTTAAAAGGCTTGGTTATATAGTCATCGGCACCCAGATTGAGACCCATGACCTTATCGTTATCCTCACTTTTCGCGCTTATCATTATTATTGGGAAATTGTGCTTCTCCCTCAGCTTTTCCATAGCTGTTATACCGTCCATCTCCGGCATCATTATATCCATCAATGCCAGATGAAGCTGACCCTTTTCGGCGGTCTCCAAAGCTTCAACGCCGTTTTCAGCTTCTAATATATTGTAATTTTCATTTGAAAGATATATCTTAAGTGCCGATCTTATATCCTTCTCATCGTCGCATATCAGGATATTGTACATATTTTCCACCTTCCGCGTTTATTTTATCATCCTGGATTTAAGATAAAAGAGGGATAATGTTTAAGATTTGTTTAAATATCCCGCTTAAACCATTCTTAATCAATTTAATTCTTTCAAATTAAAAATTATATTGTATCCTTGGTTCATAAACACCAGGGAGGTACAGCAACCATGGCGGATTTAATTCTGTCGGTTTTAATATGGTCGGCAAGATTGTTTGGGCTTTATTTCGCCGCTATGTCCATTTTTGGCCTGGGCAAAATTAAGCCAATACCTCAGTCCTCTCCCCAAACAAGGTTTGCCGTATTTATTCCCGCAAGGAATGAAGGACGTGTCATAGCCCAATGTGTCAGGTCGGTCCTTTTATGCAATTACCCGAAAGAGCTTTTCACCGTGTTTGTCATACCCAACAACTGCACCGATGACACTGAAAAGCAGGCTATGGGCGCAGGCGCAGAAATCATCCGATGCGTCCGTCCTGTTTCAAATAAAGGACAGGCCCTTAGATGCGGCTACGAATATATAAAGGACATGGGCTTTGGCGCTGTGTGCGTTTTTGATGCGGACAACACCGCAGACCCCATGTTCCTCAGCCGAATGAACGACGCCTTTTGCCATGGTGCAAAGGTTGCCAAAGGCCGGTGCATCGCTTCAAACCCGCATGACAGCTGGGTATCCGGCTGCTATGCCATATATTTTGGGCTTTTCGACCTGTTTTTCAACAGGGCCAGAAGCTTTCTGGGCCTTTCTGCCAGACTGAACGGTACAGGATTTGCAATTTCTCTCGATGCGCTTGAAAAAACAGGAGGCTTTGCAACCCTCTCCACCGCCGAAGATGCCGAGCTTTCGGGCCTCTGCGCTTTAAACGGCATAAAAGTCCATTGGGTTCCTTTGGCCTTATGTTCAGCTGAGCACCCCGTTACCTTTTCACAATCTCTCACCCAGCGTTCCCGCTGGTGCGGCGGCATAATGCAGGTAGCTCTCATCATGCTGCCCCGCTTTTTTCAAAAGAAAAGGGCCGATTTTCTGACAGTGGACTTTGCTTTCTTTTCACTGACGCCCTTTGTTCAGGGCCTGTCTGTGCTGACTGTCGTGCATAGCATAGCATCATGCGCCATGTTACCATATTCAAAAGCATGCTCTGAATTTGCTATTATGGCTCTGTCCGTTTTTTTATCCTATATTGTCTTTACGGCTGTTGCAGCCTTCATTACCAAAGCCTGTGGAATGAATTTATCCTCAATGACAGCGGCGATAATATGTTATCCTATGTTCATGGCATCATGGACCCCAATAAGCTTCTTCTGTATTTTCACAAAAAAGAACAGATGGCGTGTTATCACCCATGGACTTGCCGGCGGAAAGCAAAAAGATCCTTCTATTTTATGACCTTTTGCTTTTCAAAAAGTTTCTTTGCAAACCGCTTCTTTTCATAATATCTTCCGAAAAAGGGAGGCGACATTTCGCCTCCCTTTTTCATTTTTATTTTTTAAGCGCTCCGGCATCATAAACAGTCCTGCCGTCCTTAACGGTCAAAACTACTTTAGCATCCCTTATTTTATCTGCCGGCATATGGAGGATATCGCCGCTCAAAAGCGCCAAATCCGCTTTTTTGCCCACAGCTATGCTGCCCTTATCATTTTCTTCAAAATATTGATAGGCGGCATTCAAAGTGACAGCCTTCAACGCCTCATACGGGCTTACCGCCATATCCTTCCCCAGCTCCCGGCCACCTTTTGTCCTCCTTACCGCTGCGCACCATATGGTCTCCAGCATATCAGGAGCGATCACAGGGCTGTCCTGATGGAAAGTAAAAAGAATGCCTTCTTTCAGCGCCGCAGCGGCAGGCGATATCCCGCAGGCCCTTTCAAAGCCGAAGTTCTTTATATGGACGTCCCCCCAATGATAAACATGTGCCACAAAAAAGCTGGGTATTATCCCAAGCTCTCTAAGTTTTGGAAGCTGGTCCTTCCCGACAAGCTGAGCATGTATCATAACAGGCCTTAAAGACCGGATATCATACCCCTCGGCCTGGGCCTTTGCCACCACATCAATGAACTGCTGCGCTGCCCGATCGCCGTTGCAGTGTGCAAGAAGCTGTTTTCTGTCACAAGCCGACCTTTTTACCGCCGCATACACCTGTTCGTCGCTCATCGTGCCATATCCACAGCTTTCGCTACCTTCATACGGGCTTCTCATCCATGCAGTTCTGCCCTGTGGAGAACCATCCAGGAAAATTTTATATCCCGCCGCTTTGAAATGTCCGCTGTATCTGCCGTCGCACTGCGGGAAATCGCTGAGCACCACTTCGCGTGCACCGATATCAAGGTAACCGTTTATATCTATTTCCAACCTGCCGCTTTGGGCCAGGTATTTATAAAGGCTCAAAAGGCTGTCGGGCACAAAACCCTCCTGGGCTGTCGTTATCCCATAGGCAAAATAATCCTTCTGCGCCCTGTCAAAAGCCTCCATAAGCTGCTTTTCTCCTGGCATTGGGACCTTTTTAAGATATTCGACAAAGGCGTTTTCCTCCATATAACCCGTGGGTTCCCCTTTATCATCACGGCCGATAGCGCCGCCTTCGGGGTCGGGGGTATCCCTGGTGACTCCAAGTATTTTCAGCGCCAGGGTATTGAATACGCCCATATGCCCCGAACTGTGCTTAACAACCAGCGGGTTCGCCGGCGCCGCCTGGTCCAAAAGCTCCCTTGTAATATGCTTTCCCCCGGGCAGGCGGTTATGGTCATAACCCTTTGCCGTCAGCCAGCTTCCTGCATCCGGCTTCTTATTTTCTATAAAACCCGTTATTGATTTTTTTATGTCCTCAGCCGATTCCGTATCATCCAGCGATATCTCCAGAAGCGACATGGCGTAGCTTGCAAAATGTCCATGCGGGTCAATAAAGGAGGGTATCATCGTCAGGCCCTGCAGGTCGATTTTTTCATCGGCATCGCATGAAAGGGCCTCATTTTTGCTAAGAAGGGCAGCTATCCTGTCGTTTTCCGTCAAAACGGCAAAAGGCAAATCTGTCCCCGCGGTAACTATATTTCCTCCAAAATAAAGCCTTTTCATCAAACATTGCCTCCAAACAAATCGTATAACGGTATTCTGCCACTTAAAGACGGTTTTATTTGCCGTAAACGACCCTTTTGTAATTTTCGGGATCGGTAGCTCCCTCCGTGCTGAACAAAAGTATAACGCTGTTTTTGTCAAAACCCAGAACTTTTCTTATCTCACCTGCATTTTCATCAGACATTATACGGTCTACAAGCCCCAGACCGACAGCCGCCGACTCCCCCGAGACAATGGCGGGATCACCGTGAACGGGATTTGCGTAAAGGCGCATGCCCCTCTCGGTAAGCTCGTCGTCACAGGCAATATAATATCTGGCAAGATCCCTTATCACGGGCCATACGCCTATGCTGGGCTGGCCGCAGTTAAGGCCGGCCATCATCGTATTTTCGGCACTCTCTACCCCATGAGGCTCGCCGTCACCGGCCTTCGCCGATTCATAGAAGCAGGCTACCTTCGAAGGCTCCACCACTACAAACTCAGGCCTTTTTTCAAGCAGCTTTGAGTAATAGCCCATAATGCCGCCTGCAAAGGATCCGACGCCTGCCTGAAGGAAGACATGGCTCAAAGGCTCACCGCCCATTTCCTTTATCTGCGAGAGAACTTCCCTGCCTATTGTTGTGTACCCCTGAACTATCAGCCTGGGTATTTCCTCATAGCCTTCCCATGCGGTGTCCTGCACCAGGTTCCACCCATTTTTCTCTGCCAGATCCCTTGTAAATTTGACCGTGTCATCATAATTCATATCGGTAACCGTGCATTCCTCGGCCCCGACCCTCTTTATGGCCTCGACGCGGCTTTTAGCCGATCCCTTTGGCATATATACATATGAACGGCAGCCGTACATATGGGCGGCCCATGCCACTCCCCTTCCGTGATTGCCGTCGGTCGTCGTTATAAAAACCATGTCCTTTGTCTTTTCCCGTATTTCCGGAGAAGTCAGAAGCTCGTATGAAGCCTTTTGGGGGTCAATGCCCAGCTTCCTGCAAATGACCTGTCCCACGGCAAAAATGCCGCCCATACCCTTAAAGGCGTTAAGTCCGAACTCTTCGAACCGTTTGGACTCATCCTTTACATATATGGCCTTGACACCAAGCCTGCGCGCAAGGCCTTTAAGGCTTACCAGCGGCGTTGGGGAATAAAAAGGCAGGGATTTATGGAAATCATAAACATATTCAACATCTTCAGGCCAGAGCCAGCTGTATGGCTCCAGAGAAATCTTGTTGTCGATATCATTTTTCAAAAGGCTTATGCCGGGGGTTTTATATTCTTTTATCATGCGCGGGCCTCCTGTTTTTCAAGTCTGCTTATGGTATTTACTATGTCCTTCTTTTTGAATATCCCTATGCTTATAAGTATCCTTGCTATCTGATCCAGGGTAATGGCCCACCATATAAAGGTGATGTCAAGATGCAGCACCCATGCACATAACAAAGCCATTGGCACTCTGACACACCAAATGCCTATAAAAGATACCAGCATTGGCGTGCGTTTGTAACCGGCCGCCCTGGTCATACCCGTATATATCTTTGAAAGTATCTGAGGTGGCTGGGCAAAGCTCATTATAAACACATACTTTACGCCTATGGCATGCAGCGCGGGGTTGTCGGTCAAAAAGCCCATGAAGAAACCGGGGAAAAGGAAAAGCGCCGCAAAAGAAATAACGGCAAGTACAGACGATACCTTTAAAAGCTGCTTGTAATACGCCTTGAACAGCTCCTGATCCCTCATGCCTATGGCCCTGGCCCCCAGGGTGGTAGCGGTGGTCAAAAAGCCCACCGAGGGCATCTCGCAAAGCATTTCGGCCTGAAGCCCAAGCTGGTACGCAGCATAGCTGTCACTTCCATAGCTCAGTATGACCTTGCTCAGTATAACGGCCGAAAACTGCCAGAAAAGGTTCTCAGCCGCAGCCGGCAGACCCGTCGCCACCACCTCTTTTATGCAGCCTATATCCGGTTTAAAGAAGTTCTCCCCATGTATACACCTGGAAAAAAAACCGTTTGGCTTGTAAAGCAGCCACAATCCCAGAAGCCCTCCGCTGGCCTGGGACACCACATATGCTATGGCGGCGCCTATGACACCCAGCCTGGGACATCCGAACTTTCCGAAAATAAAGGCATAGCCGACAATGACATTTATGAAGTTGAGGAAAATGGCAATATACATAGGGGTCTTGGTATTGCCCTGGCCGTTGAAAGCCGATGTGTTTATCGTGGTCAGCACCGTAAAAGGAACAGCCCAAACGGCTATAAGCGTATACTCAATACCCCTGGACAGAATAACTGCATCATCCGTAAATATGCTCAGGATCTGCTCGGGGAATATCAGTGTAATTGCTGTAAGGAAAACAGCCACGGGCATTATCGCCAAATACGCCTGCTCGGCTATCCGGCGGCATCTGCCCAGCTTGCCCGCGCCGTATGCCAGCGCCACCGTGACCGTAACGCCTATTCCTAACCCTCTGAAAAGCGCCCAATAGGTCTGTGTCACTCTCTGTGAAATGCCCTGGGCTGATATATCCGTTGATATCAGCCTTCCAATCATAGCCGCGGTAATGACATTTGCCAAGATCTGAAGCATATTTTCCAAAACCACCGGTATGGCAAGCTTGGTTATATCCTTCGATATTTTCTTTTTGTCGATCACAGCTGCCCCTCCCCCAAAAATTACTTAACATATTACGATACCGATTATACATGATAGATATATGTTTTTCAATAATGATGCCAAAATGAATATATAAAACGAATTCAGCCAACAATATTTCATGCAGTTGCATATTAACCTTAAAACGGAGGGAAAATTCTATGACAGATTTAAAATGTTCGGTATCGTCCTGCCGCAATATCTGCGGCCATCTCTGCTCTTTGAACACTGTGCAGATAGACGGCTGTTCGGCCTGCACATCGGGAGAGACAAGCTGCGGCTCTTTTACGCCCAAGAGCTCTTCCATGACTAATTCCACAGCCTCCTATGATGCAAGGCCCGAGACCAAGATCAAATGCCAGGCCGGAGAATGTATTTATAATAAGGACATGTTCTGCTCCGCCGATTCGGTGCAGATAAACGGTGAGGGCGGTACCCAGCAGGGCACACGCTGTGCCACCTTCAAAGCCAGATAAAATTAAACCTTTTTTTAACAAAAGGGCAGGGCTGAGGCCCTGCCCTTGACCGTTCTTTTCATATGAGATATACTTTAGTGTTGTATCCCTTATGTCAGGAGGTCTCAGATTGAAAGAAAAGATAAAGGCTCTTTTAAAATATAAATCGGTCAGATCGGTGACCACCCTTTTTTCCGGTTCTCTTATCGCGCAGCTGATAGTTGTCGGTTCATCTCCTTTTACTTCAAGGCTGTATACCGACGAACAGATGGGCATATACACCCTTATGGTCACTGTTGTCACCCTTTTCGGCTCAATAGGATGCCTCAAATTTGAACCGGCCATAGTAGTGGCCGACGATGATAAAGAGGCATACAGTGTGCTCACACTCTGTTTTTTTACATGCATAGGCATAACGGCTGTCGTATCTGTGGGCTATATAGCATACCTTTTCTTCAAGCCCGAAATATTCGAGTCGGCCGGAGTGTTTGCCCTTTTGACGATTGTCGTGCTTTTTCTTACGGGAATGAACGATGCCCTGTTCGCCTTCAATACACGCTTTCGGAAATATGACCTTATTTCCAAAGCCTATGTTACCTCCTCCGCCCTTAAATACTCCGCCCAGATATTCCTTGGTTTTTTTGGCGGCGGCACCGCAGGCCTTAATATGGCCAACATGACAGGCACTGCCCTTGGAACATATTTTCACACCCGATACCTGTGGTTTGAAAAAGACAAGCTTAAAAGCGTTACCTTCTCCGATGTTAAAGCTGTGGCCAAAAAGTATCGACGCCAGGCTTTATTTACTGCCCCGGCCAATTTTGTCACGACTGCTTATTTCCAGCTTCTCAACTTTTTTATAGAAATGCTTTACGGCTTTGCGGTTTTCGGGCTTTACAGCCTTTCATACCGAATGCTCAATGTCCCCCTTACGCTTATCGGGAACAATGTCGCAAGGGTGCTCTTCTTCCAGAACGCTACCGACGAATACGCTCAAACAGGCGGTTACCGCAAGTCCCTTCTTATCTCTACGGCAGTCCTGACGGCAATAGCCATACCTATGGTCATTCTTTTATGTCTTTTATCACCATGGCTCTTTTCGATATTTTTCGGCGACAGCTGGCGCATGTCGGGCGTTTATGCCATATATCTGACCCCTCTTTACGGCATAAGGCTCATCGTTCAGTCACTGACCCAGGCTCTTGTAATCGTCAGGAAGCAATCGGTGGAACTGATCATACAGTGTGCTTTTCTGGCCTGCTCCATCGGCGCTTTTGCTTATTGCCACATATCAGGCGCGCCAATGGAAATGTTCCTCAGTATCATATGCGTAAGCTACAGCTTCTTCTATCTTATCCTTTACGGTGCCATCTTTTATTTCAGCAAGCCCGGACGCACAAAAAAAGCCGCGTAAAAAAGCCCCGAACGGGGCTTTTTCAATAGTACAATAAACATAATATTGGTGATATGATGAAATACATATTTATCCATGGCTTGGGGCAGTCCCCCAACGCATGGAGCGGTGTTATCAAGGCTCTTCCTGAAAACAACGATATTTTTGTTCCTTCTCTTGCAAACCTCTCAGACGATCAGAAATGGGATTACAAAAGCCTGTATAACAGCTTCGAAAATGCCTGCCGAAAACACATAGCCACCCAGGCCGATTTATGCGGACTCTCTCTGGGAGCTGTCCTGGCCTTAAACTATGCTGCTGAGAATCCGGAAAATGTACATTCTCTTGTGCTGGCGGCTCCGCAATACAAAATGCCCAAAACCCTTCTGAGCCTGCAAAACCTGATTTTTCACTTTATGCCCGACAAGGCATTTAAGGAAACGGGGCTGTCAAAAAAGGCCATGATCTCTTTGACCCACTCAATGAAGTGTCTGGACTTTACCCGCTGCCTCAGAAATATCAAATGCCCTGTGCTCATAATATGCGGCAGCAAAGACAAAGCCAATCTCAAATCGGCTTCGTTGCTTTCAGAACTTTTGCCCAACGCCAGCCTTGCGACCATAAAAGATGCGGGACATGAAGTTAACCTGGAGAGCCCTGCCGACTTTGCGCATTTGGTCTCAGCCTTTTATAAGCGAATAAGCAGGCAGCCCTGATCCTTTTAAGATATATCCCTGAGCATTTCTTCGGCGGATATCCCGAAAAGCTTTGCCAGCGCCAGAAGGTTTGCCGTGCTGGGGTCACTGTCTCCGGTATCACATAGTTAAAGATATTGGTGTCATTCAATCAATCTTGCCGATAAAGCGGTAGAAGATTTCTACCTCCT
>CALWAP010000034.1 GCA_944375715.1 uncultured Clostridia bacterium | reverse complement strand
GCCGTCCCCCATTTTTATCTCGGAACCGGAATCAGTGACGGCCCTTTTAAATTTTCTGATGATCTCATCATCGGTGTCAAAGACAGTGATAACCGCATTCTGATTGGGGTCCGACTTGCTCATTTTTTTCTGAGGGTCGACAAGGCTCATGATTTTAGCCCCGCTTTTTGTTATGTACGCCTCGGGCACATTGAAAGTGTCGCCGTAAATACCGTTAAAACGATTGGCAATATCCCTGGCAATTTCCAGATGCTGTCTTTGATCCTGGCCCACGGGCACATAATCAGTCTGATAAAGCAGAATATCGGCAGCCATCAAAGAAGGATAGGTGAAAAGGCCGGCATTTACATTATCCGAATACTTTGCAGCTTTATCTTTAAACTGCGTCATCCTTGACAGCTCGCCAAACATCGTATAGCAGTTCAAAATCCAGCCCAGCTCAGCATGCTGATGCACATGACTCTGGAGAAACACGATGCTCTTTTCAGGATCGATGCCGCAGGCCAGCATGGTGGCAAGGCCCTGATATATCTGCTTTCTCAGCGACGGCGGGTCCTGCCTGACCGTCAGAGAATGAAGGTCGGCCATGGCATAAAGGCAATCAAACTTGCCGCTATCCTGCATGGCAGCCATATTTTTGAGAGCACCAAGGTAATTGCCAAGGGTTATCCTGCCCGAAGGCTGGATGAAACTCAACGATATTTTTTTCTTTTCGGGCTTGTTTTCACAAACCGCTGTTGTCTCATTCATTGTGCAATGCCTTCCTTATATAAGACTTTTTATATATTGCTAAACAAAATCATAATATCACAAAAGCGTTCAAAGGGCAACATATTTGCCGCTCATACGCAAATAATAGCCATATAAAACCTATTTCAAAGCAATCAAGGGAGGCTTTATATGAAAAAAGGCGTCAACCGCCCTGCTGTGCTTGCCGCAGCAGCAGCCGTTTTGTCCCTGTCGGCAGCCTTTTATTACTCGGCCAAATGCGACAGGTATGAAAGATATATAGACTACTCGGGCCAAAGGGCCCTTTCTGATCTGGTCTCCGAGCTTTCCCAAATGGACAGCTCCCTTTCCAAGCTGAGATATGCTATGCCCGGAAAGAGCTTTCAGACCATATCGGCCGATATATGGCAGGCTGCCGAAAACGCAAAAAGCAGCATGGCCGTCCTTTCGACCGACCCCGGAGCTTTGGATCAGACCCAGAAATTTGTGTCCCAGGCCGGTGACTTTGCATTCTTTCTTCTTTCCAGCTCCGCGTCGGGCAATGAGATAAGTCCCGAACACTTAAAGGCCATAGACAGCCTTTACGAGGCATCGGAAGTCATAACCCGGGAAATCTCCGCCGTTAAAGGCCAGGTAAACTCGGGACAGCTGTCGGTTCAGGCGCTTAAGGCCGCTTCTTACGACACGCCGGCCCTTTCCCTTTCGGACGGCTTCAGCGGTCTTGAACAGGAATTTCCCGAATACGCTACCCTAATTTATGACGGCCCCTTCTCCGAGCATTTGAGTTACAGCAGTCCCAGGCTTCTGGAAGGCCTTGAAGAGATATCTTTGGAAAAAGCCATGAACAATGCATCGGCCTTTTCCGGTATACCCGTAACGCGGCTTTCATTGCTGACCGAAACCAAAGGCGTCATACCTACCTACTGCCTGACAGATGAAAATGGCGTCACGATGGAAGTATCAAAGGCCGGAGGTATCATTTACACCTATAAAAACCCAAGGGCTTTGGGAGAGGCACAGATCACGGCCGACGAGGCAATCGAAAAGGCCGCCGCATTCCTTAAAAGCCACGGCTTTAACAACATGAAGGAAAGCTATTATTCGATATATGACGGACTTATTACCATAAATTTCGCATATACCGAAAGCGATATTGTATTCTATGGCGACCTTATAAAAGTATCGGTGGCGCTGGACAACGGTGAGGTCGTCGGCATGGAAGCCAGAGGCTTCCTGATGAGCCATTGCAGCAGGAATATCTCTGCTCCGGCCGTATCACCGGAAAAAGCCGCCCAGGGTGTCAGCCCTTCCCTTACAGTAAAATCATCGGGCCTTGCCACGATCCCGACCTCGGGCGAAAACGAGGTTTTGTGCTATGAATATCTCTGCGAAAACAGTGACGGCCTCCATGTCATTATCTATATAAATGCCCAAAGCGGAACGCAGGAAAACATCTATATTCTTCTGGAGGATGAAAACGGCACCTTGGTCATGTAACCCGTTTTTTAAATTTGGTTGACTTAGAACCCCTTTCATGCTATCATTGCCCCGAAAGGCGGGATAGCATGGATACAAAAAACAGCCTGCTTCAAATGCTTGAGCTTAACAAAGGCAAATATATTTCGGGGCATATTATCGGCGAAAAACTTGGAATAAGCCGCACAGCCGTGTGGAAGGCGGCCGCTTCGCTTAAAGAGGACGGGTTTCTCATCGAGTCGGCTCCACGCACAGGCTACCGGCTGTCACACAAGTGCGATAAACTCTCGGCGCCCGGGATAAAAAAGCATCTTGAAAACAAGGTCTTCGACATTACGGTCTTTTCCCATACAACCAGCACCAATGATGAATGCAAAATGATGGCCGAAAAGGGCGAAAAGGAATTCCGTGTCGCAGTTTCTGAACATCAAACAAAAGGGCGGGGACGCATGGGCCGCAGTTTTTATTCCCCCGAAGGCACAGGCATATACTTCAGCGTGCTTTTAAGACCCATGCTGCCTTTAAATCAGGCCCTGTTCATAACCTCTGCCGCTGCCGTAGCCGCTGCCGAAGGGATAGAAAAGGTAACCGCAAGGGAAACCGGCATTAAATGGGTCAATGATGTTTTCTGCGGGGGACTAAAAGTCTGCGGAATCCTGACCGAGGCCTCCATTGACCTGGAAAACGGCATGTTTACACATGTGATAGTCGGCACGGGCATCAATGTTGCATCTCCCTCAAACGGCTTTCCAGACGAGCTGAACAATATCGCCGTCAGCCTTTTCAAACCGGGAGAATATACGCCCGGCTTGCGCAGCCGGCTTCTCGCTGCGGTACTCGACAGCTTTTACAGGTATTATACTGCCCTTCCGCGCAAAGAGTTCCTTGAACCTTACCGCTCAAAAAGCATACTGACCGGCCAAACTGTCACAGTGCTCCGAGGCGACAGCTCTTTTACCGCCAGGGTCCTGGGAATAGACGAAAACTGCCGCCTTGTCGCGGAAACTGAAGACGGCACCGTCCTTCTGGACAGCGGAGAGGTAAGGGTAAAAATGAAATTATAACAAAAGCCCCGGCTATTCCGGGGCTTTTGTTAATTATATAGGATATTGATATAAGGCAAGGGATTTCTTCCCTCAAGCGCTTTTACACCATTGGCGCTGAGGCCCAGGCCGCAGCCTATGAGCTTAAATGAAGGGCCTTCCTCCGGCAGCGTAAAGCCGAAACCCTTTGGTTCGTCCATGCAGCAGACATAAAGCAGATACCCCATGCCTGCCCCCATGACCTCCTGTGCATATGTGCAGTCCTCATTCATAAGGCAGTAGGCCATAAGTCCGCCTCCCGGAGCTTCCAATCCGAAAGCCCTTCCGGCGTATTCTTCCAAAATGCCCTCCCAGCGCGCCTGGCTCCTCATATCATGCAGGCGGCCGGCGGCCGAAGCTTCATATACAGAGGCCAAAGAAGTGATATCGCTTTTCAAAAGCATCCTTGCCCTGCACATCATGAAAGGCGGTTCGGGTGAGCATAAAACTTTAGAAACCCCGAAAACGGGCTTGTATGAAAGCCTTGAGTAAAAATCAAAAAGGCTGTCATTTTCGGTTATCAGCAGGGATATGTCCTTTCCCGCCGCTGTGGCTTCCTCGTTGCCCTCTTTTATTATGCGGCTCATTATCCCCTTACCGCGGTACTCGGGCAGGGTAGCCGCGGCATAAAGATACGAGCCTTCAAGCCTGCTTCCGTTAAATTCCATGGGCACATCAAGAAAGTGCCCCATGGCCGCAATGACCCCTTCTTCCCTGGCTATCAGGGTGTTTTCCGGCTTCCAGACCTTATCAAAAAAGAACCGGCAATACTCTTCCTCACCCGGGAAGCATATATTGTATATCCTTTCAAGCCGGGGCCTGTCCGACGCCGAAGGCTTTGTTATTGTCATAAGATCTCCTTTGCCGGCATGGCAATATACTTTTTCGTAAGGCTGACGGGGTTATACGACAGCTTTGCGGTCCTGAGCCCCTGTATACCCATGTCTTCTTCTCTGTTTACAAGCTCTATATCGGAAAAATTATTAATGGCAAACTGATTGTTTATCATCGTGTATGCCCCGTCTATGTCCGAGTCGGCCTTCTCAAACATGACGTCAATGACCTTGTTATGGGTCATAGCGGCCAGGGTGTAAGCGGCCACCTGGCCGTCAACATAAAGCACACCGCCCCTCATTCCCAAAGCCTCATAGTTTCTAAGCGCGCAGCTTATGGCCTCCAGCTCATGCTTATAATCGTCCTGGTAGCCATCACCCCTCTTTGCCTCTCCCCATTTTATCGTATAATCATATATTGGGGTTATATGCTTTTTGGGGTCGACATTTTCATAGCTCCATCTTCCGGCATACACCGATGTGAAACGGTTTATATGATTCCTCTTTGAATGAAACTTCTTGCCCTTCAGCTCCATAAGATCTGATGCTTTGTAAATATAGTCGTAATTGTTTCTGTCGTCAAGAAATGTATATTTTCCGGGACATTCAGATTCCAGGCGTTCTTTTATCTCCTCTGTCACAAGATATACCCTGTAAGGCAGGCCCTTGTCCCTGCTGTCCCTCTCTATCTCGCAGAAGGCTTTTTCAATATCTCCCCCACCCATATCCAGCGGCATATAATAACTGCGGTCACCCTCATGCTTTTTTGAAAGAAAATAGACAAAATCGTCCTTAAAACATATCTGAAGGTCATAATAATCCCGCCATATATAAAGAGCTGCAAAAGTTCTGTCAGCCATTATGCTACCGTCGTGAGCCAGATACGGCTCCAACCTTTCCTTATCCGTCAATTCCAGCTTTTTAAACTCGAGCATAAACTCAAAAAAGCCTCCCCGCAATTTTTTTATCGACTATATGATATCCTAAAGCAGGTAAAAAATCAACACTACCTTTTTAGTATTTATTATTCGTTGGCTTTGTTAAAAAAAGCGGCGGACCATGGTCCGCCGCCTGAACATGATTTAAAGCACCGTTTCGGCCTCGGACACACCCGCTCTGGGATGGCTGAACCTTACGGTTACCCTGGTACCCCTGGGCGCTTTAATTATCCATGTGGCCTTCTTTTCACAGAAATCGCCTATAATACTGGTCTGTCCCCCCATGGCCGAAGCAGCCTTGATGGAAGAATAGCCCTCAAGCTGACCCAAAGATGTTTCTTTTTCTCCCTCGAAAATCTCAATACCCTCGCCTTCAATAACAGCCTTTACAGGGCCAACCTTCTTGAGGCTCAAAGCCTCCTTTGTGACATATGTAGGCAGGAATCCGGGATTGTATACATTAGCTTCTATCTTAAAGCCATCGCCGAAAGGCGTGACTTTTAAGGGCCTGCTGACCAGCCTGGGGAGTGTCTTGACCTGCCTGAGCATGAACCTGCCATGTTTTTCGGCCTCCTGGAATATGAAGGAGGGCGGGCAGTTCTGAACCAGGGTCTTATAGTCATAACCGCCGATCTCTACCATGCCCAGCTGAGGATGCTCAAATTCAGTCCAGGGTTTGATGGCGTCTTTCCCCAGGTTCCGGTCGCTCCAGGCATATACCTTTTTCATAAGCTCATACTGCTCGTCGTCGTTTTTGGGAACATTGGGATATACATGGGGACAGCCGCTTCTGGGATAAAGGTCCCAGCACTCTATCGTAAAGTTGACAAGCCCCATGACAAAATGATTGAAATCGTCAAAAAGCCCCAAAATCGGGCCAGAGCCCTTGGCAATATACTCATCCTTAACATTGACAGCCGGATAACCGCTTTCCTCGGTAGCCATTTTGCCCATGGCCTTGTAGACCTCCATATCCTCCTTAAAAGCCTCTGAAGCTGATTTATATGCCGGAGGATAGAGATACACACCGCCCATGGTGTGCATATTGACGATGCAGCAGATATTTTTATGCCCGGCTATGAAGTCGGCCATGGCCTTTGTTTCTGTATTGTAAAGAGGATACACGCCAGCGCCGGCCTGTTTGACCTCATTGCCCCAGGCAAAGGGAAAATTGCGGTTGAAATCGTTGCCCCACTTGGCTGGGGCCTGCTTTATATCAAGGCCGTTGAAGTTTTCTATATACCCTTCATTGAAAATATTGTAAAAATCTCCTTCGGTATCATCTGGCAACCTTTTTACCATAAGCCTCGGGTCATCGGGGGACTCTTTCCATACACCGTAAGGAGTCTTAACCCTCATGCGCCTTATGACCCCATCCCCATCCATATCTTTGGGCTGTACCCCCGGCATAAGCTGCTCAAAAGGATACATATGGTTGACCGAGCGCAGGGTCTCAGGTGTAGTCAGATATGTTTCTGAGCCGTCGGGAGTTATTCGGGGTATGACATAGAATGTATAACTTGCAAGCAGCTTTTTGATCTCAGGGTCATCCATGTTTGAATAAAGGACATCCAGAAGGTACATGGCGCACATCGAGCCTGTGACCTCTCCGGCATGGATATTGGCGTTGACACAATAGGCCGGCTTTTCCTCAAATCCGCCGTTTGCTGTGTCGGTCACCGAAACAGCCCAGATATTCCTGCCTTCGGCTGTCACACCTATGCTTTCCAGGCGCGTGAACGAAGGATATTCCCTAAGGTATCCTTTTATGATCTCCTCTATTTCGGAATAGAGATAGAAGTGGTCATATTTTTGACTGTGTTTCATTTCTTATCCTCCCCTTCGCTTTTCCCTATAAGTTTAAGTGATGCCATAAATGTTATTATGTAAAACAGCGCGGAACCGTAATACACTGTCCGGTAACCTCCAAGATAATCGGCCGTAAACCCCCAGAAAGCAGCCCCGAGGCCTGATCCCACATCAAATGCCGCGTAATATGTAGAAGTCGCCTTACCCCTTTCGCTGCGGGAAGCCCGTCTTACGGCCAATACATTCAAAAGAGGCATACAGATTCCTCCACCCAACCCCCTTATAGCGGCCGCCGTAAACATCATTATATCATTGGTCATGCTGCCAAGCAGCACCAGGGCAATAATATCAAGGACAAACCCCAAAACTATCGTCCTGAAAATACCTATGCGCTGCGAGATCCTATTGGAAGACACCCTAGCCACTATCATGAAAAGGGCCTGCACCGTGAAAAATGCGCCTATATCAGTAAGGCCGATAGTAACGGCATAGGGCGATAGGAAATTGGTTATGGCCGTGGTCGAAAAGCTGATAAGCGCCATGATTGCAGCTGCTGGAAGAGCCTTTTTATCAAGAAACCGCCATATAAATCCTGTATTGGGATCCGTCGGCTGTGTTTCACGGGTATGCACTATACCCATGGCTTTTTCCTTTTTTTCATAATTCAGGGTAGCCGATATCGGAAAGGCTATGACTATCATTGAAAGCCCGAACAGGAAAAATATATCGGGTCTCCCATCAATAAGAAAGCCTATCCCCACGGCCGGCCCTACAGCTGTCGCCATAGAGTTGAAAAGGCCATAATATCCGATACCCTCGGCCATGCGTTCTTTCGGCAGCACGTCGGGGGCCATAGTGCCCGTCGATATGGAAGCCAGCGACGCCCCCATGCCCTGCAGAAAGCGGCAGGCCACTATCACAGCTATGCTGCCTGACACCATAAATCCCACAATAGGGGTTCCAAAAAGTATGAGGCCTATCATAAGCATGACCCGGCGACCGCGCGTGTCAATAAGATTGCCAGAAAGCACCCTAGTCATCATGGCAAATACGGTGTATCCAGAAGCCACGAGTCCCATCTGGGTCGGCGTAAAGCCCTGCATCTGAAGGTACTGCGGGAATGCCGACATGAACATCTGACGACATACGCCGCTTAAAGCGGTAACTATTCCTATTCGTACAAATACAAAGGTCCAAAGCTTTGCCTTAGTGGCCGTGCCGCTGCTGTTATTCATATTTTCACCCTATCTGGCTGTTTTGTTTGTTTCTGCCCAGGCACACATAGGCCGATGATATCGTCACGATATAAAACAAAGCGGCCCCCGCGTACACAGTACGGTATCCTCCGAAATGATCGGATATAAAGCCCCAGAAAGCGGCACCTATACCAGCACCGATATCATATGAGGCGTAATATGTTGAAGTTGCTTTGCCCCTTCTGCTTTTGGCGGCATTCTGCACCGCCAGCGTGTTAAGAAGCGGGAAATAGAAGCCGCCGCCCAACCCTCTTATGGCCGCCGCCAGGAACATGGCCGTATTTTCCCGCATTATTGCCAGGAGGGTCATGGCGACAACATCCAGCGCCAGCCCCAGAAGCACCGTGCGGAAAACCCCTATCCTGGCGGCTATTTTGGTAGAACTGACCCTGGCGAATATCATGAACACCGCCTGAACCGTGAAGAAGCTTCCTATGGCCGTTATGCCTTCCGATATGCCGTAAGGCGAAACGAAATTGGTTATGGTCGTTGTCGAACATGTGACCAGCATAGCCACTATCGATGCAGGTATAGCCTTTTTGTCAAAAAATTTCCAAACAAAACAGCGTTTTTCATCCTCCAGCGCTTCTGCCTCTGCCTGCTGTTCCTCAGGGCTGGAACCGATTGCCGCCGTTTCATCCTTTTTCTCGGATATCTTGACCTGCTTTTTTTCATAATTGACCGAAAGCGTAACCGCCGCGGCCGCAAGTATCATGATAAATCCGAAGATAAAAAACACATCGCTCCTGCCGCCTATAAGCAAGGCTACTCCGACGGCAGGCCCTATGGCTGTGGCAAGCGAGTTGAAAAGTCCATAATACCCTATTCCCTCGCCCATGCGCTCTTTGGGCAACACGTCAGGAGCCATGGTACCTGTAGCTATACCGAAAAGCGACGAGCCGAATCCCTGAGAAAGTCTTAAAATGACCAGCAGCGCCGCCGCCGAAGAAAAATAGAATCCACATATTGGTGCCCCAAAAAGCAGCAGCCCCAAAAGACACATATTCCTTCGTCCGCGTTTATCAATAAGATTGCCGGCAAATACTCTCATTATCATGGCGCTCACGGTATATCCCGATGCCACAAGTCCCATCTGGGTGGCAGAAAAACCGTTTTGCTGAAGATATTGCGGAAAAGCCGACATAAACATCTGCGTACATACGCCGCTCAAGGACGTTATTATGCCAATCCTCACAAAAACGAAGGACCACAGTTTGGGCCGCGCGGCCACAGCTGTCTCTTTGGTTTGCATATTACCTCTCCAAGCCTATTATTTTATTTTTATTGTTTACCCGTCAATTTCTATACGGGCATTTCTCATTTCTCCTACGACTGCCTCGCACTCCTGCAAGGAATCATAGCCTTCCCCCCTGGCCAAAACCTCTCCATAAGAACCTTTCAGCAGAAATACATACTTTCCGCCTTCGGCAAAAACATGATATGCAGCCGAGCCCAAAGTCACTTCAGTGCCACTACATACATCGGCACCGATATTTTCCCGCAAAGCGGCTATCCCGCTTCGGCAAGCAGCAAGCGTCGCAAAATTGCCGCTTTTAGCCACGATTTTTCCATCTTCATCATTTACTGAAAACCAAAACTCCCCTTCCCTTGTCCTCTCCACAACGATTTTCCCAATCATTAAAAAACTCACCTCTGAAAAATAGTGCTGTGCATATAAGAATGTTAATTATTTTAACATATTCCACAATAAATGCAAACACTTTATAGCCCTTTTTTGAGAGTATTTGTCACAATGCCTAAAATGCTGCTTTATTTTAGTATAGTATAAACATTATTATTTTTTAAAGAAAAAGACCGCTTTTATAAAGCGGTCCTCTGTGCAATCTATATTCAGCCTATTCCTCCAAAAGCCATATGCCGCCGTCACTAAATTCGGCCGACATATAATATGTATCGCTTTCGGGCAGCAGTCGGCTTATGGCAGACGCCAGCATCTCCTTAATGCCTTCGGGCAGCATCTGATCATCAATGCTCTTTCCCGCTGCCGTTATGTTTTCTATCTCGCAGAATATTGCCGTGCTTTCGTCATTCATATGACACATAAGTCCGACCTCAAGCTCAATTTCAGAGGGAAGCCCAACCTTTAAAAGCCCAAGTGTTCCCTGATCCATCCCCAACGACTTCAGATATGAAATAAGTCTTTCTTTGTCTGCCTCACCGCAAAGAATCACCGTGCCATCCTTATATACCTGGGCCGACATCTCATCCAGCGGCAGTTCCGATGGCAGATAACCGGAAATAACTGCGGCTATTTCTTCCTCCGTAATAAAAACACCCGCGCCTTCCTGCCTACCGATATCATCGGCCATTTTCATTTCGGGCGGCCTGTGCATTGCAATCTTCCTGCCGCCCGAAAGCTCTGACAATGCCACCGTCGTTATAAGCCCTATACATAAAGCCATACACAAAAAACTTATTCCACAGTATATCCTGCCCTTTACACTATCGCTCATCATGTACTAACCTCCTGCTTAAATATATTAAGCGGAAAGCTGTACAATTACATTTTTTATTCTTCACCAAGCATACAGTCCAACTCTGCCTCAGCCTCATCATGGCTGTCAGCACTGAGAACAAACTGCCCCCAGGAATCATAAACCTCTATATGCCCCATGACATTTATAAACCTGTATTTATTCATAAAAAACCGCCTTTCCTGTATCACAGCTTAATAATACAGAAAAGGCAGTCCAATTTTCAGTACAGTGTTTCAAGGCTCCCGGCCTTTTACTTTGTCACTGTCAGCCGGCTTTCTCCCACAGCACATATTTTATATTCCACTCACTGACCGAATACATAATCTCTTTTTCATCGGCATCGCTTCCCGGACGCAGCTCTACCGATACTGACAATGCCTCAGGAAGGTTTTCAAAATATTCCGACCGGGCATTCTTGTACGCCTCCTCTGTGACCTCGGCGTCATTCACAAAAAATCCCTCTTCCGATTTAAAAAAGGTTATGCTCTGAGAGCTTTCGCCACCGCTCAGGCTCATATAAGTCTGTACTCCTTCAAAAGCTCCGGCATAATAAATGCCCTGTGACTCGTAACAGGTAAATACCCCACTGTCACCGGCATCAAAGGGACCCTCTATCTCTTCGCCGTCCCATGTATAAAGATACATGCCTCCCTGCTCGCTGTCCCCGACCACAAGCTCAGGATACCCGTCCCCATCGACAAAAGGCAGGGCGAAACAATACCTGTCGCTTTGGTAATTTTCCCTCAGCACCTTTTCGTAGCTTTCACGGCATGGAGCCAGCTCTTCGTCCGAAAGACCGCAGGTTTCCCCGCTTTCCAATTCCATAAGTCCACTTTGATCAATACCCTGACTTTCCTCTGTACCGCTCCGACTGCCGCAGGCAGAGAGCAACATGGCCAGCACGCATAAAAAGACAGCGGTTTTAACTTTCATATTTACCAATCCCGCTTTTCAGATTAAAAAATAAGACAGCCCAAAGGCTGTCTTATGGAGGCGCCACCCAGACTCGAACTGGGGATCAGGGTTTTGCAGACCCATGCCTTACCACTTGGCTATGGCGCCGTATAACATGGCAGGAGTCTTTTCAGAACTCCTGCCGGGGAAATGGAGCGGATTACGAGGCTCGAACTCGCTACCTCCACCTTGGCAAGGTGGCGCTCTACCAGATGAGCTAAATCC
>CALWAP010000033.1 GCA_944375715.1 uncultured Clostridia bacterium | reverse complement strand
ATAAGAGGAGAAAGGAATGCTGTCGGCCTAAACCAGGTATAGGCTTCGGCTATGGCCGTCATGGGGCCTTCCATGCGTGTGAAGATAAAGGGCAGCAGGATAAGCGCCAGGGCCAGAATGGTGCGTTTGGAAATCATGCTTTTCATAAAGATCCCTCCTTTTGTCTGAAGGTACGGCTTTTCCTCATAAATATTATATCAAAAATTCCTTAAGACGGTAAAGCAGAGTATAATAAAACCGTTAAAAAGCATGAAAAGAGCATTTTTTGATGTTGATAATATACAAAAAAGCGCGCCTTTAGGCGCGCTTTTTAAAATTTCTTTATTCCTTTATATAGGCTTTTTCTATTTTGCAGATATAAAGGCGGTGCAGGTCGTCGTCGGCCACGCCCTTGTAGGAGCGGTCCTTGATTTCCTGGGGCAGATGGGAAGCGTCAAACTGATGGTCGTAGAGCTTTTTGAGCACCAAAACGGCTTTGGCCTCAGAATAGGCCGTAAGGCCTGCTTCGGGACTGAAGGGGGTAAGGCCGCTTTTTGTCATCTTGTCCATATCCCTTCCGGACACGGTGCCCATGGCCGTCAGCTCCTTGCGGCAGCTCTGGGGATCAAAGAGGGAAAGGGTAAACCTTGAGCTTTCCTGCAAAAAGCCGTAGGTGTAGCGGCAGGGCCTTACAAAAACGGTGCAGACGGGCAGGTTCCAAAGGCAGCCTATTTCGCCCCACGAAATGGTCATGGTGTTGTATTTATCTGCGGTGCCGGCTGTCAGCAGGGCCCAGCCGTCGTCAAAGAGGGAAATGGCATTTCCTGCGATCTCCTTGGGGTCAACGGCTTTGAAATTGCTCATTGTATCATCTCCTTAATAAAATATCAGTTTTTCATGCGCAGCTGCATCTCACTCCACTGATCCTTTGTCAGCGACACCGAGCGGGGTTTGGAGCCTTCAAATGGCCCGACTATGCCCCTTTCCTCCATGATATCAATAAGCCTTGCCGCCCTGGCATAGCCCAGCTTGAGCCTGCGCTGGAGCATGGAGGTGGAGATCCTGCCTTCATCGACGGCCACCGAAATGGCCTCCATCAGCATGGGGTCGTCCCCTTCATCGCCGTCGCCCTGGGAAGCAGACGCCCCGTTTTGGGGATTTTCGGCCTGGCGTTCGATGTGGTCCATGATCTCCTGGGAATATTCGGGGGCGCCCGACTGCTTGACAAAATCGATTACGGCCTCCACCTCCTTGGAGGTTATGAAGCAGCCCTGGACCCTCATGGGCTTCTGGGCGCCCAGGGGGTTGTAGAGCATGTCGCCCCGCCCGATGAGCTTTTCGGCGCCCGTCTGGTCAAGGATTATCCTCGACTCTATCTGGGAGGCCACGGCAAAAGCTATGCGCGAAGGGATATTGGCCTTCATTATTCCCGTTATGACATCGGCAGAGGGACGCTGGGTGGCGATTATCAGGTGCATGCCGGCCGCCCTGGCCATCTGGGCTATCCTGGCTATCGATTCCTCGACCTCCTTGGCCGCAACGAACATGAGGTCGGCCAGCTCGTCAATGACAATGACTATCCGGGGCAGGGTCTCGCCCTCGCCCTTTGATTTGACCTCGCGGTTATAATCCTCAAGGCTGCGGACATTCATCTGACTGAGGAGCTTATAGCGGCGCATCATTTCACCCACTGCCCAATTAAGGGCGCCGGCCGCCTTTTTGGGGTCGGTGACCACGGGGATCAGAAGGTGGGGTATGCCGTTATACATGCCCAGCTCTATCATCTTGGGGTCGACCATCAAAAGCCTTACCTCCTCGGGGGAGGATTTATAGATAAGGCTGATTATCAGCGAGTTTATGCAGACCGATTTACCCGAGCCGGTGGTGCCGGCTATAAGCATATGGGGCATTTTGGCGATATCGCCGACGACGCATTGGCCGGCGATATCCTTGCCGACGGCAAAGGACAGGCGTGATGAGGCCGAGACAAAGCTCTTGCTTTGCAGAAGATCCCTGAGCGCGACTATCTCCTGTATCTCGTTGGGCACCTCGATGCCTACCGAGTTGTTCTGGGGTATCGGCGCTATCCTGACCGACGATGCGCCCAGGGAAAGGGCTATATCGTCCGAAAGGGAGGCCACCCTTGAAAACTTGACGCCCCTTTGGAGCTGTAGCTCATAACGTGTGACCGTAGGGCCTTTGGTGACATTTACTACCGCTGTGTCTATGTTGAAGCTTCTAAGGGTGTCGGTAAGGCGCTCGGCGCATTTGATTATGCTTTCATGGTCGGCCCCGACCTCAGGGTCGCCCGCCTTCAAAAGCGACAGGGGGGGATAGATGTATTTGCCGCCCTGGGCGGGAGGTTCGGCTTTGAGCGATGAAAGCCCGCTTTCGGCCGCCCTTTCATGGGCCTCGGCGGCGGCCTCACGCTTTTCGTCCAGGGATATGTCGGGAGGGGGCGGGTTGTCGGCCGAATAAATGTCGAACCCGGCTGCGTTTTCTAAAGACACCTTGGGTTCAGTGTCCTTTTTGACGGGCGGCAGGGTGTCATCCCGGACGGCGGGATTTTCACTTACCAAAGGCAGGCTGTTTTTTGAAAGGGGCATGTCCTCTTCCTTTTTGGCAGGTACGGAGGATATCAGTCCCTCGGTTTTAAAGGAGAGATCCGAAGGACGCTCTTTTTTTTCTTCAGAAGCCCGCTCGGTGTTTAAGGATATCGGCGAGTTCAAAGAGGCCTCAAAGGTGGAAAAATCGGGCTTGGGAGGCTCGGTAGGGTCAAAGGAAGGGGCGGCGCCGGAAGAAGTCTGGTCTTTTTTCTCGGCCCCTTTCTCTTCCGGCTTGTCCTTTTTGAAAAAGTCGATAAAGCTGCGTTCCTTTTTGAAGGAATGGTCGGAGACTCTGTCAATGGGCTTTTCGGCAGGGGGAGAGGCAGGGGTCTGCGCTGAGGCTTCCCGCGCTGTTCTTTCGGCCGTTCTGGTTTTTTTCTCTTTTGCAGGCTTTTTTGAGAGTTCCTCTTCGTATTCGGGAGCCGGCCTTAGCTTTTTGAAAAAGCTTACGGGACTTACCCCTGTGGCAGCAAAGGCCAGAGCCGCCATTATAACAAGGCAGAAAAGAATGGCGCCGACGGGAGACAGGGCTGTTTTCAAAAGGTGGCCCAATATACCCGATACAAGCCCTCCGGATGTCAGCGAGGCTCCCGTCTGCGCCAGCGTCTTAAGGCTGTTTATACCCCCCGGAAGAGGTGAAACGCTTCTGACGACATGGCCCATGGCACCAAAAACAACGGGTATGGCCAGGGTGCAGGCCTCCCTGACCCTGACTTTGGATTTTATCCGTATAAGCACGGTCAGTCCGGCAAACAGAAAGGCGGGGGGCGTAAGAAAATACCCAAATCCGATAAGACCGCCGAAAAGGGCTTTGTACCAATCTATGAGGAAGCCCTTTAAGCTGAATATCGAAAGGGCGCCGACAAAGGCAAGGAACAGGTACAAGACCGCGCGTATGGCACGGCACTTTGTCCTTTTGCGGCGCAGGGCCGACGACTTGGAATTGCCTTTGCGGCCCTGCTGTGGGGATGTGCGGGTGCTCCCCGGGCTTTTTTTCGGAGCGGGAGACGGTGCTTGAGTTTTTTTGTCCATGATTACCTCCTATATGAGGCTCAGAATGATGGCCGCAAGGCCCGCGGCGGCGCAGTAATAGGAAAAATAGCGGAAACTGTTTTTTTTCATCAGCAGTCCTACCAGCTTGATGGCCAGGTACCCGCAGACAAGCGAGGAGAAAAAGCCCGCGATGTAAGGGGCGGGCGAAAGGCCGCTCATTCCGGTTTCGAGAAGGTCGGGAAGTTTGAATATAAAGGAGCCGGCCACGGCAGGTATTGACAGAAGAAAGGCGAACCTGACGGCAAAGTCGCGGGAAAAGCCGGTAAACAGCCCGGCGCATATGGTGCTGCCCGAGCGGGAAATGCCGGGGAATACGGCACACAGCTGGGCAAATCCAACCCATAAAGCGTCGGGAAGGCGGGCGTTGGAGGCCGTCTTGACCCCGCCGCCGTGCCTGTCGGCCGTATAAAGGACGGCGGAAGTCACCAGCAGGGCACAGCCGACAAAAAGGGTGCTTTCAAACATGGACTCGACCAGGGATTCGATAACGGCGCCAATGGCCAAAGGCAGGGTAGCCGCAAAAAGCAGCACCACGAGCCGCCTTGAGGGAAGATCCCGGGTCTTAAAGCCGTCAAAAGCCAGGCCTATGGCCCCTTTGATCAGCTTGAGCACATCCTGGCGAAAGGCTATTATTACTGAGGCCAGCGTACCCAGATGCACGACTATCGTAAACAGTATGTCGGAGGGCAGCTCCATTATGGCCGAGGCCAGGGTAAGATGCCCCGAGGATGAAACGGGCAGGAACTCGGTGAAGCCCTGGACCATGCCTAAAAGTATGCCCTGTATAAGTGTCATTTTTCTACCTCCGCAAAATCAAAGTGCCTGTTTATCTATATAATATCACTCTTCAGCCGCTTTTTCCAGAAAAAGAGGGAAAACAGCCCCGAAAGGGTGCCGACCAGCGCCCCCGCCAGCACATCTGTGGGATAGTGTACCCTTAGGTAAAGGCGGGAAAAGCCCATTATGCAGGCGAATATCAAAGCCATGGTGTGGGCCTTTTTTCCCAGAGGGCTTACACCCGAAGCGAAGGCAAAGGCCACCCCCGTATGGCCCGAGGGGAAGGAATAATCGTGGGGCGGGTCGGTTATCAGTTTTATCCCCGGGTCCAGGTCATAGGGCCTTATCCTGGCCACCCAGGGCTTTATCGTCAGATTGAGGAATACGTAATCGAGTATCAGCGCCAAAGCGCATGCCGCCCCCACCTTCCTTGTGCGGGGGAATATCAAAAGCAGCGCCGTCAGGAATATGAATATCTCGCCCCTGGCCGCCAGGATGTCGAGCGCTTTGGCAATAATGTCAAAAATGGGGTTTCGCAGGGCCTGAAGGGCATTGAGTATATCCAGCTCAAAAAGGGACAGAGCCGTCATCTGAATATCTCCTTTCTATTTTTGGGGAGGAAAATACTGCCGGGGAGCTTTCCCCGGCATCTATTCTTATTTATGGCCGTAAGGCAGGGGTTATGCCCCCTTTTCATCCTCAGGGGGCCTGACCTTTTTTATGGCCGAATAAAGCTCTTTGGAATGCCTTAGGTCGTCGCCCGTTATTTCCTTTTCGGTATACCGTGCTTTTATATATACCTGCCGCAGCTGGCTCAAGGGCGCGCCGGGGAAAAGCTCCGAAGCGCCGTTTTCTATTTCCAGGCTGTCGTTTGAGGGCAATATCCGCATGCCTCGGGCAAGACATTCTTTAAGGAACTTCCGGTATTGCTGCCTCACCTTTTCCCTGTCGGAGGAAAACCTCAGGGAGAAGGGGGAGCGGCGCGAAAGGCTTATGCTCTCACGGGAGATCTCGCCGCCGTTTGTCTCGAACCTGCGGTTCCTGCCGGCAAGCTGTTTAAAAAGCTTCACGGCAAGATAAACGGCCAGCACCGCGGCAAAAACGGCTGCGGCGTAGACCAAAGGCTGCGGCACCTGTGCCAGCCCCTCGTCCTCAAAATAAAAGTCGGGACGGCCGGCGGCCGTGTCGTCACCCTCGCTTTGGAAGGTGACCTGCTTATTGAATATCATCGAAAAAAGGCCGCTTAAAAGGGAGGCGCCCTTGATGACCACATATATAACGGCCATTATAAGGTTGACAAAAACGCCGTTATATATAAGCGAAGCGATATGGGTGACGCCCGAAATGAACGTTTCGGAGCTTAAAAGCGCACCGGCGGCTATAACGGCCGCCAGGGTAATGAGGTTGGACCTGCGGAAGGAAAGGGAGTCTATGACCTCACGGCTGTGGCGCAGTATCCTCAAAAGGGCTATGCCGCAGCAGGCTACCACCGGCACATAGGGCAGCTGAACCGAATTTAACTTGTCAAAATCGAATGATATGGCGCAGATTATAGACGTAAAAACGGCGCATATAAGCTCGCCCTGGAATATGTTTTTATAGTCGTCGCCGTCATTCAGATATATCTGTTTTACGGCTATATAGACGCAGTAAACGCACAGTGCCGCCGTTAAGGCGGCTTCACCCGCAGAATCACAGAAGGGGAATGCCCCAAGGGACAAAAGCAGCGGAAGGTATTTCAGCGGGGCCTTTTTGTCCCTGAGCAAAAAGCAGAGCATGACCGAAAGGGGCGGGAAAATGAGCGCAAATGGCATGAAGGAGACCTTGAAGAAGAAGCCCAGCACATAACCCCCCAGGGCCAGAAAGGCGGCGCAGTCGGCCGCGGCCTTAAGAAATATCGCTGTTTCCATCTTCATCCTCCTTTGAATCGGCCGGTATGGCCGATGCGTCTATGATATGCACCCCTCCGCCCTTAAGGGCCTTCAGGCGGGATATGGCCAGGGCGTCCCTGTCGGTCATGACGGGGGTGATGACAACATAATACCGGCCGTCCTCGTTTTTTCTCGAAGCCAAATCCGCAAGGCGGGAAAAGGGCATTGTACAGCTGTATGTAGCCCTGCCCAGGCCCTCCAGAATAGACATGAGGTGGCTGCGCCCCAGGCCGTCGCCTACCTGGGACCACAGGCCCAAAGCGCCCGAGGAGGTGGCGTTTGTCAAAACGCCGTACTTTATTCTTTTTGCCTCCAGGGCCTCGCATACCGTGCGCCCGGCAGAGAAGCATTTTTCGATAAGCTCGGGGCGGAAGTCTATATCTTTCGGGTATTCGACATTTAGTATGACGGTGGCCGAAAGGTCTAAGGTATGGTCATAGTTCTTGACCATCATGCGCCCCATGCGGGCGCTCTGTGTCCATGAGATGGCCCTTTGGGGCTCGCGTCCCGTGTACTCGCGGAACCCCAGGGTCAGCACAGGGTCCTCCATTATGAAGCGGTTGACCGACATGTCGCCCAGAAAGTCGCCCAGGGCCCTAAGCTCGTATGAGGAGTCAAGGGGTGCGGGAAGGACGACTATCTCGCGGTTGACGGGGAAATAGGCCGAAGTCTGCTTAAGGCCCAGAAAATCCCCGGCATGCAGGTTGGCCCCCCTTAGAAAGTACCTCCCCCTTTGGGGCAGGGAGGCCTTGAAACGTTTTTCCATGCGCTGGCGCGGCTTTAAAAAGGTGGAGGTGGAAAGCCTTGCTACCTCTGAGTCGCGCCTTATGCTTATGCCCTCCTCGGCTGAAAGCTCCCGGGGGAGGGTCTCCTGTATCTTGAGGAAGGAAACGGGAAGCAGCTTGCGGTTTTCCACCGTCGTTATTACCTCAAAGGTTTCTCCGGGGTCCACCGAAGGGGAGGAGGGCCGGGCGTCATATACGAGGTTGTCCAGCCCGTGATTTAAAGTATAGGCCTCGGCGGCGCAGGCCGCCGCCGTCAAAAGGGCTAAACTCAAAAGCATGGCTATTTCTCCAAAGGGACGGGGACCGAGGCTACGACTTTCCTGATATACTCTTCGGCGTCGCCCGATGACATGGAAGAAGCGCCGACTATCCTGTGGGCCAGCACATAGGGCGCCAGCATCTTTATATCTTCGGGCAGGACGAAATCGCGGCCCGAGAAGGCGGCAGTTACCTGGGCGGCCTTGTAAAGAGCTATGGCCCCGCGGGTCGAAACGCCGGTTATAAAGGCACTTTCGCTTCGGGTAGCCGTTATGATGTCCATAAGGTAGCCCGAAACGCTTTCATGAACAGTCACATTTTTGTAGTTTTCCTTGAGGTACTGCGTTTCCTCGGGGGTAACGACAGGCTTTAAGGATTCGACTATGTCTGAGGTCGAGGGGCGGCTTATGACCGAAAGCTCCTGCTCCCTTGTCATATAGCCCAGCTTAAGGCGCATGAAAAAGCGGTCGGTCTGGGCCTCGGGCAGGGGGAATGTGCCGTAAGATTCAACGGGGTTCTGGGTGGCCATGACCATAAAGGGCTCGGAAAGGGGCATGGTCACGCCGTCCACAGAGATCTGCTTTTCCTCCATGGCTTCAAGAAGGCTGGACTGAGTGCGCGGAGTGGCCCTGTTTATTTCATCGGCCAGGATTATGTTGGAGAAAAGAGGGCCGGGGCGAAATTCAAAAAGCCCCGTATGCTGGTTATAGAAATTGATGCCCGTCAGGTCGGAGGGCAGAAGGTCGGGGGTGAACTGTATCCTTTTAAAGCCGCTGCCGATAGTTTTGGCAAACGCCCTTAAAAGCATGGTCTTGCCCGTTCCGGGCACATCCTCCAAAAGCACATGCCCCGAGCATATAAAGCATGTCAGAACCAGCTGTGTGATATCGTCCTTGCCGACAATGACGTTGGCGCAGTTTTTTATGACCTTGTTTTTATAATCGGTGAACCTGCCTGTATCGAGTTCCAAATGAATCGCCGCCTTTCCTTTTGGTGTATGTATTAATTTGATATTTTCCGCAAATATTGACAAATGGCGGTTTTACGATGCCGTAAAACCGCCATGCCGTTTTGCCTTTAAAAGAAATTATTCTTCCTCTATGGCCTGAACGGGACACTGAGCTGCACAAGCGCCGCAGGAAACGCAGACGTCGGGATTGATCTCGTACTTGCCGCCGTTTTCGCTGATGGCGCCGACAGGGCACTGAGCCGCGCAAGCGCCGCATCCGACGCAGGCTTCACCGATTTTATATGCCATTTGACCGAACCTCCTGTGGGTAAGATTTGTACCTTTATTTTAACATGAAAATCAGAAAATGCAATCTTTTATCTGAAATATATTTGCGTTTTCGGTCAACAATATAAGAAAGCCGAAAGGCGGAAACGCACTTAAAGGAGGGCTTTTTTTGGAGAAAAATATGTTGGGGCTCAATCACATACAGTCAAGCGGCAGCCATGAGAACCGTTTCGCCTCTGCCGTCAGGCCGCCAAGACCAAAAGAGGATAAGGAACAGCCGGGAGAGGAGAAGGATTAGATGTCTGAGGGGATTTTCACTCCCGAGGCCCAGCGGGTAATAACGGCGGCATTTTCTGCGGCCCGAAGCTGCGCCCACAGCTGCCTTTGCACCGAGCATCTGCTTTTGGGGCTGTGCCAATGCGGAGGAGAGGAGATAACGGCGCTTTTTGCCCCCCGCAGGCTGACGGCAGACAGGATAAAGCAGGGGCTTGCCGAGTGTTTTGGCAAAGGGCAAGGCCCTGTTTTGAGGGTGGAAATAAGCCGCGAGACGGCCGAGGCCTTTAAAAAGGCTGCTTTGGAGGCTGCCAGGGAGGGAAAGGCGCGCATAAGCTGCCGCCATCTGCTTTCGGCTATGCTGGAAGACCCCTCCTGCGGGGCTTTCAGTCTGCTGGAAAAATGCGGCGTGCGGCCTTCGGAGCTTTTGTCGGAAATAAAAAGGACGGGCAGCGCTCCGGCAAATGCCCCCAGACCCAAGGAGCCCAAGCTGCTGCTTCAGTACGGGAGGGACATGACTGCCATGGCCGCTCGGGGAGCGTTTGATCCTCTGGTAGGGCGCAGGCAGGAGCTGGAAAGGGTCATGAGGGTACTGTGCCGCAGGAAGAAGGGGAATCCCGTGCTTTTGGGCGAGGCCGGAGTGGGAAAAACGGCTGTGGCAGAGGGATTTGCCTGCCTGCTGCAAAGGGGAGCCGTGCCGGCGCCTTTAAGAGGCATGAGGCTTTTTTCCCTGGATATGTCCTCTTTGGTAGCCGGAACAAAATACCGCGGCGAGTTTGAAGAAAAGGTCAGGAACATAACCTCCGAGGCGGTTTCCTGCGGCAATATCATCCTTTTCATAGACGAGATGCATACCCTGGCCGGTGCCGGCGCGGCAGAAGGGGCCATCGACGCCGGGAATATATTGAAGCCCGTCCTGGCCAGAGGCGGGGTCAAGATCATGGGGGCCACCACCCCATCGGAATACCGCAGGTATATAAGGCGGGACCAGGCCCTTGAGCGCAGGTTCCAGCCCATTGAGATATCGGAAACCGGCAGGGAGGACACATTGGCCGTCCTGCGGTCATGCGCCTATGCCGGCAGGCGGTATTACGGGGTAGAGGCCGGGGAGGAGATCCTGGGCGAGATAGAGAGCCTGTGCCGCAGGTTCCTGCCCCAGAGATATTTCCCCGACAAGGCCGTGGATGTTTTGGAAGAGGCATCGGCCATGGCGCTGACCGAGGGCAGGACGGTGCTTGACCTGGAGCATATCAAAAGGGTGGTGGCGCAGATGTCGGGCATACCCGCCGCGGCGGGGGTAAACGGAATGGTGTCCCCTTCCGAGCTGGAAGAAAGGATCTCGCAAAAGGTCATTGGCCAAAAAAGGGCCGTTTCATGCGCCGTGTCGGCCGTGTGTTCGGCCCTGGCTTTCCCCGGCATGAGCCGCAGGCCCAGGGGCGTCATGCTTTTCTGCGGCCCCAGCGGCACGGGAAAGACCTTTTTGGCCAAGACTCTGGCCGAGTGCCTTTTTGACGACCCAAAATCGCTTCTGCGCTTTGATATGAGCGAATACCGGGAGGCCTATTCGGTTTCAAAGCTGATAGGCGCGCCGCCGGGATATACGGGCTACGGCAGGGGAGGCCTGCTTACCGAGGCCGTCAGGGGCAGGCCCTTCTCGGTGCTGCTTTTCGACGAGCTGGAAAAGGCCCATCCGGAGGTCCTGAGCCTGCTTCTTCAGGTTTTGGAGGACGGGGTGCTTACCGACAGCGAGGGCATGAGCGTCAGCTTTAAAAACACTATCATCATAATGACCTCCAACATGGGCTTTACCATGGGAAGCGTAAGGGGCATAGGTTTCGGCAGGGACCGCGGCGAAAGCGAGCTGAAAGACCGGCTTTCAAAGCTGTTCCCTCCCGAGCTTGTAAACCGCATAGACAAAATAATCCCCTTTGAGCCCCTTTCAAAAAGCGACCTTGAAAGAGTGGCATGGAATATGCTTTCAGCGCTGGAAGAAAGGCTTTTTCATGAAGGCGTAAGGCTGAAATGGGACGAGGAGGCCTGCCTGTTCCTGGCCGGTATTTCGAGGGATTCCAGGGAGGTAAGGGCCAATATCTCGGCCTTTATCGAGGAGCCTTTGGCCAAAGCCGTTTTAAAGGGCATGCGCTTTATCGAGATACGCACGGGCGGGGACGGCCCACGGCTTTTAGACGGGGCGATATGCGGAATCGACAAAAAAACAGCAGCTAAATAGTCGATTTATACAAACCGCCGCTCAAGGGCTTTAAGCGGCGTTTTTTTTTGGTAAAATAAAATAAAAAGGGTGATTTTATGGGGCGTGTTAAAAAAGCCCTGCTTTTGGCCTTTGTCCTTTGCCTGCTGTGCTCATGCGGGCAGCCGGAACTTCCCGACAGCACCCTTTTCAAAAGGGTCACCGAGGAAAGCGAAGATACCCCCCTTCTTCACTGTACGGCCTCCCTTTGGGCCGATGTAAGCCGATGGGATGACGGAAGCCACGGTTATGCCAAGGCAACATCGGATATATCGGCTGCCTGGTACGGGGAAGAAATACCCGAGGAGATAGGCATTGAATGTGTTTTCAGGATGTATGCCAGGGAAATAGATTCATACAAGCTTACGACCAAAGGCCCGTTCTTTTTCAGTTTTAGCGGCAGCACCCATATATACGAGCAGGAGTATGACAGCTTTGACCTTGAAAATTACCGCATGGCCATTGCTCACGGGCAGGGTGCTGTCTGGACTCGCTATAAAAAGGTTCAGCGTATAGAAAAAATTGAGCTGGAGGTCAATTCATACGCCGTTGTAAACGGCCAAAGATATGAAGCCATGGCCATAAACTGTTTTGAATTTTAAGAAAGGCGGTCGGATAATTGAAATACATAAAAAAGGCCGCATTTATTGTCCTTGCCCTTTTGCTTTTATGCGGCTGCGCGGAAGGGGCAAGTCAGAACGAAAAGGCGGTTGAAACGGCTTTTTGGGAAGAGGGAGGAAATACCGCTTTGGCCTGCTGCGGCTCCTTTTACGCAGACGGAGAGCATTGGAATAACGGCAAAGGCCATGTTTCGACATGGGGAAAGGCCGAGGTTTCGTGGCAGGGAGAAGGCATACCGGAAAAGACGGGCCTTTCCTATGTCATGAGGATATATGTCCGCAGCGTAAAGCCGGAGACCATGGCCTACTTTAAGCCGTGGGACCTGGCGGATAGTGTTTTTACCAAGGCATATGAGGAAAGCGGGGGCTTTGAGCAGGCAGGGGGTAATCTTGAGATTAACATACCCGAGTATGTTTTAACGGGGCTTGAAAGCGACAGCGGGATAATCGAAAAGGCCGAGCTTCAGATAACGGCTTACGCGTACATAAGCGGACGGAGATATGAGTCACAGGCGCTTTGCGTGACGGATTTTTGAGAAAGAGGGGAGCCACCATGAAAAACGACAGGAAAGAAACATTGTTCTGGCTTTGCATGACGGCGCTGGTAATCATAGCGGGGTCGGCGATATCGACCTTTGCCATGGTTTTTCTGGCCATAAACGGATAGGGGGGAAAAGGCCATGAAAGAAATGAATATCGGGAAAAAGATTTTTCTGGCGGTTTCGGTCTTCATGACATTTTATCTGCTGTGGGTGCTGACACAGTGCATTGTAACATATTTCCTGCTGGAACATTCATACCTGTTAAGGGTTGTATAAAATAAAGGCGGCGAAAGCCGCCTTTTTTTAACGTCCGAAATAGTTTTCCCTGTCCAGGGAGCGAAGCTGCACCGCTTCGGCGATATGCCGGGCGTCTATCTGCTCGTCGCCGCACAGGTCGGCTATCGTCCGGCTTATTTTCAAAAGCCTGTCA
>CALWAP010000032.1 GCA_944375715.1 uncultured Clostridia bacterium | reverse complement strand
ATAACCGTCAACATCGATTATCTCCCCGGCAAAATAAAGGCCCTTTACCAACTTAGACTCCATGGTTTTGGGATCTATCTCTTTGATGGATACTCCACCGGCAGTTATTATTGCCTCTTCAAATGGGCCTGTCCCCGTTATTTCAATCTTGAACCCCTTTATAAGGGACACAAGTCCTGCCCGCTCCTGCCTGGTTATCGAATTGACCTTTTTGTCACCCGGTATGCCTGAAAGCTCCACCACAACAGGTATCAGCTTTGAAGGCAGCAACCTGCCCAGGGAATTTGAAAAATCCCTGTTTTTTTCACCTTCGAAATCCCTGAGCAAACGCCTGTCCAGCGTAAACTCGTCCAACGCCGGCTTTAGGTCTATCGACATGACGCAGGGGAAAAGCATATCCCTTGCGACATGTGCCGATGCGCTCAAAACCACGGGCCCGGATACCCCGTTTCTTGTAAAGACCATTTCACCGAAATCATTATAAAGCGCCTTTCCGTTTTTGGAAAGGGTCACCGCAATATTTTTAAGCGAAAGCCCTTCAAGACGCGCCGGGATATTTCCTTGCGCCTTAAGCGGCACCAAAGACGGCCTCAGGTCCGTTACGGTATGGCCAGCCTTTTTCGCCACTGCATATCCGCTGCCATCAGAACCTGTGCCCGGATAAGACCTGCCTCCGCAGGCCATTATAAGGCAGTCGCACAAATACTCTGACCTTTGGCATTTGACAGCTTTAATCCTTCCGTCCTCAATAACGGCTTCCAGGGCATTGTCCTTTATTATACCTATCCCTTTTTTCTTTATTTCCGATATCAGCGCCCCGGAAATATCCCTGGCATTATCCGATACGGGAAAGACCCTGTTTCCCCGTTCCGTTTTCAACTTTACCCCAAGGCCCTCAAAAAATGCCATTGTATCATAAGAATCAAATTCACTGAAAGCGCTGTATAAAAACCGGCCGTTTCCCGGGATATTCTTTATAAGGGTTTGCATATCGCAGTCGTTGGTTAAGTTGCATCTGCCCTTTCCCGTTATGTTAAGCTTCATCCCGGGGCGTGAATTATGCTCAATTATTCGTACATCTGCACCGAGATAACGTGCCTGCAGTGCGTCCATCATGCCAGCGGCCCCCGCCCCGATCACTATTACCCTGTTCATATTTTTTCAGGGAATGCAAAGCCTACAGCTTCTTCCGAAAGCCGGAGCTTTTTCTGGGCTTTTTCATCATTTTTTGCAAGCAGGCATATAATGCTGCCGCACAGTGATATCAAAGGCGCCAAAGTTCCGTTTATGCCATAATCACCATATTCGGAAATCAAGCTTATATCGGCATATTCGGCCGTTTCCGAATGCGCGCCCTCACTTATAGTCGCAACGCACGCCTCCCTGTATCGGGCATAAGCTGCCATCTTCTTTGTGTTCTCGCTGTGGACAGGAAAACTTATGACCAACAGCATATCACCCGAATCTATATCCGAAATAGCTGTCATCGGATCAATACCCGTCATATTGACATTGCATACATTAGGCAGAAGCATGCTGAGATAACAGCAAAGATACTGCGCGGCAGCCGAGGCATACCCCTGGCCATAAACATACACCTTGGAACTGAACGCCAGGCGCATGCAGAGGTTTTTAATGGCGTCCACGGGGTTCAAATCCACATTCTTTTTAATATTAAGCGCATCGGTGGCCGCAATTCCCTCAAACACATCTCTGTCATCGGGGTTGTCTGACATCAGTTCAAAACGGGAAAGCGTCGACAGTCTATACTTAAGCTCGGTCTGCATTGCCTGCTGAAACTCGGTATATCCGCCGTACCCCAGTGCCAGGGCAAAGCGCATCACGGTCGATTGGCTGACCCCCGACACCGACGCCAGCTCAAAAGAACTCATAAAGGCTGCTTTGTCGCAATGCTCGCTGACAAAAGCAGCCAAAAGCCTCTGCCCCTTTGTAAAGCTCGGGTATTTTTCCGATATGGCTTCGTTGATGCGCTTCATTCTCCATCACCCTTTTTATTTATTGTTTTCGCGGACAAACCGGCTCCGCATCTTTTTATATTGCCGCTTACGGATAGTTGCAATGCCTTGGAATTTTTAAAGCGATTTGAGATACATGATTTCCTTGTCTGTAAGGCGGCGGTAGCAGCCACTTTTGAGCCCGCCCAGCTTTATTTCCCCGACCGCTACCCTTTTTAGCGACCTGACCTTGAACCCGCACATCTCGCACATGCGCCGTATCTGTCGGTTTCGACCCTCCCTTATGGATATGGTCAGTATACATCCATCCTCCAGCCTGGCCTCAGTCCGGCATATCGCCGGGGCCAGCTCCCTTCCATCCATCTCCATCGGGCGGGACAGCAGCTCCTTTGCGTCTCCGTCAAAGACACTGCCTTTCGGATACCCGATATTGACAAGGTAAGTCTTGTAAATATTATGGGAAGGATGGGTCAGCTTGTTTGCCAGCTGACCGTCATCGGTCATCAAAAGAAGGCCTTCGGAATACATATCAAGCCTGCCGACAGGATACACCCTTTTCCCGACATCCGATACGAGCGAAGATACCTGCGGCCTTCCCATTTCATCCGACATAGTCGTGACATAACCCCTGGGTTTGTTGAGCATAAGATATGTCTTTTTATCTGGCCTCTCTATCCTTTTGCCGAAAAGAGTGATCTCATCACTTTCATCATCGGCGCTGTCACCCAAAGATGCTGTAATGCCATTAACCTTTACAGCTCCGGATTTGATATATTCCTCAGCCTTCCGTCTGGAGCATACGCCCCTTTCGGAAAGAATTTTCTGCAACCTGCTCTTCAATTTCTCACCCCACACAATCTGTCTTTTATTTTTTCAAAAAAGCCTTTATCCCGCTGAGGCAGCGCAACATCGCTTTCAAAGTAAACATCGGTGCGGAATATCTCCTGCCCATTCAGCCTGACCACAGCCTCACCGTATTTTTCTCCCGAATATACCGGAGGATACACTATTCTCGGTCCCTCTATGCTGACCGAAACCTTTTGCTCATCGCCTGGGAACAAAAGGGCAGAGTAACTTTGCTGAACATATATGCCGCAGCTGGAATTCCCCCCCGTTGCCACATACACCTCTCCCATATCTCCGCTTTCCAAAACAGGGGTTTGAGTCATGCTTTCAAACGCCTGATCATAAAGCGCCATATGGTCGTTCCAATCATCAGGAGCCGAAAGTGTCACCGCAACAAGCATCCGTCCCTGCCTTTCGGCTGCGCTTACAAGGCATCTACCGGCTTTTTTCGTATAGCCCGTCTTTATCCCGCATGCCCCGTCATACATTCCAAGCAACTTATTGTGGTTTGACATTGTCCTGCCTGCCGTGCTTATACTGCGTGACGAGACTATTTCCCTGAAATCGTCATACTTCATAGCCTCAGAAGCCAATACCGCCATATCATATGCCGTGGAATAATGATGCTCGCCGTCAAGTCCGCTGGGGTTTTCGTATGAGGTATCTTCCATGCCTAGCCTTCGCGCCTTTCGGTTCATCAGCTCTACAAAATCTTCGGTATTGCCCGTCAATATCCCGGCTAGGGCCGTAGCGGCGTCATTTCCGCTCATGAGCAGGGTCCCGCACAAAAGGTCGTAGACGCTTAACTGCTCGCCTGGCTTTAAATACATGGACGAACCCTCAATACCCGTCCATTCGGGCTGAATCTCGACAACGCTTTCGGGCTCGTAAAGGGACATAGCCACAAGAGCAGTCATTATCTTCGTGGTGCTGGCCATAGGCATTTTCTCATGTTCATTCCGGCTCCATAGTATCCTTTCGGTCAGCGGGTCATAAAGTATCCCGCTTTCGGCCGAAATATCGGCAGCCCTTACATCAGTAATGCAAAAACACAAAAACAAAGCACACGACAAACTAAAAGCCTTAATTTTCAAGTTCAAACATATCACCCCAATAAATCTTTATTGGGGTATACTTGCCTTTATACCTCAGACCTGCGCAGCTTCACCGTCTTCCTTCTTTCTTCCGGCTTTGAACTTGTCAATTATATCAGGCACCATATCGATAGCCTTGTCCAATGATGTATTTGTAGGGGGATCGATATATATCATTTTTGTATTGCCAGATGAAACAACTATAAAAGCTATGGGCACAATAGATACGCCGGCGCCGCTGCCAGCACCGAAGGAGGGCTTGTCGGCCTTATCCTTGCCGTCGGTCCCCCCAGACGCAAACCCGAAAGTGACTTTGGACACTGGAATAAGCGTTGTGCCGTCTGGTGTCGTTATGGGGTTGCCCACGACAGTGTTGACATCGACAAGCTCCTTAATTTTGGATATTGTCTGGCTCATGACCTCGTTCAAATTACTCATTTCTCATCGCCTCACTTGCATTATTAATGGTATTCCACTTTTTAAAAGCCGTAACGGCTATAATAACAAGCTGTACGGGGAAAGCCCTGACGGCCATATCAAATTCAAAAAAGCCTTCACGTCCAAAGCCAGGATACAGCTCCACATTGCTCTTTTTTATCTTCACGTTTCTTTCAAGCGCCGGCATAATGGCACCGTATGCCGCACAAGCACTACCGTAAAGCACAGCGGTCCGAGCCGGATCTTCATTATATATGCAGGCCCTAAGCCTGAAAACAGGCACCTTTACGCTTGTAAGCAGCCAGCTCAGGGCATCCGCCGCAAAGCTGAGATATTCCGTGATCTTTTCAAAAGTGAGTCCGCTTTTTTCTTCTTTTTCGCTGTCTTTTCTATCTTCCTGTTTCTTCTTTTCTTTACTATGATCCTTCTTCGGCTTCTGGGGATAAAGATTTATCTTAATGCCAACAACCCTGAGATATACTTTTGTTCCATCATCCGAAGCCTTTATCCTAAGAGTTACCGGTATTATCAGCAGCAGCAAAAGGATCTCTACCACTGTCAGCAGGAAAAATAGCACCCATTTCATACATTTCCCCCAGCCTCAGCGCTCTCATCGGCGGCGCTTTTAACCTCAAGCCCCTCTATATAGGGAAGCTGCTCCAAATCCAACAGCCCAAAAGAACGCAGAAATTTCTCAGTGGTGCGGTACAAAAGGGGTCTTCCCGGCATATCAAGCCTGCCGCATGTCTCGGCCAAGCCCTTGTCGCACAGCGATGAAATAGTATATCCGCTGTCTACCCCCCTGACGCTTTCTATAAACGTCTTTGTCACAGGCTGCCTGTAAGCTATAACGGCCAAAACCTCCAAGGCGGCCTGGGAAAGCATCGGAGGTTTCCCTGTTTCTGTCGCCTGCCTTATATATTCGGCATAATCGGGCCTGGAAACAAGCTGATACCTGTCTTCAAGCCTTATGAGTTTTATTCCCCTTGCCGATGCGTCATATTCCCCTGCAAGCTTCAACGCCAGGCTTTCCAGATCCACTTTATCAATATCTAAAACCGTGCACAGGCGCTCTGAGCTTACAGGCTCACCGGAAGCAAAAAGCACGGCTTCAAGGGCATACACAAGTCTTTTGTTATCCATCCTGCTTATCACCACCCAGCATAAGCATTAGCTCTTCGCCATTCTCTTTGATAATGATCTTTTCGTCCCTGGAAAGCTCTAAAACGGCCAAAAACACAGCCACCAACTCCGACCGGCTTTCAACCTCAAATAAAAGCTGCTTAAAACTAAGGCTACCGACCCTTTCAAGTCTGGCGGCTATTTCATATATCTTTTTACTGACAGGAAAGGCTTCCTTCCCTACTATTCCCGTAAAACTGTCGGCGGTAAGCGCCTTTAAGGCATCCTTCCTTTCAAGCATTACAGCCATAGCCCTTTTGAGCTGCTCCGCCGTATTTCCGAAAAGCTCAAAGCTCCTGTCTCTTGCTTCAGGAGGCTTAGGATACATATCCTTGCCTGTTTCATATCTGTTCATCAGCATGCCTGCCGCCTGTTTTATCATCTGGTAGTCCAAAAGAGCTTTTACAAGCTGAGAGCGCGGATCTTCTGATTCATCATCCTCATAAACAGGCAAAAGCATTTTTGATTTTATGTATATAAGCTGCGAGGCCATGGCAATAAAATCGGCCGTGACCTCAATATCCATACGTCTCATCTCTTCCAGATAGTCAAGATACTGACGCAGAATATCGGCAATCGGTATATCTCTTATCTCGATCCTGTTTTTTGAAAGCAAATGTAAAAGCAGGTCCAGCGGGCCGTCAAACACCTCAAGGTGAAATGTGACCTGTCCCATTTACAAAAGTCCCACAGCTGAGCATATTTTAAGCCCCCAAGTCAAAAAGCGGCCCAAAACAAAACTCTGCCCCGCTACTATAACTCCATCCAACAAGCCGAGATAAAGGCAGAAAACCAGCCCAAAGCGTATATACCCTTCATACTGATAGCACCAGGCAGCCCATCTGTTTGGAAGAAACATAAAAAGTATTTTTGAGCCGTCCAGCGGTGGTATCGGTATCAGATTGAAAATGCCGAGGCCCACATTCATCGTAGCCAGGACATACATAAACTGCGCAAAAGCGGAAACCACTCTGCCCGAAAAGGAAACAGTCAAAGCGATATACAAAAATAGGCTGACAAATCCCAGAACAAAGTTGGAAAGGGGTCCGGCAAAAGCGGTCACCGCCATTCCCGTCTTGGGATTTTTAAAATATCTTGGGTTGACAGGCACCGGTCTTGCCCATCCAAAGCCAAAAAACACCATACACAGAAGGCCCAGCGGGTCAATATGCGAAAGAGGGTTGAAATTGAGCCTTCCCCTGCTCTCAGCCGTCCTGTCGCCCAAAAGCCTTGCCGCCAGGGCATGGCTCATCTCATGGAATGAAATGGCAATAAGAGCAGCGGGGATAACGATTATATAATATTGCAGATTTCTCAAACCATCACCTCTAAAGGCTAAGCTTCCAGCATGTCCTTTATCAAAGCATCGCGACCATCACCTTTTTCGGCCGAAAAAGGTATTATAAGGATATCTCCAAGCTCCAGAGTCTGTCTGATGAGCTTTAATGAAGGCTCAATTTCGGATTTTTTTATCTTATCGCTTTTGTTTGCCACAACAGTTATAGGCAAATCATAATTTTGGGCCCATTTGATCATGGCAATATCGCCCTCGGTAGGCTTATGCCGTATATCAACAATGACATAAAGCCTTGCGATATTTTTCATATCGTAGTCAAAATATTCCTCAATCAGTTTAGAATATCTCTCTCTTTCGGCCATGGAGGTTTTTGAATACCCATACCCGGGCAGATCGACCAGCCATATCCTGCCTTCGGTGCTGAACAGATTGACATGCACTGTTTTGCCCGGCATAGAGCTGACCCTTGCAAATCCCTTTTTGCCGACTATTCTGTTAATAGTGGAAGATTTACCGACATTAGATCTGCCTGCAAATACCAGGCGCTTAGCGCCGTCCGCCGGAAATCCGGCGGGCGACGCTGCCGAGCGCACAAAAACCGTCTTTCTGAAATCCATATTTCTCCTATATCGCCGCTAAGGCCTTACACTTGTAACATTTGTCAAGGTCGGCGGAACCATTATTCCTGTAAAGTTTTCACACTTTACAGGCTTTTTATCCTCAGGCGTTTCGGTGCAAAACACTTCACGCACCACCTCATCCATATGCGAAACCGGAACAAAGTGGAGATTCTCCTTTACCACCTGTTCGATATCATCAAGATCTCGCTCGTTTTCGCTGGGTACCAACACCGTCTTTACACCGGCAAGATATGCAGCCATGGTTTTTTCCTTAAGCCCGCCAATGGGAAGTACTCTGCCTGTTATTGTAATTTCTCCGGTCATAGCAATATCTTTTCTCACGCTTTTTCCAGACAGGGCCGAAATAAGCGCAGTTGCTATAGTTATGCCTGCCGAAGGGCCGTCTTTAGGCACGGCTCCTTCGGGAAAATGGATATGTATATCCCGTGTTTTATAGAAATCGGACTGAATATGCAGCGTTTCCGCACGGCTGCGTATATATGTCACCGCCGCTTTTACCGATTCTTTCATTACATCGCCCAGATTGCCCGTAACCTCTATTTTCCCGCTTCCTTCCACCGACAGAGCCTCAACTTCAAGAATTTCCCCTCCGACAGAGGTCCATGCCAGGCCGTTTACTACTCCGCAGTAATTATCGCCGTAAAGCGTCTTCTTTTTAAATCTCACATTTCCAAGATAGCGGCTTAAATTATCGGGAGTAATGCTGAGAGATTTTTTGCCCGTTTCCAGCATATATTTGGCGCATTTTCTGCACAGCTTGGCAAGCTCCCTTTCCAGCGAACGCACGCCGGCCTCCCGGGTATAACCGTCGATAATCACCCTCATAGCTTTTTCACTGATCCTCAGGTTTGAAGGCCTGAGGCCGTTGGCCTTAAGCTGCTTGGGAAGCAAATGGCGCTTTGCTATATGAAGCTTTTCCTCTGCCGTATACCCGGAAAGTTCGATGATCTCCATCCTGTCATAAAGTGGATCGGGTATATTTTCCGCATTGTTGGCAGTACATATAAACAACACATTTGAAAGGTCAAAAGGAAGATCAATATAGTGATCTACAAAAGTGCTGTTCTGCTCAGTATCAAAAACCTCTAAAAGAGCTGATGAAGGATCGCCTTTGTAATCGGATGCCAGCTTATCTATCTCGTCTATCAATATAAGCGGGTTATTGCTGTTGGCCTGTTTGACGGCCGAGATTATTCTGCCCGGCATGGCGCCGATATATGTGCGCCTGTGGCCCCTGATATCAGCTTCATCACGAACACCGCCCAAGGATATTCTGGCATATGTCCTTCCCATGGCCGAAGCTACCGATCTGGCAATAGAGGTCTTGCCGACACCCGGGGGGCCGACAAGGCATATTATCTGGCCCTTTATCCCGCCCGAAAGGGTCTTTACGGCAAAGAACTCAAGGATACGCTCTTTCACCTTTTCCAGGCCATAATGGTCGGCATTGAGTATTTTTTCAGCCTTGGCAATATCATTGTTTTCCTCGGTGGACCTTTTCCAAGGAAGCTCCAAAACAGTATCAAGGTATGTCCTGATAACTCCGCTTTCGGGCGCTGATGCTTGCATCTTGCCAAGCCTTGAGGCTTCTTTAAGCAGCTTCTCCTTTATATCATCGGCAAAGCCCATTTTTTCTATCCTGTCAGCATAGGTCCTGGCTTCGGAAAGTGTGTCTTCGCTCTCCCCAAGTTCCTCATTTATTGCCCTGATCTGTTCGCGCAGATAATAGTCACGCTGGTTTTTATCCATCTGAAGCTTGACTTTGTTCTGAATGTCCTGCTCGATGACGGCAATATCTATTTCCTTCATCAGGATCTTGTTTAAAAGGGCACATCGCCTTCTGCCGTCGGTCTCTTCCAACAGCTTCTGCTTGTCCTCATGGTTTATCATGGTATTCTGCGCTATAAAGTCGGACACATAGGCCATATCATCGCTGTCAAAGACCTTCATGATAACATCGCTGCCCGGCTTGGGTACAAGTTCGGTATATTCCATAAAAAGGTCACGCAAGGTCCTGAGCAGCGCCTGATCCCTTTTGGTTTCGGCCACCCTGGGTTCGTTCTTTATTATATACGCGTCGCAGCGCAGATACTCTTTATCAGACAAAGGTGCGTAAACGATAGCCCTGGCGTCACCCTCCGCCAGCACCCTTAAAGTACCGTTGGGAAGCTTAAGCACCTGCTTGATCCTGGCAATAGTGCCCATGCGGTACACATCGTTAAAAGTGGGATTTTCCACAGCCATTTCTTTTTGAGAAACGAGAAACATCTTCTGATCGGCAGCCATTGCTTTTTCCAAGGCCGTTATCGATATCTGCCTTCCAACATCAAAGTGAAAGACAGACCCTGGAAAGACCGTCAGTCCGATCAAAGCCATGGTGGGTATATTATGAATGACCAATGTGGTATCAAAATCTTTTGTCATATAATAATCCTCCATTCGAAAATAAAGTATATCATATTTCACAAATTTATTCAAGTTGTATGGTCAATGTTGATAAAGGGCAGGGTGCGGCAATCTGCACCCTGCCCTTTATATTCTGCCTGTTCTACTAACGGCTGATTATTTCAGGTTTCGCGCCTTCCTCTACACAGGCTTTGGTAATAACTATCTTTTTGACACCGGGATCCGAAGGAGTGTCAAACATGATCTGGGTCAGCAGGCCCTCCATGACCGACCTGAGTCCCCTGGCGCCGGTATTTCGCTCTATCGTCTTTTGAGCTATGGCCTTTAAGGCGTCCTCCTCAAACTCAAGATCAACGCCGTCCAGCTTAAAGAGATACTGATACTGTTTTGTCAGAGCGTTCTTCGGCTTTGAAAGGATATCCAAAAGGGCGTTTTCATCCAGGCTGTCTAGCGTGACCAGCACGGGAAGGCGTCCGACCAGCTCGGGTATTATGCCGAACTTCAGGATATCGTGATGCTCCACCTGCTTTAAAAGCTCATCGCTGCTCTTTTCCGCCTTGGATCGAACCTCGGCTCCAAAACCGATTCCCTGCTTGCCTATCCTTTTTTCAACGACCTTTTCTATGCCGTCAAAAGCACCGCCGCATATGAAAAGTATATTGCTGGTGTCTATCTGTATAAACTCCTGCTGGGGATGCTTCCTGCCGCCCTGCGGCGGCACATTGGCCACCGTGCCTTCGAGTATCTTCAAAAGCGCCTGCTGCACTCCCTCGCCCGAAACATCCCTCGTTATTGAAGGATTTTCACTCTTTCTGGCTATCTTGTCCAGCTCGTCTATATAGATTATACCGCGCTCGGCATATTCAACATCGTAATCGGCCGCCTGAATAAGCCTTAACAGTATATTCTCGACATCTTCGCCGACATATCCCGCCTCGGTCAGCGTTGTGGCGTCCGCGATAGCAAAGGGCACCTTAAGGTTCTTTGCCAAGGTCTGGGCCAGATAGGTCTTGCCGCTGCCTGTCGGTCCAACCATAAGGATATTGCTCTTTTGAAGCTCTACTCCTCCGGACGACGACTTGCTGCGTATGCGCTTATAGTGATTATAAACCGCCACTGAAAGGGATACCTTTGCCCTGTCCTGGCCTATGATATACTGATCCAGCCCGGCCTTTATCTCAGCCGGGGTAGGCAGTTTATCATCAAACTTGAATGTATCTTCCTTGTCGTAATCCAGCTCATCATCCAACAGCTGAATGCATGTCTCGACACACTCATTGCAGATATATACCCCCGGGCCTGCGATGAGCTTTTTGACCTCGCTTTGGGTTTTGCCGCAAAAGCTGCACCGCACTTCCTTTTTATCATTTGAAGGCATTTATTTCAACCCCGCTTAACGCTTTTCTATAACCTTGTCAACAAGTCCGAACTCGCATGCCTGCTGGGCCGAAAGGAAATTATCCCTTTCGGTAGCTTTTTCAATGACATCCAGCGGCTGACCCGTCCTCTCGCTCATAATCCTGTTGAGGTTGCTTCTCGTCCTTACTATATGCTCGGCGTGGATCTTTATATCGCTGGCTTGTCCCTGCATACCACCCAAAGGCTGATGGATCATTATCTCACTGTTGGGCAGCGCAAACCTCTTGCCCTTGGCTCCTGCACAAAGCAGAAAAGCACCCATGCTGGCCGCCATTCCGACGCATATCGTCGATACATCGCACTTTATATACTGCATAGTATCGTAAATAGCCATGCCGGCCGTTACCGATCCGCCGGGACTGTTTATATAAAACTGAATATCCTTGTCAGGATCCTGGGCCTCCAGGAACAGAAGCTGAGCCACTATAAGGCTCGCCGTCTGATCGGTGACCTCTTCGGACAATATCACTATTCTGTCGTTGAGCAGACGTGAAAAAATATCATAGGACCTTTCGCCCCGGCTTGTCTGCTCGACTACCATTGGCACATAAGGCATATATGCGCTCCTTTCTGAGGGTATGATATGTAATTGTTATATTACTCCTTATCCTCGGCCTTTTCTGTCGTATTCTCGGCTTCCGCCGCAGCTTCGCCGTCCGATGTTTCCTTCTTCTTGCGTGAGGCTGTCTTCCTGGGCTTCTTAGGCGCCTTTGCATTGGCAACGACAAAATCAATGGCCTTCTGGACCATTATATCAGACTTAATGCCGGAAAGGGTGATAAGGGTCTTAATCTTTTCGACCGGCATATTATACTGCTTGGCGGCCTCTTCGATCTCCTTTTCGGTATCCTCGTCGCTGGCTTCCAGATTCTCGAGCCTTGCAACAGCCTCCAAAGCCAAGCGGACTTTGACATTTCTTTCGGCCTGAGGCCTGTAAAGCTGACGCAGAGCGTCAAGCTGCATATCAGTAGCCTTGAGGTAAGAATCGAAATCCAGGCCCTGGGCAGCCATGCGATAGCTGAAGTTATTTACTATCTGGTCTATCTCATTTTCATACATGACGGCAGGAACTTCTCCCTCAAGATTCTCCGCCAGCTGGGAAAGCAGCGTTTCCTTATATTCGCTGTCGGCCCTCTCCTGGGCGGAAGCCGTCATCTTTTCCTTCAGGTCCTTCTTGTATTCCTCCATGGTATCAAACTCAGAGATATCCTTGGCAAACTCGTCATCGATAGCGGGCTTCTGGATCTCCTTCACCTCATGGATCCTGCACTTGAATGTAGCCGGCTTGCCCTTGAGTTCCTCCGCATGATAGTCCTCGGGGAATGTTACATTGACCTCAAAGTCCTCGTCGGCCTTGTGCCCCTCGATCTGGCTTTCAAAACCGGGGATAAACATACCCGATCCCAGCCTCAAGGCATAATGCTCGGCTTTGCCGCCCTCAAAAGCCTTGCCGTCAACAAATCCTTCGAAATCAAAAATGATCTCGTCGCCATCCTTTGCCTCCCTCTCAACGGGGACCTGCCTTGCATTGCGCTCGGCCATCCTCTCAACCTCGGCATCGACCTGCTCGTCGCTTATCTCCACAACGGGCTTTTCGGCCTCGAGGCCCTTATACTTTTTGACATTGAGCTGGGGCTTTACCGAAACGACAGCCTTGAAGGAGAACTCCCCGTCCTTTATATCAAAATCGGTCAAAGCGGGATTATCTATCGTCTCTATATCGGCTTCCCTGACAGCGGCGTCATACGCCTGGGGATAGCAGAAATTGATGGCATCTTCATAGAATATTTCGGGACCGTAAAGCTTCTCTATCATCTTTCTGGGCGCCTTGCCCTTGCGGAAACCCTGGATATTGATGTTGGAGACATTCTTTTTATATGCCTTCTGCATAGCCTCCTCAAACTCATCCTTTTCCACCAGAATGGAAAGCTCCACCTGATTGTTTTCCTTTTTCTCAACATTTGTCAGTTTCACTTAGGGATTCCTCCTTAGATATTTAAATCTTTTATTTTTTTATAATAACAGGCTCAAAGCCCGTGTTATCTGCCGAAATGTTCCGGTATATTATGCCGTCCCTTTCTCCTCCAAAGGCTCCTTTTAAGCTGTCGCCGTGCAGATGGCCGTAATAGCATCTGGATACACCATATGCCTTTAAAAGATCTGTTATCGGCTTTACCTCGGCGTTTTTGAATACCGGCGGGTAATGGAGGAAGCATATTTTCTCCGGAGTATCTCCCGCGGCCCTTAGCGATGCCTCCAGGCGGATAAGCTCTCTTTTGAACACCTTCTCGTCACCCGCTGTTGCATCCGAGGGGTCATAAAACCAGCCTCTTGTGCCGCAAAGCGCGGTATCCTTATAAAAAATACAATTATTATGCAAAAAAAGCAAGTCTTTTAAGCCGTTTTCTTCAAAAAAACGGTTCATTTTGGATACGGTTTCCCACCAATAATCGTGGTTCCCCTTTAAAAAGACCTTCCTGCCGGGGAAACGGCACAACAGCCTGAAATCCTCCAGCGCCTCCTGAAGGCTCATTCCCCAGGAAAAGTCGCCGCATATCAAAAGCGTATCTTCATCTTTAAGAAGACTTTCAAAAGAGGACACCAGCTTATTGCGATAATCTTTCCACGCCCCGCCAAATATGTCCATCGGTTTTCCGGCGCTTTCGGAAAAATGAGTATCCCCAATGGCGTAAAGTGACATTCTCCCACCGCCTTAAGCAAAGGCATTTTTTATATGCCTGATAACCTTGTCTGCGGCATATACTTCGATTATATCAAACCTGACCTGCAAACGGCAATCATTTTCACTGACCCATACGCCGGCTGTATTGATGATATGGCGCTGTTTCAAAGGCCCTACGGAGGCCATTGCCGGTATTTCCTTCCTGTGCTTTCTTGTCTTAACTTCGACAAATATGACACAACGATCCTTTTCGGCGATAATATCTATCTCACCGAATGGGCAGGAATATCCGCAGTCAAGTATCTCATAGCCCTTTCCACGCAGGAAATCCACGGCAATCTGCTCGCCGTACCGGCCCAGAAGTTTATTTTCCATTGTCAAGTATTTTTTTCAGGAAACTGCGCCTGTGCACTTCAGACGGTCCTAACACACGCAAAGTTTCAATATGCGCCTTTGTGGGATAGCCCTTGTGCACTTCAAAACCATAACCCGGGTACTGAAGGGCCAGATTTTTCATATACCGGTCCCTTGTC
>CALWAP010000031.1 GCA_944375715.1 uncultured Clostridia bacterium | reverse complement strand
GATTATGGACGCCGCGGCGACGCTGGCGCATTTTGCATCGCCCTTAACCAGACACATAACATTCCTGCCCAGCCCGGGGTCTCTGTTTCCGTCTACAATAACCTCATCCGGCACAGTTCCCAGGCCTACATAAGCCCTTTTCATGGCGAGAAATGTAGCTTTTAAAATGTTAAGCTCGTCTATCTCTCTTTCGCCGGCAAAAGCAGCCGACCAGTAAAGCGCTTTTTCGGTTATCTCACTGTACAAGAGTTCCCTTTTTTTCTCGCTCAGCTTTTTCGAGTCATTGATGCCCTCGATATGGACAGCAGGATCCAGGATAACGGCGGCGGCACATACCGGCCCAGCCAGAGGCCCTCTTCCTGCCTCGTCTATGCCGCAGAGCAAAAGGCCCTTTCCCCATGCGTCCTTTTCATATGAATACATCAGGCGTCTTCCTCACAATCGTCCAGGGTCATCCTGCCTAACTTGCCCGATCGGAACTCGTCTATCAGCACCTTGGCCATCCTTTCGGTATCCAGCATACCTCTACCCAAAAGGAAGCCACGCTTTTTAGCCATTTCTTCCAATGTATCATAGCTATTGTCCGCTCTTTCAGCTGTAATGCCATAACGCTTTACAAGCCTCTCATAATACCTGTCTGGAAGCATCTCGATGAATTTGCAAGCCAACAGCTCGCTGTCCAATATCTCATCCCTTATGGTTCCTGCAAAAGCCAGCTTAAAGCCCACCTCGTCACTTTCGATCTTGGGCCACAACATTCCCGGCGTGTCCATAAAATCATATTTGCCCATAAGATTGAACCACTGTCGGCTGCGGGTCACGCCAGGCCTATCCTCAGAAGCGGCCGATTTTTTACCCAAAAGCCGGTTTATAAATGACGATTTGCCCACATTTGGTATGCCTGCTATCATTATTTTTATCGTGCGGTTCACGCCCTTGTCCGCATTCCGCTGGAGAATTTCGCCGCAGCTTTGAGCAACGGCATTGGTAAAGTGCTGCATGAATCCGCCTTTCTGGCTGTTGGTCGAGATTGCGACATAGCCCTTCTCCTTATAAAACGCCACCCAGCGCGATGTCTGTACAGGATCAGCCTGATCCTCGCGATTTAAAACCAGCATACGTTTTTTGCCTGACGATATCCTCTCGAGATCAGGGTTGCGCGAACTGCAAGGTATTCTCGCATCGATTATTTCACATACGGCGTCTATGTTTTTAAGGTCCTCCAGCATAAGCCTTCGGGTCTTTGCCATATGTCCTGGATACCAATTAATGCTCAATCATATACCTCCGAAACCACTCAACGGCATGATCCTGAAAAAGGCCTTACCTATTATATCGTCGACCTTCAGCGGTCCTATCTCCACAGATCGGCTGTCGGCACTGTGATTGCGGTTATCCCCCATAACAAAAACGCACCCTTCCGGAACAACAAACGGATAGGACATGGTGCCCTGCATGAAGGATTGCTCATTGATATAACCCTCAATTACTTCTTCACCGTTTACCATTACCAGGCCTCCGTCGACCACCTCTATTGTGTCGCCTTCCATTGCTATTATCCTTTTGACAAGCGGAGCATCATCATAATGTGGGGCCATGATAACAACAATATCACCTCTTTGGGGAGAATCGTATCCCCAAAGCTGTACAAGTATCCTGTCGCCGTTGTGCAGCGTCGGGAACATGGAATCTCCGGACACCCCGGATATGCGAACAAAAAAAGAGCTTACTAGAATCAGGGCCAGCAATACCCATATAAGGGACTGCGCCCAGCCGAAAAGCTCCGCGCCAGCGCTTTGTCTTTTCTTTACTTCTTTATCCATGCACCGTCACCCGTTTGACCTTGAAAAATTAAATAAAGGGGACGAGTTCCCCGTCCCCTTATCTTTGCAGCTTTAGATGTCCTGCTTGACCTTGGCAGCCTTACCGACCCTGTCACGGAGATAATACAGCTTGGCGCGCCTGACTTTACCCTTCCTTACGACCTCGAACTTCTCGATATTCGGGGAATGGATGGGGAATGTCTTTTCAACACCTACGCCGTAAGAAACGCGCCTTACGGTAACGGTTTCCTGAATACCGCCGTGCTTCTTGGCAATAACGGTGCCCTCAAAGACCTGGATCCTTTCACGGTTTCCTTCCTTGATTTTGGCATGAACCCTGATGGTGTCGCCGACGCTGAAATTATCAACGCCATCCTTAAGCTGAGTCTCTGTCAGTTTTTTGATCAAATCCATAATTTTGATTTCCTTTCTTCATAGGCGTTCGTGCCCTGACATAGGCAGAGGACCGCCCGTAATACACGCTTGATTATATTACCATATTTATCGTACAAATGCAACATTTTTTTGCTCTATACCGATATATTCTGCCCAAACGCCCCTACACCTTAAAAATATACTGTCCGGCCGTCTTTGCCATCATCATTTTTACTCCGGCATTTTCAAACTCTATTTCCAACAGCAGGTCGCCTCCCATAGGGGTCACATTAATTATCTTACCGCTTCCGAAGGCCTTATGCACTATCAGATCCCCTTTGGCAAAATCCAAGCTTTCATTTTTCACATCATGCTTCGGCGCCACTGAAACCGAAGGCCTTTCGATCTGAGGTCTTCTGACAGGCTGACGATGGACCGCTTCATTGGCCGCAACCCTGGGCACATGCCTGTGAAGCAGCTGGGGGTCTATTTCCTCCACGAACCTCGAAAGTTTACCGAAAACAGTCTGGCCGTAAAGCAGCCTGCGCTTTGCAGAGGTTATGAAAAGCCTCTTTTTCGCCCTGGTCATCGCTACATAACAAAGCCTTCTTTCCTCTTCCAGCTCATCTGTGCTGTCCATCGAGCGGTAAGAGGGGAAAATCCCTTCATCGGCACCGCATATGAATACGGTGTCAAATTCAAGCCCCTTTGCCGAATGCATGGTCATCATCGTGACAGCATCGGCATTCTCATCATATCTGTCCACATCCGACACGAGAGATATTTCCTCCAAAAAACCTGCCAGGGTGGATTCTTCGGCCTTCTCGCAGTACTCAATTATGCTGGACTTAAGCTCCAATACATTTTCCATTCTGGTTTTACCTTCACGCCCCTGGCCGTTCAGATGCTCAAGATATCCGCTTCTTTCCAAAAGCTCGTCATAAAGCTCATCCAGCATCACTTTATCCTTTTGCTCTTTTAAGTAGTTTATCATATCGGTAAACGCCAAAAGCGGCGCACTGTTGCGTGCAAGCTCAGGGTATTCAAGGCACTTTTCGGCCACCTCAAAAAGCGAAATTCCATCCCTTTCGGCAATACTGCGCAAAGTATCTATCGTCTTGCCGCCTATCTTTCTGGCAGGCACATTTATTATCCTCATGAGCCTGACGGTATCAAATGGATTATTTATGACCCAAAGATATGCTATCATATCTTTTACTTCGGCGCGGTCAAAGAATCTCAGTCCGGCAACAATGCGGTATGGTATATTGTTCCTTTTAAGAGCAGCTTCAATGCCATTGGACAGCGCATGATTTCTATAAAGCACCGTAAAGCTGTTCAGCTTTTCACCCCTTGTGCATCCTTCGAGTATAGTCTTGGCAATGAACTGACCTTCCTCATCCTGAGTTTCGCCCACATAAAGGTATACTGCGTCACCCGTTCCATTCTCTGTCCAAAGAGTTTTTCCCTTTCTAGCGGCGTTGTTTGAAATAACGCTGTTGGCGGCCGACAATATATTTGATGTGGAACGGTAATTCTGCTCCAGCCTTATAGTGACCGCCGAAGGATACTGCTTTTCAAATTGAAGGATATTTTCGATGGTAGCACCCCTGAACTTATAAATACTCTGATCATCGTCTCCAACCACACAAATGTTTTCATACCCGCCGGCCAAAAGGCTGCAAAGCACATATTGAGCATAATTAGTATCCTGATACTCGTCGACAAGAACATATCTGAATTTTCTCTGGTAATACTCCCTGACTTCTTCAAAATTCTGAAGAAGTTCGACCGTTTTGAAAATTATATCATCAAAATCCAAAGCGCTGCTTTCAAAAAGGCGCTTTTGATATTCTGCATATATCTTTGCGACAGTACGCTTGTAATAGTCATCTCCACACCCGGAAGCATATTTTTCAGGACCGATAAGACCATCTTTTGCCTTGGATATCTCGGATATTATACCCCTCACCTCAAGGCGCTTATCGTCATAACCCAAATCCTTTATAACGGTGTTTAAAAGCTTTTTACGGTCATCTTCATCATAAATCGTAAAGTTCTTCGAATAGCCAAGCCTTGATATTTCGCGGCGCAGTATCCTGGTGCAGGCCGAATGGAAGGTATGTGCCCATATATCGTTGGCATCCTTTCCACAGGCCGCCTCCAGCCTCTCTTTAAGCTCGCCCGCCGCCTTGTTTGTAAAGGTAATGGCAATTATCTCATAAGGTTTAGGAGGATCCACGGCACAAAGCGAGGCAATTTGGGGATCGTCCAGCGAGTTTTCGTCATTCAAAGCCTCCGCCAGCATTTTTATCTCGTTATCCCCAGCATAATCGGGAGCAAAATCGCACTCGTATGCCCTTCCGAAGCGCAGAAGGTTAATTATCCTGTTTATAAGCACCGTTGTCTTTCCGCTGCCTGCGCCGGCCAAAAGCAAAAGCGGCCCTTCGGTCTTAAAAACAGCCTTCTGCTGCATATCATTGAGCCTTGAAAACTCTCTTTCTATCAAAGCCCTTCTTATAGCGCTGTATCTGTCATCAAAATCACTCATAACTTTTACCCCTCTACCTCATAACCACGTTTTCTTTTCCCAATAGTGCCGAAAGACTGTCTATCAGGCCCTGATCATTCATTACATAAAGAGACTGCGGCGCAGCCATTTTCTTTTTTTCCCGTTCAAAATACAATACGACCCTGCATTTCCCGGGATATTCCCACAAAAGACCCTTTACCTGCTCAAGCCGCAGGTCATCAAGAGCTGTCAGCTTTATAAACAGCGTAGCCGAAGGGCTTGATGTTTCCCGTCGTCCCGCTTTGTTAAGGGGCGGCCTTACACCAGACGACGCCTTTTTTTCAAGATACTGCCCAACGCCCGCCTCATCCAAAGGCCAAACGCTGTCACATACCAACTTTGGCTCCTCGTCCTCCCTTGCCGAGACCCTTCCATAGACCAAAACAGCATTGTCCGGACTGAGAATATGCCCGGCACTTTCCAGCGTCTTTTCAAACATCAGCATTTCAATGGACCCTGTAACATCCTCCATGACAACATAAGCCATATTGGTGTTGTTCTTGGTCGTTTTCAGTTTGACAGAGGAAATTATTCCGCACATGGCACAGTAACTGCCGTCGGGATAGGACGATGCTCCGTCTTCCTGTTCCATTATCTTGGAAACAGGCACGGCCCCCGCCTTTTTTGCCAGACCCGAAAGCTCGTCCATGGGGTGACCGGAGATATAAAACCCCGTAACCTCCTTCTCCATAGCCAGCAGTTCCTTTTTGCCAAACTCCTTTACCCTTTCGTTTGGGGCCATATCGGTGTCAAAAGACGATTTTTCCTCACCGCCCATGCCAAAAAGATCCATCTGGCCTTCTATATTCCGCCTTCGGTCGTCGCTGACCGCGTCCATTACCCTCATATAATTCTGAATAAGGTAAGCGCGCTTAAACCCGAAGCTGTCAAACGCACCGCTTCTTATCAGGCTTTCAACTGCCCTTTTATTCAGTTCCTCTCCGCTCATACGGCGGCAAAAATCCTCCAAGCCCTTGAATTGGCCGTTTCTTGTCCTTTCTTCAACCAGCTTATCGACAAAGCTGCGCCCAACATTCTTTACGCCCGCCAAGCCGAAACTCAAACTGTCGCCATAGACCGAAAAATCGGCAAAAGAGCGGTTAATATCGGGAGGGATTATGTTTATGCCGTGCTCGCGGCAATAGGATATATATTCGGCTACCTTTGTGCCCTGCCCCAAAACCGATGTCAGAAGTGCAGCCATATACTCTTTAGGGTAATGGTACTTCATATAGGCTGTCTGATACGACAATACCGCATAAGCCAAGGCATGTGCTTTGTTAAAGGCGTAATTTGCGAAATCTATCATCTCGTCAAAGATCTCGTTGGCCGTCTGCTCGGGCACGCCGTTTGCAACGCAGCCCTTTATGCCTTCTTTCTCACTTCCGTGGACAAAGGTCTCCCTTTCGCTCAAAAGCACATCCATCTTCTTTTTGGCCATGGCCCTTCTGACAACATCGGCTCTGCCCAGAGAATACCCTGCCAGAAGCCTGAATATTTCCATGACCTGTTCCTGGTACACGGTACAGCCATAGGTGACGGAAAGTATATTTTTAAGGAGAGGATGCTTGTACTCCACCTTGTCGGGATGACTCCGGCGGTAGACATAAAGCGGTATGGACGCCATAGGTCCCGGTCTGAACAAAGCGATCAGAGCAGTTATATCATCTATCGACCGCGGCTTCATGCTGACAGCGAGATTTGTCATTCCGGAACTTTCCAGCTGGAACACTCCCTCGGTGTCGCCTTTGGATATCATATCGTAGACATCCTGGTCGTCATAATCTATTTTATCAATGTCTATGTCGGCGCCCCGATTTTTGGCCAGCTTTACGGCGTCATCCAGGATAGTAAGATTTCTGAGGCCCAGAAAGTCCATCTTCAAAAGCCCCAGCTCTTCCAGGGTCGTCATTGTATACTGCGTGACGACGCCTGTATCATTTTTGGCCAGAGGCACATACTTATAAACCGAATCCGCGGCTATAATAACGCCGGCTGCATGGGTGGATGCGTTCCTCGGCATCCCCTCCAGCTCCATGGCCATGTCGATAAGCCTTTTGACCCTGGGGTCATCGTCGTAATACGCCCTGAGATCTGAGGATACCTCCATGGCCTTTTTCAGGGTCATCTTGAGCTCCTGAGGTATAAGTTTGGCAATTACATCGACCTCGGCATAGCTCATTCCCAGGACCCTGCCGACATCCCTTACCGACGCCCTTGCCGCCATCGTTCCAAAGGTTATTATCTGGCTTACGCAGTCGCTGCCGTATTTCTCAACGACATAATCCAGAACCTCCTGACGCCTCATATAGCAAAAGTCAATATCGATATCGGGCATCGAAACCCTTTCCGGGTTTAAGAAACGCTCGAAATAAAGGGAATACTTCATGGGGTCCACATTGGTTATGTAAAGGCAGTATGCCACCATGCTTCCCGCGGCCGAACCCCTGCCCGGCCCGACAGGTATTCCCTTTTGCCTGGCAAAAGCTATAAAATCGCCAACAATAAGGAAATAATCAACAAAGCCCATCTGCTTTATCATATCCATCTCAAAATCAAGGCGCTCCCTGTATCCCTGCGGGTCGTCGGGGTACCTCTCTTTATATCCGGCAATACATTTGTCGCGAAAAACCTGGTCTGCGGTCTGGCCTTCTTCCAAAGGGAACTTGGGCAGATAGTGTTTTCCAAACTCAAACTCCAGCTGGCACATATCGGCAATTTTCACGGTATTTGCCATGGCCTCGGGATGGTCGGGGAAAAGCGAAAGCATCTCGTCGCCGTCTTTTATATAGAACTCGGTGCCCTCGAACTTCATGCGTTCGGTATCTTCCTGCTTTTTGCCTGTCTGTATGCACAAAAGCACATCGTGCATATCGGCCTGCTCCCTCGTTATATAGTGGGCGTCATTAGTCGCCACCAGCGGTATCGAGGTCTCCTGCGACAGCCTGATAAGCTGACGGTTTATTTCTTTCTGCTCCTCCAAACCATGATCCTGAAGCTCAAGATAATAATTGCCGCTGCCGAAAAGCCGGGAGTATTTCAAAGCGCATTCCTTGGCGTCATCATATCTGCCTTCAAGCAGCAGCCTCTGCACCTGGCCGGCAAGGCAGGCCGAAAGGCATATCAAACCCTCGCTGTGCTTTTCCAGCAGCTGCCAATCTATCCTCGGATGCTTGTAAAACCCCTCTGTAAAGGCCATGGAATCAAGATATATCAGGTTTTTATATCCCGTCATGTCCTTGCATAAAAGCACAAGGTGATAGCTTTCCCCTGCCGAAGGCCCCATATCGAAGCGGCTTTTTTCCGCCACATAGACCTCGCAGCCTATTATTGGCTTTACACCTGCTTTTTTTGCCGCCTTATAAAAATCCATAACGCCGTACATCACGCCGTGATCGGTTATGGCTACGGCCTTCTGTCCCAGCTCGGCGGCCCTTTTGACAAGCTTGTCTATACGGCATGCGCCGTCCAGGAGGCTGTATTCGGTATGAACATGCAAATGAACGAAATCTGTCATATATCAAGCCCCTCCGAAATCTTTATCAGCTTTCTCAGCCTGCCGCTCATACCCGGCTTTGAAATAGGAGGGTCGGATAGAGCGGCCAGCTCCGATATGGAAAGCAGCGGGTTATTCTTTCTCAGCTCAGCCGTCATTTTAAGCTCGGACGAAAGCTCGTCCAGCTTCCCGGACTGTTCCAGCTTTTTTATGGCAGATATCTGCTTTTCAGATGCCAGCAGAGCCTTGTCAAGATTTGCCGTTTCGCAATTCACCTTGCGGTTTATCCTGTTAACCAAAGACTTTTCCACCTTTTTGAGCATAAGGTCCATAGCCCCGCCCGACGCACCCATAACAAACAGAAAGTTCTCTATTATCTCGCTGTTTTTATAGTAAAGCACATAATTGCCGCGCCTTGTGACAGTTCCCGGCTCCAGCTGCATCTCATAAAGCAAGGAGCTGACCTGGCGTGAAACATTGTAATGAGGGGTCACCAGCTCCAGATGATATCCCTTCTTGCCCGCCGTTACATAGCCGCCTGTTAAAAAGCATCCTCTTAAAAAGGAAGCCTTGCAGCAATCCTCCTCAACAACAGCCCTGTTTAAAGACACCGACATATCCCTAAATTGAAAGCCATACCTGTCAAAGACAGCCTTTATAAGCTCGGCATTTTCTGTATAAAGCCCGTTTTCTTCTTCGCAGAACTGATGCCCAAAAAGGGCGGAGATCAAAATCTGCGCCCTTTTGCGGACATCGCCCAAAGAAGAAATTATTCTTATTTTATCGGTCGTGAACCTGCTTGAATAAAGCAGCATTCCCAGAAATTCGGCTCCTGCGCAGCATTCGGATGTTATCTGGCTCTTGCAAAGCTCTTTTTTTATATCCTCGGTAAACGACATTTTTTACTCCTGTTCCAAAAGCAGACGGTCATACCTGCCCAAAAAGCCCCGTCTCGGCATCATTATGGACGCCATAAGCATTATGTTGTAAGCAAGCCGCAGAGGGTCATGCCTTACAAGCATGCTGTCTCTGGCCATTATCTCGGCACCAAACAATTTTATACCCATTTCCTCTATTTTATCCTTATCAATAACAACAGGGGCACTGTTTTCCTTTATATATTTGCCTGCCAGATGCCTTGTCACGGGTGAGGTGTTGTAAAGGCAAACATCTATCAGCCTGCCCTTTCCATACCTGTTTATTTCCTTTATATGCTGTGAGGCTGTAAATCCCTCGGTTTCTCCATCCTGGGTCATTATATTCTGGATATATACCTTGCAGGCTTCGGATTTTTTTACGGCGTTTGAAACATTACCCACCAGAAGGTTGGGTATTACGCTGGTGTAAAGGCTGCCGGGACCGAGGATTATAAGGTCGGCCTCCTCTATAGCCTGGATAACACTGTCCAAAGCGACAGCCGTTTCGGGTATTATGTCTATCTTCCCAATGCTCAGATGGGTAAGTTTTTTCTTGGAGGTTATAGCTGTCTCGCCGTCGACAACGCTTCCGTCCTCAAACCACGCCCTGAGATTGATGTTGGTATTTGTCACAGGAAGCACCCTTCCCGTAACGGCCAATATCTCGTTCATACCGGCTACGGCCCTGTCAAAAGAGCCGCATATCCTGTTGAGCGCCAGCAGGAAAAGATTGCCAAAGCTCTGGCCCTTAAGGCTCCCTTCGGTAAAACGGTAATTGAGGACCTCATTCATCATCGAGCTGGTATTTGCCAGCGCCAGAAGGCAGTTGCGCACATCGCCCGGGGGAAGGGTGCCGAACTCCTGCCTTATCTTTCCCGATCCGCCGCCGTCGTCGGTCACGGTCACCACGGCCGTTATATTGTCGGTATATTCCTTTAAGCCCAAAAGGAGCGCCGAGAGACCGGTCCCGCCGCCTATGGCCACTATCTTTCGCCCTGCGGCTTTAGCGGCGTTTAGGGCATCTGTTTTGGAAAAGCCGTTTTCGCAGCCCGTTCCGCTGAAATCATTAAATAAATCCATATTCCAAAATCACTTTTGCATATCCCTGTGGCGGATAACGACATTATGACCTTTTTCTGCAAGGTCGTCATAAAGCCGCTTGCCAACCGCCACCGATCGGTGCCTGCCGCCTGTGCAGCCCACCGAAACCACAAGGGATGTTTTTCCTTCTCGAATATAAAGAGGTATCAGATATTCCAAAAGTTCAAATACCCTGTCACAGAACACCTGTGCCTCTTCGGTTTTGAAAACATAATCGTACACATCGCCGTCAAGCCCCGTTTTGTCCCGAAGCTCCGGCACATAATAAGGATTGTCGATAAACCTGACATCAAACACCATATCGGACTCGTGGGGAATACCATATTTAAAGCCGAAGGTGTTGACGCTTATGACCATCATCTTGCTTTGTTCACCCTCGCAGAAAAGGTTTATAAGATGGCTTCGCAGGCCGGAAGATGTCACGGCCGTTGTATCAATAAGATAGTCGGCTCTGGCCTTCACTTCTTCCAAAAGCCTGCGTTCCTCACACAAAGCCTCCACTATACCCTTGCCCATGGTGTCCAGGGGATGGCGGCGCCTTGTTTCCTTATATCTGTTGATAAGCTTTTCATCGCTGCAGTCTAAGAAAAGCACTTTGCTTTCAACTCCGGCGGTCCTGAGCCAATCAAGGGTCGAGAAAAGGCGATGGAAATCCCCCTCGTTCCTTGCGTCAACCACAAAGGCCACTCTTTTGTACTTGGCCGAACTGTCCATAAAAAGCTCGACAAATCTGGGTATCAGCGCCACCGGCATATTGTCGACACAGTAATATCCTATATCCTCCAGAACATCGACAGTCAGGCTTTTGCCTGCCCCGCTCATTCCGGAAATTATTAAACAGTCCATTTTTACCCCCGTGCAATCCGCAAAATAATTATATTTTCTTTCTACTGATTATATGTATAACGGGCGCATGAGCTCAACCTCAGGCTCAAGCTCCACCCCTTTTTCACGCAGCACACGCTCCTTTACCCTTTCCATAAGTTCAAGGACATCCCGGCAGGTAGCCCCTGCGGCATTTACAACAAAACCCGCGTGCTTTTCCGACACCATCGCTCCGCCAACTTTAAAGCCCTTTAGACCGCACTGATCGATAAGCGCAGCTGCAAAATAACCCTGCGGCCTTTTAAAGGTACTTCCAGCGCTGGGAAAATTAAGAGGCTGCTTTTCCCTGCGTTTTTCTGCCAGCTCGGACATGACAGCTTTTATTTCGCGCATGTCCCCCTGCCTTAAACGGAACTTTGCCGACAGTATTATACTTTTTCCTTTCAAAGCCTCTTTGAAAACGCTGCTGCGGTAACCAAATTCGCAATCAGAGCCCTTTAACACTTTCAGTTCCATATTCCCGTCCAGGTATCTTACTTCTTCCGTTATATCCTTGAGCTCACCACCGTAAGCGCCGGCATTCATATATACGCCGCCGCCGACGCTGCCCGGAATGCCACTTGCAAACTCAAAGCCCGAAAGCCCATTTTCCAATGCCTTATTGCCGACAAAAGACAGAAGAGCCCCGCTTTGACAATTCACGACGCCATCTTCACCGGCCTTTACACCGCATAACGCCGTGCATGTAGATACGACTATCCCGTCAAATCCTTCGTCAGGAGCCAAAAGGTTGGAACCGTTGCCCATAATAAAAAAAGGGGGCTTTTCACTCCTGATGCCTTTCATAAGGGCAACGAGCTGCTGCTCGTTTTCGGGTTGCGCAAAAAAACGCGCCGGTCCGCCAATCCGGAACGATGTATGGGCCGAAAGCGGTTCATTTGTTCTATATGGCACTTGCAGCCGATCAAGCAGTTTTTTCAAAAAAGCCCCTCCGTTACACTATCATTAAGGCCAGATTCAAAGCCCGGCTTTGATATCATTATACCATATGGCATTCGTTTTTACTACAAAAAGAAAAGCGCCGCTTAAGCCGCGCTGAAAGTTTGATATTTTAAAGGTTTTTCTTTATCTTGTCCATTACTCCCTTTTCAAGTCTGGATACCTGAGCCTGGGATATCCCTATTTCGGAGGCAACCTCGGTCTGGGTCCTGCCCTCGTAAAACCTCAGCGCGAGTATCTTCTTCTCCCTGGCGCTGAGATCGGCAACTGCCTGTTTCATCAGGATGCCGTCAAGCCAATTTTCATCGCTGGAGTTTGTATCCCTGACCTGATCCATAACGCATATTGTCTCGCTGCCGTCCTGAAAAACCGGTTCATAAAGTGAAATAGGGTCCGAAATGGCGTCAAGGGCAAAAACTATATCTTCCTTTTTCATGCCCATCTCTCTGGCTATTTCTTCCACATCCGGCTCCCTTTGTTTTTCTCCCGTCAGCCTCTCCTTTACAGCCAGGGCCCTGTAAGCGTTGTCCCTTACCGAGCGGCTTACCCTCAGGGAGCTGTTGTCCCTGAGATACCTGCGTATCTCACCAATTATCATCGGTACGGCATATGTGCTGAAGCGCACGCCCTGGGATGTGTCAAAATGGTCTATTGCCTTCAAAAGCCCTATGCACCCAACCTGAAAAAGGTCATCCATAGGTTCGCCCCTGCCCGAGAACCTCTGAACCACTGACAAAACAAGCCTCAGATTTCCCGAAACCAGCTCGTCTCGGGCAACTTTATCTCCTCTGTGACTTTTTTCCAGAAGCTCCATTATCCTTTCGTTTTTAAGCACCGTCAGCTCGGAGGTGTTGACGCCGCAGATCTCCACCTTAAAATGCAAACCATCAGTCCTTTCCGCTGTACTGATAAAAGTATTGACGGAAAGAACAGACTTTAATCACCTACATCCTTTTGATCATATCTTTTTTGAGTTTTGACATTATTCTTTTTTCCAGCCTTGATATGTAAGACTGAGATATCCCTAACTTGTCGGCCACCTCCTTCTGTGTCAGCCCGTCATCTCCTGAAAGCCCAAAACGCATTGTCACTATCTCCCTGTCCCTAGGAGCCAAAGCCATGACCGCCTGCCTTAAAAGATCCCTGTCCACTTCTTCCTCGACAGCCCTCATAACATGGTCGGGATCGGTGCCCAGAACATCGGAAAGCAAAAGCTCATTGCCGTCCCAATCGGTATTGAGCGGTTCGTCTATCGAAACCTCGCTGCGCTGCCCGCTGTTTTTCCTCAGATACATAAGTATTTCATTTTCTATGCACCTGGAAGCGTATGTGGCCAGCTTGGTCTTTTTGTCAGCCCTGAAGGTGTTGACCGATTTTATAAGCCCTATCGTCCCTATTGAAATCAGGTCCTCAATCCCCACACCGGTATTTTCAAACTTGCGCGCTATATATACGACCAGGCGGAGGTTATGCTCGATAAGCACCCTTTTTATTTCCTCTTCCCGGCCTGTGTAGCGACTTATATAATAACCTTCCTCCTCGGCACTGAGAGGTGGCGGCAGGCTCTCTGACCCGCCTATGTAATCAATTTCTCCCTGCCCCCAAAGAGCAATCTTCAACCTTCTTAAAAAAGCAAGCAGTTTTTTCATTTTTTCTCCTTTCAGCATCCTATCAAAGCACGACATCCGCATACTGTCGCTATTTCTTCTCCGCTTATGCCCAGGACATATTCAGAGCTTTCCTTGCCATCTATAAACAGGCTGTCCGGCCTTACGGTCACAATAAGCCCTCTGCCGCTTACAGCTGTATAAGGGGCCATTCCATATCTTCCCGGGCTGATTAAAGACAACCGTTCAAAAACATCAGGCGCACCTTCATGCCCCAGCTCTTTCATCACCTGCCGCTCCCCATAGCTAAGGGCTGGAAGCAAAACCGATGGCGACACCATAATTATTTTCTTTTTCAAAAGAGGGTCGGACAGCATATTTCCCGTATCCTCAAATGCGTTGAAGCTGAGATCAGCGTTACCTATACGGCAGCAGATTTTCCTGCTGCTTTTTTCCTCCCTTAAACTTCCCGGACGACATATCAACATGAAAATCATGTACGAAACAGCAGCACCTGCGGCAAGCGTCCTTAGGGAAATATCAAAATACACCGTGCCATGGCTGACCTCACCGCTTTCGGGGAAAAGCTGAGCCAATGCGTATGCCCCTCCCGCAAAGACAAAGCTCAGAACGCACAACATAAGACAGTCACCCAAAAGCCTTTTTATATCCGAAAAGCCAAAGGCGCAATACACCACTGCAAGACAGCATATGGGTTTTGACAAAAGAGTCAGCCCAAGACTTTCCGGCAGGAAAAACGCAGCTGCGGCCATGGCTCCGCCCAAAGCTGCCGCCAGCGCCGCCCTCAGTCCTCCGATGATGTTTCCCCGCAGGCGCGCCGTCAGGTTCACAAGCAGAAAATCAATTATAAAATTGACAGCAAAAAGCACATCGATATAAATAACCTTCATCTTTCTTCCTCCGTTTAAAAGTATATCTTATGTTTTAAAAGAAAAAGGTCTAATTTATATCTTCCAAAGCCTGAGGTTCACCGCTTCTTCCGACCTTCAAAACGCAATATTCCCTGCCACCCCTTTCAAAAAAGGTAAGCAGGCGGAAAAATGCCGCCGCTCCCAGCTCTCCCCCTATTTCGGCAGGCGCTACATAATATGTATTGCCGTCTTTGCGGCACGTAAGCCCCCCGCAGGATGAAAACACCTTCTGCACAAGACTGCCGCTGTTCTTTTCCCCCAATGCAGCCAGCTCGGAAAACTCAAACGGCAGTCCGGAGTCATCGTTTTCTGCTTTTCCGCCGTTTTTTGCAACAAAGCCCCGGGGATCGTTTCCAAACATATCCCCATAAGCTGACGCCCTGACAGTTTTCGAGGCTTCAAAATTTTTGCCCACGGGGACCATCACCCCAAGATACAGTTTTTTGTTCCCACCGCGGACTGTCGCTCTTAATATGCTTTCTTCCTCAAAGGGGCATCTGGCGGTAACCCTCAAAAGCTCCCCATCTTCATGCCAGAAGACCTCTCCAAAAGGCTGTCCTTCGTAAAACAAAGGGCACTTACCCATGATATCACCCCCGTCTTTTACCCATTTCTATGAAACGCCGCCGTCAAATATGACAAATCATCTTTTTCCATCCAGCCTTTCATGTTATAATTTATATGTAAACCCCACCCGTTTTAAACAGGAAAGGAGAATACATATGTCAAGCTACTGCGGTAAAAACTGCGGCGAATGTCCGTTTCGCTCCGAAACAGGCTGCGGCGGCTGCGGAGAATACATCGGGAAGCGCATATGGGAAAAATGTGAAATAGCCCTGTGCTGCCGTCGGAAATCTCATACCACATGCGCTACCTGCACCGAATGCAAGCACTGCCGCCTGCTGGACGAAAAGGACCAAATGCCTGTATCGGCCCTGGAAAAAGAAAAGAAGCTGTCGGCCAAAAAAGCCGGCCTTGCAATCCGCGCGTCATTCTTAGGCAAATGGCTCTGGCTTTTATTCTGGCTCATCATTCCTGATTCCATAGCATCCATTATGATAAGCGATCCCGTGATAAAGGCTTTTCCCGGCCTTTATTGGCCCGGACAGATACTCTCGATATGCTGCGACGGCGTATATGGTCTCATCCTTCTGGCTATGTCCAAAAAGATATCTGAATACAAAGCCCCCGGCCTTTGCTACATCGTTATCGCCGGAGTAACGCTGATAATCAATGTTTTGTTCCCCGGTTCGGAATCATTCAATATC
>CALWAP010000030.1 GCA_944375715.1 uncultured Clostridia bacterium | reverse complement strand
AAGCTGACGCTCCGGAGCGTACCGCAACCGGATTTCAGGACGACGGTTTTCGCGACGTTCATTGAGGCTGAATTTCATCCCCTAATCAATAAGAAATAAATCAAGATACAAGAAAATCATCCATCAATCCAATCAATACGCCTGATAGGATGGATAGGACAGGAGGTCAGATGAAAATATTCTGTAAGTTTACCACTGACAGCCCGGCGGCATCCTATGTGCCGCTTCCGAGGTTTCTGCTGCAAGACGAAACGCTCTGTGAGATCAGCAGCGACGCAAAAGTGCTCTACGCGCTGCTGTTAGACAGAGCCAGCATCTCCCGGCAGAATGGCTATGTCGAGCCGGACGGCACCATCCGGCTGTACTTCACAGTGGAACAGGCACAGGCCAAGCTCCACCGCAGCCGCCAGAGCGCCACGCGGATTTTTCGAGAACTGGAGTACAGCGGCCTGATCGTCCGCCGCAAGCAGGGGCTGGGCAAGCCCGCCCTCATTACGCTGAATTACCCGGCGGATGCTAAACTCATCGCCAAGGAGGAAACGAATGCGCAGACTTGACCCCATCGAGCACCTGCCGGACGGCACGCTTTTCCGCCTGACGCCGGGACAAGTTCGCAGCGTGCGCAAGCTGGTCAAGCGCTGCTGCAACTTCGCAGACGGCGACTGCCTGCCGCTGGATGGCACCTGCCCACAGGCCATCTCCCACAGCCTGATCTGCCGCTGGTTCCGCCATGCCGTGCTGCCGGAGCAGCCGAAGCTGGAGCAGGCCATCCTCACCCCGAAGAAGCTGCACCGCTGTCAGGTCTGCGGCAAGGACTTCCTCGCCCGCTCTGGTCGGGCGAAATACTGCCGCGAATGCGCGGCCAAAGTCCACCGGCAGCAGAAAGCAAAATCCGCCCGCAAACGGCGGTCTGATGTAGACAATTCAGGGGCGAAAAGCCCTTGAATTGCAAGCATTCCCGCACCGCTAAAGCCGCGCGGCAATACGATTTCCCTCGCAGCCGCGAAATCGAATTCTATTTGTCTACATAGACGCTGGAACACACGCATAGATTGAAGCAGAAAACGCTCTGGAAAGGAGGGCAGCCATGGAAGTATTTCTGATCTTCCCGAAATCAAAGCAGGCGCAGCAGGAGCTTGGGCAGGAGCTGGCGAAGTTCCAGTCCGAGCAGGTGCTGAAAACTGTCCAGAAGCTGCCCTGTTCCACGGAGCAGAAGCTGAAACTGGTGGACGCCGCCGTGAAGCACCTGAAAAAGCAGAAGTAATACATAAAACCGAGCAGACTGGCCTCAAGCGAAGCCGGTCTGCTCGGTTTTGTAGATGCTCCTTGCATATTCTTATTGATTTTCTTCTTTAAGAAGCCGTTTGAAAAGGGTCGGATAATTGCTTGCACCGTGGGCAATGTGGTAAACATAGACCGTTTCAGCAATCAGCCGATACACGCAGATATATTTTCCCGCGATGACATAGCGGTATCCGCCGTTTCGCAGTTCCTTATCCAGCGGGATATGGCCGGACAGCGGGAACATCTCCAGACGGGAAAGCGTATCCAGAATCAGATTGGTGATGTTCCTCGCTGAGTTTGGCCCCACAAGGTTCATGTGAAGCTGCGCAATTTCTTCAAGCTCCCGCTGGGCGGGTTCCAGAATCACGAGATTAACCAAGCTGATAGATCGCCTCCAGCCGTTTCCTGGATTCCTCCAGCGTATAGGAGGGTGCATCGGAAAGCCGGGATGCCTCCGCCGCTTCCAGCTTTATGCGCAGCTTTAAAGTTTCCTCTCGCTGTTCAAAGGCTTCAATGCTCATCACGACAAGATCACCCTCGCCGTTTTTTGTGATATAGATAGGTTCCGCTTCCTCATGCGCCAGATCAGAGATCGTGCCGTAGTCGTTGCGAAGCGCAGTAGAAGATTTGATAATCATGGGTCAACGCCTCCTGAATTATTCTATGATAATTCTATCAAAATTATTCACAATGTTCAAGCCTCTGCTTGAAATACTTCTCCCATGTGGATCTGAATATCTGTTTTCGCTTTTGCTCCCATTGCTTGAGGCTGCCGAGGCTGATGCCCAGCTTGTCCGCATATTCTCTTTGCGTCAATCCCAGCTTCACACGAATTGCCTTGATCTGTTCGCCTTGACCGTTTCTTAGGAAAAGATTGTAGTCATCCAAAAGGCTTTCGATCGGAACCTCAAAGAGCTGTGCAATTCGTTCCATGTGCTCCGGCGAGTAGAAATCTTTTCCATATTCTTCGTAGTGAACATAGGTGCTCCGGTCGATACCGGCGTAGTCCGCTACATCTCTTTGCCGCAGCCCTTTCTGGTATCGGAGCCAGCGGAGCTTGTCCGCTGTTTCGGTGATTTCTGAGAAATCTGAAAATTGCAAATTGAACTTTTCCGCGTCCTGAAACTTGTGCGGCAGCACCACTGGAAATTGCAAAATTTGGAGAGGGGCTACTTTTACTGCACCTGATACATTGGAAATCAGAATATAGTAGCGGAATTCCACTTGTGCCAGCAGGCGCCATTTTGCCTCAAAAGGTGTCTGTTCCGCTACCTGAATGGCTGCTTGTTCTGTTATGATAGAATAGCATTTTCTATACATCTGGCGGCGTAGGTTGCGAGTCGGGTACCCTTGGTACCGTTAAAAGAGCACACGGCCTTTATAAGACCTATAGTACCTATGGAAATAAGATCATCATGATCCTCACGGGCTGAGTAGTATTTTTTTACAATATGAGCTACAAGCCTCAGATTGTGTTCTACAAGCATATTTCTGGCGGCAATGTCGCCCTCTGCGGCTTCCTTTAGGTATTTTTCTTCTTCCTCTTTAGTCAAAGGACGGGGAAAAGCGCCTTGAGGGGCAGAAGATACCTTTAGGATTACAGGCACACTGTTTGCCAGCAGATTTAAAAACCATTCCAAAAACAAATGCAATCCCTCCAAAATAAAAATCCTGCGTCAGTCAATGATATGAAAAACAGGAGCTTAAGGTGCAAGTACAAAAAAGTTTTGTTCACACAAGACCCAAGTCATGTTAAAATATCTTAAGAGGTGATTTTAATGCAGATAATGGAAACGGCCGCTTTGGCCTGTGTCGGTGCCGTCTCTGTTACAACAGCTTTGAGGGTACCATTCATAGGTGGAGGCGCCGCAATGGGCAAAATGAGATATTACAGGTATGCACACAGAGGGCTGCATGACATAAAGAAAGGAATTGCCGAAAATACCCTTCCGGCTTTTGAAAGGGCGGTTACTTTGGGTTTCGGATCTGAGTTGGATGTTCATCTTACAAAAGATGGAAAGTTGGCTGTCATACATGACAGTGATCTTGAGCGCTTATGCGGGAAAAAGATGACGGTGGAAGAGCTTGATTATGAGGAACTTTGCCATCTTGACATACTTGGCACGGGGATGCATGCCCCGCTTTTGGGACAGGTATTGGAGTTGTATGGCGGCAGGGCTCCGCTTATAGTCGAGGTAAAAACACATAAAGGTAATCATAGCGAGCTGTGCCAGGCAGTGGATGAGGAGCTTAAAGGGTACAAAGGTGAATACTGCGTTGAGTCTTTTGACCCAAGGGCTGTAAGATGGTTCAAAGTCAATTCCAAGAATACAATAAGGGGTCAGCTGTCAGCTGATTTTCTTAAAAGGGGGCAGGGAACGGGCATGCCCAGGTATCAGGAAATAGGCCTTTCCATGCTTTTTGCCAACTGTATCACAAGCCCGCATTTCGTAGCGTATAAGTCGTCTGATATGGATAATATCTCGGTAAAAACGGCTTGTAAGCTGTTTAAAGCAGGCCTTTTCTGCTGGACCGTGCGTTCGGCGGAGGAGATGTATACCCGTGAGGAGGACGGGGCCGCGGTGATATTTGAGGGATTTGTGCCGCCTTCTCCCACAAGGAGCTGTTGAGCTGATTGATTTTGCAAAGATAAGAATATAGAATAAAATATCATGGGCAGTTAAGGTGGGATATAAAAATGGCAGCCTGTTTTGAAGGCGAAGAAGCCCGGGTTATGATCATCGACGACAATGAGATAAACCGCGAGCTTTTAAAGAACATATTTGAGAACAGCTATAAAACCGAGGAGGCAGAGAACGGAAGAGAGGGCCTTGAAAAGATACTTGACCATGCCGAGTATCTTTCGGCAATTCTTTTGGATGTTGTCATGCCCGAAATGGACGGCATCGAGGTTATGCGGGAGCTTAATGCCAGGGGCGTGCAGAAAAAGGTGCCGGTTTTTTTGATAACGGCCGACCCTCGCGACGAGATAGTCAGGGAGGCTTACTCCCTCGGGGTTATGGACGTCATAGGCAAGCCTGTGGTGCCCTATGTGGTCAAGCGCCGAGTCGATTCGGTAGTAGAGCTGTTTGAGGCAAGGAAAAGGCTTTTAAACAGAGTAGAAGAGCAGGAAAGCGAGATATTTGCTCAGGCTCAGCGTATAATAGAGCTCAACAAGGGCATGATAGAGGCCCTGTCCACTGCGATAGAGTTCAGAAGCGGCGAGTCAGGAGAGCATGTCAGGCGTATCCATGACATAACGGCGTACATGCTGGAAAATACACCGCTGGGCAATGGGCTTTCAAAGGAAGAGAAGGAACAGATAGCCATTGCATCCATTATGCATGATGTGGGCAAAATAGCGGTTCCTGACGCCATTTTAAATAAACCGGGAAAACTTACGCCGGACGAATTCGAAATAATGAAGACGCATACCATAAAGGGCGCCGAGCTTTTGGAGCGTATACCGCAGATGAAGAGGCATAATGCTTTTAAATACGCCTATGACATCGCAAGGCATCACCATGAAAGGTATGACGGCAGGGGGTATCCTGATGGCTTAAAGGGCGGAGAGATAGCCGTATGGGCCCAGATAGTGTCCCTGGCCGATGTGTATGATGCGCTTGTATCGAAGCGGGTATATAAGGATGCTTATAGCGTAGATCAGGCAGTGGAAATGATAAGAACGGGGCAGTGCGGTGTGTTTGATCCTGTGCTTATGGAGTCTTTTTTGGCTTGTGAGGCCGACATAAGGCGCATATACCGCAGATAAAGGAGAAAAAAATGACAGACGAAATCAAAAAAGACCTGGCTTTGGCAGGGATAGACGTAAATGGCGGTATTGACCGCTGCATGGGTAATGAGGGACTTTATGAAAGGTTCTTAAAAAAATTCCTCAATGATGGGAATTGGGAAGGTTTTATGAAGGCCATGGACGGGAAGGATTACAAGACAGCCGAAAGCTGCATACATTCACTTAAGGGTGTATGCGGAAATCTTTCAATGGACAGTCTTTATGCTTCCGCATCAGAAATAACCGGGTTTTTGAGAGCTTCGGAGTATGAAAAGGCAGAGATGCTGGCAAAAAAAGCCGGGGCAGAATACAAAGCAGTATGTGACGCTATAAAAAGGTGGTTTTGATTCGTGAAAAGCAGCCGCAGCTATACAGGAAGCAGTCTTAGTTTCAATATTTTTATAATGGCGGTTTTTGTCACAATAGCAGTAGGCAGCATAATCCTATTGAGAACTGAACTGCTAAACGGGGCACAGAATACAGGCACTGCTCTTGCCAGGCTGTATGCTATCGAGGAGCAAAGCCATATCGAAGTGTATGAGAACCTTCTGGCTTTGGGAACGCAATATCTGGATGAAAGGGTGGAACAGGGGTATACCGGCGAGGAACTTACAAATTGGATGAGACTGTTTTTTGATAGTGTTTCAGAATATCTTGGTGGAAGCATAATTGATCCTTATGTTGTTGTAGACGGGCATATATATGCCGCAAATCCATGGGAGAGGGGCGAAGATTACGATGCTGCATCTACCGAATGGTATGCTAACGCCATAGCGGCCGATGGGAAGAGCTTTTTTACTGATACATACACGGATGTAATAACCGGCAAGCTTGTATTCACGATATCACAAAAATGCCGTCATTCAGACAGCGTCATGGCCTTTGATATTTTCCCCGAGAATTTTCATGCGGGGATAGAGGATCTTGAGCTTCCGGAGGAAAGTTCTTACTATCTTTGTGACAGTGCCGGTGTACCTCTTTATGTCCAAAGCGGGATTGACCTGGAGGGAGAGCTGCTGGAGGAATACCTCAAAAAACTGACCGATGCCATGAACGCAGGGGAGCTGGATGACAGCGATTCATATGTTTATGATACCGAGGGCGGACGCCGGGGGGTATATTTTTTCAGGCTGAAAAATGGCTGGGTTTCTATTGTGACGATACCCTTTGATGTCATACTCCAGGATCTGGATACCTTTACGGGGGGACTTTCCATAGTGTTTGCCGTATTTTTGCTCTATACGGCAGTTACCACATGGAGGGAAAACAAAGCCAGCCGTATGACTAAAAAGATAAATGAGACGGTTACTGTCCTGGGAAATACTTACTACGCCCTTTACAGGGTAAATTGCGCTGAAGGTACATATGATATGATAAAAGGTTCAGATTATATTGTCGAGCGCCTTGCCCCTCAGGGTGAGTATGCCAAATTGCTTGAAACTTTAAGCGGAGTTATAGATGAAAAAACATACAAGGAATTTGCGTCAAGCTTTTCTGTGGAAAATATCACACATCTTGTAAAAAATCAAATACATAATTTTGGCGGGGATTTCTTAAGGCGCTTTGGGGACAGGTACAAGTGGGTAAACGTATGTGTACTTTATGACGATATGCTGAGCGAAAATGAAGTGGTTTTGGCTTTTAAAGAGGTAGATGAGGAGAAAAATCGTCAGCTTGAACAGAAGAAGCTGTTGGAAAATGCTCTTGAAACTGCAAAAAAGAGTGAAAAAACAAAAAACGCATTTTTCAGCAATATGTCCCACGATATGCGTACGCCGCTTAACGCCATAATTGGCCTTACTGCGCTCGCCAAACAGAATATTGATGACAGCGATAAACTGCGGGATTATATCGAAAAAATCGGCTCGTCGGGTGAACATCTGCTTAATTTAATAAATGATATTCTTGAAATGTCAAGGCTAGAGCAGGGCAAAGTCATGATGGATATGCAGGTGATGGATATAGGAGAGTGTGTTGAGGATTGTTGCTCGGTATTTGAACTTCAGGCCCAACAGCAGGGTAAGAAGTTTACATTTGAAAAAGATATAACAGATACACATGTCTATGGAGATCCTATGAGAATATCACAGGTAATGAATAACCTGTTATCCAATGCCCTTAAGTTTACGCCCCAAGGAGGCAGTATAAGCGTAAAACTCAGACAGCTTGATTATATGAAGCATATAAAATATCAGATTACAGTGTCAGATACAGGTACAGGTATGTCTGAAGATTTTGTAGGGAAGATATTCGAGCCTTATGCCCGTGAAACGCGGTTCGGAGCACGTTCGGTTTCAGGAACCGGGCTGGGTATGCCTATAGTGAAAAGCCTTGTAATGCAGATGAGCGGGGAAATAACGGTTGACAGCCATCTGGGTAAAGGCAGCACTTTTACCGTAACAATACCTCTCGAAAAAGCGGAAAGTACAGCAGAGGAAAGGCAGCCTGAAAAGGTACATACCTCTGTCAGCTTGGAGGGCAAACATATACTTTTGGCTGAGGATAACGAGATAAACATGGAAATAGCCACAGAAATGCTGTCGGCCCAGGGGGTCGATATTTCCCAAGCGTGGAACGGCAGGGAAGCGGTGGACATGTTTGCCGCTTCAGGAATAAATGAGTTTGACGCTGTGCTTATGGATATGCAGATGCCTGTTTTGGACGGTTGCTCAGCTGCAATGGAGATTCGTGCACTCAGCCGCGCAGACGCCCGCACAGTGCCTATTATAGCTGTTACGGCCAACGCATTTGCCGAGGATATAGCAAAGACGACCGAGGCAGGCATGAACGCTCATATCTCCAAACCGATAGATTTTTCAGTTTTGACACGGGTTTTGTCAGAACTGACCTCATAGGCCATAGCCAGGTCAATCAGATGGGAAAACTTTTGTGAAATGTCAAAAAAGCATTTGATTTTTTTATAAACACGGGTATAATTTACAAAAGGGCAATGCTCAAAAAAATCTGAAAGGATGTCTTGTATGGACAAAAAGCCCGAGGGAGGCGTCAAAAGAAGTAAGGCCGCCAATGTTCTTATGATAAGCACGGGCGTGGCCATGGGTGTGGCGCTGAGCTTTTTTGTTATAGTTTCTAAAGGTGTGAAGGATTGTCTTAGGACGCTTGAGGGGCTTAAAGACAACAGTAAAGAATGATGCTCATAAGGCGCCCGTATGGGCGCCTTATGAGATAAAGAGGAGATTTTTATGAAGACCCTTATTTTAAATGGTTCACCGAGAAGGTTGGGGGATACCGCCTTTCTGCTGTCGGTCTTTGAAGATGCAATGGCGGAAAAATGTCAAAGAGTAGACGCGTATTATCTGGATTTTTCACCTTGTATTGATTGCCGTGGATGCTGGAAGACGCCTGGGTGCGTCATACAAGATGGGATGAGTGAGGTTTACCGCATGATCGAGGAGAGCGATAATATCCTTATAGCTTCCCCGATATATTTTGGACAGTTGACAGGGCCGCTTATTTCTTTGGGAAGCAGACTTCAGGCGTATTATTGTGCCGAGGCTTTTCAAAATAGACCTCTTTTGAAAAAGAATAAAAAAGGGGCAGTTCTTTTGGTTGGCGGCGGTGATGGCAAGTGTGACTGTGCCCGGCGTGCAGCATCGATTTTTTTAGGTCAGATGGGGGTCGTGGATAAGCTGCCGGCCGCCGTTTACCAAAATACCAATGCCGTTCCGGCCAGGGATAGTCGAGAGGCTGTAAGTATGGCCCTTGATATAGCGAAATTTTTTAAAGAAAGAAAATAAAAAAACCGCGGAAATACCGCGGTTTTTTTATTATGCTTAATCAAGATGTTCCTTATGACTTTCGGTTTGGGCATTTGCCAGCATGAGTTCTATCCTGTTTTCCTGGTTTACCGACGACGCGCTGGCATCATAGTCAACAGCGATTATATTTGCATTAGGATATTTGTCCTTAATTGGCTTGAGCATGCCCTTTCCGCAGATGTGATTGGGCAAGCAGCCGAAAGGCTGGGTACAGATTATGTTTGGAACTCCGCTTTCTATAAGCTCCAGCATTTCTGCGGGTAAAAGCCAGCCTTCGCCCATTTTGCATCCTTTGCCCATGAAGGGCTCTATGAGTTCGGTTATTCTTTTAAAGGGAAGGGAGGGACGGAAACGGCCGCTGTTGTTTAAAAGCCTGTTTAATGTTTTTTCTTTTTTTTCCAAAAAAGCATATGCCATCTTCGCCGGTATATAGGCGAGTCGGCCTTCACGATAAAGTGTGTAGTCTGACATTATATTATATACAAAATAGAACATAAATCCCATAAGTCCGGGAAATATGACTTCGGCATTGTGATCGACAAGAAAATTCTCAAGGTTATTGTTGCCCAAAGCAGAGTATTTGACATATATCTCGCCAACCACTCCAACCCTGACTTTTTTCCTTGTAAGGTCGCAGGGCAGAGCAGTAAATGCCGATATGATACGGGCAAAATTGTGTTCTGCGTTTTTGCAGAAGCTGCGGGCATCGCCCACCTTGTTGCCCAGCTCCTGGGTCAGTTCCTGAGCCAGCTTTTCAGATGATCCGGGCGTTATCTCATAGGGCTTGCATTGATTTACCAGGCTCATTAAAAGATCACCATAAAAAAAGCAGTACATCATGCGTTTCAGAAGTGGAAGTGTCACCTTGAACCCAGGGTGCTTTTCTATGCCCAAAAGGCTTACGGCTATAACAGGAACATAGCTGTAGCCGGCTTTTTCAAGGGCTTTGCGCAACAGGGATACATAATTGGAGGCGCGGCATCCACCCCCTGTCTGGAAATACATGAGGGCAACCTTGTGGGGGTCATATTTGCCGTTTTCAATGGCATCAATAAACTGTCCCACCACCAAAATGGCAGGATAGCATATATCATTGTGGACATATTTGAGCCCTGTTTGTGCGACACGGCTGTCGGTGCAATTTAACACTTCGGCTTTATATCCATAGTTTTTAAGAAGCTTGACGCCAAGATTAAAGTGATATGGCAGCATGTTGGGGATCAGAAGCGTGTGTGTCGACTTCATCTCCTCTGTAAATTTGGCAAAGTCCATGTTCGTATCTATTCTCCCTTTCTTCAATGGCGCCCAGAAGGCTGCGAAGCCGTATTTTTACAGCGCCCAGGTTGGTTATTTCGTCTATTTTTAACTGTGTATAGAGTTTTCCACGGGATTCGAGTATGCATCTTACTTCGTCTGTAGTTATGGCGTCAACCCCGCAGCCGAAAGACACCATTTGCACCAATTCCACGTCCCTGTTCTGGGCGGCAAACATGGCCGCTTTGTAAAGCCTGGAATGGTAGGTCCATTGGTTAAGGACACCGACATTAGGTGTTTGCATGTCGGGGGAACATACGCTGTCCTCGGTAACAACGGCAAATCCCAGCGAGTTGGCAAGTTTGTCGATGCCGTGACAAATTTCGGGATCTATATGGTAGGGCCTGCCGGCTAATATCATGATGCGTTTTCCAGCTCGGCGAGCTTCTTTAATGGCCTCTCTGCCGTGCCTGCGGACATCTTCCATGTACCTTTGATATTCGGAGAAACCGTACATGACCGCTTCATATATCTCCGAACGTTTAAATACCTTTCCAAAAGCTGAGTTGAGGACCTTGTGAAGTTCCCGTGCCAGCTCTTTAGGCTTATTGACATTGAGATAAGGATGGAGGAAGCGGGTATTTTTCAATTCCTCTATGTTGCCGCTTAAAAGTTCCGAGTAATAGGCAACTACGGGACAGTTATAATGGTTATCGGAAGAATGCTCGTCAATATTGTATGTAAGGCAGGGATAGAAAATAGCGTCTGGCTTTTGCTCCAAAAGCTCTTCTATATGCCCATGCATGAGCTTCGCTGGATAGCATGCCGTGTCAGAGGGTATGGTGAACTGCCCTTTTTCGTATGTAGCTCTTGTGGAAGGATCAGATATTATGGCACTGAAACCCAAATGCGTGAATATGCCGTTCCACAAAGGCAGTAGCTCATACATACCAAGTGACATGGGAAGACCAATAGTACCGCGGCTGCCGGTACCTCTTGGCAGGACCGAAAGGCATCGACGCTTGTATTCATAAAGATTGGGCAGATCTTCGTCGGCAGCAGCATCCTGGGAGAATCTCTGGCACTGATTGCCTGAAATGAACCTTTTGCTGTTGGGGAATGTGCTAATCGTAAGATGACAGTGATTGGTACAGCCATGGCAGACCGTGGCGGCCGCCGTCCATTTAAAGTTTGCTATTTCCTCTGGACCTATCAGGCTGTCTGATGGGTGACTTTTGGCGTACAAAGCTGCGCCAAAAGCACCCATAAGCCCCGAGATGTCAGGCCTTATGACATCGCATCCAAGCTCCTTTTCAAAAGCCCTGAGTACGGCATCATTGTAAAATGTGCCGCCCTGAACCACAATGTTTTTGCCAAGCTCCTGGGCAGAACTGACTCTTATAACCTTGTAAAGAGCATTTTTGACAACACTTATGGAAAGGCCCGCCGATATATCGGATACGGTAGCGCCTTCTTTCTGAGACTGTTTGACAGAAGAGTTCATAAATACCGTGCAGCGGCTTCCCAGGTTAACGGGAGCTTTGGCAAAAAGCCCCAGACGGGCAAAATCAGCTATTGAATAGCCAAGGGACTTGGCAAAAGTTTCGAGGAATGATCCGCATCCGGAAGAGCAGGCTTCATTCAAAAATATGCTGTCAATGGCTCTGTTTTTTATGCGGAAGCATTTAATATCCTGGCCGCCTATGTCGAGAATAAAATCAACATCGGGACGGAAATATTCCGCGGCGCGATAGTGGGCTATAGTTTCAACCACACCGCAGCTGACGCCGAAGGCGTTTTCGATAAGTTCCTCCCCGTATCCTGTAACGGCGCTGCCGCAGATGACAATGCGTTCACCGCAGAGAGAATAGACATTCTCCAACTGAGATTTGACAATATCAACGGGGCTGCCCTCGTTGGAAGAGTAGTATGTATAAAGCAAAGAACAGTCTTCGCCTATAAGGGCAAGCTTTGTAGTGGTGCTGCCGCAGTCTATGCCCAGGTAAGCTTTGCCGCTGTATTTGTTTATATCGCGGCGGGTAAGCTTTGCCTTCTCATGGCGCTTTTTGAAAGCTTCATATTCCTTTTCGCTGTTAAAAAGCGGATCCAGGCGGTTGGTGCCAAAGCTGAGACTCTTTACTGAGTGTATAAGTTCAATAATATGGCTGAGGCTGGCTTCTATTCCACTGCTTGAGGCGTACATTGAAGCGCCAAGGGCCACGCTGAAACGGGCATAATCCGGGAGGGTTGCGTGCTGCTCGTCAAGGTTCAATGTTTCACGGAAACGGCGGCGCAACCCTTCGCAGTAATAAAGAGGGCCGCCCAGGAAAATGACATTGCCTTCTATCCTGCGCCCTTGGGCCAGGCCAGCGATTGTCTGGTTAACAACTGCCTGGTAAATGCTGGCAGCGATGTCTTCCTTTCTGGCGCCCTGGTTCAAAAGAGGTTGTATGTCCGATTTGGCGAAAACCCCGCAGCGTGAGGCTATTGGGTATATTTTGTCATATTTCAGGCTAAGCTTATCCAGCTCGTCCGTCGTTACATTAAGCAAAGTGGCCATCTGGTCTATGAAGGCTCCTGTGCCGCCGGCGCAGCTGCCATTCATTCTTTCGTCCATTCCGCCGTCAAAAAAGATAATTTTGGCGTCCTCACCACCAAGTTCGATGGCGCAGGTAGTTTCCGGAGCAAAGGCTTTGACAGCCTGGCCTGTGGCAAATACCTCCTGCACAAAGGGTATGCCCGAAGCTTCGGCAAGCCCCATGGCCGCTGAACCCGAAAGGGCCGCTTTTACGGTTATATCACCCAGCTGAGCAAGCGCCTTTTCCAAAAGCTCAGCCGCTTTTTCCCTTACTTGTGAAAAATGTCTTTCATAAAGACGGAAAACCGTTTCTCCGTTTTTGGCAATGACGAGCTTTACTGTTGTCGAGCCGATATCTATTCCAATAGAATAATCCATTTGGTTCACTTCCTTCACTTGCGTGATGCAGCCTGAAAATAAAAGAGACTGTATCACAAAAATGCGAAAACAGTCACAACTCTGCCGAAACCTTGGTCACCGCGGCAGACGTAGTTTCTACGGCGTACAGAATGTCGGATGACTCGGTTAAATAATTAAATGATTAATCATTCTAAATAATGATACCACGCATATAAGGTAAAATCAAGCACAGCGTATGACAAAGAAAGAAAAAAGAAGAAGCTTTAACGACTCTTTAACATAGTGATTTTGAACAACAAAAAAACACAACAGAATGGGTAAACCCCAAATTGTTGTGCTTTCTGTGGCGGAGAAGGAGGGATTTGAACCCTCGAGACCCTTATGGGGCCTACACGATTTCCAATCGTGCGCGCTCGGCCAGACTACGCGACTTCTCCAGAAAATATTAAAAAATGGTGGGCCTTCAGGGACTCGAACCCGGGACCGTCCGGTTATGAGCCGGATGCTCTAACCAACTGAGCTAAAGGCCCTCAGTGGACCGCACAACTGCGGCGTAAATTATTATATAGCAACTCTTTTTAAAAAGCAAGTGTTATTTTTGATTTTTTCAAAAAACTTTTTTGCAGGGTAGGTGAAAAAAACAGCCCGCCTTTTGATATAATAAAGGCGGGCATGATTGCAAAAAGCTTATTTGTTATCGACCGAAGCAATATATCTTACAAGCTTAAGAAGCATGTTAGTATAACCCCACTCGTTGTCGTACCAAGATACCAGCTTAACGAACTTATCAGTTAAAGCTATACCGGCCTTGGCGTCAAAGATGCTGCCATGGGAATTGCCGATAATATCAGAGGAAACGATTTCATCCTCTGTGTAATCTAAAAGCCCTTTAAGTTCGTTTTCCGAGGCCTTTTTGACAGCTTTGCATATTTCGTCATATGTAGCGGACTTGGAGAGGTTGACAGTCAGATCAACTACCGAACTGTCTACCGTCGGCACCCTGAAAGCCATACCGGTCAGTTTTCCGTTTAACGACGGGATGACTTTGCCTACAGCCTTGGCGGCGCCTGTAGAGGCAGGGATAATGTTGGAAGAAGCGGCTCTGCCCAAGCGCCAATTCTTGCTTGAATATCCATCAACCGTCTTTTGAGAAGAAGTTATGGAATGAACCGTCGTCATAAGACCAGACTCGATACCAAAGTTATCGTTTATAACTTTGGCCAGCGGTGCCAAGCAGTTGGTAGTGCAGGAAGCATTGGAGACAAAGTTCATATCGGGTGTATAAAGATCGTTGTTGACACCCATAACGAACATTGGTGTATCATCCTTGGAGGGAGCCGACATGATGACCTTCTTGGCACCTGCCTCCAGATGGCCGCCTGACAGTTCTTTGGTCAAAAACTTGCCGCTTGATTCGATGACATACTCTGCACCTACAGAAGCCCATGGGATCTCCTTGGGTGTGGAGCATGAAAAGAGGGGAATACGCTTGCCGTTGACCGTTATGGAAGAGGAATCATAGGTCACCTCGCCGGGATAAATTCCCTGGGCAGAGTCATACTTGAACATATAGGCCATGAGCTCGGGCGCGCGGCCGGGATGGTTTATGCCGACAAACTCGAGATCTTCCATTTCCAGACCGGCTCTTAAAGCCAGACGACCTATGCGGCCGAAACCGTTGATAGCGACTTTGATAGACATTGTGGACCTCCAAGATGTTATTTTGAAAAGGCTTTTTTCGGTTGGCCGAAGTTTTCCGGTCACCATACATCCCAATTATATACTAATTCGACAGGTTAAACAAGGTAGAAACGGAAAAATGTAAAAATTAAAAATTAATTGTAAAAACGACAGTGGTATATTAAAATATATGTTATAATAAAAATAATTTACTCTCGGCAGGTGAGAAGATGACAGATATTTCTTTGTTCCCGCAGGTTATGCCTGATGAGCTTTTCATGGTCGTTTCCCGCGGGGGAAGGGTGCTTTTCTGTTCCAAGCCTCTGACAGCTCTGCTCGGTGTTGACCTGCAGGGTAAGAATCTTACGGATATTGTCGAGGATAGGGTTGTTTCCCAGCTGATAATCAATTCCAATGAAAATAATATATATGAGTTTGACTGTGTTATAAACGATAAAGTTTTCGAGTGTGGGGCCAAACTTTCGGAAAGCGGAAATATCGTAATAGTTTTGACACCTTCCCAGCCTGATGACAGCCGCAGGGCTAATGCCGATATCGTCAGGTATCTGGGCAGGGAGATAAATGCCAATGTGGAGAGCATGGGTATAGCATTCGGAGCCCTTAATTCAGGTCCTTCGGATATGAGGGATTACGCTTTGGGGCTTTGGAACAGGAGTATGATGAATCTTGCCAGGGTATCAAAAAACGCGGTTACGAAAGTCGACAGTGACCAAGGCACAATGGTATCCGACATGCATCCTGGAGATTTGGCTGGAGATATATCCGAAGTTTGTGGCAAAGCGGCTGATTTTTGCCGTGACTACGCCGAGATAAGCTTCAGGGGATATGAACAGCCGCTGGAATGCCTTTATGACCCGGGGGCGGTAAAAAGAATAATACTCAATCTGATATCTTACTGCATAAGCCGCAGCAGCCTTAAGTTTCCTAGGCTTTCTATTGTTTCTGAGCTTAAGAACGGTTCTATGGTAGTCACTTTTTCCCTTGGTGGCGACGGCAGCCGCACTTTTTTTGGCGTTGAAGGAACGGGTGGCGCCGATTCTATGGAAATAGACATAGCCGTTATTTTGGCGAAGATGCTTAAAGGCAGTATAGTAGTTACAGAGAGGAAGGGCGGCAGTCTTTGCCGACTGACACTTCCCATAGTCAAGGCAGATGGGTACCGCGGTTCATTATCCAGCACAATAATAGATTGGTACGGAGGGATGGATATGGTGGCCACCGAACTTTCATGGGTCATGCCGCCTGAAGCTTATACAGTCAG
>CALWAP010000029.1 GCA_944375715.1 uncultured Clostridia bacterium | reverse complement strand
TTTTTTTCAAGCAGAAGACGGCATACGAGATCGCCTGGTGACTGGAGTTCAGACGTGTGCTCTTCCGATCTGTGGAGTCTATGGAATGGGCTATTGGCTCGGGTGTCATAAACGGAAAGGGCAGCGGCATTTTGGATCCTCTGGGTACGGCTACCCGCGCTGAGGTTGCGCAGATGTTCATGAATTTCCTCGAGAATATCGCATAAAACATATATTAATATAAAGAAGGACGCCCGAGGGCGTCCTTCTTTATATATATCATGCGGTTCTTCTTAATTTGACAATTGTGAGATTTACTTCGCCGTCGGTGGCATCGGACGAGCCTGAATAGGTGAGATAGAAATCTGTGGGCGAGGCCGCATTTATTATAAAAAAAGCAGAGCCGCAGGCACTTGAACCATTGGCGCTGGTAGCAAAGTATATGCCTGTTTCCAGATGCGATGAGCCGTTATAGAATGGCGTTATCTGCATATAATTGGGAGTTCTGAAAACCGCTGAAACTTTGTAAGATACGAGATAATACCCGGCGGCAAGGGAAAGACGCTGCAGGCTGGTCTGAACAATATTGCCCGTAGGGTCGGTGACATCCGGAAAAAGTGAGATCTGCGATCCGGAAGTCAGAGGGTATTGAGTATTTATATATGATGCAAAAATATCATCAGGTACACTTCCTGCGGGGCCTGTGGCCCCTGTGTCACCCTCACGCCCGGCAGGTCCGGCAGGACCTGTTGGGCCTGTCGGACCCGTCGCTCCCGTTGCTCCTGTTGCACCCGTTGCGCCAGGAGATCCTGTAAGACCGGTAGGGCCTGTGGGGCCTGTTGCTCCTGTGGATCCTGTAGGTCCTGTTGGCCCGGTCGGACCTTGTTCACCGTCAAGGCCATTTTGACCATCCTTACCGTCAAGTCCGTTTTGTCCTGAGGCTCCTGCGGGCCCTGTTGGACCTGTCGGTCCCGTTGCTCCCGTAGCGCCTGCGGGACCTGTTGCGCCGGAAGATCCTGTAAGCCCCGTAGGCCCTGTGGGGCCCGTTGCGCCGGGAGAACCCGTAAGCCCCGTAGGCCCTGTGGGGCCTGTTGCGCCGGGAGAACCCGTAAGCCCCGTAGGCCCTGTGGGGCCCGTTGCGCCGGGAGCTCCTGTAAGCCCCGTGGGCCCTGTGGGGCCTGTTGCACCCAATGCTCCGGCAGGTCCTGTTGCGCCTGTGGAACCGGTAGGCCCCGTCGCCCCTGTAGGCCCTCTGGCGTATATTGGTGTATGGCTCATATACGGGCAGAAGGGGCAGAAATGGTAGAATGACAATGTATTCCCGCCTTCCGTATGGTTTTATTAATTATTATATTCACAAGGAACGGTTTTGGTTGTGAAAATACAAAAGCCGCCCGGAGGCGGCTTTTATTATATCTGTTGTCAGGAGACGGAGATTTCGGGCATGGATTCACGGACAGGCCCCCTGCGCATTGTCTGAAACAGCTTGACGGCGGTGTTGATGGCCAAGATGACCAGCGATACGGCAATGGCGCTTTCCCAATCGCCCTGGTCGTTGAAGGCCGTTATCTGAAGGGCCAGGGTCATGGTAGCCGTATTGTAAAGCAGGGATACGGCCGATATCGTTATCATGGCGTTAGTGAAGAAATACACGAATACATCCAGCATCATGCGCCTGCTGTTGGGAATGATGACATTGAAAATGACCCTCAGCGCCCCGCCGCCCAAAGAGCGGCATACTGCCTCCAGGTTGGGGTTCAGCAGCTTGAAGTGGCTGACCGCCATCAGGTATGGCGAACCCAAAAAGTGGGTTATGTTGACAAAGACCAATATGGCCAGGGTGTTGTAAATAAATGTGCCTTTAAAGAACATTGCAAAAGAAAGGCCCAAAGCGAGGCCGGGCACGGCCAGGGAGGTCATGTAAAGGCCGTGGTTTATATTCCTGAGCCTGCGTGGGGCGCCCTTGTTCCTTGTGTAGCAATAGCCTGCGGCACATGTAAGTGCCATGCCTAACAGACCTGTCAGTAAGGCTATTACTATGGAGTTCCATGTCAGATGGGAAAGCTTGCCCGACATGAATATGCTGTGGAAATGCTCCAGCGTCAGGCTTATGTCATAGGGCCACGCCTTGATGAAGGGAGAGACCGCTATTACAAACATCGGTATTGCCAGGAGCAAAGATGCCAGAACAAAGAAAAACTTCTGCGCCAAAACGAAGGGGCCCGTGCGCACCCTTATGGAATTGTGGCGGGAACTTATCTGCTTTTTGCTGAAAACAAAGATATCCAGCAGATAGACTATGGCCGAAGGCACCAAAATCAGTGTGCTGTAAATGGCGCCCTTGGAAAAGTCAAGCATGCCCACCACATTCTTGTAAAAGAGGATCGGCAGTATGGGATATGTTCCTCCCACCGAAAGGGGTATGCCGTAGTCGGTGAATATCATTGTAAAACAAACGGCACAGGCCGAGAAAACGGCGTACTTGACAACGGGGAAGACTATTTCAAAAAGCCTCCTAACAGGCTTGACGCCCAGCACCAGGGCATTTTCAAACAGCCTGCCGTCCAGGGAGGAAAAGGCCTGGGACAAAAGCAGGAAGGCCATGGGGAAGGCATAGAAAAAACTGCCCATGACGATGCCCAGGGAGCCGTAGATCGGCAGCTGTACGCCGAAAAGACGTGTGAATATGCCCATTTTGCCGAAAAGATAGACTATGACGATGCCATGGGTTATTGACGGCACCAGCATGGGCATGACCGAAAAGAAACGGAAAAAACGCCTTACTCCGCCTTTGAGCTTGTATTCCACTATGTAAGCGTAGAAAAATGCAGCCGATACCGACAGAAGCGATGCCGTAAGGGAGACCTTTACCGAATTGAAAAGGGCTTGTATGGTCGAGCCCGAAAGGAGCACATCGGCAAAACCCTTATAAAAAGGCGTGTGGTCGACCGCCTTTAAGAGCAGGGTCATAAGGGGGAAGATGAGGTTTAAGCATATGATGGCGGCCAGAGCAATGACGGCCGCCACCGGAAGCGGCTTTGCCTCGCTGTGCCTAATCTTCTTCATGTCCGGCGCCCCCTATCAGCTTCCTTACATACCTGGCCCTCTTGTTTATTTGGTCGGTTATAAAGGATTTTATGAACTCGTCCCCCGAACGGTTGAGGTAAAGCTCCTCGGGAGTGTCGAAAGCAGCTATATGCCCCTTCTGCATGACGATGACCCTGTCGCTTAAAGAAAAAGCTTCTTCCTGGTCATGGGTGACCATTATCATGGTTATGCCGAAACGCCGCTGGAGCTCCTTGAGCTCGTCGCCCAAATCAACCTTTACAACGGCGTCCAGCGCAGAAAAGGGTTCATCCAAAAGCAGAAGGTCGTTTCCCAGCACCAGCGAACGGGCGATGGCCGCCCGCTGCTGCATACCGCCTGAAAGCTGGGAGGGCAGCTTTTTTACCGCCTCCTTGAGGCGGAGAAGCTCCAAGGTGGGCATGACGCGCTTTTTTATCTCGTCATGGGACAGCTTTTGAAGCTTTAAGCCGTAGGCTATGTTGTCATAAAGATTGAGATGAGGGAAAAGGGCGTAATCCTGAAAAACTATGGAAAACCCCCTCTTGTTGGGTTTCAGATGGGTTATATCCTGCCCGTTATGCACGATGGTGCCGCTGTCGGGAGGCTCAAGGCCCATTATGACCCTTAAAAGCGTGGTCTTGCCGCAGCCCGAGGGGCCCAGGATGGAAACAAACTCGCCTTTGTCTATGCTGAATGTAAGGTCATTCAAAACATGCTGCCGGCCGAAATGCTTGTCGAGATGCTCGATTTTAAGCAGGGGGGTATTATTCATAGCGGTTGCTCCACTCCTGCGAGAGCCGTTCTTTCAGCTCGGGATCTTCAATGCCCGTCATATCCAGAAGCTTGAAGTTTTCGGGATAGTCGCCCTTGTCCTCGACCCCTTCAATGACCGAAATGTTGTAATCGTTGAAGACGGCGTTGCCCTCAGGCGAGGTTATGGCGTCCATGACGTCGAGCACCAGCTGTGAGGGCTCCTCTTCGCGGTTGACCAAAAGGGCGGTGTCATAATCGAAGGGGGCGCCTTCCTCGGCAAAAATGACCTTGACGGGGCTGCCGCTCTCCATAAGGCGCATGCCTTCATAATCTATGCCAAGGCCGATGACGGCCTCGCCCTTTTCGACCATCGACGAGGGTATGGAGCCCGAGTCGCCGTAAAGCATGACATTTTCGCTCAAAGCGTCAAAGTATTTCCAGCCTTCCTCCTCGCCGTAAAGGTTGAGTATTCCGCACAGGAAGAAGTAGCCTGTCGACGAGCTGTTGGGGTTGGCCATGACTATCAGATCCTTATACATGGGGTCGATAAGGTCCTGATATGAGGCCGGTTCGGGAAGCCCCAGCCTTTCAAGCTCGGTGGTGTTGACGAGTATGGCGCCGGCCCACACGCCGTTGGGGATTATCACATTGTCCGGGTCGCGGTAGCTTTCCTTGTATTCGGAAGAAGACTCAAAGGGCAGGAGCAGGTCCTGCTCCTTGAGTGTATTGGCATAGCCGCTGGAAAGGGACAGGAGTATGTCGGCTTCGGTCTGGCGTCCCTCGGCCTGCACCTTGGCGGCCAGCTTGCCGGAGGACATATAGGTTATATTGATCTCGGCGTCGGGGAACAGCTCATTGAGGTATTCCAGCTGCACGGCTATGCGGTCCTCGTAGTTGGCCGAAAGTATGTTGACCGTTTCCTTGTCGGAAGAACAGCCTGTAAAGAGCATAAGGCCGCATAAAATGCAGGCAGTCAGAAAAATAACGTTTCTCTTTTTCATTGGTTCCACTCCTTTTGTTGATTTTTTGCCGGCGGCGCGGGCGCTGCATCGGCCGCACGGTTAAAACTATTGTATATATTTTACCATTTTTTATATAAACAATCAATATCCGAAACAGTTTGCCGCAAAATAAGATAATGATAAATGAATATAAATATAACAATTCGGCTTTGGGTTTCATGTCATAAAATAGAATTTTATGTGTAAAAAGCCTGTAAAAATGCGTATTACAACGACAAAATGTCAGAAATATGGGGGTGTGTATTTTTTGTAAGTTTTTTCATTAGAGCATAAAGACCGCATTAATGCGCGCCGGCACTTTTATATATTGAACTTTAAAGACAGGGAAAAGGGTGATATAATACTGAAAGTACGCGGGAAAAAATATCCCTTTCTATGCAATAAAACAGGGGATTTGCGCATTTACTAAATGACAGGGTGATCTTTGATGACTGAAGAATTGAATCCGGGCCGGGCTGAGGATATCGAAAAGCTGATATCCCGAATGGCAGAGGGGGACAAGGAGGCTTTGGCTGCCTTTTACCAAGAGACCAAGGGCCCGGTATACGCTTTGGCGATGTCGGTGCTGGGAGAGCGCCACGGCGCCGAGGATATCATGCAGGAGACCTATATAAAGGCTTACGGGGCGGCCGCGTCCTATGAGCCAAGGGGAAACCCGATGGCCTGGCTGCTTACCATAGCCCGGAACCTTGCGCTTATGAGGATAAGGTCGCAAAAGGGCCGCGACGACGAACTGAAAGAGGATCTATCGGGCCCCGGCTTTGAAACAGGAAGCGTAGACCGTCTTACCCTTAAAGGTGCATTGGATACGCTGGGCGAGGAGGAACGCCAGGTGGTTGTACTGCATGCTGTGGCCGGCTTTACCCACAAGGAGGCGGCTGCCATGCTTAATATGCCGCTTTCCACAGCCTTGTCCAAATATCACAGGGCGCTGGCCAAACTTAGAAAACATCTGGGAGGGGAAGGCCGATGAAAAACAACGAGATAGAGCTTTGGCTCAGGCAGGCGGCCGAGGCCGAGGCCCCCGACCTGCTTGATGGGATAATGAAAGGCATTGAAGAGGGCCGGGGCCGTGACCAGAACATTAGTATAATACAGGGAGATTTCCGGCGAAAAAAGAAGAAGGGCCTGGCTTTGGGGTCGGCCGCCGCAGCGCTGGCGGTGCTTTTGGGCGCGGGGTTTTATTTCAGCTATAATTATTCGGTCGATTCGCTTATCGGCATAGATGTCAACCCCAGCCTTGAGCTGGAGGTCAGCAAAAGGGAGCGGGTCATTTCCGCCCGTGCCCTCAACGGGGATGCCGAGACCGTATTAAGCGGCATGGACCTCAAAAATGTGGACCTTGATGTGGCGGTCAATGCTATCATAGGCTCGATGCTTCAAAACGGGTATCTTTCGGCCGACGGCAATTCCATATTTGTTACTGTGGAAAACGATGACGAGAATAAAGGGCAGGTTTTAAGCGACAGCCTGATGCAGCAGATAAACGCGGCCTTGAGCAGCAATGACATAAACGGCAGCGTCGTTGGGGCTGCCTATGGCAAAGATGCCTCGGTGCAAAGCATAGCCGACACCTACGGCATATCCTACGGCAAGGCCTCGGTGGCTTCGGCTGCGGTGGCCAACAATCCCGAGCTTAAAATCGAGCAGGCCGTTAAAATGAGCGTCAGCCAGCTTTGGAGCTACGCCTATCCCGATTCGCTGGAAAAGCTTTCAGCAGAGGCGGCCAAGACCGCGGCCCTGAAAGCGGCGGGAGTGCAGCAGGCCGAGTTCGAGAAGGCCGAGCTTTATGAAAAACAGGGCACCTATATATATAATGTCATCATGACCTCAGGCGGTGTAAGGTATACCTGCGAGATAGAGGCCTATACCGGCGAGGTCCTGGCCCTCTATTCACAGTCTGCCGCATCGGGGCAGGTGTCGGGCGGGCAGACAAACGCTTCGGGCGGCATTGATGAGCAGGCGGCTTTGAAGATAGCTTATCAGGATGCGGGAGTTTCGGCCTCCGATGTAAAGCTTGTCAAATGTGAGCTGGATTATGACGACGGCAGGCAGGAGTATGAGATAGAGTTCTACTTTTCCGGCAGGGAGTACGATTATGAGATAGACGCCGAAAGCGGGGCCATACTAGGACGCGAGGTCGATTACGACAGCGACGATTGGTTCACCTGGGACTTTACGGGCAGGAACGAATCGGGACAGGGCGGCTCCCAGGGCCAGAGCGCCCAGGGCGGCTCCCAGGGCCAGGGCAGCTCACAAAGCGGTTCCCAGGGCAGCTCCCAGGGCCAAAGCGGCGTTATAGACAAAAACCGCGCTTTGGAAGCGGCCTTTGCCCATGCGGGCGTGTCCTCTTCAGATGTATATGACCTGGAATGCGAGTATGACTATGACGACGGGCGGGGAGAGTACGAGATAGAGTTCTCCTGCGGCGGCTGGGAATATGAGTATAAAATAGACGCCCAAAGCGGCCAGGTGCTGGAATGGGAAAAGGATGACTGAGCAATGTTTCAGTTATGTTACAAAACCGCGGATTTGTTGACACCCGTCAAAGGGATATGCTAATATAATCTCGCGATAAGGCGTGCCTTGTGGCGCGCGTTAAAAAGTATGTCGGGCCTTCGGGCCTTACATAATGCTCCGTTCATGTCGGGGCGAAAATACTATAAGGAGGAAAAAGACATGAGAATTCTCAAGCGTAATCTTGCCTTCATGCTGGCTCTGGTTATGATGCTCGGCCTTATGGTCACAGCTAATGCCGCCAATGTCGAAGACTATAAAGATTACAACGACATCGAGTTTGTCGAAGCAACTGATGTTCTCACCGCTATCGGTGTTCTCGAGGGTGAAGACGGCGTCTTCTATCCTGAGAGGGTGCTGACAAGGGAAGAGGGCGCCAAGATCATCACTTACATGATGCTTGGTAAGGACGGCGCTGAGGCTCTTTCGACCTCTGCTGCTCCCTTTAACGATGTTGCTGCCAATCGCTGGAGCGCCGGCTATATCGCTTACTGCGTAAGCCAGGGCATCATCGGCGGCTACGGCAACGGCAACTTCGGCCCCACCGACACCCTGACCGCCAATCAGTTTGCCAAGATGCTGCTCTGCGCAGTTGGCTACAATGTTAACGGCGAGTTCACGGGCCCCAATTGGGAGATCGAGACTTCCAAGACCGCTCTGACCGAGGGCGTTTTCGACGGCAACCTCGGCGCTAACTTCTCTGACGGCGTTGAGCGTCAGGAAGCTGCTCTTTACGCTTTCAACACCCTGACCGGCGTTATGACCGTTAACTATTCCGATGTTTTCGGCGCTTATTACACTGGCAAGATGTTCAACAGCGTTGAGGAGTTTGACGAGGAGTATACCCTTGGCTACCAGCTCTATAAGCTGACCTCCAAGGATACCACCGACGATTTCGGCCGCAACTGCCATTATTGGGCTAAGAACAGCTCCAGGCTGACCGACAACTATGCTGACGAGGCTGACGCTTCCTACACTGCTGAAGTCAAGTCCGATACCATCTATGACGATCTTGGCCTGACCAAGACTGCTGAGGCTACCTACATTGTCAACGGCGAGACCCAGGACGACACCTGGCAGGTTAAGAATGGCCTTACCTCCTCTAAGCTGGGCGGCAACGGCGTTCTGATCGAAGCCTATGTTGACGATGATGAGAATGTCACCATCATCCGCATTGATACCTATCTTGCCCAGGTCAACAGCGTTGACGACGGCGAGGTCGATGTTAATGTTCTGTACGGCGATCCTGATCTTGATGACAGCACCTTTGAGACCGCTGTCGAGTACGAAGAGGACGATTATGTCCTGGTTACCGTTGCTAACGGCGAGATCCAGAGCATGAAGGCTGCTACCATTGAAACCGGTACTGCTGACACCTATGCTTCGGGCTATGTCACCGTTGACGGCACCAAGTATAACAAGACCGCTCTTCTGAAGGACAACGACACAGAGGCCAATGACGACTTCTATGCTGTTGACTATGATTCCGAGATGGCTGCTATCCTCGACGAGTACGGCTACCTTATCGGTATCGTTGTTGAGGAGGAGGCTGACGCCAACTATGACTATGTCCTGGTTACCGATTCTGAGGGTAAGGAAGGCGGCCTGCTGAGCAGCAGCGCTGCTGTTGTCGAGGTCATGTTCCTTGACGGCACCACCGATGTCCTGCCTCTTGAGACCAGGAAGGAAGACAGCCAGATTCAGTATAAGCTGGATGGCGAGTGGGTCAATGTTTCCACTGGCGACCTCAACATCAACGGCTGGTATCGCTACACCATGAATGACGACGATCAGATCGTCCTCAGGAATCTTAAGGCTGACAAGGCTGTTGGCGACACCAACGCTACCGTTGTCTTCCATAAGGATCAGGAAGGCTCCTTCAAGGCTAACGGCTCCACCGAGAAGGCCGGCAGCTACTTCATGAATTCCAGCACCGTTTACCACATTGTTGACGAGGATAATGTCAAGACCTACACCGGCTATAAGAACATCGACATCGATGAAGCTGGCGTTAACGCTCTGATGCTCCTCGACGGCAAGGTAATCACCGATCTCTACATCCTCAATTCTGAGGTTGAGAACGATGATATCTACGCTTACTATGATGGCACGACCTATGAGACCTCCAAGGGCACATATGTCACGCTGTTCGTTGACGGCGAAGCTGTCAACTATCTGGTAGAGAGCGACCTGTTCTCTGATGGCAAGGGTGTTTACACAATCACCGTTTCCGGTGACGAAGTGACCGCTGCCAACCAGGAGAAGGCTCTCGGTTCCAGGGCTAAGGTCACCGCTGCTTCCGAGCTGTACTTCACCGTCAATGACGAGAAGGAGTACTATGCTGAGGATGCTAAGGTCTTCGACATCACCGATGACGGCGTCGAGGCTACAATCTCCAGGGGCGATTATGTTGTCTATATTAAGGAAGGCGCTTTCGTAACTTATGCTTACATCGTGTCCGCTCCCGACAACACCACTCCCGATAAGCCTGAGACCGGCGACCACGAGGCTACTGCTACGGGTAAGACCACTTCGGCCATTACCTTCAACGTAACCAATGTTGGTGAGAATGACAAGATCAAGGTTGTTGCTTTCAACTATAACAACGGTATTCTGGCCGAGCTCGACAGCCAGGAAGCTGAGCTGGATGCTGACAGCCTGACCTACACCTCTTCTGTTACCGGCCAGCTGACCTTCAAGGTCTATGTTGTCACCGGCGACAAGGAGACTCTGGTCGATACCTTCGGCCCCTACTCTTTCGTAGTGGACTAATTAAATCCCATCGGTTAACACCGTAAGTGATTTCCCCCCGCGCCAAGAGGCGCGGGGGTTTTTTATTGCCTTTATGATTGCACAAAGGCGCTTACTCTGCTACAATACAGGTAAGAAAAGGGGATAAGACCTCTAATATAAAAGCATTGAAAGGGAGTGGCTTTTCTGTGGAAAAAATGATAAAGCTGATTAAGAACGCCAATGTTTACGCCCCCGAACACCTGGGAAAAAGGGATATCCTTGTCTGCGGGGATAAGATAGCCGAGATAGCCGAGCACATCGAGGGTTATGAGGGCCTTGAAAGCGTGCAGGTGCTGGATGCCTGCGGCATGACGGTCACTCCCGGCCTTATCGACCTGCATGTCCATGTGACGGGCGGCGGGGGAGAGCAGGGGCCTGCCTCCAGGGTTCCCGAAATAACCCTTTCCGAGCTGCTGACAAACGGCGTCACCACCTGTGTCGGCCTTCTGGGCACCGACGGCATTACCCGCAGCCTTGAAAACCTTTTGGCAAAATGCCAGGCCCTTAACGAAGAGGGCATGACCTGTTATATGCTGACAGGCTCTTATCAGTACCCAACCCAGACCATAACGGGCAGCGTCATAAAGGATATCGCCCTTTTTGACGAGATAATCGGCGCCAAGGTAGCCATAAGCGACCACCGCGCATCCAATTTAAGCTGTGAGGAGCTTATTCGCCTGGCCTCTGACACCCGCATGGGCGGGCTTATATCCGGCAAGGCTGGTCTTTTGTGCATGCATATGGGCACAGGCAAGAATATGCTCAACGATGTTTTCTATGCCATCGACAATACCGAAATACCGATAAAGACCTTCCTCCCCACCCATATGGGCAGGAATATCCCTCTTGTCAGCCAGGGAATAAAGCTGACCGAGATGGGCGGAAATATTGACATAACGGCCAGCGACCCCGCCATTTCAGACAAATCGGCCAGCGATATGGTGGCTTACTGCCTTAAAAACGGCGCGCCCGAAACCTCGATAACCATTTCCAGCGACGGCTGCGGCAGCCAGCCCCGTTTTGACGAAAAGGGAGAGTGCATAGGGCTTGATTATACCTCGCCCAAAGTGCTGCTTATTGAGCTTAAAAACTGCGTATTTAAAGAGGGGCTGCCTTTGGAAACCGCCCTTTTGTTCCTGACCAAGAATCCCGCCGCCGTCATAGGCAAAAAGGGGATCAAGGGCGAGATATCGGTGGGCGCCGATGCTGATCTTATGGTCCTGAGTGAGGATCTGGATATAGTCAATGTCATGGCAAAGGGCAAGGTCGCTGTTTTGAACGGTTCCGCCATTTTGAAGGGAAGGTTTGAAAAATAAGCGTTTTTGCCCAAAAACGGGACGATATATGCTTAAAAGCCTTGCATTGGGATAAAAATAATGATATACTGCTTATGATAGGTAAGCAGTTTGACAGGAAAGAGTGGGGTTTCCCCACTCTTTCTTCTTTGATATGAGGAAAGGGGAGGCTTTTATGAACAGCAAGGAGCTTGTTTCTAAGGTGTGGAAGAAAGCCGAGGAGCTTTGTGAGGATACCGGGCTTTCGGTCTGGGATGTCACCTTTGAAAAGGAAGGGAAAAATTATTACCTTACCGTCTTTATCGACAGGGAGGAAGGGGTGTATATAGAGGATTGCGAGAAGATAAGCAGGGCCCTGGACCCATATCTCGAGCAAAGGGAGTTTTCTTCGCTGCCTCCCTATACTCTTTCGGTGTCATCGCCCGGCCTTGAAAGGCGGATAGTCAGGCCCGAGCATTTTGAGTGGGCCGTGGGAAAGCAGGTGGACCTGACCTTTTACAAAGCCAGGGAAGGGGTCAGCGGCATATGCGGCGTGCTTGAAAAGAAAGAGGATGACCGCCTTTATATAACCCAGAACGGAAATCTTTTGGAGCTTGATATGGCCGACATAGCTTCGGTAAGGCTGCATTTTGAAATATAGGTAAGGAGAAGGACAATGAACGCTGAAATGATAAAGGCTCTCAATGATCTGGAGCAGGAAAAGGGCATAAAAAAGGAATATATGCTTGACAGGATAGCTCAGGCCCTGGCTGCCGCCTATAAGGCGAGATACAAGGCTTCGACCCAGAGCACAGCCATGGATAACCTCTTTGTTGAGATCGACGGGGAGACAGGGGCTATTTCGATGCACGCCGTTAAGACGGTCTGCGAGTATGTCGACAGCCCCGCTACCGAGATTTCGATAGAGGAGGCCCAGCAGTATTCCCCCGGAGCCCAGGAGGGCGACCAGATAAGGCTGGAGGTCGATGTCAACGATTTTGGGCGCATCGCCACCCAGACGGCAAAGCAGGTCATAATCCAGGGCATAAGGGAGGCTGAAAGGGGCATGATAGCCGAAGAGTTTGCCTCCAAAGAGCACGAGATACTGACGGCTACGGTCAGCAGGATAGACCCCCGCTACGGCAGCGCCACGCTGGAGATAAACGGCAGGCGGGAAAAGACCGAGGCTACACTCAGCGCCCAGGAGCAGATCAAGGGCGAGGTACTTAAGGAAGGCGACCGCATAAAGGTATATGTAGTTGAAGTGCGTTCGGGCGGCAAGGGCCCCCAGATAGTTGTGTCCCGCACCCATCCAGGCCTTGTCAAGAGGCTTTTCGAGCTGGAGGTACCTGAGATCCACGACGGTACGGTCGTCATTTCCAACATAGCCAGAGAGGCGGGTTCCCGCACCAAAATAGCCGTTTATTCCTCCGATGAGAATGTTGACCCCATTGGCGCCTGTGTCGGTCCCAAGGGAGGCAGGGTGTCTGCAATAGTCGACGAACTTAAAGGAGAAAAGATAGACATAATCAAGTATTCAGATGACCCTGTGCAGTTTATAGCCGAAGCTTTGTCGCCCTCGGATGTAATATCTGTCCAGCTTTTGGAGGACGGTAAGAGCTGTGTTGTGGTGGTTCCTGATGACCAGCTTTCCCTGGCTATCGGCAAGGAAGGTCAGAACGCCCGTTTGGCCGCCAAGCTGACGGGATACAAGATAGACATAAAGCCGGCTTCCCAGGCCCAGGCGTAGTTTTCATTTGAGGAAGGAGTGAGGCCCCGTGCCGAAAAAGATACCTATGCGGCAGTGTGTCGCCTGCCGTGAAAAAAAGGAGAAATACGAGCTGGCCAGGATAGTCCGCACACCCGACGGGAAGGTGCTTTACGACGCCAGAGGAAAGGTCTCGGGCAGGGGCGCTTATATATGCAAAGACATAAAATGTCTTGAAAAGGCCGTAAAGAGCAAGGCCCTTTCCAGGGCGCTGGAGTGTGATGTGCCTGACGAGGCCTTTGAAGAGCTGAGAAGGCAGTTTGAGGAGCAAAAGGAGGGACAGGATGCAGAGCAGTGATTTCCTTTTGTTTTTCGGACTCATAAGGCGCGCCGGCCGTTTGGCCATTGGCATAGAAAATGCCGCCGCGGCCTGCCAGAGCGGAAAGGCCAGGTTGGTGGTGCTTGCGGGCGACGCCTCGGAGGGCTCGCTTTCCCCCCTGAAAAGGCTGTGCCTTGAAAAAGAGGTGCTGACCGTATCACCCGGTTTTGGAAAAGCCGAGCTGGGCGGGGCCTTGGGTATAGGGGAGTGCTCCGCTGCGGCCGTCACCGATACGGCCCTTGCCATAGGTGTATGCCGCAAGCTTGGGCTTAAAGAGCATGCTGCCAGGCTGGAGATAAAGCTTGAGCGCGAAAAGCGGCGCAAGGCCAAAAAGATGGCCAAAATATCAAAAAGGGGGAAATAAACTATGATGATTAAATATAAGCTGTCCGAGGTCGCAAAGGATTTCGGGCGCCCGAATAAAGAGATCTCGGAAATATTGGGCAAATACCTCAAGGCCCCCAGAAGCAACGCTCAGGCTCTCAATGAGGAGGAGCTTGACGTTATATTTGAAAGCCTTACGCAGTCAAATCAGATAGATGATATAAAGAGGGTCTTTGAAACGGCGAACCTTAAAAAGGCTGAAGAAAAAAAGCCGGAGGAGAAAAAGGAGCCTGATGGGAAAAAGCAGGACAGAAAGCCTTTGGATAAAAAGCCCCAGGACAAAAAGAGCGAAAGGGTCCGGGAAAAGACCCATGAGAAAAACGTCGAAAAGCCCATGGACAATCCCCAGAACTCTGAGCCTGTGCTCACCAAGGGCCCCAGGGTCAGGTATGTTGACACCCGTGGCTCGTCGGTAAACCTTGACAAGTATGATGAGAGGATGGACACCCTCGTGCCCGATGAAAGGATGCAGAACAATTCGGGCAAGCAGAAGATAAAGCAGAATTCTCAAAAACGCTCGCAGTACGGCAACAACAAGCGCCGCCAGGAGGAGCAGGAGAAGATGCGCAAGCTCCAGATCCAGGCGCAGGCCAAAAAGGTACCTTTAAAGGTCCAGATTCCCGAGGAGATATCGGTGGGTGAGCTGGCCTCGAGACTCAAAAAGACGGCAGCCGTAGTTATAAAGGAGCTTATGAAGATGGGGGTCATGGCCTCCGTATCCCAGAATATCGATTTTGATACGGCATCTTTGGTGGCCATGGAGCTGGGAGCCACCGTCGAAAAGGAGGTCGTTGTAACCATAGAGGAACGCCTGTTTGACGACAGCGAGGATAAAGAGGAGAATCTTGAGGAAAGGGCTCCTGTTGTCGTCGTCATGGGCCATGTCGACCACGGCAAGACCTCCCTTCTGGATGCTATCAGAAAGACCAATGTCGTATCGGGCGAGGCCGGAGGCATAACTCAGCATATCGGCGCTTACAGGGTACAGATCAACGGCAAGGACATAACCTTCCTTGACACCCCGGGCCATGCCGCGTTTACCTCCATGAGGGCCAGGGGTGCCCAGGTCACCGATGTGGCCATTTTGGTGGTTGCGGCCGATGACGGCGTCATGCCTCAGACCATCGAGGCCATCAACCACGCCAAGGCGGCAAATGTGCCTATTATAGTCGCTGTCAACAAGATGGATAAGCCGGGCGCAAACCCCGACAGGATAATGCAGCAGCTGACCGAGTATGAGCTGGTGCCCGAGGAATGGGGCGGCAGTACCATCGTTTGCCGTATATCGGCTAAAACGGGTGACGGCATAGATAACCTTCTGGAAATGGTCCTGCTGACGGCCGAAATGCAGGAGCTCAGGGCCAATCCCAACCGCGCCGCCAAAGGTACGGTCATCGAAGCCAAGCTGGACAGGGGCAGGGGCCCCGTAGCCACTGTGCTGGTTCAGAACGGCACCCTTAAAATGGGCGATATCGTTATTGCCGGTACATCGGTCGGCAGGGTCAGGGCCATGCTGGATGATAAGGGCAGGAGGATAACCGAGGCAGGGCCTTCGGTGCCTGTGGAGATCGTCGGGCTTTCCGAGGTGCCCAGCGCGGGCGACCTTTTCCATTCGGTCGAGGATGAGAGGATGGCAAGGGAGCTGGCCGAGCAGCGCAAGGCCGAGGAAAAGGAACTCAGGGCAAAGAGCATGAATAAAGTCACATTGGAAAACCTCTTTGACCAGATAGAGCAGGGCCAGGTAAAGACCCTCAATATAATCGTCAAGGCCGATGTCCATGGCTCGGCCGAGGCCGTCAAGTCTTCTTTGGAAAAGATATCAAACGAGGAGGTCCAGGTAAAGGTCATACACTCGGGTGTCGGCGGGATAAACGAGTCGGATGTCATGCTGGCGGCGGCTTCCGGCGCCATAATAGTCGGCTTCAATGTCCGTCCCGACCACAATGCTGTGGAAACGGCCCAGAGGGACCATGTCGATATAAGGCTTTACAGAATTATCTACGACTGCATCGAGGAGATAGAGCAGGCCATGCGCGGCATGCTGGCCCCCAAGTTTAAGGAGGTCGTCATAGGCCACGCCGAGATTCGCCAGACCTTCAAGGTGTCGGGTGTAGGCACAATAGCCGGCGCTTATGTCCAGGACGGTAAGATGCAGCGCAACGAATGCGTCAGGATAGTCAGGG
>CALWAP010000028.1 GCA_944375715.1 uncultured Clostridia bacterium | reverse complement strand
ACCTTTATCGGCACCTTTGTCGGCTCGGCCGTTATCGCTGAGGTCGTTTTGAAGGCAACAGGCGGTATATAAAGAAAACAATTTACCCCACCATATCGTTAAAAGCAAAGACGGCCCGCCTGAAAGGCGGGCCGTCTTTCTTTCATGTTCAAATAATTATTCTGATGGCGTGGTGAAGCACCTTTATCTCCCTGCAAGTATCCCCGGGGCAATATTCCCCGTCCAAAGCCCAGGGGGCGGGATCAGGCATTTCAAACACAATGTCCTTGGCATGGTGGAAGGAAACGCAGCAGTCTTCATACTTCCCCGTCTGTATTGCTACAATGACTTTGCTTATTTCTAAAGCACTCTGAGGATTCCTGACCAGCATTACCTCAAACATCCCGTCGCTGAAATCCACCTTGTCGGAATCTATTTTGACCATTCCTCCTATGGAGGTGGCGTTGCTGACCGATCCAAATATGAACTCATCTTCCATAGACACCCCGTCCAAAGTGACGCGGGCGAATATGGGCTTAATGTTAGGAAGATCTTTCAACCCTTCCATCACATAAGCCAAATGGCCAAACATATTCTTATTTACCTGCGGCACATTATAGGAAGTGCCTGTAAAGGCACCAAATGAGGCAATATATGTGAAATACCTCATACCGCCAAAGTCTCCTATATCAATAGGCACGGCTTTGCCGTTGACGATGTTTAAAGCGGCCTGTTTCAGATTTTCGCGCTCAATCCCCAGGCTGGCGGCAAAATCATTGGTTGTCCCACAGGGTATATATCCGACAGGAACTGTAAGCCCTGCGCTTAAAACACCCATAATACCCTCATTAAGCGTACCGTCCCCTCCGCACAGCACCACAACATCATGCTGATCTCCCAGCTCGGCAACTATTTTAGTGGCGTCTCCCCTGGCAGTAGTCATTTTTACGGTGACGCGGAACCCGCCGTCTGAGAAAACCTTTATTATATCAAAAAGGCTCGAACTGATCCTTATCCTGCCGGACACGGGGTTGACTATCAATAAAAGCTTTTTTTCTTCCATAAAGTTACCCTTCCTTAGTGCCTCTTTCCCATTTTGTTATTACGACTCCAAATTTGTACATATGTTGCACATACTAATAAACTTAACAAATACTTCACCCGTTGTCACAGTGCCTTCTTTTTTGTATAATAAGGGCAGCATTATGGTTATTGGGGTGATATTATGAATAATATCCGCAGGGCGGCGCCCGGCGACGCCGCTGCCATCGGCAAAGTTCATTTTCTGGCCTGGCAGCAGGCTTATGGGGGACTGATTTCCGACAAATATCTTGCAAGCATGAGCCAGGAGAAAAGCACGGCAATTTTTGAAAAAAACAGCTGCCGAAATATGCTTGTAGCCCTGAGAGAATATGCCATAATCGGCTTCTGCGGTTACGGCAAAGCCCGGGACCAGGACCTGCCCGGCGATTTCGGAGAGGTGCAGGGCATTTATGTCCTTAAGGGATTTCAGCGTATGGGGCTGGGCTCGCGTCTTCTCTCCCAAGCCAAAGATGAGCTGCGTTCGATGGGTTTTAAGCGTGCCTGCCTTTGGGTCCTGAAGCAAAATTTAAGCGCCCTGGCATTTTACAAAAAGCATGGATTTTCGCCCGACGGAGCATCCAAAACCGCAGTTTTGGATACCCCTGTGACCGAAATAAGGCTGACATGTGTATTATGACCCAAAAAGCGCTGTTGTCAAGCGGTATATAACACAAGTTCAAAACTATTAAAAGGAGGTATTTATTTGAAAACGACTATAATCAAAGGCCGCGTCTATACAGGCAGGGGCTTTGCCGAGGCCGTCGCTTTTAAGGACGGGCTGGTGACAGAAACCGGCAGCTTTGAACAGCTCAAAAGGCTGCATGGCGATGCCGAGGTCATGGATTTTGGCCAATGCTCGGTGCTGCCCGGCTTTATCGATTCCCATCTTCATATGTATAACTTGGGCGTCAGCCTGCGTTCGGTACAGCTTCACGGCGCAAATTCGATTGCTGAATGTATAGAAAGAGGAAAAAAATACATAAAGGACTATAATCCGCCAAAAAATACCGTTATTTCCGGCAGGGGCTGGAACGACGATTACTTTTTGGATGAACGGCGCATGCTTACACGCCGTGACCTTGACCTTATTTCCACCGAATACCCGATCGTCTTTACCCGTGCCTGCGGCCACGCGCTGACAGCCAACACCAGGGCTATCGAGCTGGCCGGCGTAACCAAAGACACGCCCCAGCCCGACGGCGGGCAATTTGAAATAGGCGAGGACGGCCTGCCAAACGGGATATTCAAGGAAAACGCCTCGGCATACATAAAAAAGATAATCAAAGAGCCGGACCTTACGGAAACCAAGGCCATTTTGAAAGCGGCCATGGACAACGCCTCGTCGTGGGGCATAACCTCGGTGCAGACAAATGACCTGCACGAGAACAACTACAGTCTTATATGGCAGGCCTATGAAAGTCTGGCAAACGAAGGCAAAGCCACGGTCAGGGCCTATCAGCAGTGCAATTTCACAACGATAGAAGGATATAAAAAATTCCTCAGCGAAGGATTTTCCTTCGGCATGGGCAGCGACATGAACAAAATAGGGCCTTTAAAGCTCTTTATAGATGGGTCCCTTGGCGCCCGCACGGCCCTTATGCGTAATGAATACAGCGATATGCCCGGCACATACGGCATCAGATGCCTGACCGACCTTCAGCTGGACGAGTTTGTCAAAACAGCTGTCGAAAATAATATGCAGGTCATAGTCCACGCCATAGGCGACGGAGGCATTGAAGCCGTGCTGGACAGTTATGACAGGCTGCTGCCCGAAGGTAACCCGCTCAGGTGCGGCATAGTCCACTGCCAGATAACAGATCTGCCCCTTTTAAAGCGTTTTGCCCAAAAGAACGTATACGCCCTTGTGCAGCCAATATTCCTGCACTACGATATGCACATCGCAGCCGACAGAGTAGGAGAAGAGCTGGCCTCCAGCTCCTACGCCTTTGGCACAATGGACGCCCTGGGTATTAAAAATTCCTACGGCACCGACTGTCCTGTCGAGGCTCTGAACACCATGGACAACCTTTACTGTGCCGTCACAAGAAAAGACCTCAAGGGCTTCCCCCAGAGTGGGTGGCTGCCCCAAGAGGCAGTAGGCCTTGAAAAAGCCATTGAGCATTACACCCAAAGCGGTGCCGAAAACAGTTTTGAGGAAAACAAAAAGGGCCTGCTTCTGCCCGGGTACTTTGCCGATATTGCCGTTTTAAACAGGGATATATTCTCCTGCACACCCGATGAGATAAAAGGTATAAAGGTGATGGCCACCATTCTTGGCGGCAAAACGGTATATAGGGCATAAAAGTGCAAAATAACAAAGCCGCCGCAATAATTGCGGCGGCTTTTTGCAGCTTATATATTTAATATGTAATTTTACTGCTGCTGTTCCTTCATCTTTGCAAAGCACTCGCTGCAGTAAACAGGCCTGTCAGCCTTGGGCTCAAAGGGTACCCTGGCTTCTTTGCCGCAGGCGGCACAGACGGCCGTGAAATATTCCCTGGGGCCTTTGGCGGCCTGTTTTCTCTTGTCGCGGCATGCCTTGCAGCGCTGAGGCTCATTCATGAAGCCGCGCTCGGCATAAAACTCCTGCTCGCCGGCTGTGAAGACGAACTCCTGCCCGCACTCTTTGCAGATCAATGTCTTGTCCTGGTACATTTTTGCTACCTCTCTTCCCTCTTTGGGGGATAAATATTTATGCGAACGGGCAGCGCCCGCTAACGCCTACCGGCTAAGTACAAGGCTAGCTTCCGTTTTATTCGCCCGATGGCATTATCCACCGACTTACGACTCCTGCCGAGGCCCTCGGCAATTTCCGAAGAGGTGCTACCATCAAGATAACGGTCCAAAACCGAAGCTTCAAAGGGAGACAGCATATCAGACAAAGTCAACTTGATCTCACGCGCGGTTTCATTTGCCAGGATACTTTCCTCCGGATCGCCGCCGGGCACAGGTACAGCCTCATGCCCGACGAAAAGGCCATCTCCATCGCGGCGGCCGGCATTCTCACGGCGAAGGACATCTATGACCCGCCGCCTTATGCAAAGGGCGGCATAAGCCTGGAAGTTGTCATTCTTCGCGCTGTCATAACTTCTTAAAGCCGAAAGAAGCCCTATCATGCCCTCCTGATAAAGGTCGTCATAATCGCCGCCTTTTAAAAAGTAGGGCCTGATGCACCGGCGCACCAGCTGGGAGTATTCCCTCACCTGCTCTTCCTCAGCGGGAGAGGTATTTTCTTTCAAACAAAACGCCTCCTCCGCCAGCCTGATTTTATGTATAGTATAGCTAAAAAGCCGAACAATGTCAAGCAAAATGTAGCAAAGCTTTATTTTATCAGACCTTCAAATTAGCCATTTTCACCATCTTGTTTATTCAACTGTTACCGATTTGGCAAGGTTCCTCGGTTTATCTATATCACAGCCGCGGAATACGCCGATATAATATGACAGGAACTGAGCGGGGATGACCGACAGCGAAGCCGACATAAAGTAAGGGCATTTGGGCAGCTTTACCACATGGTCACACATATCGGGATCGATATCAAAGTCACCGTTGGTTATAAGAATTACCCTGGCTCCCCTGGCCTTGACAGACTTTATATTTGAGATCTGCTTTTCGTAAAGGCTTTCGTCGCAGGCCAGCGCTATGACGGGCGTACCGTCTTCAATCAGGGATATGGGTCCGTGCTTGAGCTCACCGCCGGCGTAGGCCTCGCTGTGGACATAGGCTATCTCCTTGAGTTTAAGAGAGCCTTCCTGGGCAGCCATGTAGTCAATACCCCTGCCGATGAAAAACGCGTCGTTCTGCTTGTAATAAAGCTGCGCCAGCTCCTTGATCTGGCCTGAAACTTCCAGGGTCTTTTCGATAAGCGAGGGCATCTCTTTAAGGCTCTGGCAATAGGACGCAGCCTGCTCGTCGCTCATCTCGCCCCTCTGCCTGGCGGCCTCCAGCGCCAACAGGTACATAACGGCCAGCTGGGCGGAATAGGCCTTGGTGGTGGCAACGGCTATCTCAGGGCCTGCCCATGTATATATGACATGGTCTGCCTCCCTGGCAGCCGACGAGGCCAGCACGTTAACAACGGCTACCGTGACTGCCCCCCTGGCCTTGGCTTCCCTCAAGGCCGCCAAGGTATCGGCCGTTTCACCCGACTGACTGATGACTATGCACATGTCATTTTTGTCTATTATGGGATCGGAATACCTGAACTCGGAAGCCACATTGGCTATGACAGGTATCCTGGCCAGGCGCTCAAGGGCCACCTTGCCCGCAAGGCCGGCATAATAGGCCGATCCGCAGGCCACTATATGTATGTTGCGGATATTCTTAAAGATATCACCCGTCACGCCCTCGGCACCCAGATCAGGCAGGCCCTTTTCGTTTATCCTCAAGGCCACCGTATCCTTAAATGCCTTGGGCTGCTCCATTATCTCCTTTATCATGAAATGGTCATAGCCGCCCTTCTGGGCACCCTCAATATCCCAATTTACCGTCTGCACCTCTTTGGTAACAGGCGCGCCATTCCTGTCAAAGACCTCGACCCTGTCAGGCGTTACCCTGACGACTTCGCCGTCGTCAATGACGATAAAGTTCTTGGTTATACCCATTATGGCAGGTATGTCGGAGGCTATCATGTTTTCGCCTTCACCTATACCGACTATAAGGGGGTTGTCATGCCTTGTGCAAATCAGCTCGCCCTTGTTATCAGCACATATAACAGCCAGAGCGTAAGAGCCTTTAAGCTCGCGGCAGGTATCCAGCATGGCGGCAACTCCGTCGCCGTGAAAATGCGAGGCAAACAGATGAGCTACCGCTTCGGTATCGGTATCACTTTTGAACTCGACGCCCTTTTCCGTAAGCCTGCTCCTGAGCTCAAGATAGTTTTCGATTATGCCATTGTGAACCAGGGATACCCTGCCGTCCATGCTGTCATGGGGATGGGAATTCCGGTCGGAAGGTGCACCGTGAGTGGCCCACCTGGTGTGGCCGATGCCACAGGTCGAGCTTATCTCCCCCTGGCCGGCAATTTTGTCCTCCAAAACCTTTATGCGTCCCTTGGTCTTTATCGTTTTAAGGCCATCTTTCACCTGTAAGCAGACTCCTGCCGAGTCATAGCCCCTGTATTCGAGAGTATAAAGTCCCTCCAAAAGAACAGGCACAGCCTGCCTTTTGCCTGTAAATCCTACTATTCCGCACATATATTATGCTCCTTAAAATCAAAAATAAAGTCAGCCCGCCGCCCTTTTGTCCCCGCGATCACTCCCGGGATTTGTAAGACGGCTTATGCCGCGGCTGCGCAGCAGGAGGTACCCGCCGAAAACTTCGATATTCCTCCCCCTCGTCAGCTGCCATGGCAGCTCCGGCGCTTTTATACGATCCTTCTTTCCCGCATCACTCCTTTCGCTTAAAGCCCCGCCTTATTTAAAAGGCGGGGCTGCGCCTTTTTATCTTCCTTCCAGGTCCTTCGCTGCTGCTTCGACAGCCTCGCAGGCTTCCCCGGCAATTCTTTCCACCAGGGCCTTATCCCTGCCCTCAGCCATTACCCTTACCAGAGCCTCGGTGCCCGAGGGACGGATATTTATCCTTCCTTCGCCCTTAAAGGCCTCGGAAGCCTTCTTCTCCATCTCGGCTATCAGCCTGTGTCCCGCTACCTGCTTTTTGACAGCGTTGCTGACCCTGACCCCCTTTATGACCTGGGGAAAATGGAATATCCCCGATGCCAGCTGAGAGGCCTTCACATCTTCTGAAGAAAGCATCTCGATAAACTTAAGGGCCGTCAGCTGCCCGTCGCCTGTGGTGGCGTAGTCGGAAAGTATGACATGGCCTGACTGCTCCCCTCCGATATTGCTGCCCGAACGGCGCATTTCTTCCAGCACATGCCTGTCACCCACCTTGGTGGCCGTCACCTCTATGCCGTAAGGCTTAAGATATGACGCAAGGCCCATGTTGGACATTATCGTCGCCACGACATTTCCCCTGAGCTTCCCCTGCTTTTTCATATATGTGCCCAACAGGGCCAGGGTGTCATCTCCGTCTATGACATTGCCGTTTTCATCGCAGAAAAGGCACCTGTCGGCATCCCCGTCGAAGGCGACGCCCAGATCGCACCCTTCTTCCTTTACCCTGCGGCAAAGCTCTTCCATATGTGTGGAACCGCACATATCATTTATATTTATTCCGTCGGGCGAGCATGACATGAAAACGCAGTCCAGCCCCAACGCGGGGAATATCTTTCCTGCCGTTTTGTAAGATGCACCGTTGGCGCAGTCGAACATCACCTTCATGGGACGCAGGCTTTCTCCGGCACAGGAAATTATAAAGCTTTCGTATTTTTCGGCCCCTTCGGCACTTTTGTCGTAAACCTGTCCCACATCGGCCCCGGTTTTCATGGCGCCTTCTGGCAGGCTGTCCATCAAAGCTTCCATTCTTTCCTCGCGTTCGTCGTCAAACTTATACCCGTCGCCGCCAAAAACCTTTATGCCGTTATGTTCAAAGGGGTTATGGGAGGCGGATATGACGGCCCCGGCGTCCAGATCCCCCTCTTTTGTAAGATAGGCAACCGAAGGGGTGGGCATGACGCCCAAAAGATAAACATCACCGCCGCAGGCGCATATGCCGGCGGCCAAGGCGCACTCCAGCATGCTGCCCGATATCCTTGTATCCCTGCCGATGGCAACGCGGGGCTTCCTTCCCAGGGCCGTGTAAAGCTCGCAGGCCAGCGCCCTGCCCATGCGGTATGCCTTATCGCTGTCAAGCTCGGTATTGGCTATTCCCCTGACGCCGTCGGTGCCGAAATATTTTCCCATTATATTACCTCCGAATTATCAAAACTCAAGCTGCCCTGCAAAAGGTATGCCCAGATGATTATAAGCCTTCTGGGTGGCGCATCGCCCCCTGGGAGTGCGGTTTAAAAAGCCTATCTGCATAAGGTATGGCTCATACACATCTTCCAGCGTGACCGACTCCTCGCCAATTGTAGCGGCCAGGGTCTCCAGCCCCACGGGCCCGCCCGAAAAATTATAAATTATGCTTTCCAGCATCCTTCTGTCTATCATATCAAGGCCCAGCGGGTCTATGTCCAGCGCCGACAAAGCCTTCATGGCAGTATCCTTTGTTATCCTGCCGTCGCCCCTGACCTGGGCAAAATCCCTGACGCGCTTTATAAGCCTGTTGGCTATCCTGGGGGTGCCGCGGGACCTGCGCGCTATTTCCTCGGCTCCCTGGCTGTCGATCTCTATTCCCAGGATACCGGCCGAGCGCATGACTATTGCCGCCAGCTCCGACGGGGAATAAAGCTCCAGGCGGGAAATGACGCCAAACCTGTCACGCAGAGGGCTGGATATCTGACCTGCCCTGGTGGTGGCCCCTACCAGCGTGAATTTAGGCAGATCGAGCCTCACCGAACGGGCGGCAGGGCCTTTGCCTATAATTATGTCAAGGGCAAAATCTTCCATGGCAGGATAAAGTATTTCCTCGACATTGCGGTTGAGCCTGTGTATTTCATCTATAAATAACACATCATTTTTGTTGAGATTGGTCAAAAGGGCCGCCAGATCGCCCGCCTTTTCGATGGCAGGACCCGAGGTTATCCTTATATTGACCCCCAGCTCTGAAGCAATTATCCCTGCCAGCGTCGTCTTGCCCAAGCCCGGAGGGCCGTAAAGCAGCACATGGTCCAGCTGTTCCCCCCTCTGCCTGGCGGCGCTTATAAAGACTTCAAGATTTTCCTTGGCCTTTTCCTGGCCTATATATTCGCTCAGCGTGCGCGGGCGCAGACTCACTTCCGCTTCGTCCTCGCTTATAAGGGTGCTGGTAACGATACGTTCCTGCTCCTCGCTGCTGTCGTTTTTAAATTCAATAGCCATTCAATCGCCCCTTTTAAAACAGCCTTTTAAGGGCCGCTTTAATTATATCTTCCACCGACATTCCCTCAGTGTCGATGCCCCTCAGCGCAGCCGATACCTCCTGCCTGCCGTAACCCAGCACTGTCAGCGCGTCGGCAGCGTCTTTTGCCGCGGGTGAAGATATATCATACAGCGCACCGGCTGCCACGTCCGTGCCCGCCTGGGGATCTATGCCCAGCTTGCTCATCTTGTCCTTAAGTTCCAGAATTATCCTCTGGGCCAGCTTTTTGCCGACGCCCGGGGCCGCCGAAAGGGCCTTTTCATTACCCTGCACCACGGCTGTGGCCAGGGATGCCGGTGTGGTCACCCCAAGAATGGAAAGAGCCGCCTTTGGCCCCACCCCCGATATCGATATAAGCTGTTTAAAGCAGGCCAGCTCTTCCTGGGTTATGAAGCCGTAAAGGTCAAAAATATCTTCGCGGACATGGAGATATGTATAAAATGTCGCCTCTTTGCCCGTTTCGGCCATAGATGACGAATTAAGCGAAGTCATTATGCCGTAGCCGACACCATTTGCATCAATGACCACAAGGCCGGGCTCGGACAGCGCCACAAGCCCCCTTATAAAATAAAACATGGCAATTCCCCTGTTCTCTTATATACCGTGCATATAGTTCGAGTATATCATAGTTGAAACTTATTCACAACAAAACAAGTTCCCCCTTTTACCCTCAAAAGGGGGATTTAACCTTTAATTTACAAATCTTTCGACAAAGCTGATGAGGCCGTATGCCCATGGCAAATAGCAATCGCCAGGGCGTCAGCCGCATCGTCGGGCCTCGGTACCGCTTTAAGCCGAAGCATTATCCTGGTCATTTCCATGACCTGTTTTTTTTCGGCCCTGCCGTAGCCTACCACCGACTGCTTTACTTGTAAAGGGGTATACTCGTAAATCGGCACACCCTTTTCCCCACACGCCAACAGTATGACCCCTCTGGCGTGGCCCACCTGTATGGCAGTTTTGACATTTGTATTGAAAAAAAGTTCTTCAACGGCTACAGCGTCAGGCTTAAAGGTGTCTATCAGCGTCCCGATATCCCTGTATATCTCCATAAGCCGCAGGTGCAGCGGCATGCCGGCGGGAGTTGTGACCGCCCCGTGGCCGATATACCTGTTGTCCCCTTCCTTATTTTCTATGACCCCATAGCCTACTATTGCATATCCGGGGTCTATGCCCAATATGACCAAGCTCCTTACCGCCTTCCTTTTGAGATTGACTTTTTGATGATTACCGATTAAATTTATACTATAACTTCCACGGAGGTAAAAATATGGACAAAAAATACATCCTTTTCGACCTCGACGGCACACTGACCGATTCAAAACCGGGAATAACCCGTGCCGTGGCCTATGCTCTTTCCCACTTCGGCATAAAAACAGATGACCTGGAAACCCTGACGCCTTTTATAGGCCCTCCTCTTGTCGACGGATTCATGACATTCTGCGGTTTTGACCGCCCGAAGGCAGAAAAGGCAGTGGAGGTATACAGAGAATATTTTTCCACCAAAGGTATGTTTGAAAACTCTGTCATAGACGGCGTTCCCCAGATGCTGCGCACCCTCAAAGAAAAAGGCAAGATACTTATTCTCGCCACTTCGAAGCTTGAAAAATATGCTATTCAGATAATGGAGCATTTCGGGCTTGCCGGTTATTTTGACCATATATGCGGAAGCTCCCTCGACGGATCTCTCAATGACAAGGAAAAAATAATCGAATATGCCCTGAATCGCGCAGGCATCACCGACAAAAGTACAGCCGTAATGATAGGCGACAGAGAACACGACATAAAAGGGGCATCCATTTGCGGGATAGAGTCAGTGGGCGTCCTTTTCGGTTACGGCAGTGCTCAGGAGCTCGAAAAAGCCGGAGCCGGATACATCGTAAATACTGTAAACGAGCTGACAAACCTTCTGAAAGGAGAAAACTGTATTAACATCGAATCTTCGGTTATATTCTTCCCCTGCCGGAATATTGAGGAAACCCGTGAGTACTATACAAAAACCGTCGGACTACCTGTTGCCAAAGACCTGGGCGACTGCGTGTGGTTTGACTGCGGCCGGGGATACCTTGGCTTTTGCTATTATGGACCCGACCGTCCCATGGCTGCGGGTCAGTGCATTTCCTTTAACCTGGCATCATGCCAGGAAGTCGATCTTAAATATGACGAACTGCGTCTTAAAAAGGCCCTCGGAATAAAAGACCCTCCTCAGAAGCACCCACGTTTTCCCGTATACTCATTCTTTTTTACCGATCCCAACGGCTATACTCTCGAATTTCAAAAGACCCTCGACTGAGCTTTAACAGCTTGACAAAGCGGCCTTTTGCATGGATAATAATATCAGAAGAAAGCTTATGAATTGTTGAGCCTTTGCCAACATGGAATAAAGTAACCGAAAAAGCCGGCCTGTGGCCGGCTTTTTCATTTATTCTCCCGTCCTAAAAGGCTTTTATAAGCCTTTTGTAAAGATCAACACCCACGGCAAGGCTGTCTTTATGTATCCTTTCGCCCGCACCATGCATACCGCGATACAACTCAGAGCCCAGAACGAAGGGCATGAATTTGAATATATTATCGCAAAGCTTTCCATAATGTCGTGAATCGGTCGTTATCGGCTGTATGCCGGGTATACAGGCAACACCCGGGAAAACATCACCGATAACGGTAGCTATTGTCTTATAAGCCTCGCTTTTCGTATCGGCTATATCGGAAGCCGGTATCTCCAATACGCTTTCAACCGTGCAGGAAAGGTCGTCCGTCAGCGATTCTATATACTTTTTTATGCTTTCTGGCGTATCACCCTGAAGTATCCGGGCGCTGACGATGCATTCGGCCCTGCCCGGCAGCACATTGGGAGTATCGGAACCCTTGACCTGAGTGCAGGCCAGGGTTGTTCGGAACAAAGCATTTACCGACGGGTTGTTCCTGAAAATCCTGAACATAAGCGGTTCGGAAAAGGGAAGGTTGCTGACCGCAAACCTCTGGAAAAACCTCATGGCCGGCATAGAAAGGCGTATGTGTTCGTCAATGGCATCCAAAAGCCTTGCTTTCGGAGGGGCCGCTTCGATCCTGCATATGGCCTCGGCCAAAACACCCACAGCCGTATGCCTCGGCGGCACTGACGAATGGCCCGCAGCGGCTTCAGCCGTTATTTTAAAATAACTGCAACCCTTTTCTCCCAGCCCGATAAGGGCGGCGGGAAATCCGGTTCTTCCAAAATGGTCGGTCGTTATATATCCGCCCTCGTCAATTATCGCCTCAAACCTGACACCCCTTCTTTCAAAGCTTTCGGCCATCTTGGCGGCGCCTTCGGCCCCACCCGTTTCCTCGTCATGGCCAAAGGAAAGATATATGTCGCGGCTTGGCGTATAGCCTTCCTTTATAAGGGAGTCTACGGCCTCAAAAAGGCCTATCACGACATTTTTACAGTCAATTGCCCCCCTGCCGATAATATATCCGTCAGCGTCTGTTCTTCCTGAAAAAGGATTTTCCTGCCATCCTTCCCCGGCAGGCACCACATCCAGATGCCCGCAGAACATCACGGGCAGCCTGCTGCCGTCCCTAGGGCCCCGCCACCTTAAAAGCAGGCTGCCTTTGGGGGACGGCATGAGATTAAGATGCTCGAATACCCCGGGATAACGCGTGCGCAGAAAGTCGTTCATCTGCCCGATGCCCTCTTTATTGCCGGTAACACTATTTATCCTTATGGCCTCGGAAAGGCTCTCGGCGGCATGTTGGGACTCATCCCGGTCAGGCGCGGGCATTGAAAGCGGCTTTGTCTTTTTTAGGTCGCGGCCCGCCACAAGGGTCCTTATAAGCCCGCCGCAGAAGCACAAAAATATAAAGCCCCACAATGCCAGGCTGAGCCACGACCCCGCAGAAGAGGCAAAATTGCTCCTTGCGATAACTACCCAGGCGTATATGTTCTTTATAAATGTCATTTCAAAAGCTCCTTTATAAGCCCGACATCCTTTTCTATCCTGCGGGAAAGCTCCACGCTGCCGCCAAAATCGGCCTCATCCCTTATGAAGCCCTTAAGACGCAGCCTTACATCTTTTCCGTAAAGCTCTCCGCCTTCGTAATCCAGGATATAAAATTCTGCCACCGTTTTTTCAAGGCCAAAGGTGGGGCGGGTGCCTATATTAAGGGCGCATTTGAAACTTTTGCCCTCTATATCAGCATAAGCGGCGTAAACTCCGTGCCGGGGCTCCATAAGTACAGGATCCAGCTCCATATTGCAGGTGGGAAACCCCATCTTCCTGCCCTCCTGCCTGCCATGGGTCACCCTGCCCTCTATCTCATAATACCTGCCGAGCAGCTCGGACGCCGTATCAATACCACCTTTCGCAACCAGCTCCCTTATCCATGTAGAGCTGACGACCCTGCCATTATGAAGCAGGTGGGGACATACTATGCTTTCAAACCCGAAAACCTTTCCCATTTCTTCCAAAGTGCCGCAGTTACCCATGCCCTTGTCGCCAAAGGTATAATTCTGGCCGCACACAGCACATCCGGCCCCATATTCATCCTTTAACATACGGCAGAAATCTTCTGGCGGCATTGAAGCCGTTTCGGCATTGAATGGAAGCATTATGACCCTTTTTATGCCCAGCTCTGTAAGGTATCTCCGCCTTTGGGAGGGCGTAGTCAGAAGGCTCTGGCTCTGTCCTGTCAAAAAAGCCCTGGGCTGATTTTCAAATGTTACGGCCAAAGGCTCAAGCCCCCTGGCCTCAGCCTCAGAAACGGCCCTTTTTATTATTGTCTGGTGACCTTTATGTACGCCGTCAAAGAAACCCAGCGCCACGGCTGTCTTATTCATTTGCATCACCTGTATAAAAGGTTTTTTCGTGAAACAGAGCGGGCGCGCCCGAAACGTCCAGGCGTCCGCTTTTTGCCAAAATGACCAGGCGCCCGCACTGAGAATAGACAGCGCAGAGCACCCCCTCGCTTTCGGGTATCCTGCCGCCCGTTATCATTTCCTCCCCTATATAAGCGCCGTTAAGGGCCCTTTTAAAACCCGTATCATCAACCTTTATAAAGGGAAGGCTCGAAAATATCCTGTCGGTCGGTATCACGGCTTCCTCTGCCCTGCCCCCATCGGCAAGGCTCTGAAGCTGCTCCAGCGTATAGGCTTTTTCCAGCTGAAAATCGCCCGAACCAAGCCTTACAAGGCTGTCCATTACGGCTCCGCAGCCCAGCTTCTGCCCTATATCATGGCACAGGGTCCTTATATATGTCCCCTTTGAACAGGCAAGCTCTATGATCCCCCGCCCGTTTTCATAGGAAATAAGGCTTATATCCTCTATGTCGACCCTGCGTCCCTGGCGCTCAACCTCAATGCCGCGCCTTGCCAGGTCGTAAAGCCTGACACCGTTTTTTTGTATGGCCGAATACATAGGCGGCACCTGGGTATATCCGCCCTTAAAGGACATAACGGCATTTTGAACCTGTTCTTGTCCGGGGGAAGGCAGGCCCGTTTGGGAAACGCTGCCCCATATGTCAAGGGTGTCGGACACAAACCCCGTTTTAAAGCCGGCCCTGTACCGTTTTTTGCCGCCCATCAGATAATCGGAGGCCTTTGTAGCATTTCCCAAAAGTACGACCAGCACCCCCTGGGCCATGGGGTCAAGGGTACCTGCATGGCCTATCTTCCTTGTTTTAAGCATCCCCCTGAGCTTGGCCACAGCATCGTGGGAGGTAAACCCCTGAGGTTTGTTCAGTATAATGACACCGTTAAAAGCCAAGGCGCTCACCGACAGCCCTTTCAATACGCTCTTTGGCGGCCGCCCCCTCTATCGTACAGCCGGCGGCCGAAACATGGCCCCCGCCGCCGAAAAGGGCGCATATCTCCGAAACATTGACATTTCTGCTCCTCATCGAAACCTTAAATGCCATGCGGTCTTTGGTCTGGGTCAGAAGACTTCCCACCTCTATGCCGTCTATCTGGACCATAAGGGAAGAAAGATTGTCGGTGTCGTCGTCATCAGCGCCGATGCTCTCGATAAAATCGCGGGTAAGGACAGCACATGCCGCTCTGCCGCCGCATGTCAGCGACATATGGGAATAAATATATCCTTCCAGCGCCACCCTGGCCTTTGTCTTGAGCCTGAAGCAATTATAATTTATCCTTTTATAATCGGCTCCGGCCCTTATGCACTCGGCCGCCGTTTCATGGCAGAAGGCTGTTGTGTTATCGAAATTAAAACAACCCGTATCGGTGGCCGCCGCCGTATAAACGGCGGAGGCCATATCCTTGTCAAACTCAAGCCCCAGGGCTTTTATAAAGCGGAATATTATCTCGCCGCAGGAGGCCGAACCGGGATCGCAGAAGCCCTTTTCGGCAAAATCCTTAAAGGAAGGGTGGTGGTCAAAGGCAAGGGATATATTAAGCCCCCCGGCATTGTCAGGCAGCAGGGCCTTGTCTGCCACATCGGTCGATATTATAAAGTCTCCCCCTTCGGCATAATCCTTCTCCAGGCCCTCCAAAAGCCACCTGTACCTGGGTGTTACCTCGGGATTTTTAAGCACCCACGCCTTTTTGCCCATGGCCCTGAGCCCGCGGCACAGGGCCGCGGCACTGCCCAGGGTATCCCCATCGGGCTTTCGGTGGGTCAGTATGACGGCGTTTTCCGCCTCTTGCAGTTCCTGCACGGCCTGCTCAAATGTTATCTTCATCCTCCGGCACCTCGTCCTCGTCATGCTTTATATCCAGGTCCTCTATGAGCTTGTTTATATGCACGCCGTAAGATATCGAGTCGTCCAGCACAAAAACCAGCTCGGGAGTGTATCTCAGTGTCATGCGGTGGGCAAGCTCGCTCCTTAAAAATCCCGACGCCGACTTAAGTCCCTTTTTGAGTTCCTTTGGGTCATGCTCTCCCAGAACCGAGATATATACCTTGCACCACCGAAGGTCATTTGTCGCCTCACAGCGCAGGATGCTGAGCATGCAGCCCTTAAGCCTCGGGTCCTTGACGGTGGGCAGCACCTCGGCAAGGCACTTCATTATTTCCTCATTGATGCGGGCCCCTCTGTTTCCGGCCATGGCGCACCTCCTTTTAGTCCTTTATCTGCTCCATTACGAAGGCCTCTACAATGTCGCCTTCCTTTATATCGTTGTACCTTTCAAAGCTCATGCCGCACTCAAAGCCGGCCGAGACTTCCTTTACATCATCCTTGAATCTTCTCAGCGTAGCCAGGGCGCCTTCATGGATGACTATATTGTCCCTGACTATCCTGACGCTTTCGTTGCGCTGCATCTTGCCGTCCTGGACATAAGCGCCGGCTATCGTGCCTACACCCGACACCTTGAAGGTCTGGCGGATCTCGGCGTGGCCTATGACGACC
>CALWAP010000027.1 GCA_944375715.1 uncultured Clostridia bacterium | reverse complement strand
AAGGCGCCTGCCCTTTAAATAAAAGAAGCTGCTGTGGTATAATTAATTAATATGAAATGAGCATTTGGAGGAACCTTTATGCATCCCGATCAAAAAACAAGATGTCAGTGGGCAAACCCAAAAAATCCAAAATATATTGAATACCACGACAATGAATGGGGAGTACCCTGCCGCGATGATAAAAAGCTTTTTGAAATGCTTGTCCTTGAAAGCTTTCAGGCGGGTCTTTCATGGGAGTGCGTATTAAACAAAAGGGATGCTTTCCGCGCAGCCTTTGACGGGTTTGACCCCCGGAAAATAGCGATGTACAGTGACGATAAAATCCAGGCGCTTATGTCCGACAGCGGCATAATCCGTAACCGTCGGAAAATAGCAGCAGCCATAAAAAACGCCCAAGTTTTTCTCGATATGCAAAGGCAGTTCGGCAGCTTTTCAGTCTATCTATGGGGGTTTACTGAAAACCGGGTCATATTCGAAAGGGGAAAATGCAGCTCTGGGCTTTCCGATATCATATCGAAAGACCTCAAAAAACGCGGCATGAGCTTTGTAGGCACAACCATCGTCTATTCATACCTTCAGGCGGTAGGAATTATCAATTCCCATGAAGAAGGCTGTTTTCTCTTCCCCGGCAAATAAAAAAACCCCGGCGGGCGGGGATTGAATATCTTTCTATCCCAGCACCTTTTTAAGGCTTTCCCGACGGGCTGCCTTAAAAAGCCCGGCTGCCTTTGAATACGCCATTTCCCTGGATTTTTCAGGGTCATCTTTATAGCGGGATGTTACCATCCCATATCCCCAAATGTCCTCGGGCCTTGAATACACTGAAATGGGCATTCCGTATTCCTTTCCCTTTTTGCTGACCTTGCGCCTAAAGCCGCTTATGACCAGATATGTCTGCATCTGAAGGGCGGTTATTATCCCACTGAAATTGCGCTCGCCCGTTTTCCCGAACCCGGCCTGCTTTTTAAGCCTGCTTGAATCCCATACGGTTTCAAGTTCGAACATTTCCATTATCCTGTGCTCCCTGGACCCCGCTTTGCCTTCTTCCCAAAGGGAATCAAAATCATAGCCGTCACGGCGGAAATTGGCGAAAACAGGCAGCCACTCAAGGCTTATGAATCCCGCCTTGCCTCCGAAAAATTTTCCGTAGGCGACCTTTCGGCTCTCTGATGCCGTCTGACGCCATATCCAGGGATCATTTTCGCTGTCGCCGCTCCACCAGAAACGGGCCGAAGTCATCTCCTCGACCGAAAACCCCGCTATTTCATTTTTAAAAAAGGGCAAAAAACCGATATCATTTACCCTTGCGATAAGCTGTTCACAATTTTTGATGCGGTTTTCGTCACCCCAATCAACGCCCTTTATTTCCCAGGTATCATCTTTTGCTGACATTTTTCCCTTCCTTTTGCATCTATCGGTATGGAGGCCATTATGTGTAAAGACAGATACATAGTTTTTGATGTCGAAACACCCAACTGTCTCAACAACAGGATAAGCGCCATGGGTCTTTCGGTTGTCGAAGGAGGACGGCTTACGGAAAGCCGTTATACCCTTTTGGACCCCGAATGCGAATTTGATGCTTTTAATATACGCCTGACGGGCATAACGCCCGAAATGACCGAAGGCAAGCCCACCTTCAAAGACCTGTGGCCTGCGCTGGCGTCATTTTTTGAAAGCGGACTTCTTATAGCCCACAACGCCCCCTTTGACATGGGCGTTATTGCCAGATGCCTTTCCGCATACGATATTTCCTGGCGCGAGCGTGTAAACTACGCCTGCACCTGCCGCATGAGCCGCAAACTGATGCCATTTCTTCCCAACCACCGGCTTGATACTTTGTGCAGCTGCCTGGGAATCAGCCTCATACATCACAATGCAGGCAGCGACAGCCGGGCCTGCGCAGAACTTCTGCTGCACATGCTCAGGCTAAACCCCGATATGGGTCAGTTTGTAAGAGCCTATGACCTTTCCGCCATGAAGACCCTTCCTTCAAAAAAGCGCTGAATCTATTTTGCCAGGGCAAATTCGTATGCCTGCTTAAGCCATGACATAAGTTCTTCATCGATCTGGCTTTTATCGGCGATTATCACATGATGGGTCCATCTCTGCGGGTAAGGCTCCACCGCTATGGCTATGCGCTCCGAGTCAAGCCTGTATCCCAAACCAAAGCTCAGCGTTATAAATACCGGGGGGCTGCCCTTTATTTTCCGCAGTGATACAAAAGCATAGCCATACCTGGCTTTGAAGGTTATCTGGCTTTTGTGGACCTGCACCTCGGTTCCCGGAAAGCTTTCAAGGATTTTTCCGGAAAGCTCCTCATAAAGCCCCAGGGATTGGGGCTTTGAATTGAAAAACATCATTTCCTCTGTTGTCATAAATACATTCCCCCATGAAAGGCTGATATACTTGGTATGAAAATATGGACTTCGCCAAAACAAGGCAAGGATTACGCCTTCAAAACCATATTTGGAGTATCGGCAATAGGGATGCTTATGCTCGCGCTGTCGGCCGGCGGAGCCGTTTTCCTTTTATCTGCCGGACTTTCCTCCGCATGGCTGTCCCTCGCGCTGTGCCTGCTTGTCACGGCGCTTGCCGCAATGCTGTCGCTCAGGCTGGGGCGCAGCCTTCACAGGGATACCCTTATGTTCTTCCTGACACCCCAGGACAGGCTTTTTGCTATCGATATATCATCCATGCTGCCCTATCCCCAAAAGGTATCGAATTTTTTTACCAGCGCTATGGATATACAGAAAGCGGTTCAGAAAACAGCTGCTTCGGGCAGGCTGCCTCCGAACGCCGGGGAAATAATCAAAGTCATAAGCATATCGGACCGCATGTCCTATTACGCCGTCCGCTGCATTATGACATACGGCCGCCGCACCGCCAGGCAAACCCTGATAATAGTGGAAGGCTATGAAAATGAAAGCGAGCTTTTATTCCAGCTGCGGCGCAGGGAAAGATGGAATGATGAGCTCCTAAAAAAACGCGGCATACCCATGGGCATACTTATAAGCTTTTTGTGTATGTGCGCTTTCATATTCCTCTGTACGCAAAGCCATGAGGCTGTATCCAGACTGCCAAAGGAAATGTATTTCCCATGCCTTGGGCTTGCGTATATCTCGGCTGTATGCCTTGCAATCTTTTCGATAAAACGCAAAAGGGGCGAATAACCGCCCCCTGCCGTTTTTATTATTATACTGCAAAACACACCAGAATCAAACCCCCTGCCTTTCTTCAAGGCTGCGTGCAAACCTGCGGCACAGGGCTTCTATCATATCTTTTTTGGCCACCATCTGCTTCCAGCTATCAAAGACCTCGTCAGGCTCATAGTATATCCCCGCAAGGCCTCCTGCCACCGCAGCTACCGTATCGGTATCGGAGCCCAGATTAACTGCCTTAAGCAGGCATTGACTCAGGCTTTCGGTCGTAAGAAGACACCAGAAGGCGGCCTTAAGTGTATTTAGAACATATCCGTCGCTTTTTATCCCGTGAAGAGTTTGCAATTTCAGCTCCTTTGAGGAAAGGCCGTCGAAAAGATCTGCCCATTTATGCCATTCCTTTTTTGAATGGCAGGCTGCAAGGCCTTTTTCGCTCCCCATGTCTATGGCTGAGGCAATATCGTGACCTTCCATTAAAAAGGACGCTGCCGAACAGTATACAGAGCAGGCTATTATGCTTATGGGATGGGCATGGGTCAAAGAAGAAAAACGCCCTATAATATCAAAAGCAGTCTGATAACCCGTATATTCCCCAAAGCAGCTTCGCAGGTAAAAACACAAAGGCAGTATCCTCATCAGCGAGCCGTTGCCGTTATCGTTTTCTTCCCTGCCGCCGCATTCCAAAGCCGGGAAACCCAGGGAATATTTTTCGATCGCCCTTCTGGTAGCGCCGCCGATATCAAAAGTTTCGCCATGGGGCGTCATATATCCCTCATTATACCACCTGGCGAAAAGGCCCATTACCTTTTCGTAATCAAGTCCCTCTGTCAGCCCTTCGGCCCCGCACAGAACCATGGAAGAATCATCCGACCATGTTCCCGCCGGCTGATTATATGTACCATGGCTCCGCATCCCCAAAACAGGATCCGTTTTGAGGCTTTCCCTAGAAAAAAACTCTACCGGCACACCCAGGGCGTCGCCTACAACAAGCCCCCATATGCCGTCTTCAGCCATTTTACCAAGCTTTTTATAAGATGCCATTTTGCCCTCCTTGTCCATCAGCCGTTCACACGCTTCCATGGCCGCATATACATGCAGGCCTTGACAAAACCGTTTTTGGAAGAACGATGATCTTTCATCACGCTTCCATTATAAAAGGATCACTGTCCAATAAACCCACCAATGCTATTATGCGAACCATCAAAGGGAGGTTATAAATATGACCTATTACGACGACCGCCTCAAAGAACTTTCGGAAAAAAAGCTTCGCAAGCGTCAGCTTGAGGCCATGGTGCGTGAGCTTGTTTCTCAGAAGCTCGACCTGGAGGCCCGGGTAAACCGCCTTCGCCGCGAAAAGCAAAAAGAGCAGTCTGATGTAGACGAGCTTTCCAAACCAAGCCTTTCCTCCTTTTTTTATTATATCACAGGCCGAAAGCAAGAAAAGCTGGATAACGAAACGGCCGAGGCCTATGCCGCCGCCATCAAATGCAGTTCCGCCGAAAAGGAGCTTTCCGATCTGGAATATGACCTTAAAAAGTACCGAGGGGAACTGCGGGAGCTGGAAAGCTGTGAAGAACTTTACAAAAAAGCCTTTGAAGAAAAGGCTTCAGCTATAAAAGCCCTGGGAGGGGCGGGTGCGTCACGGCTTTTAGAGCTGGAAGAAAAGCTTTTAGCTGTAAAAAGCCGCATAAAGGAACTCGATGAAGCCATTTCGGCAGGACACAGCGCCCTCAGTACCGCCGAGGAGATCCTTTCGAGCCTGAAAAGCGCCGACGGCTGGGCCGCTGTTGATGTGCTGGGAGGCGGAGTGATATCCGACATTGCAAAGCACAGCCACCTTGACAAGGCGCAGCAGCTTGTAAATGTCCTTCAGTCCAGACTCAGAGCCTTTAAAACCGAGCTGGCCGATGTTTCTATCCGCGCCGATTTTCAGGTGAATATAGACGGTTTCCTTCATTTTGCCGATTATTTTTTCGACGGCATATTTGTCGATATAGCCGTAATGAACAAAATCGACAATTCCTTAGGCAGGATATATGAAGTCCAACATAAACTTCAAAGTATGATGGCCCGCCTAAACGATATGGAAAGGTCGGAACAGTCCGAAGAATCCTCACTGATGAATATGATAGAAAGTGAGGTTAAATCCCACCCGCTGCGCTGATATCAGGCATATATCACCATGCCCATCAAAGCGGCCGCCACTATCAAACCCACGGGCGAAAGCTTCTTTTTTAAAAGCCGCTTGCAGGCAGCCATGACCGCCAAAAGCCCCAGGGAGATAACCGCGGCTTTGATATCGGTCCCATCCTTTGTAAGAATATTTGATACGGCCATATAAAGCCCGGTCGCCAGGATTATCCCCGCAATACACGGTTTGACCCCTTTCAAAACGGCCTGGATATACTTATTTTTAATCACATGCCTTAAAAGGGCAGTCACTATGAGTATGACCGCGAAAGAGGGCAGCACCACCGCGGCGGTAGCCGTCATCGCTCCCCAAAAACCGCCCTGGCGGCTGCCTACAAATGTGGCAAGATTGACCATGATAGGCCCGGGTGTGCTTTCGCTGACGGCTATCATATAAGCCAGCTGCTCCGAATCAAGCCAGCCGTAGGACATGACCACATCCCTTATCAGCGGTATCGCCCCATAGGCACCGCCAAAGGCAAAACAGCCCACCTTCAAAAAGCCCAAAAACAGTTCAAGATATATCATTTATGCCCTGCCTTCTTTCCGTCCCGCAGCATGAAAAGCCCCAATGACACGGCACCTGCCAGCGCCATCAGCATCACCGAGGAAAGCCCCAATGAGAATACTTCGCTCAAAAGCATGACGGCAAACGCCAGCGCCGCCGTGACTTTGGGCTGCGCTTTTTTCTTCATATTCTTAAACATAGTTACGGCGGCGTCGATAATAAGTATCCCTACCGCCACCTTTATCCCCCTAAAGGCATTTGCGGCGGCAGTCAGGCTCAAAAAATCATCAAACAGCATGGCTATGGCGTAAATTACGGCAAAGGACGGCAGCACTATCCCCAGCGTCGCCGCCAGCGCGCCTTCAAAACCTGCCTGCCTGAAGCCGACATAGGTGGCGCAGTTTATGGCTATCGGCCCGGGGGTCGATTCGGCTATGACGGTTATGTCCATCATCTCGTCATGGGTTATCCATTTCCTTTTATTAACGCAGCTGTTTTCTATCATGGCTATCATGGCATATCCGCCGCCGAAGGTGAAAAGGCCTATTTTCATAAACTCCAAAGCCAGCTGCGTAAGAATGCGGCTTTTTTTGACTACATTTTCCGGCATCTGCATTCCCCTTTCCCGCATCGGCCGTGCCCGCATAAGCTGCTGCCCTCCGCCGTTTTTCCCTCCGCCAGCCTTTCAAGTTCCTTTGCCAGCATAAGCAGCTTTTCCTTTTCAAGGCTGTAATGTATGAAATACCCCTTCCTTCTGCCTGTAACAAGCCCCGCGCGCCTTAAGACCTTGATATGCTGTGAAACCGCCGCTTCGGAAATCCCCAGCCTTTTGGCCATGCACCCGACGCACAGGCTGCCGTCAAGAAGCATGGTTATGATCTTCATCCTCGTATCCTCCGCTATGGCTTTCAGCACTTCCATCATCTGCAAAAGACCATCCCCTTTTTGATTAAGTTTATGCTTAATCAAATATATACCTCTTGTTTATTTAAGTCAACTCTTAATTGTTTCCCCAAATCAAAAGCGGCTTGAAAGCCGCTTCCGGTTTTATTTTTTTGTAATATCAAATCCCTGCTCTCCCAAGACAAAGCTGCCATCTTTCAGGGAAATATACGGCGAAAACTCGGCAATTTTGCCGTCATAAGACAATTTTACCGTAATATCCGGAAAAATATCACTTATGTTGCACTGCACTATAAAAGCCGAACAGCATGGGTCAGTATATATCAGTTCCGAAATTTCACTTTCCCCCATAGTGTTCTTATAAAGCTCCAGGGATGTTCCCTCGTACCTGGGTATTATAAGGTAATACTCCCCCTGCGATACATAATGGACCGGCACTTCACTGCCGCCAAGGAAATTTTCCGTATAATACTCCATATCGTTTACTTCAAGATATCCCAGGTAGGCCGCTGCATAAAGCTGGCCTTCTTTAAACGGGATGCTGATTTCTTTCTCCGTTTGGCTTTCTCCATGACATCCTCCCAAAAGGCATGCTATCAGTATAACCGACAGAAAAAGCGCCGCTTTTTTCATTACATCACTCCTTTAATATTCTTCAGATTTGCCATATCCCTCTGCTTTATGATTATATCACACTACTGTGTTTATCATTTTAAAGCCACACTCGTCTTTTTTACCATATTTACGGAACAATATCTTTTCCTTTTAGTCTATTATTATGATATACTGATTACAGATTTATGAAAAGAAGGAGTGATCTCTAATGAAAAAACTGCTCGCATTTCTGTTATGTTTCTGCCTCATGCTCAGCACATCGGCACCTGTTTTTGCCGCCGGTTCAGCCGACAGTGAGCTTGAACAGATAACGGAAAAAGTCAAGAGTACGCTGGGCCTTGATACCGGAGCGTATTCTTCCTTTACAGGTGAATATTCCGAACAGGAGCTTACCAAGGCATGGTACCTGCATTGGGATGGTACCGGCGGGTCGCTTGCGATAAGCGCCCTGAACAGCGGTGAGATAATCAGTTATAGCCTTATGCCAAACCAAAGCTCAAGTGCCGGTTCGCAGTCTGTTCCCTCTTTCCCAAAAGGCGATGCGGAAGAAGCCAAAGCCTCGGCTCAGGCCTTTCTTAACAAAGTACTTATGCCTTATGAAAAGGTATCTCTGGGAGAGCCTTCCGGCTTTGACAGCATAAACAGCACCTCGTACCGTTTTTCGGGTTACGTGTTGGTAAATGATCTGCCATCCCCCCTGTTTTACTCTATTACCGTCAATGCTTCTGACAATACCGTCACCCGCTTTTCAAAAGATGCTGCAAGTGCATCATATCTGGGAGGGATACCTTCCCCATCGCCATCTGTTTCTTTTAACAGCGCGTCAGGTCTTTTGAAGGATACTCTCTCTTTAAAGCCCGAATATGTCATGCTGAACAAAGATGAACCCGCAGTATTATGCTACCTGCCCGATTCTTTTGATGACTACTTTGTCGATGCTTCCACAGGCACGCTTGTAAACCTTTCAAACCTGCAAAACAAGATGTTCAACAGCGCCATGGGCAGCAACTCTGCCGAAGCATCTGATTCAGCCCTTTCCGACGCTGAGCAGGAAGGCATAGCCCAGCTGGAAGGCATCCTCTCCTCTTCCGAAATTGACAAATCTTTAAGGAGCATAAGCGAATACGGCCTTGACGAATACACATTTATATCGGCTGATTTCTTCCTTGGAGATGAAGATGAAAACGGACAAGCTTCGGTTTCCTGCCGTGCAAGGTACAGCCGTGACGAAAACGGTAAGGTTTTCAGCCGTACCTTCACTGTCAACGCGCGCACAGGTGAAGTCATTCGCATTGATTCCAACATCCCCAGGGAAAAGGATTATACCGCGGCGCTGAGCCAGGGAGGCGCCTATTTACAGGCCACAGCCTTTCTTGAAAAATATTATTCCAGCCATTATGCCCAGATGAGCCTTTATGACCCTGGTGAAGACTCTTCGAGCGCACCGGAATTCACCTTCATCTTTGCTCAAAAGGCCAATGGTTACTTCTTCCCTGACAATTATTATGTTGTCTCGGTAGACTCCTCCGATGGTTCAATTTCAGGGTTTTCCTTTGTTTTTGATGAAACAGTGACCTTCCAAAACGCTGAAAACATCATAACTCCTCAGCAGGCCGTCGACGCTTGGATGAATACATATACCGTCACGCTGGGCTATCTTTCTGTCCCTGAAGAAATAACAGGCTCCGATGATGTCTCTAACCGTCTTCGCACATTGGGACTTGATTATTATTATCATTTAAGGCTTTGCTACTATCTGTACCGCCAAGACAGCCTTATGGGTATAAACGCTCATACAGGCAATACGGTCGATTACCCATGGAAGACTCAGGATACTGACATTTCATATGGCGATATATCAGGTCATTGGTCCGAAAGCTATGTAAACCGACTGTCGCAGTTTGGCATCGGATACCGCACGGAAAACCTTTCTCCCGATACCCCTGTAACCCAATGGGATATGGTTTGCCTGCTGTTCAGCATGCAAACCTCGGCTCTCGATCCGTATTCTGCCGATGCCTCTGAAAAAGACAGTGCATACTTTTATGCCTATTCGATGGGGGTCCTATCGCCGTCAGAAAGAGATGACAGTTCTGTTTTAACACGCAGTACGGCGGTAAGGTATCTTTTGAATTACTCCGGCTTCAAGACTGCAGCCTCTCTCAAGGGCATATATGCCTGTTCTTACCCCGACAAATCGCTGATAGCCGAAGATGATATCGGATATGCAGCTTTGGCCCAGGGTCTCGGCATCATATCGGGTGAGTATGCTCCCGAAAGGCAGGCTACCAGGGCCGAAGTCTTTACCATGCTCTGCCGCTTAATGGATCGATAATCAAAAAGCCCCGGAATCCCGGGGCTTTTTCAATCCGACATAAAAGCTCCGATGCCGGCTTTATTTTTTTCTTTTCATGCTATATATTTTAGACACAGAAAAACCATGCAAGGAGGAGCTGCCACATGACATTTACCCCTCAGATATTCCGCAGCGCCGTAAGAACCACCTTAGAAGTAGAAGTAAAAAGCGATTTAAGCGTCATCGTAAGGGTACCTTTGAGTATCTCTGACAAAGAGATAAACCGCTTCATAAAACAAAAGGAACCCTGGATAGAAAAAAGCCTTAAAAGGATAGGCTCCCGCCAGCGTCCTTATTTCCCAAATCTTTCTCAAAACGACATAAAAGCCCTTGCCGAAAAGGCAGCCAAAGTCATTCCCGAAAAAACAAAATATTATGCCCCTTTGATCGGCGTTAACTACGCTAAAATAACGATAAGGAACCAGACATCCCGATGGGGCAGCTGCTCCTCTAACGGAAACCTAAGTTTTAATTGCCTTCTGATGCTTTGCCCTGACAGCTGCATCGACTATGTGGTAGTACATGAGCTGTGCCACAGAAAAGAGCTCAACCATTCCCCGCGCTTTTGGCGGCTTGTTGAAAACATACTGCCCGACTACAAAGCGCGCCGTGCCTGGCTGAGGGAAAACGGCAGCGCCATTGTAAACAGCATGATACACGTAAGAAATCTCAAATAATCACCATATTAACTCGTTGCCGAGGTGTTTCTTCAGATTCCATTCGCCGATCCGAACTAAGCCCAAATTTATGCAACAAAATGCCCGCAGTCACAGGCTGCGGGCACAAACTATAAATCAAAAAATCATATTGCCTGGGTATCGGCAGATACGTCATTTACCGCCTCTGTCTGATGCTTTTTTCCCTCTTCGACTATCCTTACAAGCTCCAGAAGACTGTTGAAACGCCTCTGTTTACCCATCGTGCAGAAATATACAGAACCCTGCCATTCCATATTCTCAGTCCCATTGAGCGTTATTTCGCACAAAGGTCTTTTATCCATAGCCTGCTTCCTTTCTTTTTCCAGCCGATATCACTTTCAAATGCTTTCTTTTACTATAACACAAAAAAGCCTGTTTTAAATCACCTGTTTAAAGCAAAAAAAGGACTATGAATCCATTCTGGCCTATCTTAGCATGAACCTTTTTAAATCCCTGCGCTGGCTTATGCCGAGTTTTTGCAATGTTGTCGATATATGCTGCTTGACCGTATTTGGTGAAATTCCCATATGCTCGGCTATTTCACGATTTGTCCAGCCTCTGGCCGCAAGCATCGACGCGGCGAATTCAGTTGTCGTCAGGTTGTCTGCCACATCATGGCCTGTATCGGGATTATGCACCTTTCTCCACCCTGCCGAAAAGCGGTATGTTATGGCAATAATTCTTTTGAAGTCCTCCGGATGATCTTTCTTCAAATATGCCTCAAGCATACCTCCCAAAAGCCCATGGTGCTCGCCGAAAGCCTCTATCAAATCATCAGGCTCGGCCAGCTCCCAGGCCGCCTGTAAGTGCTCTTTTGCTCGTTCGATCTGCTTTAAGCTCATATAATCCATTACTGCCACAAGGTGCATATATATGGAAGCTATTGGATGGATTTCCGACTGCATTGCAAATGCAGTTTCTATAATACCTATGCTCTTTCCGTATTCTCCGTCAAGATATGTGCGGTGAGCCTGTATATAAAGAGCAAACATCTTAAGCCCGGGAGGCAGCATACGTATGCAGTCACTGAACTCATCATAGCCGCTATTATTTATGGGCAAATGCAGGAGCACCGAGGCCCCCGTCGACACGAAAGCAGCCGTGGCCATGACTTCAGCTGAGGCGCCCTCCTTAGCGCTGTCAACAGTACGCTTTATTTCCGACATAGCATACCTTACGCGCTGTATCTGTCCCAAAGAAAGGTTAGAATAGGCATATATCCAGCAAGCCGAAAGACGAAGCATAGGCTCGCTGTGTGAAAGGTACAGTTCAGACAGCTCGGATGCCTTCTCCGGCCTGCCGCTGAAATAATAATATTCAGCCAGGGCGATATCCCTTTCTCTGGCATCGGCTATCTTCTCCACATATTCCATGCAGCGGCCGGGACAAAACGGAGCGTTTAACAGCGGCATTGGTATGAATTCGGAACTTCCCATCTCTTCCGAAACATTGCTCTTTACGTTTGGACGCCTTTTTATTCTTCTGGGATCGGTAGGCTTTTCAGCTTTTTGAGGAATTGCCCACGCCCCTCCGAATTTTGCCGCACCTTCTATCCTGCCGCTTAGGCAGTATTGCTGGACAAGACGCACAGACACATCCCATCTTTCTGCCGCTTCAGCCACCGTCATATACCTCTCCATAGCCTTCCTCCAAGCTGTTTAGTATCTATATTATATTCGTTAAGGCGCATGTCTTCAAGAAACAAATCACAAGTTTAATAAAAAATATAAAAAGCGCAGATGCATTGCTGCGTTCTGCGCTTTCTGCACCGTCTTTAGGCGGTCAAGTATCAGATATTGGGATAAGATGCATTTAATTTTAAAACCTTTTTTAAAGGATCCCTTTAAAAAAGCAGAGAACTCCGCCCTATATATCCCCCAAATAATATCACAAGCGGGTGATGCTGTTTAAAAGCCGACCCGGCCTTAAATATCGCCGTCGAGCGTCCAGCCAAAGTCATTATGATATACCATCAGCTTTGTCATGCCGCCGTCAATACATATATTCTCCCCTGTAATAAACCCAGCTTTCTCAGAGCAGAGATACAAAACCATATTTGCAATATCCATGGGGTTTCCTACCCTGCCTGCCGGATGCTGCAAAGCGTCCGGGCCCTCATATTCAGTATAAGCAGTATCTATCCATCCGGGAGAAATCGAATTGACTCTGACCTTCCCTGCCAGGCTTACAGCCAAGGCGTGGGTAAGCGCGCTGATTCCTCCTTTGGCCGATGTATAGCTCTCCGTCTGAGGCTGGCTCATTCGATCGCGGGATGAAGATATATTCACTATTGCCGCTCCTTTTGAAAAATATGGTGCAAACAGCTTGGTCAGATAAAAGGGCGCCGTCACGCCAACTCTCAGGGCATAATTGAATTCCTCATATGAACAATCATTTATCCCCTTCATAAGCGGCAGGGCATTGTTTATAAGATAATCCACATGTCCAAAGTCGGAGGTCACTTTTTTTGCAAAATCTTCCAAAATCTGTCTGTCAGCCAAGTCACCTGTATAGTACCCTCCGGGCAGGATATCGATAACGCAGACCCTGGCACCCTCCTTTTCAAACTGCTGCGCAATAGCTTTTCCTATGCCTTTTGCTCCGCCTGTAACTACAACAACCTTGCCTTTAAACATACTTGCCCTCCATCTACATAATCAATATATAAGCATTATACCATTTAGCCTATCAAGAAGGAACAATGGGCGTATATTTACCCCATATTTTTGAAAAAGCGTACCTTTCTTGCCTGATTGGTCATTTCAGGATATACTTTATTTAAACCGTATAATTTAAAAGGAGATATTTTCATGCCGTTTCATATTGTAAGGAATGATATTACCACCATGAAAGTTGACGCCATAGTCAACGCTGCAAACGAAAGCCTTTTAGGCGGCGGAGGAGTTGACGGCGCCATACATCGCGCCGCGGGACCTGACCTGCTGAAAGAATGTCGGACCCTCGGCGGATGCAAAACAGGCCAGGCCAAAATAACAAAAGGCTATCGTTTGCCGTCAAAATATGTCATACACACCGTAGGACCGGTATGGCGCGGCGGAAATTTTAGAGAACGCGAGCTTCTGGCCTCAGCCTACCGCTCTTCTTTGTAGCTGGCACGCAGTTATGGCTGCAAAACCATAGCTTTCCCACTGATATCTTCGGGGGCTTACGGATATCCTAAAGACCGGGCTATAAAAGTTGCGTCTGAAACCATTGAAAAATTTCTTGACAGCTGCGAAATGACGGTTTACCTTGTCCTTTTTGGCGGCTAACGGCCTTTGGAGGGTGACATATGCCTAAGATAAACATAACACAAATAGCTTTTGCAAAACTCTATCCCATGCTGATAAACAAGGCCGTTAAAAAAGGCCGCACCCGGCAGGAAGTAGATTCCGTGACTTCATGGCTTACAGGATATACTGCTGAAGATATAGCAAAAATCGAAAAAACCAGCATGACTTACGGCGATTTTTTCCTGAATTCCCCTTCTTTCAATCCCAACAGCAGCCTGATCACAGGTAACATATGCGGCGTGCGTGTTGAGGAAATTGAAGACCCGCTTATGTGGAAGATAAGATGTCTGGACAAACTCATAGACGAGCTTGCCAAAGGCAGGCCTCTGGAAAAAATCATAAGAATATAAACCGGCTTTGTGAGGAAGATTTTTAACATTAACAGCAGCACCCTGAAACATATAAGCAAATATCCTGTCCCCCATTTCCACGAAAAAGCTCAGGAACTAACTTATCAAAATTTTATATAAATGCCTTATCCTTCTGCGATAAAAAGGAAGTATCGTGCATTATAATAACGAAGAAGAAAAAGTTTAAAAACGGAGGAAAATCTTAATTATGAAAAATCTCAGTAAAAAAGCGCGCATAGCAGCTATATCCAGCATTGCTGTTGCCGTCATAGCAGTAATCGCTTTTGCCGCCGCCCTTGCAATGCGCACTGATGTTACCAAGGCACAAAATGCCGCCTTGGCCGCAGCTGGTGGAGGAGAAATAATCTCACAGGAAGTTGAAAATGAATGGCTGTGGAGTGAATATAGCTTTGACATCATGAATGGAGATACATGGTACGAAGTTGAGGTCAACACTTTCGGCAAGGTAACAGGGCTGGAAAGCAGGCTGGGCAGCTATGGAAATCAAAACCATCTGGGATAAAAGTCCATTTTAAAAGAAAGCCGGTTTTAAAGACCGGCTTTCTTTGCGTTTAAAAATATACATATCTTTTTTCACTGTCCTGCGTCTTCATCCAGAGCCTCGACCAGAAAGCTGACCGGACGAAAGCCGTCATTGCATGACAGCATGACAGACCTGGGATTTTTCATCCACCCGTCATAAAATCCCTGCAGCTTACTGCTCCTCTTGCTCATTTTAATCGTGAATGCCACAGCATAAAGCATCTCCACTGCGTACTTATACGCGCCACATTCCTCATTTGGATCACCACTGCCATGCACGGCCAAAAAGTTCATGGAAGGCACCGTAATGATACCAGGCGTCTTCGGCGGGAGATAAAATTTCCTGTACTCCTTCTTATAATCCAAAGGCATGATCATTCTTTCCTTTCATTTTTGCAAGTTCTTTGCAAGTGATGCATACAAGTTCTTTGAGCATTTGCCTGTCCTCTATATCCTCCACCAAAAAGTAATCCCTTGCACCTTTATATGGCGGAATCCTTGGAAGCCCGGGAAACATGCTTTCGCCTCCCGAAGTTATCTTTACAAACAGCTGATCCTCACATACAACTGCGAAAAACAAGCCGTCGCAATAAATACCGTATTAACTTTCAATTATTTCTCTACCTATGTGAATGACATATAACATGGCCACCACGCATTTCTGAGTGATAGCTCTGATTCTTAATTGCTGCAGACGACTCAAACTTTCTTGGGAACTAAACCTTTTGTGTTAAGCTCCAATTCGCGATTGGTAATGGTTTCGTAATCGGTTCCAGGTGTTGCTATATCACCGGAGATTAGGGCATACAGTTGTAGATAGTTGCCCATTTTTCTCTAACCACCAAAAGAGCATTAAACTTAGGTCCAAGTACTTAGTAGCAGGAGCCCGCTCAGACTGCTTTGGATTATAGTCTGCTATTCTGGCGTGCAGAGCGTTTATGCATCCCAAATTATAAACACCTCGATCTGTTCCAACTGTATTCGCTCCTTATGAGCAAAACCCGGATAAGCGTTGTGGCTGTCTGTTACGAGGACTGCATCGCTGGCAAATCTGCCCTGTAAACACTTTTCTACATCAGCTGTTTCTAATCTGCCAATACATGCAGGCTTTACATATAGGTTGCCGCTCCTATCCTTGCAGGTCAAGATACAGGTTTGGTCATTGCTGATACCTCGCTTATAAGTATTGCTGGAACTGAGCAAATTTTCTAGCATTACAGGATCTTTTTTGAAGTTCATCCCAAAATCCATACTTTTTAAGATAGTAGACCTTTTCCTCATAAGTCCTGTTGTGCCTTGGCATACACCCCAAGGTGTAGATAAAAAACGCAGAATCTCTTTTACCCTTGAAGGATAAAGCTGTATAGCACTCATCGCACTCTGCTATATCCACAAAATTATCCTGCTCGCCGTACATTGCTTGTACTGTGGTTATACTGGTGTCTATCATATCAGCAATTTTTGAAAGGCTCAAATTCTGCACCATCCCCAGCAATAAACCTCTCCATTGAGTCGGGGTCAATCTGGAATGATATTGAAGGCTCCTGCTTGTCTCCACGAAGGTCTTATGACAATCTTTGCAATAGTACCTTTGACGATCTGATTTGCGCCCATGCTTTTTGATGTCAATGCTCCCGCAGTGAGGACAGGCTGTGGGAATTTCCTCATTCTTATCAAAGTTACTGATAATTTCCAGTTTGAGCTGCTCCCTGTCAGTTGGAACTGGAGCTACTTCCTTAACCGCCTGCATTACATAATCAGGGTTTTGACCTCCTGCCCCAACGATAATACCCATCAATCCATTATGCACATTAGGATTAATGACTTTCTTTGCTTGAAATACCTGCCTAAGTTCTGTCCACTCCGGATCCGCAATAATTTCAACGCCCAGGCGCTTGGCGTAAACTCGAGCATCAGCAGTAACACGATTATTTGTAATAACCACCGGCCGACCATTGCCGCCATAGTAGTTGGCTCCAGCATAAACCTCTTGTATAGGGTGTTTGCTAAGGATTGTATTGAAATACTTGCATTGAATATAAAATGTATACTCAGTTTCCTGAATCCTCTTCTTGGCCACAATATCAATGCCACCGTCATATTTTCCGTTACGGTTCGCATTGAAACCTAAGCTTTGAAGAAAGTTGGTAACTGTATCCTCAAAGCCTGCACCTGATTTACAGCTTGGGAAGATCTCATACACTTCCATGATGTATACCCTCCAAAGGTAAGTACTCACTTCTTGACCGAAGTTGTACCCACTATTACTTTGAGGGTTAGCTGCTAACATAAGGCGAATTTCATCAATGTATCTGTATAATTTTCAACGCATGGCCTTGTAGTAAGAACGCTCAACGGGGTGGCTCTTATCCCAAAAACTCGTTTTCTTACATTTCTGCATAATGCACTAAAACACGAGCTTAAACTTATGCAAAACAACAAAGCGGATGGCTCGGGCAAAAGCCCTTGGGCCATCCGCTTTTTCTGTGTGTTCTGTATATTTATCCAACACTTTAATTAGCAACACTTATCTTGAAAAGGGACAAATGAAAAAAGACGACTTGCTTTATATCAAGAGCATAGATCGTCTGGGGTGCAGCTATGAAGAAATCTTACAGCAATGGCGTATCATCACAAAGGACAAGGGCGTTGAAATTGTGATTTTGGATATGCCCCTGCTTGATACGCGCCGGGGGAAAGACCTTATAGGAACATTTCTCTCCGAAAATCAGCCGGGACATAAACTAATATTTACATTTCAAGACTTGAAAAACGCCGTCTGAAGAAGTATGATGTTAAATATTTGTAAACAATAAGCGTCTTGCAGGAAAGTTTAACTTTTTGATAGAAGAGTGCCGGACGGACAAAGGCCCATTCAAAGGTATGGATAGCCATGCATATAACGCCGGTTTCCGAAGCGGTGACCTGTTCACGCTGGAGCAGATTAAACAGGATTCCAATGAGCCGCTCCATCTTCATGAAAACCACCGCCTTTCCTGATTCTGTCTGGATTATACCATAGGAACCAGACAACTGTCTGTCATGTTTATCTTAGAGAAAAACTTTTGCCGGTGGGATCTGGGATTGTCTTGCCATGGAGAGCATGGTATCATGGAGGCAGATTTTCCGGGAGGTAGCGGACATGGAGGAGCAGTTTCTCAATCTGACAGAAAAAAATCTGGATCGGGAGCACCTGTGCTGCATCATCCGCAGCAAGAAGCCCCACCCCGGTGTGGAGGCCAAGTGGGCCTGGCTCCGGGAGGGACATGTGTTCCGCAAGCTGGACGCCAAGGGTGTGGTGTTCATCGAGTACGCTCCGCTGGAGACCGCCTGGGTGCCGGTGGAGGGGGATAAACTACCTCTATATCTACTGCCTGTGGGTCAGCGGGGAGTTCAAAGGCAAGGGCTACGGCAAACATCTGATAGAGTACTGTCTGGCCGACGCCAGGGCCAAAGGGAAGTCCGGTGTATGTATGTTGGGGGCGGAAAAGCAAAAGGCCTGGCTCTCAGACCAGGCCTTCGCGGAAAAGTATGGATTTGAAACGGTGGATGCCACCCCGGACGGCTACCGGCTTCTGACCCTCTCCTTTGACGTGACCAAGCCCCGCTTCGTGAAGAACGCCAAGGTAAAGGCCATCGAAAACCAGGAGTTGACCGTCTATTACAGTTCGCAGTGTCCCTACATCCACCAGAGCGTGGATCTGGTGCGCAAAACCTGTGAAGAACTGGAGGCGACCTGCATTCTCATCCCGGTAGACACCCTGGAAAAGGCCAAGGCTTTGCCCTGCGTGTTCAACAACTGGGCGGTCTTCTATAGAGGGAAGTTCGTGACGGTGAATCTGCTGGACGCCGCCGCGCTGAAGCGGCTTCTGAAACAATAAGGTGTGCCTATGGAAATCAGAAAAGTGGAGACCGACAAAAAGCAATACTTGAGTTTACTGCTGCTGGCCGACGAGCAGGAGGACATGGTGGACCGCTATCTGGAGCGGGGGACCATGTATGTGCTGGAGGACGACGGCGTCAAAGCGGAGTGCGTGGTG
>CALWAP010000026.1 GCA_944375715.1 uncultured Clostridia bacterium | reverse complement strand
GTGCCTCCGATCGGAATCGAACCAATGACACGGGGATTTTCAGTCCCCTGCTCTACCAACTGAGCTACAGAGGCATATTGGCGACCGTGAACGGGCTCGAACCGTCGACCTCTAGCGTGACAGGCTAGCGTTCTAACCAACTGAACTACACGGCCATATTTTCCTGCCGTCAGGATTAAAATGGTGGGAACAACAGGGCTCGAACCTGTGACCCCTTGCTTGTAAGGCAAGTGCTCTCCCAGCTGAGCTATGCTCCCGTATCCCGCAACGGCAAGATTTATTATACATACAGCCGCCCCCTTTGTCAACACTTTTTTTCCGCTTTTTTCCGAAGCTTTTTTGAGCGCCCCCGGAACACCAGCAATGCCCCGGGAGCGCGCATCTCAGATTATTTCGGGCGCTTCCGATAAAAGCCTGCTCATATCGGCTTTGTCAAAGGTATATTTCTTATCACAGAACTGACAGGTGACCGTTATGGAGTTTTCCTCTTCATAAAGACGCTTTAACTCTTCCCTGCCGATGCTTATAATGGCCCTTTCGACCTTTTCGCGGGAACACTTGCACTCATAGGCCACTTCATGACGATAAAGCTCCTGGAAACCTGTGCCCTCAAGCATGAATCTCAGTATATCATCGGGGCTTTTGCCCTCTTCCATAAGCGATGTCACTGACGGAGTCTCGGCCACCCTGTACTCAAGGGTAGAAATGAGACCATCCGGCGCGCCGGGCATAAGCTGGATCATATATCCTCCGGCCTGCTTTACCGACTGATCCCTGTCAACCAAAACCCCCAAGGCGCATATAGTGGGTATCTGTTCACTTATATAATAATAATATGCGATATCCTCGGCAATTTCTCCACTTAGAAGCTCAACTTTGCCTGAAAAAGGTTCCTTTCCTCCAATATCCTTTATAACTGTCAAAAGGCCGTCCTTTCCCACACCCGAGCCGACATCAAGCTTACCGTTTGCCTTTAAAGGAAGCTCACAGGCGGGGTTTTGAAGATAGCCTCTGACATTACCCTGGCTGTCGGAAACGGCTGTTATAGCTCCCAAAGGCCCGCTTCCCCTTATCTGCAAGGTTATCGAGCCGTTTTCCTCCTTAAGCTCGTCGCCCATAATGGACGCCGCCGTAAGGCTCCTGCCCAGGGCTGCCGTGGCCAGAGGCAGAGTCTTGTGTATCTCCCTCATGCGCTCTACCATATCGGTACTTTTAATGGCAGCCGCCTTTATATACCCGTCGGCTGTCATGCCTCTCATTATAAAATCCTTCATTTCAACACTCCCGTTTCTTAATTGCGGCAATAAAAAGCCTGCCTTCTTCTCTCTGGGCCCTGGAGCCTTTCATATTCTTATATACCCCGGCCGTCTCAAATCCTGTAAGAGCCAGCATCTCCTTTATCTTCTCAAGAGGGTAAGCCCTCTGGAAATGCTCTTCTCCATACCTGTGGTAAATTCCGCCTTCCTTTTCAAAAATATCTATAATATGGGCAGCCCTGCCCGAGCGTTTATCATACCCATACTGCCACGCGGCAAAAAGCCTTTCATTCTCCCAAACGGCGCTTTGGCCCGACATTTCTTCAAACATGGCCTCGGTTTTAATGTCAAATACAAATAGCCCGCCTGCACAGATGCTCCTGTTTATTGCTTTGAATGCCTTTTTCAACTTATGCGCGTCGGTCAGATAATTTATACTGTCAAGGGCGCAGACACAGGCATCGGCCTTGTCCCAAAGCTCAAGCTCACACATATCGCAGCATAAAAAGGACGGCTTGTTTTCCAGCTCACGGCATTTCTGTTCAGCCATGCTGAGCATATCATAAGAAATGTCACAGGCGGTGACATTATATCCCATCTCACACAATCTTTGCGTAAGCGAACCCGTTCCGCAGGCAAGCTCCAGCACCGAACCTCCTTTCGGCACCCGGTATTTTTCGAAAAGCAGGCCAAGGCCCTTGGCATACCCATCATAATCGACATCAAATGTCAGTTCGTCATAATGCCTCGCCAGCACAGTATACTGTTCGGGCAGAAATTCTTGGTCCTCAGTCATGCTTTAAATCCTCCAGCATCTGTTCAAGATCGTCATATACCCGTCTTCCGCTTGTCAGCAGCTCAGGCTTACCCTGATGGCCCGAAGCTATCAGAACGCAGTCGGCCCCCATAATGAATGCAAGCTCGCTGTCATGCAGCAGATCGCCGATAACAAGTACCTTTTCTGGATCGGCGCCGCTTTTCTCAAGCCACCCAAGGCCCCTTTGCTCCTTGCCCTCGGCCCTTATGTTATCGGCGCCCGATACAAAATCAAAATAACGGCTTATTCCCATTTTTTCTATTAGTCCTTCCAGCCTGCCCTGCTCGAAGGAAGATATCACGCACTGCTTGATTCCCAAAGAACAGAACATATCCAATGCATCATGTGCGCCCTTTGTAAGATGGGCAAGACCCAGCCGCTTCATATAGCCTTCCAGAAACTCCTCGGTTATAACCTCGAAAGGCACCTTTTCAAGATCAAATATCTTGCGGTAATATTCTATAATAGGCGAAGTTATCTGGGTGAGATAGATATTTTTGTCGGTTTTGGGCATATCCCGTTTTTCAAGCATATCATTGACCGAAGCCACCGCAATGTCGACATCATCCATCAGCGTGCCATTAAAATCCCAGACTATATGAGTATATTTCATTCCGCGTCCTCCTTTCGCTGCAAAGGAACATACGGCGTTTCCTTATAGTCAAATCTGTGAAAGCAATATAAATTAATTATACAACAGGAGGCGAAAAAAATGAAGAGACAAAGAAAAACGGCTTTTGCTTGCGGCGTCCTGGCTGCGGCGCTGCTTCTCACCTCGTGCTCGGGCAACCCATCCGGCCCGGTCTCGGATCAAACGGTAAAACCCGCCACCCTGCCCTCGTCAGGAAATGTGGATTGGAACAGCTATTCATCAAGCTGGACAGGTACCGGCAAAACCCACAGCGATTTTTACAGTGGTATCTATTATGATGTCATATATTCTGCCTGTGCCGAATACCAAGACAGCGAAACATATACCGATGAAATGGGTGTAGAGCACAGCATAACAAGCTTTAAGCTTACAAAACTCAAAAATAAAGAGCTGCAAGCCAGAATAAACGAAGACATTACCGAAAACATTAAGACCCTTTCCGGCCATACCGACTTTTTTGAGAAAAATATGCCGGAAAATCCAGCTGAAGCCGACTGCCACGCCATAAGCTCGGTTTTCTGCAATTTTTCGGCCTTTGGCAACCTTTTGAATATATCGGTGCACAGACTTGACAGCGTGTACTATTCTGAAAAACAGGATGATGGTACCCTTGCTATGCGCGAGGCTTACGACGGCGATTTCATATATACCACATATGACCTGATGACGGGAGAAAAACTGTTGCTGTCCGATCTTTTTGTAAACGGTGTGGATCTTGGTGCGCTTTTAAACCCTTTAACCGCTGAAAAACTGTCATCGGAAAGCTTTTCCATGTATGCCACCGCGGATTCCGAAGGTCTTATGAGGCCTTTCAGAGGACTGCCGGAAAATTATCCGCATTTCATCCTGACATATCAGTATCTTGAAATATATTTCCCATCAGGCAACCCGTATATTGAGGGCAGCAAGGGCATCCTCATACCTGTCGAACTTATTTCGCCTTACCTATCTCAGCCATCAGCCGAACTTTCGGGGTTTTATGATGATGATGTTGTGATAGAGCGGTATATACGCCCCTCGGGTATAATTGACACGACATATCCGCCCGAAACCCTGAACCTTTTCGGCGTGAAAACCCTTAATACCGATGTTTACACCCTGAAATGCCCCTCCGACCCTCAAAAGGTGGAAAAGGTCAACGAGGCTTTGAAAAAAGAATATGAATATCTCGGTTCGCTTGAAAACCCGGGGCTTATGCCATTCAGCCCCGACAACAGTTACAGCTACTCATTTTTAAACGCTTATGCCTCGTTCCTATCGCTGGAAGTCTTTGCCAGCAGCTTTAATAATGGTGATTTTGAAACCATTTCCTTCTGCCGGTGCTATGATCTGGAAACAGGGCGGGCTGTACCATTGTCGGATGTAACAGGCGACAAAGATCAGCTGACCGCCGTTTTAGCCGAATACGGCATCAAAATAGACGATTACTCGTCATTTTACAATTATACCGTTAACTCGCCTTCCGAAATAACGGTATATGACAGCAACGGTTTTGCGTCAAAAAGCGTGAAAATATATTCTGAATTGGTCGATACCAGCATTTTTGAAAAATAGAAAGGAGAAGCACATGAAAAAGATATCTGCCCTTGTTCTGGCGCTATGTTTTGCGCTGCCTATGTTTTCGGCCTGTTCCAATCAGGAAAAGGAAGAAACCGATACTGTAAAAACGCCGTCCTTCACCGAAGATACATTTCCCCGCCTGGACGGCTCCACGGCCACTATTCCCCTTTCGGAGGGTATAGTGTCGGCCCTTCTGGGCAAGAGCGCCGATGAAGCTCAAAAGTTTGTAAACCACAACAAGACCCATGCGGCATATGAAAACCTGATAGACGGAAAGTGCGACCTGATTTTCGTTACGCCCCCTTCCGAAGAAGAAACCGAACTTATGAAGCAGTCCGGCGAAGAATTTGAAATAACAATGGCTGTCAAAGACGCCTTCGTCTTTCTTGTCAACAAGCAAAACCCTATAGACGATATTTCCTCCGAAGACCTGAAAAAGATCTATACGGGTGAGATAACAAATTGGAGCCAGCTTGGCGGAGAGGACGCCGAGATAATAGCTTACCAGCGCCCCGACAACTCCGGCAGCCAGACCCTTATGTATAAATTGCTGGTCCCTCAGGATCAGATCATGCAGGCCCCCACCGAAATGAAGCCCGTCGGCATGGACGACCTTATAAATGTCGTTTCGGATTATGATGAAGGCATCAATTCAATAGGTTATTCGGTTTACTATTATGCCTCAGGCATGTATACCGACCCCAACTCGAAAATGATATCGGTCGACGGCGTTTATCCCTCTAATGAGACCATAGCCGACGGCTCTTACCCCTTAAGCGACGGATACTACGCCATATACCGCAAGGGGCTTTCGGAAGATGATCCCGTGACCCTGCTGATGTCATGGCTTTTAAGCGAGGAGGGACAGAAGATCGCAGCTGCCCAGGGATATGTACAGCTTAAACCCTTTACAGAATAACATGCCTGAAATTTCAAAAAAGCGCGCCTTAAGGCGCGCTTTTTATACAATCCTTACGATCTGCTCGTAAAGCAGGACATACCTTTGATCTATTACCCTATTGTCATGATAATGGCCAAAAAACCAATACCGAAAATCACAGTTTTGAGAAATGGCGTCAAAATAATCGGTCAGTCGGTCGCTTTTATATTCCCCGCCGCCTATTATATCCGATATATGCGTAGGGCAACAATGAGTGAAAATGTAATCCACCCTGCGTTTGCATAAATCAAGGTTCTTTTCGCTGTTTTGATATTCGCTGTCGCACGGCAGCTCCCGTTCCCACCAGCTTTTCCCCCTGACCCTATAATGGCCTCCCTGCATATCAAGGCGTCTTTTGGTCCGCATATAACCTGGTGCTGAGGGGTCAAGTATACCATCCTCCATATCATGTGAGGACGCTCCGCCCATGGAGTATATCCTTTTGCCCGCTATCTCATATACCTGCCCGCGCATAAGATGCATGACGCTTTTTCTTACCCTTTGCACCCTTCCCCCAAACATATCCTCTGCCGGCAGGGCGTCCAGCATGTCATAATTTTCATGATTGCCCGAAACAAAAAGCGTCGTAAAGGGGCGGCCGTCCAGCCAATCAAGCCAGAAATTTTCCTCCTTGCTGCCCGACCACAGTCCTCCGAAATCGCCGCAGATAACGACATAATCATTCTTATCCATCTCTTTTTGTTCAGGAAAGTTTTTCATCTTAAATCGCGAAAAATCACTGTGGGTATCCCCCGTGACATACATCATATTTCGCCGCCCCCTTTATACTTCCATTTGACGGCCTTTTTTATGAGCGAGTCTACCATTTTCTCTTTTCCCTGGGTATAAGCCGTCCGATCATGCGGAAAGTCCCGGGCCAAACGGAATTTAAGGCTTTCGTACCTTTTCGCTTCGTCGGGAAAAGCGTTTAAATATTCGCAAAAGGAAATATAATTTTTCCATGCTTCCTTGCCATAAGGCACTATATGTATATGGCTTAAACGGGTATCGTTTTCAAAATCACCCGTAACATAAAGAAGCTGCCCCTTTATGTCCTCGCCTCTGAAAATAATGCCGTTTTTCTCAAGCTCGCTGTCAAAAGCCCTTACATCCCCAAGTCTTGAAACCCCGACAGCTATATCTATTATCGGCTTTGCCGCAATAGTCCTTACGGCGGTGCTTCCCACATGGCGGATGTCACAGGCCGTGCTCCCCAACACTTTTTCAAGAATGCGCATTAACCTTTCGGCCTCCGTGCGCCATTCCTCATTATGCGGCAAAAGCGTTACCTCTCCCCGTTTAAGTCCCAGCATGCGCTTTTCTCCTTTCTTTTTTGTAATTATACCACAGCTATTGCATTTAGGTGCTATTATATGACAGCCGGACTTTTGAAGCATCATCTGGTTTACGCTCCAAAAGGCCGGCTGCATCAGCCTTTAAGCAGGGGCATATGTGCGTTTTCTCTGGTCGCCGCCGTACCGTTGCGGAATATTTGGTAACTGCCATACTGAACAGCCGTGCCGCTGACATTAATAAGAATAGTGGCGCTCAGCGGAGCTATTATGTTTATCCCGTTGAGCTGGGCCAGAGAAATGCCCGTGCCGTAAAGATTGGAGCTGTTCAGTGAAAATATATTAAGGGTCTCATCATAACCCGTCAGGTTGAGCTGGTTGTATACCACCTCTCCCGTGCCGTTAGATTCAAGGGAGCCCCAAAAATTGGAGGCACATTTCAAATACCTTTCCGCCTCAGCAAAATCAACGGGCCTGCCTGTGGTAAATATGCCGTTCGGGTTACCCATTGTATAACTGATAACGGTGCCGTCAGGGTCAATGATAGTATTGCCGCTGGCATTGGAACCGGCGGTCACATTAATGTTTCCTCCCATCACAAATGATGGGTCGGTATTTGCGGGAGGCAGAGGGGTTATTCCCGCTCCGACTCCGTAATCGGCATTAAGGATATGAGACAGCGCGGTTTTTTCCAACGCCACCGACTGTATAAGATCGGTAATAGCCTGTTCCCTGGTAGTTGTGCTGGCAGTGATGATAGGCATACCCATAATAAGCCAAAGTCTTTTTTACTGTATTGAGCCGTCGCTCTTCATATCCTATGCGATGAAAAAGCAAAATGCAGCCTGTCCGTCTGCAAACATTTTACTATATGTTTTTTCGGCAAAAACTATAATCAATATAGTTATGTTTATTGCATAAATGCCAAATAAAAATCCCCCTAAATTTATGTTTACGTGGATTTTGGAGCTGTAATTTGTGACCTTCAGGTCACACAAATTACAGCTTAATGTTCCATGCAGTCCCAACGGCCCTTATGTCCTTTCCGCTGCCCTTGGCATTTCTCTCTGGCTGTATGTATTTGCAAGGTTTCCTTTCGCCTTTTTCATCGTGTTGACGAGCAAAACCTCCAGCCGGGAATAACATATGCTGTTTACTACTTGCAAAGCAGGCAAAAGAGCAAAGCGTCCCCAAAACCTTGTACTGTTTGGGGACGCTCTTTTTACTGAAGCATGAACGGATTTTTCCTGTCAGCCTTTCTCACCGGCATCTGTATTACTTCTTTTCCACCGGAATCCAGACCTCGCAGTAGTATTCCCGGTCCTGCGCACCCTGCTCAAACTTGCTGGCATCGCTGTACATTTCCACATTTATGCCGGCAGCGATCTTGTAATCGGGGTTCGTAGGCAGCCATTGGGAAAAAATCTGCTGGTTCAGCCCTTGCAGTGCCTGCGGCATCCTCCCGGTACACGGGAAGACCTCCCAGGTGTGGGCCGGAATGGTCCTGGTGGTAAAGCCATCGGGAATCTCTCTGGCGGGATCATAAAGGTATTCCAAGAGAAAAGAAAGAAGCTTCTAAACAATCTATGTTGCTTCTCATAACACCGGCTGCGCAAATATTCTAATACTCAGCATAATTTTCCAAGATAAAAACCCGAATCCGAAATGCCAATAACACCATCATATATAAAATATTTTATGGTAAATCTTATCAGACAGTAAACCAAGCAAGGTTACCTTGAGCTTCATGCCCTTTCAGGTGAAGTTTTGTTTGTGTAACCAGCCGCAGCACATCCCCTCTATCCAATGACCGGGCGTTTCAGGATGAACTCCTGTACCAAGCAGCCAAATTCTTCGGTCATCCTGCCCTCTGAAAAGCCCAGGCTCTTGTAAAAAGCACGGGCCGCGATCCCATTAGGGTCACCCTCCCGATAGGTGGTAACTGTGATATGCTTAACTTTGTCCATCTGTGTCAGCATAAATGACACCAGCTCCCGACCAATGTGCTGTCTTCGGCAGTTCGGGTCCACTGCCAGAAAGCAGAGCATGCTGTTTTCTTTTGAGAAAAGCAGTGCGCCCAGGATGCGTCTATCTTCTTCCGCACAGACTGCGGGGGATTGCTGAATAAAGCGCTGCACAGCGGCTCTGTGTTCAGACATCGCCTTATCGCTTTCCAACCCGGGGAAAACATCCCGAACCCGTTTCACCAGCGACATCCACGCATCAATATCTCTGTCGCATGCAAGTCTGATTTTCATAATCTCACCCCGTTTTCTTTAGGCTGCAAAGCCGCTTTTCATGCGTCACTTTAAGCAGTTGTTCATATACAGTTCCCACTCCATTTTAGCCTGTCTGACATAGAGGCGCTTTCATCTGCAAAAAAAAATCCCCGTAAACACAAGTTTACAGGGATTTTGGAGCTGGAAACGTGACTTGAACACGCGACCTGCTGATTACGAATCAGCTGCTCTACCGACTGAGCTATTCCAGCAAACAGGACCAGAACTAACCGGTCTGCTTTGTAATGATACTATAACATCATTCTATTGTCAAGAATAAATTGGCTTTTATCCGTTTACGCTGCGGTCTTTCTGTTTTTAGCCCACGACTTAAGGAAAGCATAGGTTTCTGCGAAGCTTTCATTATGCACATTCTTCATATTGAAACCCGCTATCTTGGAAATTCTCTGAAGGCATGGCCCGCTGAAGAAAACGGCGATGAAGGTTCCTACTCCAAATTCTCCGCCCAATATAACGCCGACAATAAAAGCAGTAGCTTCCAAAGCCATACGGCAGTATCCGACCTGGAAAGGCAGTCTCTTGGTGACAGCCAGCATAAGTGAGTCACGGGGACCAGAACCCATCTCGGCTGACATATAAAGATAAATGCCGAAACTGCTCAGAAAAATACCTACAAAGCAAAGAGGCACCTGAAGCCATACCTCCGTCACCTTGGGCACTATTCCCAGAGCAGCATTGAGGCTAATAAATATATCGGAAAACAGCCCTATGCAGGTAGCGTTCAAAACCGTACCTATACCCAGCTTTTCTTTTGCCAGGATGTCTATTATAATAATCATGATACCGACAGTGGTATTGGCCTGTCCTATCGTGATGCCCAGGACCTTGGACATGCCGTCGTTTAGCACATTCCACGAATTAAGACTTCCTATCTGCTTTGTCACCATCGTACCACAGCCTATTATGGCGAAGCCGACCAGCATACGCAGTATTTTAAGTATCCTTACTTTCATGTTCCCCATTCCTCTCTTTTTATTTAACCAACTTAAATATTGTAGCAAAGCACAAATATATAGTCAAGACATGTGAATTTTTTCTTGACAAGATGGGAAAAAGTGTGTAATATTGTCATGTTATCCTTGCCTGTCAAAGGGCAGGCCAAAAGTCCAGAAGGAGGTGCAGAAATGCCTAAAGTAACAGCTAACTACGAGACGCTTTTCATCATCAACGCCACCATCGGCGAGGAGGCTATTGCTTCCGTTGTTGAGAAGTTCACGACCCTCATCGGCCAGAACGGAGAGATTTCTTCGGTCAATGAGTGGGGCAAGCGCCGTCTTGCCTATCCTATTCAGGATATGAACGAGGGTTATTATGTTCTCGTTGAGTTCAACAGCAAGCCTGAGTTTCCTGCTGAGCTCGACCGTATTTACAACATTACTGAGGAAGTTATGCGTTCCATCATTATCGCCAAGGAGTAAACCGATATGCTTAACAAAGCTATACTCATGGGCCGCCTGACAGCCGATCCGGAATTACGGCGCACCCAGAACAATACTTCGGTAACATCCTTTACCCTGGCGGTCAACCGCACCTATGCAAGACAGGGAGAGCAGGCTCAGACCGATTTTATCGACGTGGTGGCATGGACCTCCACCGCTGAGTTTGTTTCCAAATGGTTCCGCAAGGGAATGCTTGTCGCTGTTTCAGGCCGTATTCAGACACGGACCTGGGAAGACAGGCAGGGCAATAAACGCAAATCCACAGAGGTCGTGGCAGAAGATGTATACTTCGCCGAATCTAAACGGGATTCACAGTCTCAGTCACAGCAGCAGCCGCAATACGGCAGCGCTCCCTCAGCTTCAGTGCCGTCCTTTGATTTTGGAGGCGTAGATGAATTCCAGGAGCTTTCTGATGACGACGGCGAACTCCCGTTCTAATTTCTGTCAGAAGGAGGAAACTTAAAATGGAGACCAAGGAAAGAAATGATCGTCCCGAGCGCACTGAGCGTCCCGAGCGTCCCGAACGCCCCGAACGCCCCAGGGGTGAAAGGCGCCGCAGGAAAGTTTGTCAGTTCTGCGCCGATAAGGTAGAGCATATAGACTACAAAGATACCGCCAAGCTTCGCAAGTATGTATCCGACAGGGGTAAGATCCTTCCCCGCAGGATGACCGGAACATGCGCCATGCATCAGCGTCAGCTGACCGAGGCCATCAAGCGCGCCAGGCATGTAGCCCTGCTCCCCTACACGGCTGAATAATAATCGGTGTTTCCAAGGCCCGCTCTTTAAAAGGCGGGCCTTTTTATATGCAAAAAAGTCAGGCGCCAAGGCCTGACTTTTTTAATAAAAGTATTTTTATTTTTCCATCATGATATCGACAATGGCTGCGTTGGCATTCTTCATGCCGATATTGGCAACATCACTAACATTATGAACCAGCTTTTCCACATCTCCCTTGACGATGCCGCCGCCTTCTATCCCAAAGCCTTCCATTGCCATCAGCGCCGCCATTATGGCATTGGCACATGCCAGGCCTACCTTGTTGGCGCAGCCCTCTTTTGCGCCATCACAAATCATGCCGGTAGCCGATCCGTAAACAGTGCGCATACACCTTTCAGCTTGCTCAATGGTGCCGTCAAGCATATATATGACACCCATAGCCCCGGCCAGACCGGCCGCAACACTGCAGGAACAGAGGCAGGAAAGCGTGCCCAGATCATGTTTGATATACATATTGACACACTGAGCGAAAGCAATACCCCTTAAAATCTTTTCCTCAGAGACCCCAAGGGACTTCCCTGCTACTCCCGCCGTAAGGAACAGGCCTATTCCCTGGTTGCCGCTTCCCGTCACCGTCATAACAGGAAGCTGGACACCGCTCATGCGGGCATAGGAAGCACAGGAGGTAGCCTTCTGCACATCAAGGATAAGAGAACCGCCATAAAGGGATTTCTGGCTCAAAGTATCATAGCACTTGCCGATAGCCATTTTTTCGCCTGCGTGGCAAATGGCCATATTCATCTCAAGTCCCTCTTTAAAGAAGGCCAGGGACTGCTCGTCCAGCGTATCGGCAAAATCCCAGAAATCCTTTAATGTATACTCCTCTATACCGTCTATAGAGCTGCCGCTTCCCGTTTCGTAATGCTCGAAGCTATCGCCATGTTCAACCAGCGTAATATTGGCATGTCCGCCGTCGGTTATTACCCTTACCTTGTCGCAGTCACTTTCCAAAACCGTCTCGATAAAGAGCCCAGCTCTTGTGTCATCCAGGCTGACATGTATAAGAGGTATGAGTTTAAGCGCCTCCGCAGCCCCCTCAGGAGTGATATTCCCCAATACGTCCATACCGGCCTTAGGATCCCCTGCCGCAATGCCGATGGCCACACACGCTACGACCCCCCTTTCGGAAAAACCGGGTATACCTACGCCCAGAGCGTTTTTCAAAAGGCAGATATCCATTTTAACAGTTGCCTTTTTAAGCTCGCCCTTAAGCTCTGACCTGGCCGTAGAAGCGTTAAGCGCTATCGCCACCGGCTCGGTACAGCCCGTGGCAGGCGTTACAACACTTTTTATCATCGTCATAAAACGAGCATTTCTGTCCATATCCATCTTCCTTTACAAATTAAATCTATATGCTCTATTTCAACAGTATAACATCTTTCTATACCTTTTGCATTAAGATTTTTATAAAAATAGGTTTTTAGGCACAAAAAAAGAACACAAAAAAGCGCCGCCCAAAGGCGGCGCTTCATTCGCGGTCATGCACTTATCTGTACATTTTCTTCTTAGCTCTTGCAGCTTCACTCTTCTTGCGGCGCTTGACGCTGGGGCTTTCATAGTGTTCACGCTTACGGAGCTCGGAGAGCACACCGGACTTGGCACAGGAACGCTTAAAGCGTCTCAGCGCGCTATCCAACGATTCATCGGCCTTAACGCGAATCTCTGACATCTGTTTCCCTCCCTCCGTGAATCAAACCTAAAAAAATACCTAATTAACACAATATATTATATTACCGACATCACGGCCTGTCAAGAGCTTTTGCTATTTTGCCACGATATTGATTATCTTATTTTTGACAACAATAATTTTAGCGATGTTTTTACCCTCGATGGCCGACTTGACCTTTTCGTCATCCAAAGCAGCCTTCTTTGCCTGTTCTTCATCACAGTCCAAAGGCAGGACAACAACACCCTTAAGCTTACCGTTTACCTGTACGGCGATATTGACGCTTTCCTCAACCGTCTTGCTTTCGTCATACTTAGGCCAGGGGTATCTTACAAGAGTATCCTTCACACCGAAGCTCTCGGCCAGCTCCTCGGTTATATGAGGAGCAAAGGGATTGAGAAGCACAAGGAAGGTCATAAACTCGGCCTTATTGACGCCGTTTTCCGAGAAGATGTTGAGCAGGCTCATAAGGGCCGCTATGGCCGTATTGAACTTGAGGTTCTCGATATCCTCGGAGACCTTTTTTATGGTCCTGTGCATGGCGCCTTCGTTCTTCTTGCTGTACTCATCGCCCGGAGCAACATTGTCGGCCATGGCGCAGACCCTTTCGATAAACCTGCGGCAGCCTTTTATGGAATCGGTCTTCCAGGGCGCGGCCTTTTCAAAGTCGCCTATAAACATCTCGTAAAGACGCATGGTATCGGCGCCATAAGTTTCTACTATCTCATCGGGGTTGACGACATTGCCGCGGCTCTTGCTCATCTTTTCGTTGTTGGAGCCCAAAATCATGCCATGGCTGGTGCGCTTGGCGTAAGGCTCGGGATTGGGCACGACGCCGATATCGTAGAGGAACTTATGCCAGAAACGGCTGTAAAGCAGATGAAGGGTCGTGTGCTCCATGCCGCCGTTGTACCAATCGACCATGCCCCAATACTTAAGTGCTTCGGGCGAAGCCAGGGCCTTGTCGTTGTGGGGGTCCATATACCTCAGGAAATACCAGCTGGAACCGGCCCACTGAGGCATGGTATCGGTCTCCCTTCTGGCGGGACCGCCGCAATGAGGGCAGGTAGTGTTAATCCAATCCTCGCACTTGGCCAGCGGGGAATCGCCGTTATCGGTCGGCTCATAACTGTCGACTTCGGGCAGCTTAAGGGGAAGCTGATCCTCTGGTATGGGGACCCAGCCGCACTTTTCACAATAAACCAGTGGGATAGGCTCGCCCCAATACCTCTGACGGGAAAAGACCCAATCCCTCAGTTTGTAATTTACCTTGGAATGACCCTTGCCGTTGTCCGAAAGCCACTTGATTATGGCTTCCTTGGCCTGTTCGACGCTCATGCCGTCAAGGAATCCGGAGTTTACCATAACGCCTGTGTCGCAGTCGACAAAAGCTTCCTTTTCGACATCGCCGCCCTTTACGACCTCGATTATCGGGCAGCCGAATTTTTTGGCAAACTCCCAATCTCGGGTATCATGGCCGGGAACCGCCATAATTGCACCCGTGCCATAGCTCATAAGGACATAGTCGGAAACAAAAATGGGGATCTCCCTGCCGTTTACGGGATTGATAGCCCTTACCCCCTTGAGCATAACGCCCGTCTTGTCCTTCTGCATCTCGGTGCGCTCGAAGTCCGATTTATGGGCTGAAGCCTCCCTGTAAGCCACAGCCTCGTCATAGTTCTCCAGGTCGTTTTTCCACTTTTCAATATAGGGATGCTCTGGCGACATGACCATATAGGTAGCGCCGAACAGCGTGTCGGGCCTTGTCGTATAAATAAGCAGCTTATCGCCCTTGGTCGTATCAAACTCGACCTCGGCGCCCGTCGAACGGCCTATCCAATTCTTCTGCTGGATCTTTACCCTGTCGATATAATCGACCAGGTCCAGATCGTCAATCAGCCTTTCGGCATACTTTGTAATAGCCAGCATCCATTGGCTCTTTTCCTTGCGGATGACCTCGCTTCCACACCTTTCGCAGACCCCATTTACAACCTCCTCATTGGCAAGCACGCACTTGCAGGAGGTGCACCAGTTGACCGGCATTGTTGTCTTATAGGCAAGGCCATGCTCGAAAAGCTTAAGGAAAATCCACTGTGTCCATTTGAAATAGCCGGGGTCAGTAGTGTTTATCTCCCTGTCCCAATCAAAGGAAAGGCCCAGAGACTGAAGCTGGGATTTAAAACGGGCCACATTGTTCTTGGTGACAATGGCGGGATGTATGTGGTTCTTTATGGCAAAATTCTCTGTAGGCAGGCCAAAAGCGTCCCAGCCCATGGGATAAAGCACATTATACCCCTGCATACGGCGTTTTCTGGCAACAATGTCCAGCGCAGTATATGAACGGGGGTGTCCGACATGTATTCCCGCACCCGAAGGATAGGGGAACTCGACCAAAGCATAGTATTTGGGCGTTGAATAATCGTCCAGCGCCTTAAAGGATTTTTCATCCTGCCAGCGCTTCTGCCACTTGCTTTCTATGCTTTTGAAATCATACTTCACGGCTTACACTTCCTTTATAAAAACAAAATCACTTCAAATATTTTTCAACATCCACCGTTTCCGCGTCGCCCCACATGCGCTCCAAAGCGTACATCTCCCTGGCTTCGCTCAAAAAGACATTGACTACGACGGTGGTATAGTCCATAAGAATCCAATTCGAGGTTATGCCCTCAATATGATGGGAATTTACACCTAAATTATTTTTAAGCTTGTATTCTATTTCGTCGCTTAAGGACTGTATATGCGTAGTCGATGTACCGGTCATTATGACAAAATAGTCGGCCAGGGTCGTTTGCTCGGTGACGCGCATGGCCACTATATCCTTTGCCTTCCTGTCATCGGCTATTCTTACAATCTCAGCAAGAAGCTTTTCGGGCTCCATATAGTTATTAAGCTCCATTATATTCTCCTTTACAAGAAATGCTCTTTTTAAGGGCGTCATGCGCCCTGGCAGTCTGAGGGTTAGGCTCTCTACCCTTCTGTCTGATATTTGCAAGCGTGCTCTCCATGCTCATAAGAAGGGCATTGTCCAGATCTTCAAAAGCGGCCTTCCGTATATCTTCCACACCGGGGTACGCCCTATTTTCCTCAATGGCATCCGACAGGTAAATTATTTTATCGAGCAGGGTCATATCCTCGCTGCCCAGCGTGTGCAGCTTTATGGCCCTGACTATATCCGGCGGCATATGGAAAACATCTTCTGCCAAAGCGGCGGCCGTATCGGCGTGTATCAGCTGTGAAAACTCATGGGGAGCGTATTTATTTATTATGCCATACCTTTTGCATAATTGCAATTGTTCTTCGTCGGTAAGTTTCTTTGTTATATCGTGCAGCATTGCCGCAGTACAGGCTTTCTCCCTGTCGCATCCCCACCTCTGAGCCAGCATATCGGCCATTTTGCGGCAGCCCAGGGTGTGAATATACCTTTTCTCGGTCAGCATGGGCCGGACCTTTCTCTCCAACTCATCCTGTTTTTCTCTAAAGCCTGCGTTGTAAAGGCCGTTTTTATCGATATATCTCATTATGTCGGAAGGGACTATGTGTCTTTTTCTGCCCGTGCGGAAATCGGTCGAACTGCCCTCGGTGACATGATTATATATAATGTCGACCCTTGCCCCCAGATCCTTTTCCAGCTGCCTTGCCTTTTTGATTATGCGCTGCCTGTCATCAACGCTTCTGGCTACAGCCGCTATGCGGCAGACCGACACTATATCCTGAGGCTTATACCAGCTGTCAAAGGTCTCCAGCATATCTGTGCCGACTATCAGCCATAAAGTGTCTTTGGGATAGAGCTTCCTTATCTCCTTAACGGTATCGGCGGTATAGCTGGGACCCAAACGCTTTATTTCAATATCCAAAGCCTCAGCCATAGGGACAAGCGACGCCGCTATTTTTGTCATCTCAAAACGCTGAGCGCTGTCAGGCGAACCCTGGGGCAGCGTCTTATGCGGCGGAATGTTGGTAGGTATCATGAGAAGTCTTCCCAAACTTAAAGCCTCGACACAGGATCGCGCCGCTTCTATATGTCCCGCGTGTGGCGGGTTAAATGTCCCGCCAAATATGCCTGTCCTGCCTTTCATGTCCTGGGTATATTGATAACAGGAGATTCGTCGTTCCTTTTATAAATGACAAAACGGCTGCCTATGCACTGAACCGGCATTGCCCCTGTAGCCTCGCAGACCATATCGCAGGCCTCCCTGGCGCTGAGCATGGCTGTTTCCAGCACTTTTATTTTTATAAGTTCCCTGGCCTTGAGCGCATTGTTAAGCTGGGCTATGAGGTTTTCATTTACGCCGCCCTTCCCCACCTGGAATATGGCGTCTTCGGTATTGGCCAGCGAACGCAGATATGCCCTCTGTTTACTTGTCAGCATTGTCATTCCCCTTATCTATTCTCATTTTCATAAGATTGGCAAAAAGCGAAATAGCCTTTCCCCTGTGTGAAAGACCATTTTTCATTTCTTCGTCCATCTCAGCATATGTGAGACCTTTTTCAGGCACATAAAAAACGGGATCGTAGCCAAAGCCGCCGTCGCCCCTGATTTCACGGGTTATCTCCCCTTTGCACTCTCCTCTGGCCGAGACCGAGCTGCCGTCAGGAAAGACACAGGTTACCACCGAAACAAACCTTGCCTCCCTGTCCTCCTTATCCTTCATCTCCTCCAGCAGGTGCAGCGTCCTGTCAAGATCGGTACCCTCGCAGTACCTGGCCGAATGCACGCCCGGACGCCCCCCCAGGGCTTTTACCTCAAGCCCCGAATCATCGGCTATACAGGGCAGATTACAGATTTTTACGGCAGCGCTTGCCTTGATAAAGGCGTTTTGCTCAAAGGTCTCGCCGTTTTCATCAGGATCGCTGTCAAAGCCCATCTGACCCATGGAAACGACCTCAAAGCCCTCCTTGCCCAGAATATCGGACATCTCTCTGAGCTTTTTCTTATTATTGCTGGCTAACACAAGTTTCATTTATTCCACCCGGCAATTTCCCCTAAGGCCTTCTTCTGGATATCGGTAAGCCTCTTGACCGCATTAGCGGCCATTTCATACATGCTGTCAAGCTCGGCCTTGGAAAAGGGCCTTTCTTCCCCCGTCCCCTGAAGCTCAACTATATTGCCCATATCATCCATTACAAAGTTGAAATCGACCTCTCCCGTGCTGTCCTCAGTATAGCAAAGATCGCACATCGGCTCACCGTTCACTATGCCGGCGCTGACGGCCGCGACATAGGATCTCAGCGGTATATTTTCGATTACCCCCTGCTCTTTGAGCCTTGCCAAAGCCAAAGCCAAAGCACAGAATCCGCCCGTTATCGAAGCGCATCTGGTACCGCCGTCGGCCTGTATGACATCGCAGTCTACCGTTATCATCCTTTCTCCCAGCGCATCAAGATCGGTTACCGAACGCAAGGCCCTGCCGATAAGCCTCTGTATTTCGGCGCTGCGCCCCGACAGTTTGAGCTTGCTTATATCCCTGCTGGAGCGTGTGTCCGTCGCCCTGGGCAGCATGGAATACTCCGCTGTGACCCAGCCCTTGCCCGTGTCCTTTAAAAATGGCGGGACCTTTTCCTCAACGCTGGCGTTGCATATTACTTTGGTTCCGCCCCACTCAATAAGCACCGAGCCTTCGGGATATTTGATGAAACCTGTCGTTATTTTGATGTCCCTTAAACTTTCGTTGCTCCTGCCGTCTGCTCTCATATCTCTGTCCCCCTATTCAAAAAAGGCTTCCACAAAGGCCTTGGCGTCAAACTCCAGAAGGTCGTCGGCGCTTTCACCAACACCGATAAATTTGACAGGCACACCCAGACGGCTGGAAATATTAATAACTATTCCTCCCTTGGCAGTACCGTCCAACTTGGTCAGGACTATGCCCGTCAGGGTGCAGGCCTCGTTAAAACTCTCGGCCTGATTTACGCCGTTCTGGCCTGTAGTGGCGTCAATAACTAAAAGTGTCTCTCTCGAGGCCCCAGGCAGTTCCCTTTCTATTACCCTGTTCATTTTGGCAAGCTCGTTCATCAGATTTTTCTTGTTATGAAGCCTGCCCGCAGTGTCGCATATGACAACATCGGTACCCCTGGCCTTGGCCGCCGAAATGGCGTCAAAGATAACAGCCGAAGGATCGGCGCCTTCGCTGTGCCGCACAATATCGGCCGAACATCTTTCAGCCCATACCTCCAGCTGGTCGGCAGCGGCAGCACGAAAGGTATCGGCAGCGGCAAAAAGCACCTTTTTGCCTTCTGACACGAACTTCTGCCCCAGCTTGCCAATGGTCGTCGTCTTACCGACACCGTTTACTCCGACAACAAGTATGACCGAAGGCTTTGTATCCAAATGAAGGGCACTGTCACCCTTCATCTTTTCACAAAGTATATCGCAAAGCTCAGCCTTTATATCCTCTTTGGTGTGGATATTCCTGAGTTTAGAGCGCTCTCTCAGCTCATCCACCGTTGTCATTGCCGTCTCAGCCCCTATATCGGCCAAAATGAGGCTATCTTCCAGCTCGGAAAGAAGGTCTTCGTCCACCGTCCTAAACGTAGCAAGTACGGCATTGACATTGTTCTGGGCCGACTGCTTTGTCTTTTTAAGCCCTTCTCTTATCTTATCAAAAAAACTCATTTGGATATTTCCTTTCAATCAGGTTACTTTTATATTGAGCCTGCTTTCGACTTCGTTTATATCAAGCTTCAAAAGCCTTGTAACTCCGTGCTCCTGCATGGTGGCTCCATAAAGGATATCGCTGCCCTCCATGGTGCCCCGCCTGTGTGTTATGACTATAAACTGTGTGTGACCGCACAGCGTACGCATATAGTTTACGAACCTTGAGACATTGACCTCGTCCAAAGCCGCGTCTATCTCGTCCAGCACGCAGAAAGGCGTTGGGCTCACTTTGATTATAGCAAAATATAAGGCTATGGCAACAAAAGCTTTTTCCCCGCCCGAAAGAAGGGATATGGCCCTTGTGCCCTTTCCCGGCATTTCAACGCTTATATCTATGCCGCATTCCAGAATGTCACCCTGATCCTCAAGTTTTAAAAATGCCGCCCCCCCACCGAATATCTCGGTAAAGGTGCTCATGAAGGCCTCGTTAATCTCCTTGAACTTCTTGGCAAACGCCTCTTCCATGCCGGATGTCAAGCGCTTTGTTATACCCTCAAGCTGACTTTTGGCTTTTTCAAGGTCATCTTTCTGCGCTTGCATGAAGGCGTACCTTTCATAGACCTCGTCATACTCTTTGACGGCGCCCACATTTACGCTGCCCAAAGACTTTATCGCGCCTCTCAGCCTGCCTATCCTTGCGCCATCTGCCGGTATATCGGCATTTCTTTTATAGATCTCAGATGCGGCTGCCCTGGTCAGCTCGTACTCTTCCCAAAGCCTATCCAGCACGGCCTTTTCCCGCTGCATCAGTTGATCTCTTTTATGCTCGAGCCCTGCACAGTCGCGTTCTTTTAACATTATTTCGGAGCTTTTCTGCTGAATATCCCGTTCTATCCGCGCCTTGTCCCCGTCAAGTCCCAAGCGCGAGGCAGTCAGCTTTTCAATCTTCTCCCTGGCATCCTTTTCCTTTTTCGCTTGGTCTTCAAGTTCTTTTGATCTGTGTGTTATCTCTTCTTCAAGCTTTTTGCCCTCGCAAAGGATCATATCAATGGCAGAAAGCGTCTTTTGCTCTTCGTTTTCCGAGCTTTCAATAAGTCTTCTCATCATGCCGCTGGTCTTATCGGCTTCCTCAGCCCTGGCACTTAAGGAGCTTTTTTCCCTCTGCACCTCGTTTAGTCTCTGCCTCAGGGTCTCGGTCTTTTTGGCATTTTCATCATGCTGACCTCCGAGGCTTTCCAGCTTGTTGTCCAGCAGTGCGATTTCCTTTTCAAGCGCTCCGGAGCGGAATTCCAGCCCCTTGATTTTGTCTACCAGCGTCAGCTTGCGCTCTTCAAAGCCTACGGCCTCCGCTTCAAGACGTTCATTGTCCCTGAGCCTTGCCTCCAGCGACGAGCTTGCCACCTTTACTGCAGCGTCCAACTCGCCTTTTTCCTTTTCGACACGGCGCAACTCGTCTCTTGCGACATTTTCGCGATATTCTTCAGCCTCGGCCCTGCGTCTGGCCTCGCGGCTTTGTGCCAAAAGGCTCTCAAACGAATCAGCCATACTTTCAATCCGGCTTTCCAAAGCCTTTATCTCATTGGCTCTTGCCAAAGCACCCGTACTTTTTCCCAGGCTGCCGCCTGTCATAGCTCCTCCAGCGCTTATAAGCTGCCCGTCAAGTGTGACTATTCTAAAGGAATAACGATATTTTTTGCCCATTAAAACAGCGCTGTCAATATTATCCACGACGGCTGTCGTACCGAGAAAGCTCTTTACTATATCAATATATGCCTTATCACATTTTACAAGGCCGTCTGCGTATCCCACAAAGCCCTGTTCGCTTGAAAGATCTCGTCTGCTGCCCCATCTCGGTTTAACCGATGTTAACGGAAGAAAAGTAGCCCTTCCCAGCTTTCCGGCCTTTAGATAACCTATAGCCGCCTTGGCGGAGGCCTCATCATTAACGACAATATTCTGCACTGCCGAACCCAAAGCCGTCTCAACAGCCGCAGAATAATCACTGTCCGTTCCTATCAGAGCGGACAGCGGCCCATGTATTCCC
>CALWAP010000025.1 GCA_944375715.1 uncultured Clostridia bacterium | reverse complement strand
TCCTATGTATAGCCACTGGCTGCCTGTCATGGTAACACTCCTGGGAACCGGCCTTCGTGTAGGAGAATGCACTGGTTTAACAAAAGATGATGTAGACTTGAGCAAGGGGCAGATTTCCGTCAACCATGCGTTAATCTATCGGGTCATTGATAAAAAGGCTGACTTTCATATCACAACCCCTAAAACAGAAAGCGGTACGCGCGTTATCCCAATTCTCTATCCGGAAGTCGTTGAGCAACTCCGTCAGCAAATCGAGGCTATGGATGCATTATATCCGAACGATAAACTGGTGCTGGACTGTTATCACGGTTTCATCTTCCGAAATCGCTATGGGAATTTTCTCTCTGCTCATAATATCAATCGGGCCATTGAGCGCATCTCTACAGCGTACAACATGGAAGAACTGGATCAAGCCGAATTGGAGGATCGTGCGCCAGAGCTTCTTCCTCACTTTAGCGTCCATAATCTGCGACATACTTTCTGCACACGACTCTGCGAAAGCACGAACGATATCAAGTTTATCCAACAGGTAATGGGCCACGCTGATTTTTCCACGACCATGGACATCTACACCCACATCACACAGGAAAATATGGAGGAAAAAGCAGCAACAATCAAGGGTAATTTGGTGCTGATGTGAAAATTACAAAAAAGGGCAAATCCGCAGTTAAAAGCGCGGATTTGCCCTTCATTTTGGCCCGTCTGATGCCGTCTGATTTCAAGCAAAAGTTGTGAAAAAGTTGTGGTTGTAAGCCTCTTTCACTACATCTTGTTTCGTCCTACTCCGTCATCCACAATATATTGTGGATTATTTGTCCAGAGGCTTCATAGTGGGGAACAGTATGACTTCCCTTATGGAATCGGAATTGGTCAGCATCATTACGCAGCGGTCTATACCGATACCCAGCCCGCCCGTGGGAGGCATGCCGTATTCCAGGGCGTTCAAAAAGTCCTCGTCCATCATGCCGGCCTCGTCGTCTCCCTTTTCACGCAGTTCCACCTGCTTCATAAAGCGCTGGCGCTGGTCGATAGGGTCATTAAGCTCTGAGAAAGCGTTGCCCATTTCGCTGTGGCAAATGAAAAGCTCGAACCTTTCTGTAAGTCTCGGATCCTTGGCATAACGCTTTGCCAGAGGCGAAACATCGACAGGATGCATCGTTATAAAGGTCGGCTGGATAAGCTGCTCCTCTACCTTCTGGTCAAAGACCTCGTAAAGGGCGTTGCCCCAAGTCTTATCGGCTGTTTCGGGCAGCTCGACGCCAATGGACTTGGCGGCAGATATTGCCTCTTCATCGCTGTTTATTGCCATAAAATCTATACCCGTATATTTTTTGACCGCCTCATGCATGGGCATGCGTGGCCATCCGGGAGTAAGGTCTATATCATAACCCTGCCACTTTATCTGATATGTCCCAAGCAGCTTTTCGGCCGCCGTAGTAAGAAGGCCCTCAAAAAGATCCATCATATCATTGAAATCGGCATAAGCCTCATAAAGCTCGACAGTTGTGAACTCGGGATTATGCTTTGTGTCCATGCCCTCATTTCTGAATATCCTGCCTACCTCGTACACCCTGTCAAGGCCGCCGACAATCAGTCTTTTAAGAGGCAGCTCGGTGGCTATACGCATATACATGTCCAGATCCAGGGTATTGTGATGGGTTATAAAGGGCCTTGCAGTCGCGCCGCCGGAAATCGTGTTCAGAACCGGCGTTTCGACCTCCATATACCCCCTGCCATCAAGGTAATCCCTTACATGCTTGATAAAGGCCGAGCGAAGCTTGAAGGTCTCCTTAACCTGGGGATTGACTATCAGGTCTACATACCTCTGGCGATAGCGCAGATCGGTGTTCGTCAGGCCGTGGAACTTTTCGGGAAGGGGAAGAAGGGATTTTGAAAGGAGCTTGACTTCCTTTACATGTATAGATATCTCCCCGCGCCTGGTTTTGAAAACAAATCCCTTTACGCCCACAATATCGCCGATATCATACTTCTTAAAGCGCTCATATCCCTCAGCTCCCAGCTCATCAATCTTGGCATAAAGCTGGATCTTGCCGGTGTGGTCCTGAAGATCGCTGAAGGACGCTTTTCCCATATCCCTTTTGGACATGAGCCTTCCGGCTATGCAGACATCGGTATTTTCCAATGCCTCAAAGTTCGCGATTATCCCGGCGCTGTCATGAGTGCGGACAAACTTTGTCTCCTTAAAAGGGTCCATGCCCTGGGAAACAAGTTCAGCCAGCTTCTCACGGCGGACTTTTACGACTTCGGTATAATCCTCGTTTCCCGCAAGAAGGTCTCTCTCGGTTTCTGAACTCATATCTCTTTCTCCTTTTTATCTGGTAACGGAAATTACAACACACTCCATGTGTCCGCCGGGAACCTCGATGCTTACCTTATCGCCGGCATGCTTGCCCATAACGGCCTTGCCTATGGGAGATTCGTCGGATATCCTGCCCATATCAGGGTCGACCTCCTGTGTGCCGACTATCATGTATTCTTCCCTGCTGCCGTCATCGCTGAACTCCAAAACTATCTTGCTGCCGTGGCCGACTGTTTTGTCGTTGCCGACAGGCTCCTCGATTATTTTGGCATGAGCGATTATGTTTTCTATTTCGGCGATTCTTGAATAAAGCTTGCCCTGCTCATTTTTTGCCTCGTCATATTCGCTGTTCTCCGACAGGTCGCCAAAGCTCCTGGCTTCCTTGATCTGCTCGGCAACTTCCCTTTCTCTTACTGTCTTAAGGTATTCCAGCTCCGCTTTCAGTTCGTCTATGCTGGCCTGTGTAAGCTTGATTTCCTTTTCCATTATAACTGACCTCTTTATCACTGAATATTTTTCAAAGTATTACGGTTTATTATATTATGAGCACCCTTCTGTGTCAAGGCGTGGGGGACAGCAGACCAAAACCTCTTTTTCATCCAGAGCTCTATTCATTACCAAAGCCGCTGCCAATAACGTTTCGTCAAAATATCCCTTTATATTCGGCCTGCCCGCAAGAAACAGCCTGGGCCTAAGCCACGAACCTTTTCCTTCCCCCTTGGTCAGGTCAATAATCTCGGCGTTTTCCGAAAACCCTCCGTCAAACGCCAGGGTTATCCGTCTGACCCCCTTTGTGTACGGCGCTGCCGCCGCACCATAATCTCTCAGAAGCCTGCGCCTCGCGCTGCCGGCCCATTCCCCGCCAGCCGCCGTGACATATCGACATTTTTCAGCAAGTTCATACAGGCAATCGACGGCCTCGCGGCATGGCATCCTGGCATATATTTTGACAAAACAGTCCCTGTCGCCGCCGATAAGGCTTATTGCCGCACGTGCAGCAAACCTTCGCAGCACCTGGATGTCCCTTACGGCGGATATCCCCGTCTGCCCGGCAGTTTTTTCCATAAATGCCGGCATAACCGCCTGCCTTACGCCCCTTTCATACGCTGTGCGGAAGGTGGAATCAAGAAACCGCTGATATCCGCTGTCGGGCACCGAAAGCGGAAGAGACAGATCTGCATAGTAAACATCGGCTTTTCCTATATGCAAAATCCTGCCCTCCGCTCCCCTTTTGACAAGGGAGCGAAGAGCAGTCCTCTTAAATAACGAAATGTATGGAGATATACCTGTTACAAAAAGCCCCAGCATATTAAACCTGCCTTTTTTAACAAGTATACGGCCTTTTTTTCAAACTATTCCGCAAGCATGACCTTTACCGTCTCCAAAGCTTTCTGGAGCTGGGTATCCTGCTCGTCGGTAAGATAATAGAAATTGTAGAAATCCTCATCCGAAAGAGAAATTTCCACATCCGGCGTTATGCCGACATTCGCCAGGCTTACCCCCTTTGGGGTGTAATACTTGAGGGTCGAAAGATTGACGGCACCCTCGCTTAACTCGATAAGGGTCTGGGCATACCCCTTTCCCGTCGTGGCGTCGCCCACCACTGTTGCAACTCCGTACTCCTGAAGCACAGCCGCAAAAAACTCGGCCGCGCTGATGGAATAGCGGTTAGTCAAAACAGCCATAGGAAGGCTGACGCAGCTTTCATCCGAACGGTATTCGGTTATGGCGCCGCTGTTATCGCTCATGGTGATTATCGTGCCCTCCGGCAGAAGCAGGTCGAGCATATTGCTCATTACATCGGCATACCCGCCTCCATTGAACCTGACATCGAATATCAGACCCTTGGCCCCTTCATTTATAAGCTGATTGAGCTTTTCGGAAAACTCGACATCAACATTTCGGTCAAACCCGTCAATAGCCAGATATCCGATATCTCCTATCATCCTGGCCTCAATACCAGGGTTGTAAACCGTGGCCCTTGTCATGGTAAAACTTTTGACCTCGCTGCCCCTCAAAACCGAGACAGTCACATCGGTCCCGGCTTCGCCGGTTATGACCGACACAAGCTCTGTGTAGGAATCAAACTCATCAACACTCTGGCCTTCGGCCTCTATTATGATGTCAAAGGGCAGAAGTCCCGCCTTCTCGGCCGGGGAACCGGAGGTTACCGAGGTTATAGTATACCCTCCGTTTTCGGGCACAGTCGAGATGGTCACGCCAATGCCGACATAATTGTTTTCGTTGGTTTCCAGCAGCTGCTGGTACTGTTCTTCATTATAATAGGCAGACCACTGATCTCCCATTCCCTCGATAAAACCGGCCAGCGTGCCATCCATCGCCTCATCGAAATCATATTCCCCGACATAATATTTGTCGACCACAGTGACAAGCTCCTTTAAACGCTTGTACTCCGATTCAGTCTGCTGGATATCGCCCAACTTGCTGTTATAAAGCTCGGTCATGCCGAAAACGCATATGTTAGCCGTCGTCACAACGGCAAGGAAAATGAGTATGGCGCATGTGCCGACAGGTATATGCTTTTTTTTCATCGACTGATGTCTCCTTAGCTATATTAAGCGTATATTACCTTGAAATTGGGGAACTCGGAAATGGGGTTTGTATACTGCCCGTTCTTGATTATCTCAAAATGCAGGTGGGGGCCTGTCGAATAACCTGTTGAACCGACATACCCGATAATATCCCCCTGGCTGACCTTCTGGCCCTTGCTTACCGCCATTTTGGACATATGTGCATAAAGGGTCGCCACTCCGCCGCCATGGTCAATGACCACATAATAACCGTAAGCCGAGCTGTAGGTCGCCGTCATTACGGTGCCGCTGTTGGCGGCGTAAATCTTGGTACCCGAGCTTGCCCTTAAATCAACGCCGGTATGCAGTTTATATACCCCCGTTATCGGGTGGTTTCTCATACCGTAACGGCATGTAACCACATTATTGGCGGCAGGCAGGGGCCACATGAACGTGCCGCCCACATATGTAGCCGATGAGGACTGTGCTACGGCATTCTTTATCTGTTCCGCCAGATTGTCTTCTTCCTCGGCTATCTCGGCATACTGAGACTGTGCGCTGGCCTCCGCCTCTTCGATGGCCTTCATCTGGACGCTTCTTTCATCCATTTTGACCTGAAGCGCCTGCCTGTTTTCCTCTAATGAGGCCTTAAGATTTACCGCCTCGGTCCTGTCAGATTCCAGCGAAGCTTTCTGCTCAGCTATCTGTTCCTTCAAAGCCTTAAGCTCCTCAAAAAGATTCTTATCATACTTTGAAATTCTCGAAACAAGCTCATATCTCGACAAAAACGCCGAAAAATCGTCGCTGGAAAGCAAAATCGAAAGATAACTCATAGACCCGTTCTCATACATGAACCTTACCCTGTCCTTGAGCTTTTCGTATTGCTCAGCCTCTTTCTTCTCACTTTCGGCAAGCTCCTGGGCTTTGACCTCAATAAGCCCGTCAAGCTCCGTTATAAGTGACTGCTGTACTTCTATCTCCTGGGTGGAGGCCTCGATTTCGGCATCCAGATATTCTATCTCATCAAGTATAGAGCTTTTCTCGCTTTGAAGGCGTGAAAGCTCGTTTTTCGCCTCATTTTTGCGCTTGGTTATCTCCGCAAGCTGATCTTTGAGGCTGTTGATGGTCGACTGCGACACGGCAGCCGACGAACTCAACGCTCCCAAAAGCGTAGTGGCAAGCATAAGAAACGCCAATGCCCCTGCAAGGGCCGCAGCCAATTTGCTCGCATTGCTTCTTTTTGTCCCGGTATACTTTTTAGATGCCATAATCAAACCCTCAAAAACTTTCTAATCGTAAGCACACTTCCCAATATACCAATAACAATTCCGGAGGCCAGCATTATGGGCAGCAGCATGGACCATATCTCTGAAAAGGCCACTGTGCTGAAAATCCCAGAGCTTTCAACCAGCTTTTCGGTAATGTAATCGTACACTCCCCATTGCGCAAAGAAAGCCACCAGGCCCGCCATAAGACCCAGCGTCATTCCTTCTACAATAAAGGGTATCCTTATAAACCCGTCGGTGGCGCCGACCATTTTCATAATGGATATTTCTTCCCTTCTTGCAAACATGGCAAGACGGACTGTATTTGATATTATGAATATGGAAACGGCACCCAAAAGGGCAACCAGCGTATAAGATACGGCATTGACGATCCGCTGCATCTGCATCAGCTTGTCAGAGATCTCCTTTTCGCTGTTGGCTGCCGCTATGCCGACAACTTCCTTAAGCGCCTCCACAGTTTCATCGTGCAGCGCCACATCCTTCATGACGATACGGTACTCGTCCCTTAAGGGATTGTCCTCCCTCAGGTCCTCCATTATGTAAGCATCCTCACCAAGCATCTCAAGGTAAATATCAAACGCTTCTTCCTTGGGTACAAAGGTGACCGACTCCACATTGGGAACACTTTCAAGGCTTTGCTGCAGAGCCTGGGCCTCCTCCCTTGAAAGGTTCTCGTCCACAAATACCGCTATCTCGTTCTGCGATGCCAGCCCGTCGATAAGCACGCCTATATTATAAGCCACAAGGCCGAATATGGCAATTATCAAAAGGCAGGCGGCTATGACGGTCACGGCGGCAAAGCTCATCAGCCCGTGCATCTTTATCCCCGTCAAGCCCTCTTTTATGAAATAGCCCCAATCGGGGCGGCTGCTACTTCTCTTCATCTAAGTAATACCCACCGGTCCTGTCGCTTATGACAACGCCGCGCTCAATGGCGACGACCCTCTTTTCAAGCTGGTTTACCAGCTCCCTTTCGTGGGTCACCACCAGCACCGTTGTCCCCAAGCCGTTTATCTTTTCCAAAAGAGTCATAAGCTCCACCGAACGGGCAGGGTCAAGATTTCCCGTCGGTTCGTCAGCAATTATGACATCGGGATTATTAACCAGCGCCCTGGCAATGGCGACGCGCTGCTGTTCGCCGCCTGAAAGCTGGTGCGGGAACCTGCGGGACTTGTTTTTAAGCCCGACAAGCTCCAAAACATACGGCACCCTCTTTTTGATTATCCTTTGGGGCGCGCCGACGGCGCGCATGACAAAGGCAACATTTTCATAAACGGTTTTATTATCGATAAGGCGGAAATCCTGATAAACGACGCCTATAGTCCTTCTGAGGTAAGGGATGTCCTTATGTGGTATGTTTTCTATCTCAAAACCATTGACATGCACCCTGCCCTGTGTGGGCCTGAGCTCGGCCGACAGGAGCTTTATAATGGTCGACTTGCCCGAACCCGAAGGGCCGACGACAAATACAAATTCGCCGTCGTCTATTTTCAGGGATATCCCGTTTAAAGCATGGGTACCGCCCTCGTTGTAAACCTGATATACATCCTGAAGCTCTATCATGATATTCTGTTAAAAGTTCTCCCTGGACTTCAAATACTGCTTGACCATAAGGGCCGTCTTCAAAACAATAGCGTTGTCAAACTCCCTTAAATCAAGGCCCGTCAGCTTCTTTATCTTTTCAAGGCGGTAGACCAGCGTATTCCTGTGGACAAAAAGCTTCCTCGAGGTTTCCGACACATTGAGGTTGTTTTCAAAAAACTTCTGTATCGTGAAAAGGGTCTCCTCATCAAGAGCCTCGATGGAGCCCTTCTTGAAGACTTCCGAAAGGAACATCTCGCAAAGGGGGGTGGGCAGCTGGTAAATCAGCCTGCCGATGCCCAGGTTTTCAAAGCTGATTATCGAAAGGTCGGAATTGAACACCTGGCCGATATCGACGGCCATCTGGGCCTCTTTAAAGGACCTGACGATATCCTTGAGCTGGTTTGCCACGGTGCCCATGCCTATGATATGGGGTATGCCCAGCTCCTCGCCGATGCCGCTGTCGATTATCTTGCCTATTCTTGCTATCTCCTTGCTGTCGCCCGTCTTGAGCTCCTTGACCAGAACAACCTCATTTTCGTTGATCGTAATGGCAAAATCCTTCTGCCTGTCGGGGAAAAGCCTGTTCAGCGCCTCGATGACCTGGGCATCCTGCCTCTCAGTCAGGCGAATAAGGTAAGCGACTCTTTTGGCGTCGTTCTGGAAATGCATCTCGCGGGACTTGATATATATGTCCCCCGTCAGTATATTGGAAAGGATAATGCGCTTTATGAAAGCCGCCCTGTCGTGCTTCTCATCATAAAGCGATTTGCTGTTGGATATGGCAACAGCCGTCAGGGCACATACCGTATCGGCCATGCTCCCCCTGTTTGCACAGAATACAGCATATTCTATGCCGTTTTCATACCCATTGAGCAGCTGGAAGGTATAGCCTCCGAACTCGCCCGCTTCTCTGCCGCTGGCAAAAAAGGCCGAGGCGCTTTCGATGGTATCGCCTATGAGCTTGATCTCTGTGCATGAAATGATATTGCCCGTCTGATCGACCACGCCGACCATGAACGGTACCTTTTCTTTGATCTCAAGCAATATGCTTTGGAACAGTCTGGCTGCCATTATAAAACCACCCTTTGTAACTTTTATATAAATCTGCGGCTGTCAACATGTTTATTTTACTATATGATTTCTCTTTTTTCAACAATTTTTTGAGATTTTTTTCGTCGCTTTAAGGCCACATTTATCAAACAAGCCAGCAATTTCCTCATCTGTAAGCTCGCGGAAACCTCCTGAGCCCAGCTCAGGGTCCATATAAAGGCCCGCGCAAGCCAGCCTTCTCAGGCTGACGACCGTCTTTCCGCGCTTTGCGAACATACGCTTAATCTGGTGATATTTCCCTTCCGAAATTGTGACTAAGCACTCTCTTGGATCACTTTCATTTATTTCCAGCACGGCGGGCGCTGCAATGAAATCGGAAAGCTGCATGCCGCAGGCAAAGGCCTCCTTATCGCTTTGGTCTGCAGGCATATCCAGATATGCCTTATACAGCTTACCGGCTTTGCTTTTGGGAGATGTCAGCCGATGGTTCAGGCTCCCGTCATCGGTTATCAGCAAAAGGCCCGTCGTATCCTTGTCAAGCCTGCCCGCAACTCCGAGATCCCTTTTTTTATATATCTCAGGCAAAAGGTCCAGCACCGTCTGCTGGCTTTTATCTTCAGTAGCAGAGAGGACCCCCTCGGGTTTGTCCATCATTATATATACATACTCCGGCACCTTTAAAGCTGCGCCGTCAAGCCCGATTCCGGCCTGCTCACCGACCTTCATGTCGGGATCAGACACCTTCCGGCCGCAGACCGTTACCCTGCCCTGCCTTATGGCCTTTTTAGCCTCGGTGCGTGAAAGCCCCGAACCCATTGAAACAAGTTTATCCAGGCGCGTCACGCCTATTCACCCCCGTTTATCGTGATAACGGTAAGCTCAGGCACCGAAAAAAGCCTTATGGGCGCCAGCGACATACCGAAGCCCCGGTTTACATAAACCATGCCCCCGTCATCCTTTTCATACATGCCTCTGACATACACCCTCGAACCCTGCGGCAGTATCCTGTCCATGACAAAGGAAATGGGTATATATACCTGCCCGCCGTGGGAATGTCCCGAAAGCTGCAGCTCGTATCCGTCGGCCATACAGGCCACATCAGGCTCGTGGGCAAGCAAAACATCGAACCCCTCACTTACAAACCCGCTTACATCCGGGCTGTGGTAAAGCATTTCGGCGCTGCCCACTATATTGATGCCATTTTCCAAAACGATATTCTCGTTTTCAAGAAGGATAAACCCCCCTGCATTTACGATGTCAGGATACACCCATTCGGCCCCTCCGCCGACGTCATGATTTCCTCTGACCGCCAGCTTGTATCCTGCAGTTATTTCGGCAAGTGCCTTCGACACCTGTGATGGGTCCTCCTCATAAACCGAATAGTCATCAAAAAGGTCACCCAGAAAGACAACGCAGTCAGGTGAAAGAGAATTGATTTTACTGCACAGTTCAAAAAGATCCTCCACAGTTTTGCCATTGCCCACATGTGTGTCGCCAAAAGCTACTATTTTGAAAGAACCATCCACGCTGCTGCTTTCAATACTTATATACGTGATGTCCAGCATTGACGGCTCAATATATCTCATATATACTGCAAGCATAATAGCCAAAACGGCCAACACAAAAAGGGCTTTCAGCAGCCTTTTGAAAAAAACGCCGCGCCTTTTCATCCTTCCAGCTCCTTCAAGGCCGCCTGCCAAAGTTCAAGTATCCTGTTGTTCTTTCCCTGAAGATAAAGCGCGCCGAAAAGCGTCTCAAGGCCCGTAGCATACGAATATTCTTCTAAAGCAGCATGTTTGGGCACCGTTTTAGGCTTGGCGTTGCGTCCCCTCATAAACAGGGCTGTTTCTTCATCATCAAGCATGCAGAGCAGGGCTTCGGCCGCCTTATGCTGCGCCTCTGCGCTTACCAGCGCGACAGTTTTCATGTGGGTGTCGGAAACCTTGAATATTCCGCTTTGGACCACATGGCTGCGGGCCAGAAGCTCATATACGCAATCCCCGATATGTGCCAGCGTCAGCGTGGGATATTCCCTGACCACTGCAATATCCATATGCTCCCTGAAAAGCTCCATAACCACCCTCCGTTTTATAAACACTCTTGTCTGCATTAAAAAATATTTTATCATATCATCGGCTTCAAGGCAACTGAGAGCCTTTTTCAAAAGTTTACAATTTGAGTATAGATTTTACGGGGAATATATGGTAGTATAATATCACAGAATACAAACATATCACGGAGGTATTGAAATGGCTGTAAAAATCATTACCAAGGACACCTTTGAAGAAACCATCAACTGCGGCAAAACCGTGCTGGTCGACTTTTTCGCCACATGGTGTGGCCCCTGCAAAATGCTCGGCCCTGTTTTGGAAGAGCTTTCGGACGAGCTTTCCGAAGACCAGATGATTGCCAAGCTCGACATCGACCAGAATGTTGACCTGGCCAGGAAGTTCGGCGTCATGAGTGTTCCCACCATGATGGCCTTTAAAAATGGCAAGGCTGTAGGAAGGCTTATCGGCCTGCGCCCCAAAGAGGATGTTGCCGCTTTTTTAAACGAGGCTTCCAAAGCCTAAATCCAGGCAAAAAAGAAACAGGACGGTTTTCCGTCCTGTTTTTCTTTTTTTATTTACTTCTGAGCGGAGTTAAGCTTTCCAGCAATCTGACTCTTTTTCCTGGCGGCATTGTTCTTATGAAGAATGCCGGCGGCAACAGCCTTGTCGACAGCCTTAACGGTGGCAACAAATGCTTCCTGAGCAGCATCGCCGCCCACTTCCAAAGCCGCTTCAAACTTCTTAAGCTGGGTCTTAAGCGCGGACTTGGCAGCGCGGTTCTTCTCGTTCTGCATTCTGCTGACGAGAACACGCTTCTTAGCAGACTTTATATTAGGCAAGATCACAACCTCCTTCAGACAAATTTACAGCGAATACATTTTATCACCACTGCTGCCGAAATGCAAGTATTTTTTCCTTAAGCATTCCCAAGTTCGCATATACTGAAAGAAGCGGCCAACACTAATGCAAAAAAGGAGACAATATGTTCAGCGGAAGAACCGACATGGCAATAGAACGGCATTCGCGTTTAAAAGATACCCTTGCAGAAGGCCTTGATATTCACAGGGAAAGTGAAGGAGATCTTGATATATCGGTAATAACGGTAAAGGGCCCCGTGGCAAGACAGGCCTGCGGCAAACCGGATGGCACCTATATAACCATTGACCTTGAAAAAAGATGGCAGTCTGACGCCGGCATGCCTTCCGAAGTAGCCTCTGCCCTGAGCAGACGTCTTTCCGCTCTTCTTCCCAAAGAAGGGCTCATACTCATCGTCGGCCTGGGTAACCGAACGGTGACTCCCGATTCATTGGGACCTCTGGCCGTTGAAAAGACGATAGTTACAAGGCATCTTATGGAATATGCCTCCGAGCTTTTCCCAAAAATGCGCCCCGTGGCCGCCGTAGCTCCCGGTGTTATGGGACAGACAGGTATCGAAACGATGGAGCTGGTCTGCGGGGTGTGCCAGAAAACCAAGCCGTCGGCCGTCATAGCCATAGATGCCCTGGCAGCGTCATCCCTCAACCGTCTGGGAAGCAGTTTTCAGCTTTCCACCTCGGGCATTATACCGGGCGAGGGCGCCCGCAACAAACGTCTGGCCCTGGATAGGAACACCCTTAAAATACCTGTCATAGCCATAGGGGTCCCTACCGTGGCCGAGCTTTCAGCCCTGACAGGCGAAAAGCGCGGTTCTGCCGAACCATTTATGGTGGCTCCTGCGGATATAGATGTACTTGTTAAAAAAAGTGCTCTGGCCATCGGATACGGCATAAATATGGCAATACACGGCGAAATGAGCATAAGCGATATGGAACAGCTGCTGTCATAATCCGGCTTCCTTTTCAATAGGTATTGATATACAAAGCTTTGCGGGGAGGAATATCATGCCTATCAAAAAGAACCGCCCAAGAGTCGGCAGAAGAAAAAAGGGTACAGGCTCTTCCCTGCCCAAAACCGCTCTGGCAATTTTTCTTATAACAGCCGCCTTGCTTAAAAGCGGAGCTGCCGATAAACTCGAGCAGTCAGTAAAGCGGGCAGGAAACCTTTTTGCCTCTGCTGAAAATTCAAAGCATGTTTCGATGAACGCTTCATCATTTGATATCGATATATGTGAAAGCAGCATGCCCTATTTCCCATCGGGATACAGCGAAACCCTTATCGAAACAGAATCACCCGTTTCGGTCACAATAGACGGCTCGTCGGGGGCATACGCCGGGGAAAGCCCCGTTTATGTCAAAAATGAAACTGATTATGAAATAGATATTGATGCCCTTTTATCTGCCCCGGACAAAGTTGAACTTTCGGGCAGCGATGTGCAGGTGCTCATTATGCACACCCACGGCACCGAGGCATATACGCCTACTTCCCAGAACAATTATACCCCGTCCGACACCGACCGCACCACCGACAATCGGTACAACATGGTAAGGGTTGGTGATGAAATAACGTCTGTTTTAAATAAAAGAGGAGTAAAGACGGTGCACTCCGATACCCTTAATGACAGTCCCGCATATTCAGGATCTTACAACAGGGCCCTGGAAGATATCACCGCCTATATAAAGGAATATCCATCGGTCAAGCTGGTCATCGACGTCCATCGTGACGCCATAACAGCATCGGATGGCACAAAATACAAAACAGTTGCTCAGATAGACGGGGCTGACACGGCCCAACTCATGCTGGTCTGCGGCACCGATGCGGGCGGACTCACCCACGATAGCTGGCAGGATAACCTTTCCTTTCAGCTAAAAATACAGAAAGAAATGAATACTCGTTATCCCGGTATTATGAGGCCTTTAGACATAAGGGCTGCCAGATTCAACCAGCATGTAACGCCCGGAAGCATGATACTAGAAGTCGGCACTTCCGGCAACACCCTGGAAGAGGCTTTGTCATCAGCCAGGCTCTTTGCCGAAACTCTTGCTGATATGCTTTTAAACTAAGCTTTTTCTTGACAAAATATTTATTGAAAAGTATACTTGTAAGTGGCTTAGAAGGCCCAATATAAATTCTGTGAGGTGAAAACAATGGATGCCGGAAGTAGCAGCGGTGCGAACCCAAAAGGGCGAAGTAGAACCTTTGAAAACGCTGTGATTTACGGCACAGTGTTTTTTGCCTGATCTTTTACAATTCTATATCGCACTTTTGATTTGCATCTTACTTCCAAACCTATTTTTTCAGGGAGGAAATAAGAATGGAAATTAATATGACAGAAAAGGCGCTGGAGCTTCTCAGTGCCAAAAGGTTTCTGGACCTTAAAAATCTTTTTGCAATTTTAAACCCTGCCGACATAGCGCAGATCCTGGAAGAGCTGCCCCATGAGCATCTTCCTCTTCTTTTCCGTATTCTTCCGAAGGAGCTGGCCGCCGACGCCTTTATTGAGATGGACAACGACAGCCAGGAACTCCTGATCAAGGGCTTTAACGACAAGGAGCTCCGAGAGGTTCTGGACGAGCTGTTTGTCGATGATACCGTCGATCTTATCGAGGAAATGCCTGCCGGCGTCGTCAAGCGGATACTGAGAAATACCGATCCTGAAACCCGGAGGATAATAAATCAAATCTTAAATTACCCCGAGGATTCAGCTGGCAGCATAATGACGACAGAATATGTCAGGCTGCAAAAGGAAATGACGGTGGAGCAGGCCTTTGCCCGCATAAAACAGACAGGGGCCGACAAAGAAACTATCTACACCTGCTATGTCACCGACGAAAGGCGGCTGCTTTTAGGCGTAGTTACTGTAAGGCAGCTTCTTTTGGCCGAAAGAACCGATATTTTGGGTGACATTATGGAAACCCATATTATTTCGGTAGATACATTCGAAGATAAGGAAATCGCCGCCCAGACCATGAGCAAATATGACTTTTCGGTCATACCCGTAGTCGATAAAGAAAAAAGGCTGGTCGGAATCATAACCTTCGATGATGCCCTTGACGTCATGGAGGATGAGGCCACCGAAGATATCTCCAAGATGTCGGCCGTCACACCGGGTGACAAGCCTTATCTCAAAACAGGTGTTTGGGAAACATGGAAAGCCCGTATACCCTGGCTTTTGCTGCTTATGATATCGGCTACATTTACGGGCATGATAATAACCTCATTTGAGTCGTCCCTGGCTTCTTATGTAGTTCTTACCGCCTATATACCCATGCTGATGGATACGGGCGGCAACTCGGGAAGTCAGTCATCGGTCACTATCATAAGGGGCCTTTCCCTTGGAGAAATAACCTTTGGCGATCTGCCAAGGGTCATTTGGAAGGAAGCCCGAGTTTCTGTTCTGTGTGGCGTTACGCTTTGCGCAGCCAATTTTGTAAAGCTTATATTGTTCGACAGGGTCAGTATGCTGGTTGCCGCTGTTGTATGTTCCACTTTGGTAGCTACGGTTATTGTGGCGAAGGTTGTGGGATGTACACTGCCTATACTTGCCAAGCGTATAGGCTTTGACCCTACTGTAATGGCCAGCCCTTTTATAACGACAATAGTAGATGCTATTTCCCTTTTCATTTACTTTTCCATTGCCACCGTGCTTCTTGGGTTATAGCTGAATATCAAAAATCAAAACAGGCGGACAAAAGTCCGCCTGTTTTTTTCATGCTTTGCTTCCTTGCCGGCGATTTCTGTCGTATGCCGGATTAAATGCGTAAAAGTTCTTGCTGCCCATATCTTCGGCTGTTTTTCTAAGCGCTTCTCCGAAACGCTGATAATGTACAATTTCGCGTTCCCTTAAGAACTTGATGGGTTCCCGAACCTCTGGATTATCTACCAGCCTCAATATGTTGTCATATGTCGTCCTGGCCTTTTGTTCGGCTGCCATATTCTCGCTCAAATCGGTTATGACATCACCTTTGGACTGAAATCCGCCGCTGGAAAACGGCACCCCTGAAGCGGAAGATGGCCATATTCCTACCGTATGGTCGACAAAATAGTCGGCAAATCCCTGCTCCTTTACCTGCTCTGGCGTGAGATTTCTTGTAAGCTGTCTTACTATGGCGCATATCATTTCCATATGTCCCAGCTCCTCGGTGCCAATATCGGTCAGAAGCCCGACCACAGGCTTGGAAGGCATGACAAACCTCTGGGAAAGATACCTCAGCGAAGCGCCAAGCTCTCCGTCAGGACCGCCGTATTGGCTCATGATGATCTTTGCCGCCCGGGCATCGGTACTTTTGATGTTTATCGGATACTGCAAAAGTTTAAGATATGTCCACATGCTTAAGCCTCCGTTTCCCAGGGCCATGCGCCCTTAACCCATTCCCAGCCTTCAGATGTGTCGGAAAGCCCCGCCTCCAAAGGCCCGTAAAGCCTGTCGTACCTTTCAAAGGCATCGTCCCGTTCTTCCCTTACTCTGTCAAAATATTCCAGAGCCTCTTTGGAATCGGGATGGGTGTCAAGATAAAGCACCGTGTCCCAAAACGCCAGGTCATAAGCTAAAAGCTGTCTTTCAAGAGTATTCTTCTCGTTCATTCCTCGGCCCCCTTATAAGCTGTAAAGGGCAGGTACAGATCGGGGAACAAAGTGCCCTTTTCCAGCGCTGTTTCGCTGTCGTAAACCTTCCACTGCTGCGCGCCTATCCATGCCATGGCGGGAGGCAGGCCCAGGCCCGAAGGCCGGTCCTCTGTTCCGTCAATAACCGTTTTGACGCCCTGGGAGGCCTGGATATCGGCGTTTGCCCTGCGGCGTCTCATGTTCGGCTCGATATTGTTTGTCCCTGCTGCTCCACGGTAAGGCGCATTGCCGTAATAGCTGTTATATCTTGCCATTTTTTGCTCCTTTCTTTAAGTTCTAAAACATAATATGAATGAAAGGAGCTCCGTGACATAAAAAAAGCCCGCGCCTTTGGCGCGGGCTTTAAAAAACACTCTTATTTCTTAAGGGCAATAACCTCGACCTCTACAAGGCCGTCCTTGGGCAGACGAGCAACTTCGACACAGGAACGGGCAGGAAGCTTGTCACCGCAGATATACTTGGAATATACCTCGTTTATCTTTCCGAAATCATTCATATCCTTGATAAATACAGTGGTCTTGATTATATCATCCAGGGAAAGACCCTTGCACTCCAGAATGGCCTTTACATTCTCAAGTGCCTGAGCGGTCTGACCCTCGACTCCTTCACCGAAAGCGCCGGTTGCGGGATTAATGCCCAGCTGGCCCGAGGTAAATACAAGATTGTCGATCTCGATAGCCTGGGAATAGGGTCCTATTGCTCCGGGAGCCTTATCAGTGCTGATAACATTTTTCATTTTGGTTTTCCTCCTGTAAGTATTATGCTTTATGCGGCCAGACACACCATAGTGTCAGGGCCGTTAGTACCATATCTTGATTATCGGTTGACAAGCAAAAAATGTCAACCTTTATTTTGACATCTCCTTCGATTTGTCGATGCATTCCTGCACGGCCTGCATGACGGATCCTCTCATACCTGTCTGTTCCAAAGCGATAACGGCCTTTATGGTCGTACCCCCGGGAGAGCACACCATATCTTTAAGGTCTCCGGGATGCCTGCCCGTTTCCAGAACCATCTTTGCCGATCCCAATACAGCCTGGGCAGCAAATACATATGCCTTGTCCCTCGGCATGCCCTCGGCTACGGCGGCATCAGCCATGGCTTCTATGAACATGTAAACATATGCAGGCGATGATCCGCTGACACCAACAACAGCATCGAAAAGATCCTCTGATATCTTTTCGCTTTTGCCAAAGCTGTCAAAAATGGACTTTACCTCATCAAATTCCTGCCCGGTGACATTTTTATTGGGGCAAAGAGCGGCCATACCCTCGCTTACCAAAGCCGGAGTATTGGGCATAGCCCTTACTATTTTCGTGTCCTCACCTAAAAGATCTGCCATATGTGCAAGAGTCTGACCTGCAGCAATGGTCACTATGACCGCCGAAGGCTTAAGGTGATCTTTTATCTGAGCAGCTGCTGCAGGATATATATGCGGCTTGACAGCCAGGAAAAGTATGTCGGCCATAGACGCAGCCTTGGCATTATCGCTTGTTACCTGTATACCGTATTTTTCCTTAAGCGATTCCCTTGCCTTTTCAGAAGGGTCAGAGGCTATTATATCCTCAGGCTTTGCCAGAAGCGAGGAGACTATGCCTCCTATCATGGCGCCTCCCATATTCCCGCTTCCAATAAAAACTATTTTTTTATTCAAAAAGAACACTTCCTTTCTTTCTATGAACAAAGTATACCATCAAGATGCCTCCGCTTCAAGTAAAGCTTAAGTTTACACAGTATAGAACCACACTCTTCAAGTAAAAATATATATGGCATTTTGCGCCAAGCTGTTGTAAACTATAAAATAAGAATAACTGTTTGCACGGAGGATATCCATGTTTGAAATAATAAACGAAAAAACCCTTTCCGAGTTTGAGGATTTCATATCTTCAAGTCCCAAGGGACATTTCCTTCAGTCATATTCCTGGGGAAAGGTCAAATCCGCCTGGAAATGGAAAGCCATTGCCGTAAGGGACGAAAACGGGAAAATAAATGGCGCTCTTTCGGTGCTGATACGCAGGATACCGATGGTCCCCTATACCCTTATGTACTGCGGCAGGGGCCCTGTATGCGATCCACACGATAAGGGCACCTTAAAAGCCCTTACCGAAGGGCTCAGGGCCCTGGCCAAAGAGCATAAAGCTTATGCTGTAAAGCTGGACCCTGATATAAAAAGCGACGACGGCGAATTTATATCCATTATGGAGGGTCTTGGATACAAAAGGCATTTCGGCAGTAAGAATTTTGAAGGCGTTCAGCCCAACTATGTCTTCAGGCTTGATGTTAAAGGCAAGACCGAGGACGAGCTTTTGATGGCTTTCCACTCCAAAACCAGGTACAACCTCCGTCTTTCGGTCAGAAAAGGGGTTGAGGTGAGACTGTGCGGAAAGGAAATGCTGGGCGCCTTTTCTGAAATAATGGAGGAAACCGGCACCCGCGATGGATTTATTGTAAGACCCAGGGAATACTTTGAAAGCATCCTGGACAATCTTGGCGAAAATGCAAGGCTTTATATGGCCTTCTGGCAGGACAAGCCCATTGCCGGCACGCTGGCCATCCATTATGGCAACAAGGTGTGGTACCTTTACGGCGCGTCTTCCAACCAATACCGCAATGTCATGCCCAACTATCAGCTTCAATGGGAGATGATAAAATGGGCTTTGGAAACGGGCTGCGATATTTATGACTTCCGCGGGGTCAGCGGCGATCTGACCCCTGACAACCCCCTTTACGGACTGTATCTTTTCAAAAAAGGTTTTTCAGGAGAACTTACCGAGTTCTGCGGGGAATTTGAGATGGTATACAAACCGGCTGTCGATTTTCTGCTCAACAAGGGCCTTGCCTCCGCCAGGAACATAAGAAGAAAAATAGTCATAGGCAAAAAGCGCCGCGCTCTTAAAGAGAAGGCGCCTGCAAACTCGGCAGCGGAGGAGAAACCTAAAGCGTAAACAATAGGGGTGATAAAGATATGAAATACCTGCTTGTGGAGAAGGATAAAATAGTTTCAAATATAAACCTGATACGGGAAAAAGCCGGAGAAAGCGAGCTTATCGCTGTTCTGAAGGCCAACGCTTACGGCTTGGGATTAAAGGAAATATATCCTGTTCTTCGCGAATGCGGCGTAAGGAAGCTGGCTGTCACCGAACCGGAGGATGCACTTAAGCTCAGGAGCATAGGGGCTGAAGATGAAGAAATACTCGTGTTGCGTTCAACGGCCTGTCCCGAGGATATTAAGAAGATATTAGACTCCTGTGCTACTGCCACCATTGGTTCCTATGACGCCGCGGTCGCACTGAACGGCATGGCTGAAAACGAGGGGCTTTCCTGCGATGTCCATATAAAGATCGACACCGGCATGGGCAGATACGGCTTTGAGCCCTCGGAAACCGAAAGAATAATTTCTGTTTTCAGCTATATGTCCAATCTCAATGTCACGGGCATGTATACACATTTTTCATCTGCTTATTTAAGCCCGGCAAAAACAAAGGCCCAGCATGAAGCTTTCCTCAAGGTCGCCGAAAGTGTCCGCAAAGCTGGATTTGATCCCGGCATGCTGCATGACTGCAACAGCGCCGCCCTTTTCACCTGCCTTGATGATACCCTTGACGCCGTGCGCATAGGCTCGGCAATAGGTGGAAGAATGACGGCCAAAGGCTCTTTTGGGCTGAAAAAGACGGGTATCCTCTGTTCCCAGATATCAGAAATAAGGTGGCTTCCCAAGGGCCACGGCATAGGCTACGGTTCTGCCTTTGTCACCAAAAAGCCGATGAAAATAGGAGTTATCCCCGTTGGCACGGCTGACGGCTTCATGGTCGAGAAGGCCAGAGATTCCTTCCGTCTGAGGGATTGCATAAGATATGCCCTTTCTGATCTTTCAAGGATAGTCCGGCGCAGAAGTCAATATGTCAGCATCGGCAGCAAAAAAGCAAGGATTGTCGGACATGTAGGTACAACTCATACTACGGTCGATCTGACCGAAATAGACTGCACTGTTGGAGCTGACGTACAGATGGAACTCTCCCCCACATATGTGCCTGAAAGCATCGAAAGAAAATACAAGTAGCTTGCCTTTTGGATCCTACAGTGGTATAATGTATATAAGAAGATTGTTTGCGCGGTATGTTCCGCGTTTAACTTATATCCAGAAGCCAAAGGAGGAATAAATTATGAAAATGATTATTGCCATTTTAAATGCTGATGACGCCCCTACTGTCGTACATAACCTTATGAAAAGCGGTTATTCTATAACAAAACTCTCTACGACGGGCGGTTTTCTGCGCACCGGAAACGTTACTATTCTTATTGGCGTAGAAGATGCCAAGGTTAATAATGTTATCGAAATAATCAAAGAAAATTCTCACAGCCGCAAACAGATGATAGCCCCCACGGCAGAACCTGGTTTGAGCTTCTATCCTACAATGCCCATCGAGGTAATAGTTGGCGGTGCCACCCTGTTTGTCCTTAATGTAGAGCATTTTGAAAAGGTTTGATCTTGAGGGGAACAGGCACATAAAGGAAGCCGTCTTAAACGGCAGTTTGGGTACGGCAGTTATTTTTGACGGTCCATCGGGATTCGGTAAGAAGGCTGCGGCGGCATACGCTGCCGCAGCTCTTTTATGTGCATCAAATGACTTTAGGCCCTGTGGTACCTGCCCCTCATGTCGCCAGGCCCTGGCCGGATCAAACCCTGACATCGAGCTTTTCAACCCTGAAGGCAAACCTATAAGGGTCGACGACATAAGGCAGCTTCGTCTCAGGAGTTTTATGGCCCCCAGCCAAAGCCCTTTCAAGGTATTCATAATAAACCGCGCCGACCTTATGAACATGGAATCGCAGAATGCCATGCTCAAGGTCCTGGAGGAGCCTGTATCATCGGTATTTATTCTTTTGACCGAAAACGACGGCGCACTCTTGAGCACTGTCCGCTCCAGATGCAAAAAATATACTATGGAAATACTGCCCGACGGCGTTATAGCCGATCATATAAAACGGGTATACGCGCCGCTTGCCGCCTCCTTTCCCCATGAAAAATTGATGGACATAATATCGCAAAGCCACGGAAGCATGGGAACAGCTCTCGGTATGCTTGATTCTTCTGCTCCAAAAAGCCTGATGCTGGCAAAAGAATTCCTGTCTTCTCTCGGCAAAGGCCCCCTGACAGTGATGGAGGCCTGCCTGTCGGCATCGTCCCTCAACAGGGCCGAATATGCCGATTTCTGCACACACGTCAGCGCCGGGCTTGCGTCCATGGCTTTGAAAAATCCAGGCACTGCCCGCAGCTGCACCCTTATATATGATTACATGCAAAAACAGTCGGAGCGTCTGGACGATAACAACGCGTCTGTTTTTGCACTTTCCTCTCAGCTGGCCGCATATTGCGGCATGTTTTTACAGGAGAACTGATACATGACGGAAATAATCGGAGTCCGATTCAAAAAGGTCGGAAAAATATATTACTTTGACCCCTGCGGCATCCAGGTTCCGCAAAACGAATATGTTATAGTCGAAACCTCCAGAGGCATAGAATGCGGCCAGGCTGTCATATCAAACCGCAGTGTCGATGAAAACTCTATTGTCCAGCCACTTAAAAAACTTATACGCATTGCCACAAAAGAAGACCTCGGCGTTTTGGAGGAAAATGCCAGGCTGGAAAAGGATGCCTTTGTCATCTGCGAACAGAAAATAAAAAAGCACGAGCTTGAGATGAAGCTGGTGTCGGTCGAATATACCTTTGACCACAGCAAGATCCTTTTCTATTTCAGCGCCGACGGCAGGGTGGATTTCAGAAGCCTTGTCAAAGACCTGGCCTCGGTTTTCCGCACCAGGATAGAACTTCGACAGATAGGCGTTCGCGATGCCGCCAAAATGGTGGGTGGCCTGGGAATATGCGGCTGTCCCCTTTGCTGTGGCACATTCCTTGACGACTTCCAGCCCGTTTCTATAAACATGGCCAAGGACCAGGGGCTATCCCTTAACCCCACAAAGATATCGGGCACCTGCGGCAGGCTGATGTGCTGCCTCAAATACGAAAACGAGGCATATCAGGAGCTTATTCGCAAATCCCCCACCGTTGAGTCACTTGTTGATACACCGAAAGGCAAAGGCACGGTCATAGACGTTTCACTGCTGAAGGGCTGCTGCCGTGTAAGGCTTCAATCGGCTCCCGATTCGCCTGAAACCTTTGCCTGCAGCGAATGCAAAGTGCTCAGGCGAGGAAAAGCTTCATCTCAGAATCAAAACCAGAATGAGGAACCTATAGACAAAAAAGAGCTTGACAAAATCCAGAAAAACTAAAATAAAAAAGCGGCATTTTATGCCGCGATATGCGGGTATGGCGGAATTGGCAGACGCGCAGGATTTAGGTTCCTGTGGGCAACCGTGTGGGTTCGACCCCCACTACCCGTACCAAAAAGGGAGGCTAAAAAAGATATTGAGGACAAAACCTCAGTATTTTCAAGGCTTCCGAGGCCCGTAGATCAGCA
>CALWAP010000024.1 GCA_944375715.1 uncultured Clostridia bacterium | reverse complement strand
GGTGATAGCCGGCCTGTTCGGCACATACGCCGAATTTTCGGCCCACGCTTATGCCCTTGTTGAGATCGACTCCCAGCTGTCCGACAAATGGAATAACCTGTGGGAATGGTATATAAAGTGCTTATTTTTGATTTTGGGCGGCGTTGCCGTAGTGTTTATTTTTGCAAGCCTGGGTCTTTTTATCCTTCTGGCAGGCAGCGTCCTGGTCGTGGGGATATCAATATTCAAACTCATATACATCTACCGCTCGGCAAAGGCCTGCAGCATATACGCAAAGGATCACGCACAAGACGCTCTTCAGTAAAAATAAAAAAGCGGCGGGACCCGCCGCTTTTTCCGTTATGTAGCTCAAAGCAACATAACGCCTTTCAATTCCTTCTTGTTTTTCATCCTTTATCCTCAATCTTCGGCAACTGCCTCCCGTTCAGTATGCAGGCCGAAGCTTACAGCTATGGCGTCATCGACCCTGTGCATCATTTCGGTATCGAGACTGCCCATCCTTTCCTTAAGCCTTCTTTTATCAAGTGTCCTTATCTGCTCCAGCAGAACAACGGAGTTTTTTGAAAGGCCCACCGATTTGGCCGATATCTCTATATGGGTGGGCAGCTTTGCCTTGTTCTGCTGAGAGGTTATGGCCGCGGCTATTACGGTGGGGCTGTACCTGTTGCCCACATCGTTCTGCACGATAAGCACCGGCCTCATGCCTCCCTGCTCGCTGCCCACAACGGGGCTGAGATCGGCATAATATATCTCGCCGCGCCTTACATTGTTACGGCTACGCTCCAAAAAGATCACTCTCCGCAGGAAAATAGTCGGACTAGTCCGCAAGATTATTTTTCCACGGCCGTAAGGTTTTTAATCATGCAAGGTAAAATAAACAGCGCTCAGACAAAGGCTGTTTCGTTATATTATATGCAAAAGCGCGGCAAAAGGCTATTTTAATCGCTGAAGCTTGTTATTTGAAGTTCCATAACCATGGTATCTTCAATATAAAACTCTGCCCTTATGGGGCTGAAGTCCTCCTTTGATACCCAGATTATTTTTGAAATATCTCCGCCGTCATATTCATCCTTAAAAATCATTTTAATAGTTTCAGCGCCGTCCAATGATGCAAAACCATATTCCTCCGGCATACGGCTTTCCAGGTCCTCTATCATACCTGATACAGCGTCAGCGGGAGCATAGCCGCTTATATCGGGCAGCAGCGTTTCCAAAGCCAGGTCCTCATATACGATTTCTGTTTTTCCCTCAGTCAGCCTGGCCGTTATTCCGGCTATGCTTTCGGGCGAAAGTATCGTTACGCTGTCGGTGTCGCCCTCTCTTAAAAAGCTTATTTCATAACATATCAAAGCTCCGCTGTTGGTCTTTATTTCGGCTTCTGCACTAACGCTTTCAAGGCCGGCATAATATTCGGCGACGCCGCCTATGTCGGCGCTGCCGCTTTCACACCCTCCCAGCATAAGCATAAGCGATAAAATGCAGCAAAGTATTTTTCCAGACATAGCATCCTCCTTTTTATACCCATATATAATCGGGAGGACAAACATTTATTCCATGAAAGCCGTGCAGAGAGTTATCACATAATCATCTTTATACGAAACTGAAACCGACAGTTTTACCCCGCCGTACCGTTCCAAAGCTCCTCCCCTGAGCCTTACAAACGGCCTTCCGTTTTCTTCGTGAAACACTTCTATCTCTTTGGGCAACATTCCATAAAGACCCCTACCCAGCGCCTTGGAAACCGACTCCTTAAGGCTGAAAAGGCACGCCGCCTTTTTCTTCATGCACGGACTCTTCAAAATATCAGCTCTTTCGCCTTCGGTATATACCCCCGATAAAAAGCTTTCCTTTTTGACAAGGCCTTCAAACCTCGAAATTTTTTCCATATCAATGCCGTTAAATATCTCCATTAAAGGCACCTCCGGTTTATTTATACCATAAGGCGCCTGTTTTTTCAAAAATGATTGAAAAAAACCTTAGGCTATGATATATTCTATGTAATCAAATATTTTGCCAAATGCAATAACGAAGAAAGTAGCCTGGGCTTTGATGCACAGAGAGCGGGACCGCCGGCTGAAAGCCCCGCCTTGGGACCCTGAGCGAAGTTCACTTCCGAGCTCTGATGCTGAAGCAAAAGTAGGTGTCGGCGGCCATTCCCCGTTACAGGAACAAAGTGCCCGCTTGTGCGGGAAGCTGGGTGGTACCGCGGAAGCATGCTTTCGTCCCTTACGGACGGAGGCTTTTTTATTGCTTTGGCATACAAATATGGAGGCAAAATTCATGAAAGAACAACTTGAACTCATCCTCAAAAACGGTCTTGCCGAAATACAGGCTGCCGTAAGCAGAGATGAGCTGGAAAAGGCAAGGGTCAAATATCTCGGCAAAAAGGGCGAACTGACCCTTATCCTCCGCTCCATGGGCGGTCTTTCCCCCGAAGAGCGGCCTGTGGCAGGCCAGCTGGCCAACAAGGTGCGCGAGGAGCTGACAAACGCCATTGAAAACGCCTTTTCCGAGATAGCGGCCAAGGCAAATGCCGAGAAGATAAAGGCTGAGACTATTGATGTAACCCTTCCCGGCGCTTCCGTCGAGCTGGGCAAAAAACACCCCTTGAGCATAGTTCTGGACGAGATATACGATATATTTTCTTCCATGGGCTTTTCAATAGTCAAGGGTCCCGAAGTAGAGCTGGATTATTATAACTTTGAGGCTCTTAACATACCAAAAAACCATCCCGCAAGGGATACTCAGGATACATTCTATATAAATGACAATATTCTTCTGAGAACCCAGACCTCCCCTGTTCAGGTCAGGACGATGGAAAAGCAGAAGCCCCCTATTCGCATTATAGCCCCCGGCAGGGTCTACCGCAGCGACCCCGTCGATGCCACCCACTCCCCCGTCTTTCACCAGATCGAGGGTCTGGTCGTAGACAAGGGCATCACGATGGGCGACCTCAAAGGTACTTTGGAAGTCTTTGCCAAAGAGCTCTACGGAAATGACACGGTGGTAAGGTTCCGCCCCCATCACTTCCCCTTCACAGAGCCTTCGGCCGAAATGGATGTCATGTGCTTCAAATGCCAGGGTAAGGGCTGCCGCCTGTGCAAAGGAGAAGGCTGGATAGAAATTCTCGGCTGCGGAATGGTTCATCCCGAAGTGCTGCGCAACTGCGGCATTGACCCCGATGTCTATTCAGGCTTTGCCTTCGGTGTCGGCCTTGAGCGTATCGTAATGCGCAGATTCAACATCGACGACATGCGCCTTCTTTTCGAAAACGACCTGCGCTTTTTAAAGCAATTCTAAGCAAGGAGGAATCACACCATGAATATGCCCTTCAAATGGCTTAATGATTATGTGAAAATAGATAAGGATCCCAAAGAATACGCCTCAAGAATGACCATGACCGGCTCTAAAGTCGAGGGATGGGAAGATATGGGCGCCGAAATAGAAAACGTCGTCTGCGGCAGGATCCTTTCGATAGACAAACACCCAGATGCAGACAAGTTGGTCGTATGCCAGATAGACATAGGCAAGGATCAGCCTGTCCAGATAGTTACGGGCGCCACCAACCTCAAGGTCGGAGACCTGGTTCCCGCCGCTCTGCATCCCTCAAAGCTTCCCGGCGGCGTTGTAATAAAAAAGACCAAGATGCGCGGTATTGAATCAAACGGTATGCTCTGCTCCATTGCCGAGCTGGGGCTTACTCTTCACGACTGCCCTTACGCCATCGAAAACGGCATACTTGTCCTGCCCGAGGAATATGGAAAGCCGGGCGATGACATTAGGAAGGTCCTGGGATTTGACGAAACCGTATTTGAGTTCGAAATAACCCCCAACCGCCCCGACTGCCTGAGCATGATAGGTCTTGCAAGGGAAACGGCCGCCTCCTTTGAGCTGCCCCTTACCCTGCCAGATCCCGTCATAAAGGAAACAACGGACGATATAAACAATTATCTTTCGGTCGATATCGAATCCGACCTCTGCCCCAGATATACCGCGGCTATGGCCAAGGATATTGTCATAAAGCCTTCCCCCAAATGGATGCGTGACAGGCTCAGGAATGCCGGGGTCAGGCCGATAAATAATATAGTCGATATAACAAACTATGTTATGCTGGAATACGGTCAGCCCATGCATGCTTTTGATTATTCCTGCATAGACGATAATCATATTATCGTAAGGCTGAGCCGCAGCGGCGAAACCACCAAAACCCTTGACGGACAGGACAGGGTCCTGGCAGATAACACACTGCTTATAACCGACCCCAAAAAGGTCATTGGCATTGCCGGCGTAATGGGCGGCGAAAACAGCGAAATTACCGAAAGCACAAAAATGATCGTCTTTGAAAGCGCCACCTTCGACGGCCCCACGGTAAGGGTCGCATCCCGTAAAATAGGCATGAGAACAGAGGCCTCTTCAAGGTTTGAAAAAGGCCTTGACTGTGAAAACACAATGCCCGCCTTGCTCAGGGCCTGCCAGCTGGTTGAAGAGCTGGGTGCGGGAAAGATCATCGGCGGTATTGTCGACGCCTATCCCAAAAAGAAGCAGCACCGCAGGATAAAGCTGGACAGCGACAGGGTCAACTCTTTCATCGGCATAGACATTTCAAAGGAACAGATGGAAAAATACCTGCTTTCCCTGGGCTTTGAGCTGGAAGGCGACGATATTATAGTCCCCTTCTGGCGTGATGATGTCGAGGGATTTGCCGATATATCGGAGGAAATAGCAAGGCTTTACGGTTATGATAAAATAGCTTCCTCCAGCTTTGCCGGCGAGACCGCTGTCGGCGGCTTCACTCCCAGGCAGAAATTTGAAAGGAAGCTGGCAAACGACTGCTTTGCCTTCGGTTTCAGCGAGGCCAAGACGCTGACCTTTGTCGGCTCCAAGGTATTTGACGCCTTAAGGCTGCCCTCGGATTCCGTTTTAAGGAAAGCCGTCACCATTTTCAATCCCCTGGGCGAGGACCAGAGCATGATGAGGACTACCCCGATACATTCCATTATGGAAGTGATGGCCCGCAATTATAATTTCCGCGCTCCTTCTGCCCGCATCTTTGAACAGGCGACGGTCTTCCTGCCAAAGCTGGACGAAAAGGGAAATGTAAAAACAGATGAACTGCCTTTGGAAAAGGATATCCTCACCATGTCGCTTTACGGAAACGGCAATTTCTTCACACTTAAGGGTTGTGTAAACGCAATTCTTGATGACTGTGGCATAAAGGGATATGATTATATCCCCTCCTCTGAAAATCCCAGCTACCATCCCGGAAGATATGCCGAGATCCAGGCCTCCGACGGCAAGGTCATCGGCCATATAGGCCAGATCCACCCCGAGGTTTCGAAAAAGTATGGAGCCGACACCGAAATATATATGGCGGAGCTCGACTGTGATATCCTGTTCGAGCTTCAGGATACAGAACATTCCTACCATCCTCTGCCCAGGTATCCCGCCGTTACCCGCGATCTCGCTGTCATATGCGATAAGGGCGTCTACGCCTCCCATCTGGAAAAATCCATCAAAAAGGGCGGCGGCAAGAACCTGGAACTCATTGAGGTATTTGACGTGTATGAAGGCGCTCAGGTCGGGGCAGGCAAAAAGAGCATAGCTTTCGCCCTTTCTTTCCGCAGCTATGACCACACCCTCACTGATGACGAAATCAACGGAGCCATGGAAAAGATACTTAAACTCTTAAACGAAGAATGCGGAGCTTCCATAAGAGCTTAAAAGCACAAACAGGACGATAACCTTAAAAAAACCGGCCACAGTTTAATGACTGTGGCCGGTTTTTTTAAGCTCTCAGCCGTGTGACTTGTTACCTATTATCAAGTCTTTTTAAGTCTTTTTTGTTTTCAATCAAGTCTTTTGAATTGAAGTGTATCGTTTTTGAAGCAAGAGAGATTTTCTTCTTTACTTTGATGTGAAAATGTAATATAATTAAAAACGATATAGTTAAAGGAGGGCGCACAATGTTAGATGGAACAAAAAAATTCAATGTGAAAGATGACGCTGACGTTGAAATGAAGCGCATATTGACGACCGTCTATGACGCTCTCAGGGAAAAAGGTTACAATCCCATCAACCAGATAGTCGGCTATATCCTTTCGGAAGATCCGACCTACATCACAAATTACCACAACGCCAGAAGTCTTATACGGAAAATTGACAGAGACGAGCTTTTGCAGGAGCTTGTCAGGAGATATCTTGCAGATTGATTTTCTTCCGAACCCTGCCCTATCGGCGCAGGGTTCGGATTTTTATGGCTGATTATTATATATGGTGCATAAAAATCGGCAGAATTTTTTTGTAAGCATTCTGTTACTTTTTGTTTGACTTTTGTTACCACTGTGGTATAATAATATCATTATCGGAGGTACGCTATGAGCGATAAAAACACAAACAATATTCCCCTGACCTATAAGGGCCGTCCCCTTCTCAGGAAGGATAACATCATTTATTACGGAAGCATGGGTGACAAATACATCGCCATGCTCCAGATTCTTTCGACCAGGAAGGTTAATGATCTTGATGTTGCGGACAAGGTGTCCGTGCAGCTCCAGCTGACCGATTCCGATATCAGCTCAAAAGACCGTATAGTAAAGACTACAACCAAAGACGGGCTTTATGATGCTATGGATATCGCTTCCATCTGGCTTGAAAGGGCTTTGGCATCAAAATAAGCAGCCCGCCGTGATGTTACGGAGGTAATTAATGGCTTTTTTTAAGAGAATAAGGAAGACGCTTGTTTTGACATTCATTTTGTCAGCTTGCTTGACCCTTTCCGTCAATGCTTATGAAATCAAGGGCGGCGAGGTTCAGGTAAGCTCCTCTCTGAATATGAGAGCAAGCGCTTCCACAAGCGCAGCTATTGTGGACAGCCTTTCCAACGGAGACCGCGTCGCGGTTTTGGATGCGGCCGACGGCTGGTACAAAATAGCCTATGCCGGTCAGAACGGTTACATAAGCGCCGAATATGTGGAGCTTTCGGACGTAATGAATGTTGAACCCGGTTCCGCAAAGGTCACTACCGAGGTCCTCAACGTCAGAAGCGGCCCTTCCACCAATGACTCGATAGTTTCCCGCCTTACTTCTGGCGATGTCGTTAAGGTTATCGGCATCAACAACGGCTGGTTCAAAATAGAAACGGCGTCTTATACAGGATATATTTCCCCCGATTATGTTGAAATAGTCGGCAATGCCATTTCCGGCACGGCGGCTTCATCAGGTGCGGCTTCTGCTTCTTCTTCGGCCACTTCCGTCAGGCAGCAGATAATCGACTATGCAGCAACCTTGCTTGGCTGTCCCTATGTTTATGGCGGAAGTTCCCCCAGCGGGTTTGACTGTTCAGGATTTACTCAGTATGTATATTCCCATTTCAACATCAGTCTTCCCCACTCCTCCTCGAGTCAGTATAAGTCTTCCGTAACGAAGATATCTTCCTCTCAGTTGCAGCCCGGGGATTTGGTGTTCTTCTCCAATACGGCCGGTGGATCTTCCATAGGTCATGTTGGAATATATGTTGGAAACAATACATTTATTCATGCTCCCAGCCCTGGAAAGAGCGTTTGCTATGATTCCATGAGCAGTTCCTATTATTCTTCCCATTATGTCGGGGCCGGTACACTCTTTTAAAAATACATAAAAGGCAGGTGGAAACACCTGCCTTTGTTTTTTATATTTAAGATTTTTCTGCCTTCTTAAAGAGCAGAGCCCTCCTTACCGGACGGTTTTTATTATCCTGTGCCCTTTCATATAATTATAAAAATGGCACGCCTTTGCTTTCCGGCGTGCCGCTTTTCACTTATGAACAATATTTCCGGCCCCTGAGATTCACTTTAAAAGCGTGCCTGCTATTTCAATAAACTGCCTTTTTTCGTAAAAGGCGTTTATAGCGTCGATAAATGCGTTGGCGCTTATATTGGCAGGCAGGTCCATCTCTTTTATTAGCTTTTTCCGTTTTTCCGCACTGCCCTTTCCTCCCGAAAGGCCGAGGAAATAAAGGTCGGACTTAGTCACCTTTTCACCTTTAGAAGCATTTTCCTCTGCCCCACAGGACATTATGGCCTTTATTATGCTTTGGTCGTCAATGCCTTCCACTCCCAATAGCCCGGCTTTTCCCGGCACCTTTTTGCGCTTTTCCTTGCCTGCAACCTCGGGGATATAGGCATGGTATACATTTCCTTCGGTGACGGCCCCCTTCAAATAATTCCTTATGACCAGCCCTGCACCGTCAGAATCGGTAAAAATGATTATCCCCTTTTCTTTGGCAAGCCGTCTTATATAATCCAGCTTTTCCCTGTCGCTGAATACCCCGAACCCATTGGTGCAGACGACTACAGAATCAAAAATCTGATCCAGCTTTATTTTATCGTACTTTCCTTCCACCACAATGGCCTGTTCAAGTTTTATCACCTTACCGCCTCCGCCATCTTTAAAAGTGTGAGTTCCAGGGTCCTGGCCTGGTCGGGTATATTGCTTTTTAAATAAGTATCGGCATTGCAGCATATATCAAGGGCCTTTGCCGCTTTATACGGTTCTATTCCCTTTACCGCTTTCAAAAGCAGCCTTGCGGGATAGCTCGAACGGAATTTATAAAGGTTTGTCAAATAATCTTCACCCTTGCCATCCTTAACAGCAAGGCTGGCTGCGTATATACGCTGTGTCTGCCTTATGATGGCTGACATAAGGGCCACGGGCTCGTTTTTATCGTCAAGCAGATCACGTAAAATGCTTATACCCTTTATGTAATCTCCCGACATTATGCAGTCGGTCAGGTCAAATACATCGACCTCCAATACTCTGGATGCAACGGCGTCGATATCCGCTTTGGTCACCGTTTCGCCTTCACAATAGGAGGATATTTTATCCACCTCGGTTATAAGGTTTGTCATCAGAAAACCTGAAATGTAAAGCAGATAATCGCAGTCGCCGGGCGCAATCCTTTTGCCATGTGATGAAAACCTGCGCTGGAGCCATCTTACAAGCTCGCTGCCTCCTGCCCTTTCAAACTCGACTATACAGGCATTCTTCTCCAGAGCCTTATAGATATTTAGCCTTTTATCCATTGAAAACTCGGAGCTTTCATAATAAAGCACCATACAAAGGTATTCCGGCACATCACTGAAAAGCCCTGTGTAATATTCCTTCATTTTGGCACCGCCCGATGAAAGGTCTGGATCCCTTATAATTATCATCTTACGCTCGCTGCCAAAAGGCAGACTGTCTACGGCATCTTCCAGCTCTTCGGCCTTAAGGCCCGAACCGTCCATGTTTATAATATTGAAATCGTCAAACCCCCCCCGGCCTATCAGTTTCTTAAGTTCGTCGCGATAATACTCTTTAAGGTAAGATTCCTCGCCAAAAAAAACATAAAGCTTTCTCGGGGCTTTAGCCTTTATATCCTCCTTGAGCCTTTGCAGCCCACCTTTATAACCATCCTTCTTCTTTGCATATGCCATCTTCATCACCCGCCCAATTCAATATACGCAGTTTCGCCGTCAGGTACAAATACATTCCTGCCTTTATGCATCCGCTCCACCATTCTTTGCTCGTTCGTATCAAGGCCGCAGAAAACCGTTTTTTCAGGCACGATATTTTCAAAAAGCCTTCGCATCTTATAAACATCCGAAACCGTTGCTCCATCGGCCACCATTATATCACACTCGGCCTTTTCCTCGATCGCCCGGTCAACCCCGCCGCAGGCGTAAATCAATGTTTTCCCTCCTGCATCGGCAAAGCACATAGCACTGCTGTTTCCCCTGCTGTATAAAGTAAATGTTACTCCCGACACATCAAAAGTCTTACCTCCGTCGGAAAATGTCACATCTTCACCTTCTGTTGATAAAAAAGCAGGTGTGTATATGCGCTTTATGCCTTCCGGCCTGCCTGTATCGCAGCCCAAAGTTGATACAGCGGCATCCACTTCAAAATATCCCCATTCATAAGCTTTTTCACAAAGTGTCTCATAAAGACGCTTGTCAAAGCATTCGGAAACTGCAAACAGCTTTCCTGAATGTTCAAACACCAAAAGCCCGTCATCCGTTACCGCGCACCGATCCCCGGGCAAAAGGCACAGCGCAGACAGACAGGCCGCTCCTGCCAAAACCAGCGCTGCGGCCCTTCTTTTTAAGGGAGCTATTTTCCATCCCAAAACAAGAAACATCCCCGCAGCCATCACGGCAAAGGCCGCAAAGATGCTGCCCGAAGAAAAAGACGAACATCTTGACCTGGCAAAACCCTTTACAATGAAAATAAACAGCGACGCCAAGGGCTTAAGCGTAAAATCAGATATCAGCCTTGCAGGCAACCCCGCAAAACATATCACAAGACATACGGCACCCAGCGCCATAAGCAGCGGCACAAGCCATAAAACAGCCAGGTTAGCCAGAGGTGAAACCACCGATACCCTGTCAAAAAATATCATCAGCACGGGAAATGTCGAAAGCGACGCCGCTGCCGATGCCGACAACCCTTTTATGCAGTAATCTGTTATTCTGTTTTTGGAAACGCTTAATGGCAACAGCGACCAGAGTGTGCGATTAATGCCCGCACTTAAGGTCAGAAGACCGTACACCGCCGAAAAAGACAGCTGGAGCGATACCGACATCGAGGCAAACGGGTCAAAAACAAGTATCGCCACCAGCGCAGCCGACAGTGATGTTATTGCGTCATTCTCCCTTTTAAAGATAAATCCCAAAAGCAGGACCACCCACATGATTATGGCCCTGCGCACAGGCGCCGCCATTCCCGTAGTCAATCCGAATATGATCATCAGCGGACCCGAAACTGCCATACCCCATCTTTTTCCCAAAAGCATCAGCGCCAAAGCGGCTATGAATCCCACATGCATCCCGGATACAGCCGTGATGTGTGATGTCCCGCTTAAAGAAAGAGCCTTTTTAAAAATATTACTTATACCATCTTTGTTTCCTGTCAACAATGCGGCTATAAGTCCGCCCTCGTCTCCGCCGATAAAAGAATATATTTTCTCCCTGAGGAAGTGTGAAAACCTTATGGGCGCATATCTCAGTGAAAAACCTTTGGCCCTTTCTATATCGTATGGCGCATCATGAGAAAACACCGTCAAAAACCTGCTTTGCGCGCCGTTTGAAACGGTGTATTCATTCCTTTCAGCAGAGGCAGATCCGTCAAGTGAAAAACAGTCGCCCGGGCAAAAGCTCAATTCAGTATCATATATAACGGCATAAACTTTAAGGCCGCGGTATTCACCCTCTCTTATAACACTGTCCAAAGTGATGTACCCGTCTTTAATTTCAGAATAGTCGGCAGCTTCCAACCTGAAATTTGTCTCGGCCGTTGCCGCTTTTGAACCCAAATAGACAGGCACAGCCTTTAAGAAAAACAAAGCGCCTGATACCAAAAGGGCCGCTGCCGCGACAGCGGCGCCCATTTTGATGCCTGCTGCCGCAGTTATAAAGAGGCATATGGCCAAAGCTGCGCAGAAAACCAAGTTGGAAATCCAGCTTTCGGCGCATAGCCTGAGACAAAAACCCAAAAGAAAAAAGAAGAAGGCGGCCGCAAAACAGGCAAGGGGCCTCCCTGCCACATGGTTAAGCGTCCGCCTTCCTATCATATTTTAAAAATCAAGCCATCTTCCCCAGCGTATTGCCGCCGAGTATATGGAAATGGATGTGCCTTACGGTCTGCCCTGCATCTTCACCGCAGTTGCAGACAACACGGTAACCCTTTTCAAGCCCCAGCTTAGAGGCTATGGCAGGAATCTTTGAAAATATATGGGAAATTACACCAATATTCTCATCATTTATCTCGTTAAGGCTTGCTGCGGCATGCTCTTTGGGTATAATCACAACATGGACAGGAGCCTGAGGCTCGATATCCTTAAAAGCCAAAATAAGCTCATCCTCATAAACCTTTACAGAGGGTATCTCCCCCGCAGCTATTTTGCAGAAAATGCAGTCAGACATAATTCGCTCTCCTTTTTATTTCGAGATCATTTCGGCAACGATGTTGTTGACGCTTTCCAGCGCCTGCTCCAGCTTGCTTTCATCCTTGCCGCCAGCTGTCGCACTGTCAGGCCTGCCTCCGCCTCCGCCGCCTGTCATTTTGGCTATTTGCTTGAGGATATTGCCGGCATGTACACCCGCCTTGACAGCTTCGGGACCGCAAACCGCCGCAAAACTGATTTTATGCTCGCCCGTTATAGCTGCCAAAACACAAACCACATCGGCGCCTCTGTCCTTGACCTTATCGGCCAGGCTGCGGAGGCTATCGGCATCTTCCGCTTCGACCTTGGCGGCTATTATTTTAAGTCCTCCGGCGGTCTGAGCGTAATTCAGCAGTTCAACGGCCTTTGAATTAGCCAGCTTGGAAGCCATTACCTCTTTCTCATGAGTTATCTGCTTAAGTTCGGCCATGACCTGTCCGGATCTTCTGAGTATTTCCCCGGGGGTAGTCTTCAAAGCCTCAGAAACCTTGGCTATCGTTTCGTTCATGCCTCGGAACATTTTTACAGTTTCCTTACCGCAGACAGCCTCTATTCTTCTGACACCGGCCGCCACGGAAGCTTCGGATGTTATCTTGAAAGCGCCTATCTTGGCGGTATTATCCAAATGGGTGCCGCCGCAAAGCTCTATTGAATAATCGCCCATCTTGACGACCCTTACGATATCGCCGTACTTCTCGCCAAAGAGAGCCATAGCTCCCAGCTTCTTTGCATCGTCAATGGGCATCTCGCATGTGGTGATCTGATAACCTGCCAACGCGGCGCTATTTACGATATCCTCAACACGGCTTACCTCCTCAGCCGTCATAGCCGAAAAATGGGTGAAGTCAAACCTGAGCCTGTCAGGCTCGACAAGTGAACCCGCCTGTTCTACATGACTGCCAAGCACTTCTCTTAAGGCCTTTTGTACCATATGGGTGGCCGAATGCGCCCTGGCTATTGCCTGACGCCTTAAAGCGTTGACCGAGGCGTGTACCTGCTGGTCGATGGAAAGCTCGCCTTCCTTTATGATAACGCTGTGCATAAACTTGCCGTCGGCAGTCTTGGTAGTATTAATCACTTCGGCACTGCCGTTTTTGAACTCAAAGCTGCCGGTATCGCCCGTCTGGCCGCCGCCCTCACCATAAAAAGGCGTTTTGTCAAGGAACACGACCACGCTGTCGCCCTCAATGGCATTGGAACTGAACTCTCCGCCCTTTACAATGCCTATGACACGGCAGTCATCATCAAGGTGGTCATAACCTGTAAACTCGGTGGCGGGTATATCATGAAGCGAAAGCCCGCTTCCTTCCCAGCCCAGGAAGGTGGTATTTCCCCTTGCCTCTTTGGCGCGCTTTTTCTGCTCGGCCATAAGCCTGTCAAACCCTTCACGGTCGACAGTAAGACCCTGCTCTTCCAAAATCTCGATCGTCAGGTCCATGGGGAAACCATCGGTATCGTAAAGCTTAAAAGCGTCCTCGCCGCAAAGGCAAGTCTGAGAATCCTCTTTAAGCTTTTTAACCATGCCGTCCAATTTTACAAGGCCGTTTTCAATAGTAGCGCCAAAACGCTCTTCTTCGGTCTTTATAAGCTTGATTATATAATCATGTTTTTCGCGAAGCTGAGGATAAGCGCCTTCATTTTCCTCTATGACAGTTTCGCAGACCTCGTAAAGGAAAGGCTTTGTCACGCCGAGAAGGCGGCCATGCCTGGCAGCCCTTCTTAAAAGGCGCCTTAACACATATCCCCTGCCCTCGTTGGAAGGCATAACGCCGTCGCATATCATCATGGCGGCGCTTCTTATATGGTCGGTTATGATTCGCAGAGAAACATCCTTTTTATCATCGCTGCCGTAAGGTACATGCGATATCTCAGACACCTTCTGAAGTATCTTCTTTATTGTGTCTACCTCAAACATCGAGCAAGTCCCCTGCATGATGCAGGCCAGACGCTCAATACCCATGCCTGTATCGATATTTTTCTGGGCAAGCGGTGTGTAATTGCCTTCGCCGTCGTTATTAAACTGACTGAAAACCAGGTTCCAGAACTCGACATATCTGTCACAGTCGCAGCCGACAAAGCAGTTGGGATTATCGCAGCCGTATTGTTCTCCCCTGTCAAAATATATCTCGGAGCAGGGGCCGCAGGGGCCGGAGCCTATTTCCCAGAAATTGTCTTCCTTGCCCAGCCTGACCATATGGTCCTCGGCTACGCCGATTTCCTTGGTCCAGATGTCAAACGCCTCGTCATCATCAAGATATACCGACACATAGAGCTTGTCCACCGGCATTTCCAGCTCTTTGGTGATGAACTCCCACGCAAAAGCACAGGCCTCTTTTTTAAAGTAATCGCCGAAAGAAAAGTTGCCCAGCATCTCAAAATAAGTGCCGTGCCTGGCATCCTTGCCGACATTCTCTATATCCAAAGTGCGGATGCACTTCTGGCAGGTGGTTACCCTTTTGGCAGGAGGGGTCTGCTCTCCCGTGAAATAAGGCTTGAGCGGAGCCATTCCCGCGTTTATAAGAAGCAGGGAGTCATCATGCTGAGGCACCAGCGGAAAGCTGTCCAGCCTTAAATGGCCCTTGCTTTCAAAAAAGCTCAAGAACCTCTCTCTGATCTCGTTAAGTCCCATTTGTTTCATATTGCTACCCCTTTATATAAGCTTGTTTGCTTTTCTTATTATCGACATCTCCGGCGCTGTGCATGGAAGTCTTATGCCAAAGCGCATCTGAGGATGAATGGCGGCCTGTATCGGCTGCATATCACTATCATACAATTCCTCAACGGTAAAATCAACAGGCATTTTGCCCGGTGACAAAAGCTCAACCCTGTCCCCTATAGATATTCTGTTTTTCTGCACGGCAAAAGCCGCACCGTTTTCGCTCTCCGTCCCATCAAGCATGGCGCACACATCCCAATCCCTAATATAAAGGGCATCCTTTACATACTGACCTTGAGTTTCTCCAAAATAAAAACCGGTATAATAATCGCGATGGCTGACCTTGAAAACCTCCTGTCTTATGCTTTCGGGAAGAATATAGTCCTCACCCATTTCCGCATAAAGATCTACTGCTTTTCGATATGCGCCCGTTATCACAGCGGAGTAATACGCAGTTTTTACCCTGCCCTCAATTTTGAAGCTGTCTATCCCGGCCTGCACAAGCTCAGGTATGTGGTCGATAAGACACATATCCTTTGAGTTGAGAATGTAACTTCCATGCTCATCCTCAAGTATAGGGAAATATTCCCCCGGGCGTTTTTCTTCCATAAGTGTATAGCACCAGCGGCATGGCTGCGCACAGTTTCCGTGATTTGAATCCCTGCCCGCCATGAAATTTGACAGCAGACACCTGCCGGAGTAAGAAACACACATGGAGCCGTGAACAAAGGTTTCCAGCTCTAAAGTCTTGGGTGTTCTGCGCCTTATCTCTGCTATTTCTCTTAATGACAGCTCCCTTGCCAGCACTATCCTGTCGGCTCCCAGCTCGTGAAGTACCATGGCCGACGAATAATTGACGACGCTGGCCTGGGTGCTTATGTGTACCCTGACATTGGGCGCGTATTTTTTCGCCAAAGGCAAAACGCCAATGTCGGCTATTATCAACGCATCGGCCTTTATATCGCCCAGCATCTCAAGATACTGCGGAAGCATATCTATCTCATGGCTACGGGGCATGACATTTACCGTTACAAAGCATTTTACGCCCCTGGCGTGGCAATAATCAACTGCTCGTTTTAGTTCGTCGTTATCAAAATTCCCTGAAGCCGTCCTCATGCCGTACATTTTTCCCGAAAGGTATACGGCGTCCGCGCCGTAGGCCACGGCGTATTTCATCTTTTCAAAATCGCCCGCAGGGGCAAGTATTTCTGGTTTTCTCAATCAAATCACCCCTGTGACGCAACTTTTGCCACCGCAGCATTATGCTCTTCCAGCGTACGGCTGAATATATGAGCTCCTGTACCGTCAGCCACATAGTAATAATAATCATGCTGTTCGGGTGAAATGGCAGCCAGAAGAGCCCCTATACCCGGATTGCATATGGCTGTCGGCGGCAGACCCTTGGACTTTCGGAGGTTATATGGCGAATCTATCGCAAGATCCTCGTCGGTCAGTTTTTCCTTATGGCCGGTGACATACATTATTGCGGCATCTATATCAAGATAAGGGTACTTGTCCGCATGGTTGAGCCTGTTCCATATTACCCCGGAAATCGTGGCCTGCTCAGAAGCGACATAGGCTTCTTTTTCAATAAGTGACGCAATATTAACAACAGTAGCTATCGTAAGGCCCTTTTCCTGCGTCAGTTCCAACATGGCGTCGGTGTATTTATCGGCAAAATTGTTGAGCATTTTATTAATGGCGCTTACAGGGCGCTCATTGACATAGAACTCATAAGTGTCGGGGAAAAGATAGCCTTCCAAGCGGTTTTCCACCATGGGAACATCCTTAAGGAAATCATGAGAAAAATCATAGGTATTTGCCGCTTCAATGAAATCCCCTTTGCCGCAGACCCTTCCCTTTTCCAAAAGCTCAGCTATCTGCTGTATTGTATAACCTTCAGGTATGGTGATAGTAACAGTGGTTGTAGAGGTATTAGCCCTTTTAAGTTCGCTTATGATCTGACCATAGTCCATATTGCTCGATACATCAAATTCACCTGTGCTGAACTCATCAGTGTCTTTCAGCGAGCAATATAGCTTAAATGCCCATTTAAAATCGATTATGCCTTCCTTTTTAAGCATTGAAGCCACTTCCCCAACACTTTGGCCTTCAGTTAGGCTGACCGTCACGATGGCTTCATCCTGCACAAGACCAAACATATCATTTGCAACCGAAATAGCTATCGTGGAAAGCAACAATGACACACCCAGTATAAAGAGTATATAAGTAATAGTCGACGAAGTAGAAAAACTCTTCTTTTTACTCTTTTTATTTCCACTTTCCTTTTCAGAACGGTTACCTGCCATTAATATCACTTCTCCTTTTCAAGGGGTTTTATAAATAAACGCTCCTGAAAGCGAAAATCACGATCAAAAGCCATAGGCCCGGCGACGCCGCTACTGCACTTATTTCTGAAAACAGCGACCCTCTCTTTATCCTGGGAACCTTTCCTTTTTCAATAAGTTTTTCCAGCTTGCCCGCCGAAAAATAAAGCAAAATGAAAAATAAAAGAAACACCAAAATGAGAAAATAGCGCCAAAGACCCACCGCGGAATATCTTTGTATCAGATAAGTGATAAAAAGCATGAGACTGTTGTTTATGAGGTGTGCCACGACGGCCGACCACACCGAACCGGTAATATAAGTCATATATCCATACATAAGGCCGCAGAAAAAAGGGCCTCCTATATTATAAATATCGCCGTGAACCAGGGCAAAAGCCAGCGCCGACATTATCATTGCAGGATAAAATCCCCTGCTTTCAAGTCCGGACAAAAGCGCCCCTCTGAAAAACAGCTCTTCCATCACGGCGGGAGCCACAGCCGACACCAAAAGAATCTGCCACAAATCCGCTCCCGATGATGCCAATGTGCTTTGCGGCACATACCTTCCGCTGAATATCATTGACAAAAGCCAATTTATGATAATCGACATAAAGACAAGAGCTACTGACATTAGCACGATAAATGACAGAAAGCGCCATTTTATCCCCTTGGTACGCACTGTCTTTTCTTCCATTCCCTTTGTAAGAAACACTGTCAGTGCCAAAGGCAGCCCGAAAGCGCAAAGGGTGGTCAGGCCGTATACCGCGGTCCCCAGCTGTATATAGCCACGATCAGACGCATATTCAAATCCCAGAAGGATCACCATAGCCAGCGCCGGCATAAAACTGCATGCCAGCTCAGATTTTTCGCTATTCAATGGCCAGCACCTCTTTTACTGCCGACAACACCTCATGGGAGATATCCTCGGGAGTCCTTATCTCCTGTCCTCGTACACAGTCAACCCTTCGCCAGCCGAACCTTCGGCTTATGTCAAGAGCGTTGCTTCTGCATTTTTCAAGATACTGCCTGTCCTTTTCATGTATGTCGCCACTCGTTCCCTGCCGCTTCTCCATAAGTTCAAAGCTCTTTTCGGAAGGCATATCTAAAAAAACCACCAGATCGGGTTTTGGAAGCTTCAAAAGGCGGTATTCAAAGTCAAAAAGCCATTTGAGGAAATCCTCCCTGCCGCTTCCCGAAAGCTTTTCAGCCTGGTGCACAGCGTTGGATGTAGTATACCTGTCGGCTATGATCACAACGCCGCTGTCATAATCCTCTTTCCATTCAGTCATGAAAGAAGCATACCTGTCCACCGAGAAAAAGACCGATGAAGCATAAGGATTGACTGCCTCCGGGTCCTCACCGAAGCTCCCTCCAAGATACATTCTAACCAGAGCCGAAGACTGACTGTCATACCTGGGAAAGGATATCCTGCGGCATTTTATTCCCGCCTTTGCAAGCTCCTGCTCCAAAAGTCTGGCCTGGGTGGCTTTGCCGCTGCCATCAGTACCTTCCAATACGACAAGCCTATGTATCTGATCTCCCACGCTTCCTTACCTCCTCCATCTTGCCGCAGCTCATTTTACCCTCGCTGCAAGGGCCGTAAAGGCAGGAAGGACCTGCTTTTGAAAACAGCGCCGGAGCCTGTTTCCTGCACAGTTCCAGCATCTGCCATGCCAGCTCCCTGATCTCCCACTGAGCCCTGTTGCAGCATCTCAGCCGGAAGAAGTTATAAAGAGACCTGACATTCATCGTCATCATGATTTTTGTCTCACATGCATTGGGCAGCACGAACCTCGCATCCTCATTGGCCATCTTTCTGGCCTTTGTCCTGTTGCCCTTTATGCCGTCCCCTCCAAGCTCTTTAAGATGCTTTTCAAAAAGTATATCACCTATAAGATCATAGCTTTTCTGTATATCATCCATGGTTTTCTGATATAATTCCATTGCCTCGGGTGAATCCTTTATATCGGGAGGCACAACATAGGAAAAATGGTTTTCATTTACATATCTCTGGGACTGTACGCTGAACGACGCAATGCGGTGCCTTGTTATCTGGGCCAGCAGCGAACGGGACACACCTTCTATGGCAAATGTGAAGGAGGCATGCTCAACAGGGCTCTCATGACCTATCTCCACCAGCATATTTATGTATTCTTCTGTTTTTTCCGCCGTAAGCCCGTCCATTATGGTATCACAGTCGGCCGGCGAATAGCAGAACCTGGCGGCAGCAGCTACCAGCTTTTCCGGCGACGGCGTAGATGAAATCAATTTTACCTTAAGCATCCTGTTTCTCTCCTTTGTATTTCGACTTGAGCGCGTACACAAGATACAGCGGCAATCGTGCCATTCTCTTTATCCTTTTAGGCTCTTTTGCAAGGCGGTAAAACCATTCAAGTCCCAATTTGACAAATATATCCGGGGCTCTTTGACTATTGCCTGAAAAAATATCCAACGAACCTCCGAGCCCGGCCATAAGCTTTACATTAAGTCTTTCAAAATTGCGATGCATAAAATATTCCTGCTTTGGGCAGCCGAGACACACAAAAAGAGCATCTGCGCCGCTTTTATTTATTTGCTCGATTATTGGCTCCTCATCGTCAAAATACCCATTCAGCGCCCCTGCAATGACAAGCCCAGGATATTTCTGCGAAAGCCTGGAAGCCGCCTGTTCGGCAACGCCTGGTTTGCCTCCGAAAAGAAAAAGACTCCTTTTTTCCCTTGCCATGTTTTTTACAAGCTCTTCGGCAAAATCAACTCCAGCCACCTTGCCCTTGATATGCTTTTTTAATATTTTAGCTGCATATACCACTCCGACACCGTCAGGCAGCACCAGCTGGGCCGAATTGACCAGATCATTAAGCTGAGGGTTTTTCAGGCATTCCAGCCCTATTTCAGCATTTGGGGTGACCACCATGGCCTTTTTCCCTGTTCTTATATATTCCATACCAATCTCTGACGCTTCTTCCAATGTGACATTGTCAAAGCCTACCGATAAAATATTGACACGCATGACGCACACTCCTTTTTCACCGGGGCCTCACTACAATACGCTTTGAGGTTCTCCCTCCAAAATATAAGCTTCCAAAGAAGACAAACAAAATACCGCCCGCTATCAGCATAAACCTTATCGACAAAGGATCAGAAAATATATGAGCGCAGCAGGAATCCAACATTAGCATTATCCCATTGAAGGCAAGTCTTATAAATATGGCAGCCTTTATGTTTGACACCCTCAGTACTGCCAACGATGTAATCAGCCCCAGCGCGAAAGCATAAACCCATCCATTGGTCCCGTCAAACAATGTGGCAAACAAAAGCGCCTGGCATATACAGGCTGAAACAGGCCTTGTCAAAAGCAGAAAGTATGAAAGTATTATGCCCCTGAAAAGCACCTCTTCTATAACAGCTGCTGCCACAATCGAAGCAGTTATTTTCAGCCACAGCGGCTCCGGCACTGCCGAAGGCTGCATACTTTTCACAAATACCTCAAACGGACTCTTTACAGTCTCGTTAAGCCTGAGTATCACAAAGCTCCACATGCCTGCCGATGCTCCCATTAAAGCCCCAAAAATCATTTTTTTAACCGTCACTCTGCCGTAAAGGCCTTTTACCGCCAGAAGGCTCCTTCGGCTCTTGGTTCTTTTAATCAAAAGATACATTCCTGTCAGTACATATGTCGCAAGCAAAACCAGGCTGGCATTTTGCGATATAACCTCACTTACAGCCCGGTAAAGCTCTTGATCTGACATTGAAGATGAAATATCAGAGCCGGATAGAAAAAACAGCACAAAAAGATCGGCTAAAATTTTACACAGGATAAAAAGCAGATAATATCCGCCTATTTTCTGCACACATTTTAATCTGTTCATAATCAAAACCTCTGAAATAAGAGCCTTTTAATTGTATCATTTCACAGCGCCGATTTCAACACCCGACAGTCTATTGCAAGAACCCCCGGCCTTTGCTATAATTTTTTCAAAGAGTGAAAGGCAGGAAACTTGCATATGACAAAAGAAGAAAAAGGCCGTTTAGTTGTCAGTCGGCTGAAAAAAATATATCCTGATGAATGTTCCCTCGTCGCCGAGAAAGACTATGAGCTTTTATTTGCGACAAGGCTTTCGGCCCAATGCACCGACGCAAGGGTAAACATGGTGACCGAGGTCCTTTTTAAAAAATATCCGGACCTTAAATCCCTGGCAGAAGCCTCTGAGGAAGACATCGCCGAGATAATCAAACCATGCGGGCTGTTCAGGACCAAGGCACGTGACATAAAATTCGGAGCACAGAAAATTCTCTCTGACTTCGGGGGCAAAGTCCCCGATACTATGGAGGAGCTGCTGACCATACCCGGTGTGGGCCGCAAGACGGCAAACCTCATTTTATCTGATATTTACGGCAAGCCCGCTATTGTTGCAGACACCCATTGCATGCGCATATCGGGGCGCCTTGGCCTGAGTCCCGGCCGTGATCCTTACAAGGTGGAACTTGCACTTTCAGCTGTGATAGAGCCCTCGGAACAGGCGTCGCTGTGCCATCGTTTCGTCCATTTCGGCAGAGATGTCTGCACAGCTAGATCTCCGAAATGCGCTCAATGCCCGCTGACCGACCTCTGTGACGAGTACGCTGAAAAATAATTTCCCCTACCGCCGCCTAAAGCGGCGGTTTTTTTATTGCTTTTTTACTCAAGAGAAGGCTTAAGACGCTCAAGACGGCAGTCGCATACGCCGTTTTCCAAGAAAAGCAGCGCATAATACTCATTATAGCGGCTCATGGTCCCCGGGTTTAAAAGGAGTACTCCGGCGTGGTATTCGGCTACCTGCGCATGAGTATGACCAAAAACAGCAACCTTCGCCTCTCTGGCAAAGGCCTCCGAAAGATAAATGTCTTTAGTGTTTTTAACGGCATATCTGTGGCCGTGAGATGCTATAATATGCACCCCCGCCAAAACCGTATCTACAATATCAGGGGCTTTGCAGAAAAAATCACAATTGCCCCTTACGGCACAAAATATATCCGGGACCTTTATCCCCTTTATATCGTCCAGCCCATCGCCACAGAAAATAAGCCCATCGGGCTTTTCCAGCAAAAGCATGCGCTTTATCCCCTGACTGTTGCCATGAGAATCGCTGCATACACATATCTTCATAAACGTCTCCTTTCCAAATCCTGCAACATTTTATATCCGGAGCATATATTATGGTATAGCGCCCTTTCACAGGGCGACCTATATATAACATACAGGAGGTTGACCGAAATGCCCAGTGAATACGAAAACATGGCCAAAAACATAATGTCCTCCCCTCAGGGGCTGAGGATAATACAGTCACTTGACAAATTAAGCGCCATGGCAGCCAGTCAAAGCGGACGACAGCTGATATCTATGCTTGCCGGAAATGGCGGAGACGCTTTGAAAGAAGCGGCCAAGGCGGCCGACAAGACCGACAAAGATCCCGCACGCGTGCTGGTTTCCTCTCTGCTGTCGACCAAAGATGGTGCGTCCCTCATCGCAAAACTAATTGAAGTAATAGGAGTATAACAATGAGCGAGAAGGACGACACATTGAATGAAAACCCGTTAAGCCGCGCTTTGAATATCGCTTCCGGCATACTCGGCTCCTCTCAGGAATCCGTGCCGTCCTCTTCCTCAAAGGCCTCACCAATGCAGGACAGCGAAGATGGAGCTAAGGAGGAGTTAGCAGGAATGCTACTCAAAATGCTTTCCGACAGACCATCCCAAGCCTCAGCGCCGGAGCCTGCCGACAGCAAAAACCAGGAAGCGGATTCCGAAAGCCCACTTTCCTCGCTGGCTGCCATTGCCTCGGCACTGCCACCGCTTCTTCAGGCCCTCTCGGGGAAAGGCGATCTGATAGAACCGGAAAAACTCAACTTGGTAAAGGCCTTAAAACCATATATGTCCTCCGAAAAAAGCGACAGCATAGACAGAGCCATCAGGATGGCAAATATAACCAAAGCTGCCAAATCGGCACTGTCGGCTCTTGGGAGATGAGACTTTGTATAACCGCTACATAAGCTTCGAGGACGAATACCCGCCGCGGGAATGCGATATCCCCGAAAGCGGCGATAACCGCGAAGACAAGGGACCACCCCGCTTTGAAGCCCGCGAGCCTTCAGGCGCTTCGGCACTTAAAAACATTTTCGGCAGCCTTAAACTGCCTGAACTCAACAGCGATACAATACTGCTTCTGGTGCTGGTCTATTTCCTCGCTTCCGATTCGGACGACAATGTCAGTGACACGGTCCTCATCATAGCGGCACTGCTGCTCCTCGGCTTATAACGACCATGAGCAGAGCCCTTGGGCTCTGCTCATTCCAAATCACTCTCCTCCTCGACAACGGTACCGTCGGGCAGAGCGAATATATCTTCTTCCTTCCCTTCAAAATCAAGGATATCGGCTGTAAGAGAATAGACAAGATCCTCTCCATCAAAGCTTTGAGCGCCTGCCAACAGCCCGTTTTCCGCCGATATATAATAAAGGCTGCGGTAGCCGCTCATCTTATCCTGCACTTCTATGCATATGCAGTACATCTCGTTATAAAGTGAAAAATCAGCCGACAAAATATCCTGCTTATCCAGATAAATTATGTCTTCATATGTAGGAATATACATATAATCGTCAGCTGTAAAGCTTCCAAGCTTGCCAGAATAATATGAACGCGAACCACCGCTCCACATATAAATATTCCCGCCAGAAATAAGGCAATGGCTGACAGCCAAGCCATCGCTGTTATAAACGACTATTTTTTTTCTTTCTCCCCACACATGGCTCTCTGCCCCAAAGGTACTCTGACCGCCATCGTAATAAAGGGTAGTGTTAACAGACAACCGATATCTGTCAGGCCTTTTCATGGCCTGTATTATATCCTGTATATTATCAACCGATACAGTAACCGCCTTCAGCATCTCAAGATTATCGGAATAATCGCCTATATCAACATCCATATCGCCCGTACTCTCGCTGGGCAGGACTATTTTCCCGACTGTATCCCTGCCACCGAAATCAAAAAAACTGAACATAATGGCTACTGCCACTATAAAAAGGGCGGTCAGGCTTATCGTCACATTATTCCGTTTAATAAAATCACCTTCCAAAAGGCTCTATACACCGAAACGATCTGACGGTTTTTTGGCCCGGTCAAAAAAGTACAGTATATTTTCCGATATCCTGCGGCAGGCGTCGCCGTCGCCATAAGGATTGACCGCCTTTTTCATCTTAAGGTAAAGCTCATGATCTTCAAAAAGGTCAACAGCCCTGCTGTGCACCTTCTCTCTTTCTGTCCCAATGACCTCCACGGTGCCTGCCTTGACAGCTTCGGGCCTTTCGGTCTCGCGCCTTAATACCAGCACCGGCTTGCCCAATGCGGGGGCCTCTTCCTGAAGTCCGCCGGAATCGGTCATTACCATATACACCCTGCTCATCAGGTTATGCATATCAAAAACTCCCAACGGCGGTATCAAAAGCACATTTTCAATGCCTTCCAGATATTTTCTCGCCGTCTGCTGTACATAAGGGCTAAGATGCACAGGATAAACAAAAAGTGCGTCTTGCCTTTCCCTCGCCGTATCGGCCACAGCCTGCATTATGTTTTCCATCGGCTGGCCGTAATTTTCCCGGCGATGAGCGGTCATCAAAACCACCTTATGCGCTTCATAATCAATATCATTAAGCTGTGGACACTCAAAGACATAGTCCTTTCTGACAGTACTTTTTATGGCATCTATCACCGTATTGCCGGTTACATAAACATGCTCCTTTATGCCCTCGTTAAAAAGATTCCTTTCATTGGAGGCCGTCGGAGCAAAATGTATATCAGCCAGGCGTCCCGTCAATACCCTGTTCATTTCTTCGGGATAGGGAGAATTTTTGTCAAAACTCCTTAATCCAGCTTCCACATGTCCTACCTTTATCCTGCCGTAAAAGGCGGCCAGAGCCGCAGCAAAAGATGTGGTCGTATCCCCGTGCACCAAAACTATATCGGGACGATTTTCCTCGAATACCTTCTGAAGCCCCGACAGTACTTTTGATGTCACTCCGTAAAGGGTCTGGCTTTTTTCCATTATGTCAAGATCAAAATCTGGCGTTATCTCAAAAGCTGACAGCACCTGATCAAGCATCTCCCTGTGCTGGCCTGTTACGCATACCAAAGACGATATTTCATCATAAGAAGCCAGCTTCTTGACCAGCGGGGCCATTTTTATGGCTTCCGGCCTTGTCCCGAAAACTGACATGACCTTTATCTTTTCCATCGTTATTTTCCTTCTTTCCCGTCGTCATGACGTTTTTTGCCCGATGATTTTATATTTATGGCAAAAAACAGGCAGAAAAGCACCGCTACGGTGAATATTGCTATCTTCATTTCCCCGCTTGTCGTAAATATAACGGCAGCAAGCCCCAGAACCACACTCACAGCATAAAGAATAGCCACTGACTGCTTCTGGTCAAAACCCATATCTATCAGTCTGTGATGGACATGTCCTCTGTCAGCCTGCAGAGGGCTCTGACCCTTTAAAATCCTCCTTACAATGGCAAAACCCGTATCAAAAATAGGCAGTCCAAGAATAATAAAGGGAACAATAAAGGATATGATGGCGTAGAGCTTGAAAAGTCCCGTTATGGAAAGTGTTGCCAGCATATATCCCAAAAACATTGAACCCGTATCGCCCATGAAAATCTGTGCAGGATTGAGATTATAGGGCAAAAAACCAAAGCAGGCGCCGGCCAAAGCAGCCATTGTAATGGCTATATAAGGCTCTGATACCAAAAGCGCTATCGTAAAGACGGTTAAAGACGCTATCGACGAAACACCACATGCAAGCCCGTCAAGCCCATCAATAAAGTTGACAGCATTTGTCATGCCCACTATCCATATCACGGTAATCGGTATGGAGAAAATACCGAGTTCTATATACTCACCGCTTTTGAACGGGTTGGTCAGAAGCGACACCTTGACATTGGACATAATCGGGATCAGAGCCGCCACTATCTGACCTATAAATTTGGTGCTGGGCTTTAAAGCGACAACATCATCAACTATTCCAAAAAGGACAATAACTACCGAACCCAGCAAAATGGCCTTCATATCAGAGTCTATCCTGCCGAATATCAAAACCGATGCCAGGAAACCCAAATAAATGGCCAGGCCCCCAACCCGCGGTATTGGGGTCTTGTGCATCCTCCTGTTGTCCTTTGGGACATCCACAGCCCCTATCTTATAAGCGAAAGCCTTGACGACCGGGGTCAACATAAACGCCAGCAGAAGCGCCGTAGCGAAAGCCAGGGCCGATGTAATAACTACACTGTTTCCAAACATATTTGCCTTTCCCGTCAGCTGCGCTTGGGAAGCACCAGGCCGACCTTCTTATACACCTTGCTCAAGGTGCGCTGGGCAAGATATGAGGCATTCTCCGCGCCCTTTTTCGCCACCTCGTCAAGATAATCCCTGTTTTTCATATAATCTTCTACTTTTTCCCTGATAGGCCTTACGGTATCGGCAACTGCCTGGCCGCAGGCCAGCTTGAACTCGCCGTAGCCCTTGCCCTCAAACCTTTGCTCGGTTTCTTCGGTCGTAAGGCCGGTGACAACACTGTATATGTTTATAAGGTTGTTAATGCCATCCTTGCCGTC
>CALWAP010000023.1 GCA_944375715.1 uncultured Clostridia bacterium | reverse complement strand
TACTTATGGGTGAACACATCGGAACCGTTGTTGAAGGATAAAATAGGAGGAAACGATTATGAGCAAAGAGTGCGAAGTATACACAAGCAAAATGCTGAAAACCATTGAGGTGCTGAAATCTGATTTTGCTACCGTCAGGGCCGGAAGAGCCAATCCCAGCGTTCTTGATAAGATAACCGTGGAACATTACGGCTCCACAATGTATATAAATCAGTTGGCCTCCATAAGCGTTCCCGAACCCAGGATGCTGGCCATACAGCCTTGGGACGCCAGCGCCACCAAGGCCATTGAAAAAGCTATCCAGGCTTCCGATTTGGGAATAAATCCCCAGAATGACGGCAAAATTATCCGTCTTACATTCCCTCAGCTCACAGAGGAACGCCGTAAGGAGCTCAGCAAAAGCGTGAAAAAGATGGGCGAAGATGCAAAGATAGCCGTAAGGAATATCCGCAGGGACGCCGTTGATACCTTTAAAAACCAGAAAAAGAAAAGCGAAATAACCGAAGATGATCTCAAAGACCTGGAAAAAGAGATCCAGGATGCTACCGATAAGTACTGCAAGGAGATCGATAACGAAACAGCCAAAAAAGAAAAGGAGCTCATGGAGCTTTAATTTGAAATAAGACCATATGAGGCGGTGCGTGTGCGCCGCCTCATATGCGGTAATGGGAGTAATTATGTCAGCCGACAGATATTTTACCGAAGATGAGATACAAAGGCTTCCCGTCCACATCGCCGCTATAATGGACGGCAACGGCAGATGGGCAAAAGCCAGACTTCTGCCTCGTACGGCGGGCCACAGGGTAGGCAGCGAGACTTTCCGCAGGGCCGCCGAGTTCATGTCGGAAATAGGCGTTAGGTATTTTACCGTTTACGCCTTTTCAACCGAAAATTGGAAACGCCCGCCCGAAGAGGTCGGCGTCATAATGGAGCTTTTGGAAAAATACCTTAACGAATCTGTAAGCAGTATGGCCGAAAAAAATATTCGTCTTAATTTTTTCGGTGACTTGAGCCGTCTTTCGCTAAGGCTCCTTGCCCTTGTGGAGAAAACGCGGAAAATATCAGAAAACTGCACGGGCCTTTGCGTCAATGTCTGCCTCAATTACGGTGGTAGGCAGGAAATAGTCAGAGCGGCCAGAGCTGCAGCAGAGGAGGCCCTGGCAGGCAGGGTATGCCCTGAAAACATCGACGAAAACTATCTTTCGTCATTTATGTATTCAAAAGGTATCCCCGATCCGGATTTGATAATAAGACCTGGGCGCGAAGTACGCATCTCCAACTTCCTGCTTTGGCAGTGCGCTTACAGCGAGTTTTATTTTACCGACAAAATGTGGCCCGAAATGGACGAAACCGAGTTTGTAAAGGCCATTAAATCCTATTTGGACAGAAACCGCCGGTTTGGAGGAATATAAAATGGGTATCCGCCTTGTAACGACAATATTCGGCTTGATCGCCGTTGTAATAATTTTGTATTTTGCGCCCGTCTGGGTGGCTGCGCTGGCCATATGTATCCTTTCGGCGATAGCGGCATATGAATTGTTGGGGGCTACAGGAGAGCTCAAAGGCCATGCTTTGACATATGTATCATGTATTTTTGCTTTTATAGTGCCGTTTATAACAGCATACAGGCCTTTTGATGGTTCGGTCCTGCTCAGCCTTTTTGCGTTTGCTCTGTGCGCTTTTGCTTTCGGTGTTGCCGATCACAGACATGTAACCTTTGAAAAGGTCGCCATGTCGTTTATGGCGGCTTTTGTTATCCCGTATCTTTTGGCATCTCTTTTAAGAATATACTTGAGCGGTGAACTTGGCAAATATTATATTCTCATGCCCTGTATAGCTGCCTGGGTCAGTGATATGCTGGCCTATCTTACGGGAAGGGCCTTTGGCAAGCACAAGCTGGCACCCTATGTCAGCCCCAAAAAGACGGTGGAAGGCTCGATAGGGGGTTTGCTGGGGGCAGCCGTGGGACTTTGCATTTTTGGATTTGTAATGGATAAAAATTTCGGAGCATCATTTAACCTGCTTACGCTCTTTGCAGCCGGTATTTTGGGAGGCGGCGCCGGACAGTTGGGAGACCTTTCAATGTCCCTTATCAAGCGCAATGTGGGCATAAAGGATTTTGGAAAGTTGTTTCCAGGCCACGGAGGCGTTCTTGACCGCTTTGACAGCATACTTTTTACAGCACCGCTTTTTGAACTATATCTGATGGCGGTGAACCTTATATAAGGATGATTTAAATGAAGAATTTATCAGTTATCGGAAGCACGGGTTCAATAGGACGACAGGCACTGGAGCTGGCTTCTGAAAAGGATATATGTATAAAAGCTATGGCCTGCGGCAGCAATATTGATCTTGCTCTGGAGCAGATAAACCGCTTTAAGCCTTCCTATTTTGCCGTTATGGATAAAGACGCGGCATCGGTTTTGAAAGCCAAGGCGCATGGCTGCGGCTGCGTTGTGGAGGGCGGAGAAGAGGCTGTATTAAAGGCCGCCTCCTTTGATGAAAGCGAAATGATCCTCAATGCTGCCATGGGTATTGCAGGGCTCAAGCCCACGCTGGCCGCCATAGAAAGCCACAAGACCCTGGCGCTGGCAAATAAGGAGTCTTTAGTCTGTGCGGGCGGTATAGTTATGAAAAGGGCCGCCGAAATGGGTGTTTCGGTCATACCCGTTGATTCGGAGCACAGCGCTATATTCCAATGCCTGCAGGGCCAGGATAAAGATCGCATAGACAAAATTATACTGACGGCTTCAGGCGGGCCTTTTTTCGGCCGTTCTTTAAGCGAGATGCATGATATCAAGGCTTCCGATGCCTTAAAGCACCCTACATGGAGCATGGGCAGGAAGATAACAATAGACTCCGCCACAATGATGAACAAGGGGTTCGAGGTAATAGAGGCGCGCTGGCTTTTTGATGTCAGTCCAAGCAGGATAGAAGTAGCCGTACACCGTGAGAGCATCGTCCATTCTATGGTCAAATATATCGACGGCTCGGTCATCGCCCAGCTGGGAAGTACCGATATGAGGCTTCCGATAATGTATGCCATATATTACCCGGAAAGGGTCCGTAATCCTTTTAATACCCTTGACATTTTTTCTGCACCGCCTCTTACCTTCAGAAGACCTGACAGGGAAGCTTTTCCGGCGTTGGCCCTTTGCGAAAAGGCGGCAAATGATAACGGAAATATGGGTGCCATTATAAACGGCGCCAACGAAGTAGCCGTCGACAGTTTTTTAAAGGGGGAAATAGGTTTTACGGATATTTATGAAACCGTTGTTAGGGTTTTGGAAAATGTCGGGTATATTTCAAATCCCTGTGCGGAAGATATTTTTGAGGCCGATCGCTTATCGAGGCAGTCGGCCCGCTTAATCATTGAATCAGGTAGGTAAGCAATGACAATAATTTACGCAATCGTAGTTTTCGGGCTGATAATTTTCGTACATGAACTTGGGCATTTTATTGCCGCAAAGGCGGCGGGAATAACCGTGTATCAGTTTACAATAGGCTTTGGGCCTGCCGTCTTCAAAAAACAGATAGGAGAGACGCTTTATGCCGTAAGGCTGCTTCCCATAGGTGGAGCCGTTATGATGAAGGATATCAATGAAGATCCTCCTGAAGACATTGATCCTGCTTCATGGACATCGGAAGGCAGTTTCCAGGAAGCTTCCTGGCTCAGAAGGTTTTCAGTTGTTGTAGCCGGTTCACTTATGAATTTCATATCCGGCCTGCTGATAATTTTTATTGTTATGATGCCGGTAGCCTATGTGGCAGAGCCTGTTATCACCGGCCTTGCCGATGGTTTTGAATTGACCGATGCATTCCGCGAGGGAGACAGGATAACAAATATAAACGGTTTTCATATCTATGTCTATGCCGATATATTAACGGCTTTGCAGCTGGGAGCGGGAGAAGATTACGATTTTACCATTGAGCGCGACGGCAAAACCATAAAATATGAAAATGTCCCTCTTGAACCCAAAGATTATGACGGCACGGGTTCTTTGAGATATGGGCTCAATTTTTCCTATGCCGAACTTAGCGGTATTGACAAGCTAGGATATTCCTTTAATACGGCCATGAGCTTTTTCCAATCGGCATACAAAAGCTTGGGCATGCTTATAACGGGAAGGGCGGGTGCTGATGACCTGATGGGTACCGTGGGCATAGCCAGCGAGATAAGCGAACGCGCCGAACAGTCAATGGCCGATATGTGGTACTTTGTGGCATATCTTGCCGTAAACCTGTCGTTTGTCAATATGTTGCCCATACCTGGCCTGGACGGCGGCAAGCTGCTTTTTATGATAGTCGAGCTGGTTCGCCGCAAGCCTCTGGACGCCAAATGGGAAAATTATGTTTCATATGCCGGTCTGGGGCTGATTCTTGTACTGTTTGTATTTATAACATATAACGATATAGCGAGGCTGATTGCGGGATGATGAATATGAAAAGACATTCAAAGGAAATGAAAATCGGCAATGTCATTATCGGAAACGGAAGGCCTGTGGCGATACAGTCTATGTGCAACACCGACACAAGGGATATAAAATCGACTGTCACCCAGCTCAGGGCATTCAAGGATGCAGGGTGTGACATAGCAAGGCTGGCCATCCCCGATATGCAGGCAGCCGATGCCATATCCGAAATAAAAAAGCAGGTTTCACTGCCTTTGGTGGCCGATATTCATTTTGATTACCGACTGGCTGTCAGAGCCTGTAAGAACGGTATCGACAAGGTGCGTATAAACCCCGGAAATATTGGTGAACACTGGAAGATAAAAGAAGTAGCCGCAGCCTGTGCCGCTGGCAATATCCCCATAAGAATAGGGGTCAATTCCGGTTCGGTCGACAGGGATCTCAGGGAACAATACGGTGTAAACCCCCAGACCCTCTATAAAAGCGCTGTTCGGAATATAGAAGCCCTTCAGGACTGCGGCTTTGAAAACATCTGCATTTCCCTGAAAGCCTCCAATGTATTCGATACGATTGAAGCCTACCGTCTTATGGCTGCAAACTGCGATTACCCCCTTCATCTCGGAGTGACCGAGGCCGGTTCACAGTACATGGGGACTTTAAAATCAGCAGCCGCTTTTGGGGCTCTGCTTTATGATGGCATAGGTGATACTCTCAGGGTATCCCTTACCGACGATCCCGTAAAGGAAATATATGCCGCAAAGGATATTTTAAAGGCTCTGGGCCTTAACTCCGAAGGGGTAAATATCGTTTCATGTCCGACTTGCGGCAGGACCTGTGTCGATCTTATTTCGATTGCCCATGACATAGAAAAACGGCTTGCAAATGTTAAAGCCAAGCTGACGGTTGCCGTTATGGGCTGCGCGGTCAACGGTCCCGGCGAGGCAAGGGAGGCCGATATCGGCATCGCCTGCGGAAAGGGCGAAGGCCTTATAATCCGCAAAGGGGAAATCTTAAGAAAGGTCCCCGAAAACATTTTGGCCGATGAACTTATGAAAGAGATAGAGCTTTTGACGGGGGAGAAGATATGAACAATCCGAGACTTCAGGACATATTCAGTGAAGTTCCCGGCAAAACTCCGCTTTTTTCAGCGGAGGTGAGCGAAATGACCGTTTCTTCCTGCGACGGCAGTGTAGAGGTCCTTTTGGCCTGCGATACCTGCTGTCAAAGCGGAGATCTTTCCAAAGCTGCCGATATGATAATGCATCAGTACGGCATTACAAATCTTTACCTCAGGATATCTCAGGAAGAAAATAAAAGCCTTGAGGATCTTATCAAGGACAAGCTCAGGGAAGAGTATCCGTCTTTGTTCAAAGCTCTCAAGGACGAATATTTTGATGCCGACGAGGAACACATACATATAACAATTTCGGAAGACTGGAGCTGTAGGATAGAGGATTTCAAATCGGCTTTTTCCTCAATAGCAAAAGAACTTGACATATCTCCAGGCGAAATAAAAATAGACACCTTTAGGGAGATTCTTTCTTTTGAGCAGCGCAGAGAAGAAGATATAACGAGGCTGCTCAGCGCCGCGCCGCCTTTTAAATCTGGCCCGGAGCCTAGCAGCTCTGCCGAAAAAAAGACAAAACGCAAACGACCCGAAGGGCGCAAATACGATATTCCTCAGGAGCCGGAAAAAATCATTTATGGCAAGCCCATGAAAAGGGATATCGTCAACATAGGATCCCTGGATGCTGACTCAGGAAGAGTCGCTGTATGGGGCGAAATATTCCAAACCGAACTTAAAAAGCTCAACGGTCAGGGCAAAACGGTGATAACCTTTGAGATAACCGACGGCACAGGCTCGGTAAAGGTAAAAAGGGTGCTGCCGGACGAAGAAGTCCAGCCTTTCAAGGATAACATAGAAAAAGGTAAGGCCGTCGTTGTGCAGGGAGAGATAGTTACCTCGCGCTTTGACGGGGATTATATTTTAAAGCCATATGCAGTGATAAAAGACAAGGTTAAAATGCGTTCCGACAATGCACCTGAAAAACGTGTCGAGCTGCACCTGCACACCAATATGTCGGCCATGGACGGCCTGTGCGATCCGCAGAAGGTCATATCTCTGGCCCAGAGTATGGGACACAGGGCTGTTGCCGTCACCGATCACGGCGTCGTGCAGGCATACCCCGAAGCACTCAAGGCTTATAACTCGTTAAAAAAGAGCGGCAAGGAAATAAAGGTCATCTATGGCGTTGAGGCCTATTGTGTCGACGATATAAACGGCGGCATTGTAAAAGGCATGTCGGATGACTTCTTGGAAGATGAAACGGTCGTATTCGACCTTGAGACCACAGGGCTCAATCCGGCTGTATGCGAAATAATCGAGATAGCCGCCGTCAAGGTCAAAAACGGTGAAATAACAGACAGCTTCCATACATATGTCAAGCCTGTATCTTCCATACCATACGAAATAACCCAGCTTACGGGCATTGAAAACGATACTGTTAAGGACAGCCCTTCGATCAACGATGTTCTGGGCAAATTCCTTGATTTCTGCGGCGAAAGGCCGATGTGTGCCCATAACGCCGATTTTGATATGTCTTTTATTTCCAAGGCCTGCGACAAAACGGGGATTGAAAGGTCTTTCTGTTCTATCGATACGGTAGAGCTTTCAAGGGCTTTGATGCCCCATCTTAAAAAGCACAGGCTGAATGATCTGGCATCCGAGTTTGGCCTTTCTTTCAACCATCACAGGGCGCTTGATGATACAGAGGTGCTGGCCAAAATATACTGCCGCCTCATAGAAATGATAAAGACCAAAGGGCTCAGTACAAGGATATCCGATATCAACGCCGGAATGCGCTCTTTAAGTGAATCAAACGGCGACAGGGCTCCTAAAGGGCGCTCCTACCATCTTCTGGTTCTTGTCAAAAACCAAAAGGGGTTGCGCAGCCTTTATGAAATGATCTCAGATTCACATCTGAAGTATTTCAAAAGACATCCGCTGATACCTTTAAGCCTGCTTCTTTCAAAAAGGGATGGTCTGATATTGGGCTCGGCCTGCGAAGCCGGGCAGCTTTTTACAGCCATAGTGCAGGGCAGGCCATGGAAAGAACTCATCAAAATAGCCCGCATGTTTGATTTTCTTGAGATACAGCCGATAGGTAACAACCGCTTCATGCTCAATAATGGCCAGGCCAAGGATGAAGAGCAGCTCCGTGACTTTAACCGCACGGTCATAAAACTCGGTAAGGCCACAGGCATACCTGTCTGCGCTACGGGAGATGTACATTTTATAGAACCCGCCGACTCCATTTACAGGGAGATCATTATGACCGGCATGGGATTTGAAGATGCTTCCCAGCAGGCGCCGCTTTATTTCCGCGATACTGAAGATATGCTCAGCGAGTTTTCATATCTGGGAAAGGAAACTGCCTATGAAGTCGTTGTCAAGAACACCAATATGATAGCCGATATGTGTGATGTCATTATCCCTCTTAAAGATGGCACATACCCGCCTTCCATTGAAAACTCGGCAGAGGAAATCAATTCTCTTGCTCGCAGTAAAGCCTTTGAGCTTTACGGAGACCCGCTGCCTAAAATAGTTTCCGACCGCCTGGAAATGGAACTCAATTCCATTATAGGTCACGGATATGACATCATGTATATCATCGCGCAGAAACTGGTCAAAAAATCTCTGGACGACGGATATCTGGTAGGCTCCAGGGGATCGGTCGGTTCATCGGTGGTAGCCTATTTTACTGGTATAACCGAGGTAAATGCCTTGCCGCCTCATTACAGATGCCCCAAATGCCGCCACAGCATATTCGATATTGAAGGCGATTACCGTACGGGGGTCGATCTTCCCGATATGGTGTGTCCTATATGCGGTGAAAAAATGGACAAGGACGGTTTTGACATACCTTTTGCAACATTTATGGGCTTTAAAGGCGACAAGACCCCTGATATCGACCTCAACTTTTCCGGCGAATACCAGGCTCAGGCACATAAAGAAACCATCAACCTTTTTGGCGAAAAGAACGTTTTCAGGGCCGGTACAATTGGTACAATAAAATCAAGAACTGCCTACGGCTTTGTCAAAAAGTATCTTGAAGAAAAGGGCCTCAACCCTAACTCGGCCGAAATAGACCGCCTGGTTGAGGGCTGTACCGGCATAAAACGCACCACGGGCCAGCATCCCGGTGGCCTTATCGTTTTGCCGCGAGACAGGAATATACATGAATTTACCCCGGTGCAGCATCCGGCGGACGATGTCAGCTCTAGTGTAATAACCACTCACTTTGATTACCATTCGATACACGACAACCTTTTGAAGCTGGACCTTCTGGGCCACGATGATCCGACGATGATACGCATGCTGGAGGATCTTTCCGGGCTGAATACTAAAAAAATACCTCTGGATGACAAGGAGACTATGAGGATCTTTACCTCGATAGCTCCGCTGGGTATTGATGGCGACGATATCCTGGAAGAAACAGGCGCCGCCGCCATTCCGGAATTCGGCACCAAGAATGTCAGGGGAATGCTGCTCGATACGCAGCCGACTACCTTTGACGGACTTCTGCGCATATCCGGGCTTTCCCACGGCACAAATGTCTGGCGAAATAACGCCCAGGATTATATCCTGTCTGGCGTCGCAACCCTTAACGATGTAATCTGCGTCCGCGATGACATTACGCTTTATCTGATAAAAATGGGCATAGAACCTTCACAGGCTTTCACCATTTCGGAAAGCGTACGAAAGGGCAAGGGTTTAAAACCCGAATGGGAAGAGCTTATGCAGGGTGTGGGCATACCAAAATGGTATATCGAATCCTGCAACAAGATAGAGTATATGTTCCCAAGGGCCCATGCCGTTGCCTATGTCATGATGGCTTTCAGAATAGCATGGTTTAAGGTGCACCGACCTCTGGAGTTTTACGCCGCCTATTTTACCATAAGGGCGGGGGGCTTTGACGCCATGATCATGACAAAGGGGGACGAGCTGGTCTGCAAAAAATATAAGGAATTAAAGGCCATACCAAAGCGCAGCTCTGCGGAGGATGACACGATGAGCACCCTTGAAATATGTCATGAGTTTTACAAAAGGGGCTTTTCTTTTACCCCAATAGACATATATAAATCAGATGTCAAAAAGTTCAGGATCGAGGGCAACTGCCTTATACCTCCCTTTACATCCCTGCCGGGAGTAGGCGAGGCGGCCGCTCAGGCCATAGTAACTGCCAGGGAAAACGGCCCCTTTATGTCCATGGAGGACATCATCAGCCGGTGTGACAAGGTTTCCAGGTCGGTAACCGAGACTTTGGAAAATGCAGGCGCCTTGGGCGGGATACCCAAAACAAACCAGCTCAGCCTTTTTGACTGATATTGAAATCGAGCAGGCAAAATTGCCTGCTCGATTTCAATGTATTTTATTGTTAACAGAATTATTTTATAGAAAATTAAAGTATATTAAAAAACGTACGGTTTTGTCCGTACGAAAACTATATTTATATTTTCTGCAAAGCCTGACACCGCAATTTACAAAAGCGCATTTTCGGTTATTATTTCATAGCTTTCCGTCTTTTTCTTTTACATAGTAACGATATTCAAGCGGAGTTATCTCTTTATTATGTATATCAGCTTCGACAGCTGAAGCCAATGCTCTTACTTTATCCCGCATAATCTCCTGAAGACAATATGGCACATGATCAGCGTGATATCTATGAAGTGCCACACATTCCTTGCACTTTCCATGCCAATCGCATAAAGTATTCGGGCATGGACACGAAGTTATTTTGGAATCAGCAGCTAGCTTTCTGTTTTCCAAAACAAGCTGGTAATATTCCTCTTTGGAACGCACAATTTCATCCTTTCATATTTTAGCATGCGCCCATTTATATTTTATAGAAGAACGGCAAAGGCAAATGCCTTTGCCGTTCTTTATACCATGTTCCAGGCTTTGCAAAGCAAATATACAATAACGTATCGTATAATGTCAAGCTTGCTGTGCTTTTATCTTCTTTAAGTTGGCAAACCTCGGAAGCCCGTTTTCCCAGCAGTAGGGATTTTCACCCTTAATAAGGGGGAGGGCATAATCAAAAAATTCCTTCTTTATGCCGACTCCATCCTCGGTTATCCACTCCAGCGGGAACTTTTTCTCTGCGTTGGCCACATCGGTAAGGTCCAGCATCGCGACTTCAGCCTTGTACTCACTGCCCTCAGCTCTTTTAATGGCTACCATTTTATCGGTCATACCCGAAACAGCTGCCTTGACAGCCTCGCTTCCCATGAGTACCGCTTCATTGACATCGGTTTCGGAGGCGCAGTGTGCGGCGCAGCGCTGCATGAGCGAAAATTCTATCGCCCTGATTTTTGCACCCGTAGCCTCTTTAAGGCAAAGGGCCAGATAAGCGGCAGAGCCACCCATCTGCTTGTGGCCAAAGGCATCGGACGAAGCATTTTTATTTGCATACTCAGCGATAAATACGCCGTCCTTATCCTTTATGCCCTCAGAAATAACGACAATGCAGTTTCCCTTCTCTTCATAGCAGCGTCTGACTCTGGCAATAAAGTCATCCAGGTCAAAGGGAAGCTCGGGCAGGTATATAAGATCGGGACCGCAGCCGCTAAGACCGGCCAGGGAAGAGGCCGCTGTCAGCCATCCGGCATTCCTGCCCATGGCCTCGATAACGGTTATAGCCCCTGTATCGTATACGGTGGCGTCGCGATATATTTCGGCGCAGGTAGCAGCTATGTACTTTGCAGCCGAACCGTATCCCGGACAGTGGTCGGTACCGTAAAGGTCGTTGTCTATCGTCTTAGGTATTCCCATAACCCTGCATTCATAATTCTGGGACATCAGATATTTGGAAATCTTATTGCAGGTATCCATCGAGTCATTGCCGCCGTTATAGAAAAAATACCTGACATCATATTTTTTAAAAATCTCAAGAATGCGCCTGTAATCAGTATCATCCTTTTCGGGATCCTTGAGTTTATAACGGCAGGAACCCAGAGCTGACGAAGGAGTACTTTTTAAAAGTTCCAGCTCATGCTCGTCTTCCTTGGAAATATCAAAAAGCTCGTCATTGAGTATACCCTTCACGCCGTGTGACGCACCCAGAACACGGGTTATCATCGGATTTTTCAGTGCTTCGGAAAATACTCCGTATGCACTGGCGTTTATTACAGAAGTAGGGCCGCCGGACTGCCCGAAAATGCAGGCTCCTTTAAGTGACATGGTCATGACCTCCGAAAAGTTTTTTACAAAAAAAGTTTATCATACCGCGTCAAAAAAAACAACAACAGACCTAAATATCGCCTGTTGATGATTGAATAATTTCTTTTTTGCTGGTAAAATGATTTTAAAGAACGACCAGATATTTATTGATAGGAGGATATTGCCATGCCCCTTGTTACAACTACCGAAATGTTCGAAAAGGCCTATAAGGGCGGATATGCCATCGGAGCCTTTAATGTCAACAATATGGAGATAATCCAGGGCATAACCGAAGCTGCCATGCAGGAGAAATCTCCTGTAATACTCCAGGTATCTGCCGGCGCCAGGAAATATGCAAAGCATAATTATCTTGTCAAGCTGGTAGAAGCCGCGCTGCTGGAAACCGACCTGCCCATCGCCCTGCATCTGGATCACGGTGAAAACTTTGACATATGCAAAGCCTGCGTCGACGGCGGTTTTTCGTCGGTCATGATCGACGGTTCCAAATACAGCTTTGAGGAAAACATAGCACTGACAAAGCAGGTCGTTGACTATGCCCATTCCAAAGGAGTCGTAGTGGAAGGCGAGCTTGGCAGACTTGCCGGCATAGAAGATGCCGTAAATGTATCTGATGAAAATGCCCAATTTACCGACCCTGCCCAAGTTGAGGAATTTGTCGCAAAAACAGGGGTTGATTCCCTTGCCATAGCCATCGGCACAAGCCATGGCGCTTACAAGTTCAAACCCGGACAGAAGCCCCGTCTCCGCTTCGATATACTCGAAGAGGTCCAGCGTAGGATAGAAGGCTTCCCAATAGTGCTTCACGGCGCTTCATCGGTGCCCCAGGAATATGTTGCGCTGGTCAACAAATTTGGCGGCGCCATGCCCGATGCTATTGGAATACCGGAGGAAATGCTCCGTAAGGCTGCCCAGATGGCTGTATGCAAGATAAACATAGATTCCGACCTGAGGATCTGCATGACGGCCGCTGTCAGGCAGCATCTGGCCGAGCATCCCGACCATTTTGATCCCAGGCAGTTCCTTTCACCCGGCAGAGACGCCATAAGGGAAATAGTTGCCCACAAAATAAGGGATGTTTTGGGTTCTTCCAACAAAATCTGATTTTTTAAAAATTAAAAAATCACGCCAAAAGATAGCTTGCAGGTTATGATATTTCTTTTAATACCATAATCTTATCAAGCTATCTTTTGCTTTTTTGGAGAAAATATAAGCCGAAGGGAGAGTGATAGCTTGATAAAATCAAAATTTGTGAAAAAAAGCCTTTCTTTGGCCTTTGCATTAGTTTTATCGGCAGCCCTTATTTTGCCCGGGATAACAGGGCAGGTATACGCTGCCGGCCAAAGGCTGATCCCATTAGGCATGACTACCGGAATAAAAATGTTTTCAGGGGGAGCAATGATAGTTGGCTTTGCTTCTGAAGAAACGACCGGAAGCCCTTCTGCGGCAGACAAAGGCGGCCTTGAGGTGGGAGATATTATCCTTAAAATCAACGGCGTTTGTGTTGAAAGCAACGAAGAACTTTCCAAAGCGCTGTCCGAGCTTGATGAAAGCTTCGCCGTCTTTACCGTCAACAGAGGAGGCCAGGAGACCGATGTAACGGTGCAGAACCTGATCCCGGGTGAAAACGGCGGTTATAAGCTGGGAGCCTGGGTAAGAGACAGCATGGCCGGAATAGGAACAATAACCTATGTCGATCCTTCGACGGGTAATTTCGGTGCGCTGGGCCATGGCATATGCGATGTCGATACGGGACTGCTAATGCCCCTTTCCAAAGGAAGCACAATGCCTTCTGAGGTAATTGATGTTGTCAAAGGCACAAGCGGCAGCCCCGGACAGCTGGTAGGTTCTTTCGATATGTCACGAACAACGGGAGTCCTTTACAAAAACACCAGCCAGGGGATATTCGGCAAACTTACAGACAGCTCGGTCTATAAAAATGAGGAAGCTGTGGAGGTGGCAGCCACAGAAGACGTAAAATGCGGCAAAATAGAAATCATAGCCAATGTAAACGGCACAGAAAAACAGGTGTATACAGCCGAGATAACCAAAATCCTTGACACAAACCCTGATTCATCCCGCAGCTTTTCAATAAAGATAACCGATGATCGGCTGAAGAATGATACGGGCGGTATAGTACAGGGTATGAGCGGCAGCCCGATACTGCAAAACGGTAAGCTGGTAGGCGCAGTGACCCATGTCTTGATAAATGATCCTACCCAGGGATATGGCATTCTGGCGGAAAATATGCTGGCAGCGGCAAATTAAAAGTTGTATTCCAAAGTCAATCGCTCACCCGGAACTTCCGGGTGAGCGATTTTTTAGTGACATGAACGCACAGCCATGATAAAATAACTCTGAACAGATGTTTTGAAAGCGGGAAGGTTTATGAAAAGAATAAAATCCCTTAACCGATATCAAAAAATGATTTTGATTTTTATATCTGCAATCACATTACTTTTTTCAATAATTTATTACATTACGGTCAACCGTGCGGGTTTTGAATATTACGGTTCTATCCTGGTCCCCCGGCATGAAAACGGTTCGGTCATTTATGAAGGAACCATTGATGGAGTCAAAGCCTGTTTCACAGTATCTCCCGATAAAATAGTAACCTTTAAATACAGTGACAAAACATGGGGCCCGTACATCGTCAGGGAAGATGATGCTGCTGCTCCGAAAAACATCAAGCTGAAAAGGTCTCTTAAAGGCATAGAAATCTCATGTAAAGACGTAATTATTTTCCGCGGCGGAATGCTTGATAACGGAGGCAATATTTGGCTTTATGACCAGGATGGAAATTTAGAAAGCTCCGGCTTTTCCGCATCGGTAAATGTTGGCGGCACAATCCATGAAACTATCGATATGCCCAATACCTTAAAGCCTTCGGTTTTTACGATACTCGACCTGGTGGGAGGCCCTAAGCTTTCGCATAAAGGTGACTTAAACGCATGGCTTTACGGCGCTTTTATATGCGCAATGACAGCAGTTTCCATTTTGTTTGCAGACGAGCTGTTCCGTTTCAGTCTATCGTTTTCAATACGTGATCCCGAACGCGCTGAACCATCCGATTGGGAAATTGCCAGCAGGTATATTGTATGGACAATTATGCCCATTGCGGCTTTGATATCCTTTATAGCGGGGCTTGGGTAACCTGGTTTTGCTAATTTATTTATCTCTTATTACATTTTCAGAAGCAAATATCCTGTTTTTATCTCTTTTTGCGACCTATTTGTCGAAATATGTCGAAAAAAAATTAATGGTTTTATTAAATTAGCTGTTGAATTTTATCCCAAAATATGGTAATTTTAAATCATCCGATGAGGAACAACTATTTTGAAGGGATGTATAATATGGAAGATATTATAAAAGTAATTATTGCGCTTGAAAAAGGTGAGCATCGGGCGTTGATCGAGCATGCGCTTGTTTCTGACGGCGGTATTTCCGTATGTGAAATAGTTGACAATGGCGAAGATCTGATCAGTTCTTATAGAAAGCACAGGCCTCAGGTAGTGGTAACCTCGTCAACTCTGCCAAGCCTAGATGGTATAACCGCCATCAGACGGATAAAGGAAATCCCAGGCGGTGAAAAGGTCTTTTCTATTGTGATATCCTCTTATATAAGCAACAGCATGGGAGCCGAAGCCTCTGAAGTGGGCGTATCATATCTTATGCTTGAACCGATAAATTATTCTGTACTTACCGAAAGAGTCAAAAATTATAAAAGGACATACGAATCGGTAAAAGAAAGCAAAATCGAAGCAAAAAAATCCATGCACGACCTTGAGGTGAAGGTAACCCAGATATTTCACGAAATAGGTGTTCCTGCTCATATTAAAGGATATCAGTACCTGAGGGAATCCATTATAATGGCGGTTAATGACATGGACGCCATAAATTCTATTACAAAAGTTCTTTATCCCGCCGTTGCCAAAAACCACCAGACAACCTCTTCAAGGGTTGAAAGAGCTATAAGGCACGCCATCGAAGTCGCCTGGGACAGGGGAGATGTTGAAGTTTTGAATAGCTTTTTCGGATACACCATCTCCAATACAAAGGGCAAGCCCACAAACGGAGAATTTATTTCAATGATTGCCGATAAAATACGTCTTGATATGTTTGCTTAACTTATGCAGAAAGGCCGCGCCTATATAGGTGCGGCTTTTATTGTAAAAACGAGCAACGCATAGTATAATATATCAAATCGCTAAAGAAGGTGATACTATTTTCGGTAATTTAAAAAAGAAAAGCCGGCACGTAAAAACCGTGGCGGTCATTGCCGCGGGAGGCTCATCCATAAGAATGGGCGGAGGAAATAAGCTGATGGCCGAAATATGCGGCATACCCGTTTTGGCAAGGACCCTGATAGCCTTTCAAAACCATCCCGAAATAGACCAGATAATAATTTCCGCCAGGGAAGACATGATAATACCATATGCCGATCTCGCTTCGATTTTCGGCATAACCAAGCTCAGCCATGTAACGGCAGGCGGCGCCGACCGGCTGGAAAGCGTTTATAAAGGGGTTTTGGCATCCGATGAAGACACAGATATCATTCTTGTGCATGACGGCGCCCGACCGCTTGTAAGCTGTGAAGTCATCAGCCGCGTCATCGAGGGGGTAAAGGAGCATGATTGCGCTGCGGCAGCAGTTTCGGTCAAAGACACCTTAAGGCTGTTTGACGAATCAGGCCGTAAATGTACTCTTATCCCGCGTGAAATGGTCAGGGCCATGCAGACCCCTCAGGGGGCCATACGTCCGCTTCTTTTAAAGGCGCTTTCATACTGCATTGAAAACAAAATATCGGTTACTGATGACTGCGCGGCTTTGGAGGCCATAGGCTGTTCTTTTATATTGACGGAAGGATCCTTTTCAAACATCAAAATTACGACAGCCGAAGATCTCGTTCTGGCCGAAGGATTTTTAATGGAGGAAAAATGAAAGAAATAAAAATTGGAAACGGGTATGATGTTCACAGGCTTAAAACCGGAAGAAAGCTCATAATAGGCGGCGTCGAAATACCCTTTGAAATGGGTCTGGACGGCCACAGCGATGCCGATGTTTTGGCTCATGCCATAATAGACAGCCTTTTTGGGGCCTGCGGACTTCCCGATATCGGCACGCATTTTCCTGACAGCGACCCTGCTTATAAAGGCGCCGACAGTATGAAGCTTTTAAAATGCTGTGCTGAAAAGGTAAGGGAAAATGGATATGAGATAGGCAATATAGACTGTATAATTGTGGCGCAGAGACCCAAAATGGCACCTTATATAAGCCTGATGAAAAAAACAATAGCAGAAAACGCCGCCATTTCCGAAAACTCAATAGGTATTAAAGCAAAAACAGAGGAAGGGCTCGGCTTTACAGGCAATGGTGAAGGCATGGCCGCATACGTTGTTGCCTTGGTATTTAAAATGTAACACAATCGAAGTACAGCTCATAATATGGGTCGAAGGAGTGATCTTTATTATGGGCTGTCTTATTGTTGTGGGATCGATAACCTACGCGCAAAGGCTTGCACGGCTTTTTTCCAGCCACGGGATAGCGTTATCCGTCATAAAGCCCCCCGTTTCCCTGGGGCATGGCTCCTGCAGCTATGCCCTTAGGATAAAAGAAGCCGATTTGCAAAAGGCTGCTGCTCTTTTATCCGGGATCAGCATAAAAATAAAGGGAATATATGTTGTTGAAAACGGAAAATACAGGGAGGCAGAAATATGATATATTTTGATAACGCCGCAACCTCTCTTCCCAAACCCCAAACAGTTTATAAAGCGGTGGAAGCCGCCATGCTCACCTGCGGAAATCCGGGAAGAAGCGGCCACAAAGCGTCGCTGCATGCCGGCAGGATAGTTTATGACTGCCGTGAATCCATAGCGGATCTTTTCGGCCTTCCAGAGCCTGAACGGGTGATATTTACCCAAAATGCGACACACGCACTTAATATCGCGATAAAATCCCAGCTTCATGATGGCGGCCATGCCGTTATTTCAGGGTATGAACACAACTCAGTGGCCCGTCCTTTGCAAATGATGAAGAACGTCACATTTACAGTGGTTCATACTCCGCTTTTTGATTGTGACAAGGCCTTTGAAGAAATTGCTGCAGCCGTAAAGCCCGATACCAAATGCATTATATCCACCCATGTGTCAAATGTATTCGGATTTATCCTGCCGCTCGAGCGCCTTGACAGGTTCTGCGGGCAGAAGGGCATAAAACTGATAATCGACGCATCTCAATCAGCCGGAATACTGCCTATCGACATTAAAACGCTTCCAAATACCTCTTTCATCTGCATGCCCGGGCATAAGGCGCTTTACGGGCCGCAGGGAACAGGTATTCTCTTATGCGGAAACACAGATAGCATAACAAGTATAATGGAAGGCGGCACGGGAAGTGAATCATCAAATCTAAATCAGCCCGATATGTTGCCCGATATGCTGGAAAGCGGTACCCTTAATGTTTGCGGTATCGCAGGACTTTTGGCAGGTGTCAAATATGTGTCAGAAAAAGGGCTTAGGAATATATACGAAAACGAAGAAAGTCTTTGCCAAAGGTTGGTTTCGGGTCTTTATCATATCGACGGTCTGAAAGCATTTTATGACAAAAAGCACCACTGTGGCCCGGTATCGATAGTATCCACAAAAATGCCGTCGGAAGAGCTCTGCTTCCTTCTTGGTGAAAAAGGATTCTGTTTGAGGGGCGGACTTCACTGTTCGCCTTTGGCTCATATAAGCGCGGGGACACAAAAGGAAGGAACAGCCAGAATCTCCTTTTCGGTATTCAGTACCGAAAAGGAAGTCGATTCCTTCCTTGAAGAGATCAGAAAGCTTCAAAAAGAAGCGTAAAACCCAAAACCAACTTAGGGACGCGGTTTAAAACCGCGTCCTTTTTTATAATATTTCCTATAAAAATGTGCTGCAAAAAGCCTCTTTTGACGAACTTTGCACTTAACTGTTAACAAAAGTTTTCAATTTGCTATTGAAAAACAGATCATAAATTGTTACTATTATAAAGAGACGAAACAAACTCTTTATCATAGACTTCAGGTGACACGATGAACCCTTTAAGTTATATTGGACAATACGCAAAACTTATCACCTTATGGGATATTCTTGATATCCTCATCGTGTCGGTTTTGCTTTACAAAATAATAAAGCTTATAAAAAACACTGTTGCTGTCAGGCTTTTAAAAGGGATTTTTATCCTTCTTATAATTACACAGCTGTCTGATCTTCTGGAGTTTCATGTAATTAACTTTATCATGACTAGCGCAATGCAGCTTGGTTCTTTTGCTCTTGTGGTGGTGTTCCAGCCGGAACTTAGGCGCATACTCGAGCAGTTCGGTAAAGCCAAGCTGCATCTGTTCAGTAGCAAAAAGGTCAATGAAGAGGCAACACAGCTGATGATTCTCCAAACCGTTGAAGCCGTAAGCGCCATGGCATGGTCCAAGACCGGCGCTTTGATAGTGTTTGAAATGGGGGATTCTCTTTCCAACATTGCTGCCAGCGGTACAACTGTAAACGCCGATATGAATGCCGAACTTATAAAAAACGTGTTCTATCCCAAAGCGCCGCTGCATGACGGTGCCGTTGTTGTTTCAAACAACCGCCTTGAGGCGGCGGGATGCATACTTCCGCTGACAAGTAAGTTCGACCTGAGCAAAGAACTAGGCACAAGGCACAGAGCTGCTATTGGCGTTACCGAGACCTGTGACTGCTGCTGTGTTGTTGTTTCTGAGGAAACAGGGGCCATTTCTTTTGCCAAAGGCGGTATGCTTAAGAGGTATCTGGCTCCCGAAACTCTTGAAAAACTGCTTTACAAAGAACTGCTTCCCCCCAAAGAAGAAAGTGATGAAACAAACAGCTTTATGTCATGGCTCAAGGGGGTGCTGGGTAAATGATGGATTGGATCAAGAAGAATGACATCGTTTCCAAAGCCCTTTCGGTCGGCTGTGCCATACTGCTATGGTTCTATGTTGTTTCTTCAACCGACCTTGACATGACAAAGACATTTTCCAATTTCTCGGTCGATTTTATAGGCATGGATCTTTTGACCAGCAATAACCTCATGGTGACCTCGGGAAGCGACAGTACCGTCACATTCAAAATCACAGGAAAAGCCGATAAAATAGCAGATATAGACGCAGATAAAATAACTGTGACGGCTGATCTGTCTTCCATTTCCTCTCCCGGGGATTACAACATAAAGTATCAGGTGTATACTACATCTGGTGATGTTACCGTGTCAAAGACAACTGCCGCCATTAAGATATCGGTTGACCGGAAGGTCTCAAAGCTCATACCGGTAGATCTGAAAATAAACGGAACATTGCCTGACGGCTTTGAGTCGGATGACTATTCCCTTTCTCCCGACGCCATAACGGTAACGGGGCCGGAAAAATTGCTTGATACCATTGTCAGCGCAGTAGCAGTTTATGACATATCAGATATCAAGACCTCAACAGACACGACGTTATCCTACACTCTGGTCGATTCCAACGGTGCCGAGGTCAAAAGCAGTTATATTTCGGTCGATTCGCCATCGGTTAAGCTTTCCTTTGGTGTAAGGCAGGTTGAAGATATACCAATAGTCCTCAATGTAACCGATTTCGGTTTTATAACGGGCGACCTTGCCAATGTAACTTTGGAGCCTTCGAGCATAACCATAAAAGGCAGCCCCGATGTAGTTTCTACATTGAACCAGATAGAGCTGGGTACCATCGACCTGGAAGATGTATTTGAAAAAGAGGTATTTGTCTTTGAGCTTGCGCTCAGGCTGCCAAACGGCGTCACGTGCGAGGATGAAATAACCTCAGTCAAGGTAACGGTAGATCCTGCAGCATTGACCAAGACAACTATTGAACTGACCCGAGACATGCTTCCGGAAAGCTCGGTCTTCGACTATGCGTCCGACCTTGCAGTAACGGTATGGACTACCAATGAGCATGCCGATCTTCTTGGACCCAACAGCATCGATATTTCTCTGTCCTTTAACGAGGATGCGCTTGCGCCGGGGCTTAATGAAATACCTGTGACTATTACTCCGCTGGATGATGACATAGTAGTTGTCGGCGAATACGCTGTTGTGGTGGAAGTGCATTAAAATGAGCATAATCGTTTCCGACATACGGTTGCCGTTTGGCAGCTCCGATAATGATGCCGTAACAGAGGCTTTGAAACTTCTCAAAGCCTCTGCTTCTCTGTTGTCTTTTTCAGATATTCATAAGGTATCCTACGACCTGCGCCATGGGAAAACGACCAAAGTCTTTTCTGTAGAGCTGGAATTTGAAAATGAAGAACAAATAATCAAAAGAAATGACAGTCCTAATGTTAAACTTAGGGCTAAGGCTGCCATGCCTTCCCCTTGCGGCCAAACCGGGCTTAACGCACCCCCTGCCGTGATAGGTTTTGGTCCGGCAGGGCTTTTTGCCGCTTTGATTTTGGCCCGTAACGGATACCGCCCCGTTATATTTGAAAGAGGCGGTGCCATGCCTGAAAGGGACAGGTCAGTCGACAGATTTTTCGGCGGCGGCAGACTTGATCTTTCATCAAATATACAGTTCGGAGAAGGAGGGGCAGGTACCTATTCAGATGGTAAGCTCACTACAAGAATAAATGACGCAAGATGTCAGCTGGTGCTGGATATTTTAAGGGATTTTGGTGCCGAAAGGGAAATGCTCGTCAAGGCCAAGCCTCATATAGGGACCGACAGGCTGAAAAGCATTGTAACGGCCATAAGGGAGGAAATAATCCTCCTGGGAGGCTCGGTTCATTTTCTCAATCCCATAAGAGAATTTAAAAGCCGCAACGGCCGCCTAACAGGCCTTATTGATTCTTTTGGCGAATATCATGAAACCGATGTTGCCGTTTTAGCCATAGGGCACAGCGCCAGAGATACCTTTGAAATGCTTTTAAAATCTGGCATAACCCTGATTCCAAAGCCATTTTCGGTCGGTGTAAGGGCTGAGCATCTGCAAAGCGATATCGATGCCGCCCTTTATAACAGCTATGCCGGGTCTGATATGCTACCTCCAGGTGAATATTCCCTGGCTCGCAGGGAAGGTGGCAGAGGATGCTACTCTTTCTGTATGTGCCCCGGCGGATATGTGGTGGCCGCGGCCAGCGAAGAAGGAGGAATTGCCACCAACGGCATGAGTTTTCACTCAAGGTCGGGCGTCAATTCCAATGCCGCCATTTGCGTATCGGTGGAGCCTTCCGATTTTGACTCTATGCATCCGTTGGCCGGAATAGAGTTCCAAAGAAAAATCGAAAGGGCTGCCTTTGCGGCGGCAGGGGAATGTGACAAAGGTATAGTCCAGCTTTACGGTGATTTTTTGCAAAACAGGCCCTCATCAGGCACGGGAAGGGTGCAGCCAACCTATCCAAGGGGATTTGGGTTTTATGATATAAACCGCTTGCTTCCGGAATTTGTATGCCGAATGATAAAGGACTCAATGCCTTATTTCGGACGCCGTCTGAGGGGCTTTGACGCATATGACACCGTGTTTACCGCTCCCGAAACAAGGACATCCTCGCCTGTCAGGATCCCCAGAAATGTGAATATGATGTCTGAGGATCTTTACGGCCTGATACCCTGCGGAGAAGGGGCGGGATATGCCGGAGGTATAGTAAGTGCTGCTGTCGATGGCATAAGAGCGGCCGAAGCTATTATGAACATATACGCTCCTTTGAGGTGAATACATGAAACAGCAAGCTGTTGTTTTAAAAACGAATAATGACAATACAGCGGTCATAGCCGTCACAAGACAGACTGCCTGCGGCGGTGACTGCGGTTCCTGCGGCGGCTGTTCGCAACCCATGCAGATGATAAAGGTCACGGTACGAAATGACATCGGTGCCAGGGCAGGGGACCAGGTCAGCGTAGAGACACAGACAAAAAAGGTTTTTCTATCGGCAGCCGTAACGTATATCCTGCCGGTTATTCTGATGATAGCATTTTATTTCCTGCCTTTAGCTAAAGAAGGTTTAAAGATCATGATGTCTTTTCTTGGCCTTTTTGCCGGGGTGCTTATCTGCAGGGCATATTCCCGTTTTCTTGCCGCCCATCCGTCTTTCACAGCTGAAATACGGGAGATATTGTCCTAGAAAAACTTTACGGGACTTTTGCATTATGCTATAATGTTTTATACTTTTTCGGTTCTTAATATCAAATGATACGGGGTGTTTGGGTTTGCTTAAAAGCATGACAGGTTATGGAAGAGCCAAGATTGAAAACGATGAAAGGGAAATAAGTGTCGAAATAAAATCGGTCAACCACCGATTTCTCGATTTAAATATAAAAGTGCCCAGGCTCTACGCCTATCTTGAAGATATGATCAAAAAGACTGTGCAGCAGTTCCTTGTACGGGGAAAGGTTGATATTTATGTAACGGTCAAGGAAAGGGAAGGCAGCGATATCAAGGTTTCTCCAAATATGCCTGTGATTGAAAGCTATCTCCAGGCCGCAAAAGCCATTTCTGAAAAGTTTGGGCTGTCTGACAGCGATATCAAGCTCATTGATATCATGAAGCTTCCCGACGCTATCTCGGCTGACAAGGAGGAACAGGATGCCGAGATCATTTCTTCTCAGGTAGAGTCGGTTTTGACATGCGCTCTTAACGAATACGATGCCATGCGTCAGACAGAAGGCACAAGGCTGTGCGAAGACATTCTTCGCCGCGGACAGCTCATAGGCAGTTTTGTTGATTATATCGAGTCGCGTTCTCCCGTAAGCGTAACCGAATACCGCGAAAAGATAACCCAGCGCATGAAGGAACTTTTGGACGGCAGCGATTTCGCCCAGCAGAGGATATTGGCAGAGGCCGCCCTTTTTGCCGACAAGGTTTCTGTTACCGAGGAAATAGTCAGGCTCAGAAGCCATCTCAAACAGCTTGATTCCATGGTGCGCGGCAGCGTTGCCGCAGGACGCAAGCTGGATTTTCTTATTCAGGAGCTTAATCGCGAAGCGAACACCATCGGCTCAAAGGCCAATGATTATGATATAGCAAAAACGGTAGTTGACCTTAAAGCTGAGATAGAAAAGATAAGGGAACAGATCCAGAATCTTGAGTAAGGGGGAGAGAGGCTTGAAACTGATAAATATCGGGTTCGGGAACATGGTGGCTGCCGGAAGGGTCGTAGCCATAGTAAGCCCTGATTCGGCACCTGTCAAAAGGGTAGTGCAGAAAGCCAAGGAAAAAGACCTTCTGATAGACGCAACTTACGGGAGAAGGAGCCGCGCAGTGCTTATCACCGACTCAGAGCATGTTATTTTGTCCCCCCTCCAGCCCGAAACTGTGGCCAACCGTATGAACTATGAAGACGATGACGGTGACGAGGATGAGAGCGATGAGTAAAAAAGGCAACCTTTTTGTTGTTACAGGGCCTTCGGGCGCCGGAAAAGGCTCTGTCCTGGCGGAGCTTTTTAAAATAAAAGAAAACATATTTTTTTCGGTGTCGGCCACCACAAGACAACCTCGCCCCGGAGAGAAGGAAGGAATAAATTACTTTTTTGTCAGTAAAGACCGGTTTGAAGAAATGATTTCCTGCAATGAGCTTTTGGAGCATGCCGAATATGTCGGAAATTATTATGGTACGCCGGAAAATCCCGTTAATGAAATGCTTAAGCTTGGCAAAGATGTTATTTTGGAAATAGAGGTCCAGGGCGCCCTCCAGATAAAAAAGAAAAGGCCCGATGCAATAACGGTATTTATAGCCCCCCCTTCCTTTGAGGTTTTGGCGTCACGTCTTAGAAACCGCGGCACCGAAAGCGACGAAGTGGTCGCCATGCGCCTTGAGCAGGCAAAAAACGAGTGCCGTTATATGTCAGACTATGATTATATAGTCATCAACGATAGCCTTGAAAAGGCTGTAAGCGATCTTTCGGCTGTGATAACAGCCGCGGGCTGCCGCAGCGAAAATGTGGATCTACGGTTTTGATTTATAAAAGGAGTGTGTTTTAATTATGATGCTTTATCCTTCCTTGAGTGATTTGCTCAAAAAGGTACACAACAGATATTCCCTGGTAAACGTCGCGGCCAAAAGGGCCCGTGACATTGCCGAGCAGGCCGAGAATGACCCTCAGGTACATCTTGATGAAAAGCCGGTGTCCATGGCTCTTGACGATATAATGAATGGCGTCATAATCCCCATTAAGCACCCTGTACATGATGTGGAAGAAAACGAAAGCCTTGATGAAAACAGAGATCTTGAAGAAAAAGCAGAGGAAGAAACAGCTGAGTAGTTGCTGAAAAGAGGGCAGATTTTTTTAATCTGCCCCTTTCCTGCTTTCGGAGGCAATGGAGGCGCCGGTAGATACATGCACACAACAGTAAAAGTAGCCGTGTCGGAAGCAGCCTATGGTTTTGACAAGCCCTACGACTATCTTGCCGACGACTTTGCGGAAAAAGTCTTTCCCGGCGCCAGGGTCCTGGTGCCTTTTGGGAGGGGAAACCGGGCAAGGGAAGGTTTTGTCTTGGCTGTCGATACCGCAGACGACCTGCTGCCTCGACTTAAACCAATTCTATATTCCTATGGCGATGACCTTCCTCTAAGCAAAGAGCAGATATCTTTGGCTTTATGGATGCGCAGTCGCTATTTCGGTTCGTTTTTTGAATACGGAAACAGCATGCTGCCTCCCGGCATTTGGAAACGCAAACAGGAAAAATACCGTCTGTCCGAAGGATATACCGCCAGCGGCGGCCTGGGCGAAAGGGAATTGGCAATTATTACAGCTCTTTCCGACAAACCCAAAAAAGAGCTTTCCGAAAAGGAGATCACGGCTCTAAGCGGAATTGCAAATCCAAGGCCGCTTGTACAGGAGCTTATACGCGCCGGGATCGTGGAGGTATCGTCCAAAACCTCCGGGACAAACTATAACAGGACGATAAAAGCCGTTTCCTTGGCTTGTCCCAATGTTGACCCAAAGCTTTTAGGCAGGGGAAAAGCCCTTGAAAAACGCCTGGCGGCGATAGAATTTTTAAAAAGCCATGGCGAGACATTTGAAAAAGAACTCTGTTACCAAACGGGAGCATCTTCTGTTACCATAAGAGACCTAATAAAAAAAGATGTCCTTTCCGAAAGGCTCCTTCCCGCTTACATGGCGGAAACGCCTTTGAATGTTTCTGCCGAACCGTATTCTTTGTCGCTCAAGCAGCATGAAGTTTTCCAGGGACTTTGGCTTATGGCCGAAAAAAGGGAACCCTGCTGTGCACTGCTGCGAGGCGTGACAGGCAGCGGCAAGACTGCGATATATATCGAGCTGATACGCAAAACCATCGAAAGCGGGCACTCGGCCCTTCTTCTGGTTCCGGAAATAGCTTTGACTCCCAGAATGATGCGGGAGTTCAAGGGACACTTTGGAAGCCGCGCCGCCATAATGCACAGCAATCTGAGCCCGTCTACCCGTTATGACGAATATATGAAAATTAAAAACGGCCATGCCATGGCCGTTGTGGGCACAAGAAGCGCAGTTTTTGCCCCCTGCGCAGACCTAGGGCTGATAATCATAGATGAGGAACATGAAAACACCTATATTTCCGACTCGGGCACAAGGTACAGCGCCATTGACGTTGCCAAATACCGCTGCGGCAAAAGCCAATGCCTGTTGCTGCTTGGTTCTGCCACGCCGTCGGTCGAAAGTTATTACAAGGCCCTCAACGGGCAATACAGCCTTTTCACCCTTGACGAGCGCTTCAATGAGGCAAATCTTCCCAAAACCATAATTTCAGATATGAAGCAGAGCCTTAAAAGCGGCAACGGACGGTGTATCGGGGATACTCTCAAAGATGAAATACAAAAAAATCTTGACGCAGAACAACAGACCATCCTCTTTATAAACCGAAGGGGCAACTCTAAGATGGCCGTATGCGCCGAATGCGGGTATATACCTCAGTGTGAAAACTGCAGTATTTCACTGACCTATCATTCGGCCAATGGCAGGCTTATGTGCCACCACTGCGGCTACTCCGTGCCTTTAATGGAGAAATGCCCGATGTGCGGCTCAAGCCACATAACGCTGGTGGGCGCAGGCACCCAGAAAATAGAAAGCGAAATATCCGAGCTTTTCCCAAACGCCCGGGTTTTAAGGATGGATACGGACACCACCACAGGACGCCGTTCCCATGAAGAAATACTTGATATTTTCGAAAAGGGCGGCGCGGATATACTTTTGGGAACCCAAATGGTAGCAAAAGGCCTTGATTTTCCCAATGTTACCTTAGTAGGGGTCATAGACGCCGATTCTTCGGCAGCCTCGTCGGGATATATGGCAAACGAAAGGAACTTTTCCCTTATTTCCCAGGTAGTAGGCAGGGCGGGCAGGAGGGACAAGCCCGGCAGAGCGGTCATTCAGAGCTTTTCCCCTCAAAACCCCATTATCGAAGCGGCTTCCATGCAGGATTATGAGGCTTTTTACAAATATGAAATAACTGTAAGGGAGCTGATCGGCGCTCCGCCTTTCAAGGACATATTTACCTTTTTGCTATCCTGTGAAAACGAGGAAAGGGCAACTGCGGGGGCTTCGGTTATGGCAAAGGGGCTTAAAGCCGCCTTTGCCGGACCATATGCGCAGATATCTTCAGCCGTGCTGGGACCCGTACCGGCTCCTATTGCCCGTCTTAACGGCAAATACAGATATACCGTCAGTTTCAAAGGTGCAGATTCCAAACTGTCGCGCAAGCTTATGAGAGAAATGCTCTCGTGGTTTGCCCGTCAAAATCAGTCAAAGGGGATCACCGTATCGGCTGACATCAACATTTTTAACATTTAGGAGGAAGATTTAAATGGCCATAAGGAATATAATCCAGGAAGGAGACGAAATTCTCCGCAAAAACTGCCGCAAAATCACCGAGTTCAATCCCCGTCTGCACCAGCTTCTTGATGATATGCGCGATACCCTCATCAACGCCGACGGCGCTGGTTTGGCAGCGCCTCAGGTCGGGGTTTTAAGGGCGTGCGCAGTTGTCCTTCTGAGCGACGGCAGCTATCTGGAGATAGTAAATCCTATTATTGAGGAAAGCTCCGGCTCTCAGGAAGACGCAGAGGGCTGCCTTAGCATACCGGGAAAATTCGGCATAGTTAACCGCCCCATGTATGTTACCGTAAGGGCCCAGGACCGTTTCGGAAAGGAGTTCACATACAATGCCGAAGGTTTTACAGCCAGGGCCTTCTGCCATGAGATAGACCACTTAAGCGGCGGGCTTTTTACAGATAAGGTCATAAGATATATCGATCCCGATGAGTATTACGGCGGCGGGGAGGAAAAATAATTTATGAATGTGGTTTTCATGGGCACCCCCGATTTTGCGGACAACTGTCTCAAGGCCATTATGGCAAGCCATCACAAGGTAAAGGCCGTATTTACCCGTGCCGACAGCCGCCAAAGCAGGGGAATGAAGCTTAAAATGCCTCCCGTTAAACAAACGGCTTTGGATAACGGAATACCCGTCTTTCAGCCCGCTACTCTGAAAGACCCGGACATCAAAAAAGCCCTTTACGACCTGAACCCCGACATTATCGTCGTCGCGGCTTATGGCATGCTTCTTCCTTCTGACATCCTCAATCTGCCACGTTATGGCTGCATCAATGTCCATGCATCCCTTTTGCCCAAATACCGCGGTGCCAGCCCGATCAATGCCGCCATAATCAACGGAGAAAGCCAAAGCGGCGTAACCATAATGAAGAT
>CALWAP010000022.1 GCA_944375715.1 uncultured Clostridia bacterium | reverse complement strand
GTGATTGCACCATGCACTTTATCCGGGAAGAAACGCTGAAACTGTTCGTTTTGCAGCGGATTTTCGATGTGACGGCACTTTTCTTTGATGATGCCATGGCATTTGAGGAAACGGCGAGAAAGCAGCGTTTCCAAGAATCTGAAAAAGAGGCCAAGAAGCGTAAGCGTGAAATTGCCCAAGCGGAAAAGCGCATTGCCGAACTTGACCGGATTTTCAAACGCATCTATGAGGATGATATCAGCGAGACGATCAGCCATGAACAGTTCTTGAAACTCTACGCCGACTATGAGGCAGAACAAAAGGAACTGACGGAGCAGGTCAAGGCATGGCGACAAGCGGTAGAAACCTTTGAACAAGCTCAAGCCGATTTCGCCAGCTTTGCAGCCATTGTGCGAAAATATGTGGGCATTCGGGAACTGACGCCCACCATCGTCAATGAATTTGTAAAGAAGATTATCGTTCATGCGCCGGATAAATCCAGCGGCCACCGCAGGCAGAAAATTGAACTGGTCTGGAACTTCATTGGAGAAGTGAACCTGCCGGGCGATGATCAGACTGTGGAAAGGCAAAGAAAAGGCAGGACGGCATGACCTTTCAGCCATGCCGTCCTGCGACAATCAAATTACTTCCTTATGAGCGGGCGCCTTTATGCCGCGCGCTTTTTTGTTGTTATTTAATATGCAAGGCTCTGTCCGTACTCATGATCGGTGACGGGATATTTTTCAGTCAGTGTCTCGTAATACTCGTTATAGCTGTCAAGTTTAAGCTGCGAGATTATTATATGTCTCCATTCAGAATCGCCAGGGGAAACATAGTAGATGAGGTGATAACCATAACTGGACTTAACTATTTCAGTATCGCCGGGCTGCCTTGACTCATCAAAACACCACTCATCAAATTCTGCCACCATATTGCCCTCGGAAAAGTCCTCAATAAGTCCTCCCGTCGAAACGGAACCAAGATCCTCGCTGTATTCCATAGCCAGAAGGGCAAAGCTGTCTTCGGTCATATCTCCGGATTTCCATTCATCATAGATTTCCTCTATCTTGGCCTTTGCGTCGGCATCCGACTGCTCGGACAGTTCCTTTTCCTCATCGGTTGCATCGTCGGACACACTGTCAACGGTAAGCAGTATATGGCGGACCGTTGCGGTGGGGATTTCGGGAAGGCGCCTGCTGACATAGCATACAACGGTTATGGAGCTGCCGGTATCAATAGTTGTCATCTCACCCTCGGTACGTCCGTCCTCGGCCAGCCACAGGTCAATATCCGAGGAAGAGGACAAAACGGCATCGGTCGTTAAAGTGGGGTCCTCTGTTTCATCGGCTGAGGTATCTTCGCTTTCGTTCTGGGCGTCATATTCCTCGGCTACCGCTGCGAAATCGGCTCCGGCATTTACCTTTTCGATAAATTCATCGGCTTTAGCTTGGGCGTCCGCGATATTGGCCTCGGTCAGAGCATCAGCCTCTTCCTGGCTGGCAGGAGCGCCTTCCTCAGGCTCCTCGCCTTCGGTGGGTTCCGTATAGCTTACGGTCTCATAATCAAACGCATAACTGCGGTAGGTGAAAAGATCGAAAGAGGCGCTCTTTTCGGCGTAATAATCCGAAATTTCTTGTTCTGTTACCTCGATGCTGTCTATATAGTCATTATAGTAGTTGGTGGCAGTGGCGTATATTTTGGCCGACTGCTGCAAGTCATCAAGGCTTACAGCCGAGCCATAAACATTCTTGATATACTCATCAAGGTCCATTTCGTATTCCTTTGCCATGGCGTTGTGCTTTGCCATGATACCGAGGTATGTGGGGTCATTTTCGTCAACAAGGGTATATCCGTTTTCCAGGGCTTCACCATAAAGCGAATAGGTCTCCAAAAGGGAAGCTTTGGCACTTTCATGCAGGAAATCGCCCCATGTTCCATCACCATAAGCTTGGGATTCCAGCGGCTGAGTGAAATCGACACCGTAATACATCTCAAGTGTGGAACCGTAGTTTGTTATAAGGTTGATTTCGGCATCTTTATAATATATCCTGTATTCCAATGCGCTTATTTCCTGATCGCCGACATCATAAGCGGCCAGCTTGCCCATTAGAAATCCCGTTTTGGACAAAAGCCCGAATATCCCAACACCGGCAAAAGCTAACACAAGCAGTATAATGGCAACATTGCGCAGCATTTTGCCTGACGATTTGCCGGAGGCTTTTCCTTGATTTGCGTTTACCTGTTCGCTATCATGCGAAAGGCGAGTTCTTGAACCTTTTCCCATAATTTTAAAACCTCTTAACTTTAAAAATTACTGCCAATCATTTTACAATAAACTCTTGACAGCTATGTTATGAACATGTAAATTATCAAATATAAGCCTTAAAAAGTCAATCTTTTTTATTCAAAAAATAATTGGTTTTTTTGCAATTTGGTATTGCATTTATGATCTTGAAGTGATATTATAATCAGTGTTTGTTATTCCGTGTTCATTGTGAGGTGAGATAGACATGAAAGAGGGAATCCATCCCAAGTATTACAGGACAACCGTAAGGTGCGCCTGCGGCAATACTTTTGAGACAGGTTCTACCAAGGAGAATATCCGCGTTGAAATTTGCTCCAACTGCCATCCGTTCTTTACCGGCAAGCAGAAGCTGGTTGATACGGGCGGACGTGTAGAACGCTTTAAGAAGAGGTTTAATATCGAAGACTGATTTGTATCAGCTGAACAAGGCCGTTTGCTTTATTTGCAAACGGCCTGTTTGTTTCGTAGAGAGTTTTTTGAAGATATATATGGTCGAAACTGTTCGGGGACATCTTCCTCCTTTATGCCGTCATGCACAGAACAGGAGCCATGCTCAAGTGCTGTTTCGTAATACCACTGCTTATAATTCAGCAGCCCCAAATGTTTTTTTAGGTGTTCTATCTGTTTCATTACGCTGCGCTGCTGATTTTTTATCAGCTCCAGCCTTTGGGCTATGGTGCTGTCTCCTTCTATACACCAGTCGATGAAGGTTTTTATGTCCTTTATCGGCATGCCTGTTTGTTTCAGACATTCTATCGTAAAAAGCCATTCCATATCCGATTCTTTAAAGATTCTGACGCCGTTTTTGTTCCTTTCCATAAACGGCAGCAGCCCTTCCTTATCATAGAAGCGGAGCGTGGATGGGGCTATACCCAACAATTTTGCCGCCTGGCCTATGCTGTATGACATGCTGCACCTCCTTTTTTGTCTGATAACAAAAGTATAACATCCTGTGGTCATAAGGTCAAACTGCTTTAAAAAGGGCACACGGTCCTTATATGACCCTCATTCGGCTCAAACCGTTTGAGATGCTCAAAAGTCGGGGAGATCAATGCCGACGCCGGCAGCAGAGATTCTCCGCCGAAACGGCTGCGCACGCTGTCGGCCGCGGCGTCTATGGCGAATTTGCGTCCCAGATTTGCAGGATCGTCAAAAAGAGTAAAAGCGCATCCTTCCTTGGGGGTGAGTGCAGAGAAACCTATTCCCAAAGCTCTTATGGGCCTGCCGTCATATATCAGCCTGAAAAGGGACCTTGTTTTTTCAAAAAGCTCTCCTGATATGTCAGTGGGGCGGAAAAGCCTCTGCTGCCTGGAAACGGTTACAAATTTATCGTCCTTGAAAAATACCGTCACCTCGCAGCAGCATTTGCCCAGACGCCTTAGGCGGTATGCAAGAGCGGCGCAAAGCCTCGATATGACGGGTATAATATCTTTTTCGCATGACATATCATGGGGAAGTGTGACCGACTGCGAACAGCTTTTAGGTTCTTCTCGCATGGTGCTTACCACAGGTTCCTGGTCTATGCCGTTGGCATATAGCCATATCGAAAGACCATGCTTCCCAAATCGTTTTTTCATTATTTCAGGGTCGGTTTTGGCCAGATCCCCTATTTGAGATATCCCCATAAGGTTAAGAGCTCTTGCAGTAGAGCGCCCTACCATGAAAAGTTCATCTACCGGCAGCGGCCATAGCTTTTTTTCTACCTCGTACGGGAATATGGAGGAAACGGCGTCGGGCTTTTTCAGTTCTCCCGCCATTTTTGCCAGAACCTTGCAAGAAGAAACACCGATGCTTACCGTGAAACCCAGGCGTTCCTTTATTTCGGAACGCAGTGCCTCCGCCGATTGAATGGGATCGCCTCTGATGCCTTCCATACCCGTACAGTCGATAAAACACTCATCTACAGAATATTTTTGCCAAACAGGGAACTCGTGGTCGATTATTTCTGTAAAAAGGGAAGACATACGGGAATAAAGGCCGTAATTTGCCGGGACAATAACAAGCTCAGGGCATTTTTTCCTTGCCTGCCATAAAGGCTCTCCCGTGATCACACCGTATTTTTTCGCCGGTATGGATTTTGCCAGGACTATTCCTTTGCGTTTTTCCTCGTCACCGCCTATGGCGGAGGGGATAAGACGCAGATCCGTGTCATATCCGTTTCTCAGCATCTGAACAGCCGACCATGAAAGAAAAGCTGAATTTACATCGACATGGAACACAGTGCGCGCCATAAATGCCCTCCTTTAATAACAAATCATAGTTACATTATATCAGAACATTTGTTCGATGTAAATAGGGCGACGTACTTGCTAAAATTGACAAAAAAGAGTATACTGTTAATATAGGTAGTTATGCGTAAAAATATAGTTTTGAGGTTCAGATAATGAGTGAAAACATATCTCCCGCAGACAAAAACAATGTTTCAGAAAAGGAACGTACTGCCATCGTCGGGTTATGCTGTCCGGGTCTGCGCGATTTTGAAAGCTCTGACGAGGATACTATGAATGAGCTGGAAGAGCTGGTAAAGACCGCAGGAGGCGAAACGCTTCTGCGGTTCATGCAAAACAGGGCTTCGCCCGATCCCAGGACTTTTATAGGTGAGGGAAAAGCCTCCGAAATAGCGGCTCTTATAAAAGAGAATGATATTGAGCTGGTCGTTTTTGACAATGAAATATCCCCATCTCAGACAAGGGCTTTGGAAAAGGAATTAAACTGCCGCGTTATAGACCGCAACGCCCTTATTCTTGATATTTTTGCGGACAGGGCTAAAACAAGCGAAGGAAAGCTGCAGGTCGAGTTGGCGCAATATAAATATATATTGCCCAGGCTTTCCGGAATGTGGGGACACCTGGTAAGACAGACGGCCAGCGGCGGGCGCAGCCCCATAGGCACCAGGGGACCTGGAGAAACCCAGCTGGAAACCGACCGAAGGCATATCAGAAGGAAGATACAAAAGCTGGAGGAGGAAATAGCCGCCGTAAAGAAGGTGCGTTCCACTCAGAGAAGAAAAAGGCTGGAAAATGAAATGAAGCTTGTCTGTATAGTGGGATATACCAACGCCGGAAAATCCACGCTTTTGAACAGCCTGACGGGTGCCGGTATACAGGCAAACAATCGTCTTTTTGATACCCTTGACCCGACGACAAGGTCAATGGAGACCACTGATGGCAGGAAAATACTTATTTCCGATACTGTTGGATTTATAAGGAACCTTCCGCATCACCTTGTTGACGCTTTCCGGGCCACGTTGGAGGAGCTGGTGTATGCCGATATACTTATCCATGTTATTGATGCTTCAGACGAAAATTGGCCCCAGCAGGCGGATGTCGTGGAAGGCCTGATCCGCGAACTCGGAGCCGGAGAAACGCCGAGGATAATGCTTTTCAACAAGATAGACAAGCTGCCGGAAAGCATGTTGCCCAGGCAGCCTGGCTGTGTTTATTGTTCAGCTGTCAAAGGCATAGGGATGGATGCTTTAAAAAATAAAATAGAGGAAATACTTGACAGGGATACAAGAAAAGTGAGTTTCATATTGCCGTATTCCGACGGTTCGCTTCTCGATTGGCTTTACAAGCAGGCCAATGTCGTATCGGCCGAATATACCGAAATGGGTATAAAAATAGAAGCTGTATGTGATATGAGAGCGCTGGGAAGCGTAAAAAAATACCTTCCGAAAGAACAGGAGAGGGAAGATGGAGAATTATAAGGTTCCGGCATCTGAAGGTGAAGACCAACTTATAGAAAAAAAGTCTCGCTTTATCGGGCATATTTATAAAGTGGAGACTGCGGAGGAAGCAAACAATATAATAGCGGCACAAAAGAAAAAATATTGGGACGCAAGTACAGTTGTTTACGCATATCATCTTAAAAATGGCGTGATGCGCTTCTCGGATGGCGGCGAACCCCAGGGTACAGCCGGCATGCCTACTTTGGAAGTCTTTCGCAAAGAAGAGGTTTTTGATGTTCTTTGCGTCACCGTAAGATATTTCGGCGGGATCCTTTTGGGCGCAGGAGGGCTTACGAGGGCGTACGGCAAGACAGCCAAGCTGGCTTTAGATGCCGCAGGCATCGCGGTCATGCAGCCCCACAGGGAAGTTTTCATAGACTGCCCATACAGTCTTTTGGAAACGGTAAGAAAATATCTTCCCGACTTTGAGGCTGAGGAAACCAATACCGAATATGCCGCTAGCGTCGGTATTGAGCTTTTTATGCCTTCTGAAAAGTTTGAAAGCTTTAAGGCGAAAATAATCGATGTTACAAATGGGCAGGTAACTCCCGAGGGCCGAGGCGAAAAGCTTTTCGCAAAAAAAATTAAATAAAATTTTTGTTTTTAAAAGAAGAAAAACCGAGGTCTTTTGCGTATTATATTATAGAGTCTGAAGAAGTGTGCAAATTGAAAAAGGGAGGCGGCAATATGTTCGTAAGGGAAAAGCTTGAGGACAACGAGAGGATGCTGCTTTCTTCCTTAGCTTGCCTTTCGGAAAAATCAAGGGGCAGGGAAAGGGCCGAGGCGCCCGACAGCCTTCGCACATGCTTCATGCGGGATCGCGACAGGATAATACACTGCAAATCCTTCAGGCGACTCAAGCATAAGACTCAGTGTTTTCTCTCGCCTTCGGGCGATCATTACCGGACAAGGCTGACCCATACCTTGGAAGTTTCTCAGATATCCAGGACTGTGGCAAGGGCTCTTGCCCTTAATGAGGACCTGGCGGAGGCAATAGCTTTGGGGCATGACCTTGGGCACACGCCCTTCGGGCATGCCGGTGAAAAGGCTTTGGATGAAGTGGTACCGGGAGGTTTCAGGCATAACGAACATAGCCTGCGCGTAGTTGAAAAACTGGAGAAAAACGGCAGAGGACTGAATTTGACCTATGAGGTGAGACAGGGAATACTCCGCCATACGGGCGCAGCCTTGCCCGAAACTCTGGAAGGGCAAATCATTAGGTTTGCCGACAGGATAGCCTACATAAACCACGACATAGACGATGCCATAAGGGGCGATATTTTAAAGGAGGAGGACATTCCCCGGGACATAGCAGATATACTGGGCCACAGCCATAGCAGGAGGATAAATACCCTGGTATGCAAAATGGTAGAATACGGTGAAATCAACCATGCCATAGGACTTGATGAGCTGTATGCCGGCGCCATGGAAGATTTAAGAGAATTTATGTTCGAAAATGTCTACCGAAATCCCAAGGCCAAAAGCGAGGAAACTAAAGGGATGGACATACTCAGAAGGATGTATGAGTATTTCTGCAAAAACCCGGAAAAAATGCCGGGTGAGTATGTTGATTCGGTTGAAAAATATGGGCGGGAAGAAGCTGCCCGAGATTATGTGGCCGGCATGACCGACAGGTTTGCAGTTGCCAGATATGAAGACCTGTTTGTGCCTAAAAGCTGGGCAAAATATTGATTTTTGAGAAAGGAGCGGGAAATGCCGCTGCCTCAGAGTTTTTTGGACGAGTTGATTTACAGATGTGATATTGTGGAAGTCATCTCAAAGTATGTTTCACTTAAAAAATCGGGGAGCAGGTATGTGGGGCTGTGCCCTTTTCACAGCGAGAAAACCCCTTCCTTTTCGGTGTCACCGGATAAGCAGCTTTATCACTGTTTTGGCTGTGGAGAGGGCGGAAATGTTATTACTTTTATAATGAAAGAGGAAAACCTCCCGTTTATTGACGCCGTCAGGCTTTTGGCTGATATGTACGGTATGGCGGTACCTGAGGACAGCGGCGATACAGATGCCGAGCGGCAGCGGCGGGAGCGCATTTTTGAACTTAACAAGCAGGCAGCCAGGTATTTTCATTCTCGCCTTTTGTCAAAAGAGGGGGAAAGGGCCCTTCGGTATTTGCTTAACAGAGGGCTTACGAAAAAAACGATAACATCTTTCGGCCTTGGATACGCTATGCCTGAATGGGACGGGCTTATTAGGGCAATGAAGGAAAAAGGGTTCAGCGATAATGAGTTGGAAAGTGCTTGGCTTGCCCGAAGGGGACGCTCCGGCGGGCTGTATGACGCTTTCCGCGACAGGGTGATGTTTCCTATAATAGATATTCGGGGCAATGTGATAGCTTTCGGGGGCAGGATAATCGAAGGCGACGGCCCCAAATATTTGAATTCCGGAGACACTCCGGTTTTCAGCAAAAGTAGAAATCTCTTTGCTCTTAATTTTGCAAAGAAAAGTAAGGCTGGCCGTCTTATCCTGGCAGAAGGATATATGGATGTCATAGCCTTGCATCAGGCCGGGTTTGACTGCGCTGTGGCGTCTTTGGGTACTGCGCTTACTTCTGAACAGGCCCGTTTAATGAGTCACTATGCCGCTCAGGCCGTCATATGTTACGATTCCGATGGGGCAGGGCAGAAAGCTGCGCAAAAAGCTATTGACCTCCTTAAACCTGCAGGGTTGGAAGTCAAGGTGCTTCATATACCCGGAGCAAAGGATCCGGATGAATATATAAAAAAGAATGGTGCGGAGGCATTTGCTTTGCTGCTTGACAGGCCTCAAAGCGACAGCGAGTATATGTTGGCTGTTATAAAGTCAAAATATGATCTGAGCGCAGATTCTCAGAAGGTACTTTATCTTAAGGAGGCGGCAGACTATATTTCCACAATTGGCAGCCCTGTCGAAAGGGAGATATTAATTGGCAGTGTTTCCCAGCAGGCCGAGATCAGCAGCCAGGTCATGACAGCCGAGGTAAAAAGAGCGTTTACCATAAAAGCAAGGCGGCAGAAGAAGAAGGAAGAAAGTGAAGCTTTGCAGCCGCTTAGAAATGTCCAGCCCAAAGAAAATGGACTTAGGTACAAAAACCCGCGTTCGGCACTGTGCGAGGAAAAGCTGCTGATCTTGGTCCTTCAGGATTGGGAACTTATGCAGAAAGCCGTATCGGCGATAGACTGCGAGGAGTTTTCATCCCCCTTTCTGGCTGAGATATTCAAAAAGGCGTGCCTAATGTCAAAAAATGAATGGAATGCCATGCCTGCTGCGCTTTTGTCACAGCTTACCGATGCCGAGTCTCGGCATTTAACAAGGCTTTTTTCTCAGGAGATCCCGTCAAAGGATCCTGAAAAAGAGATTGAAGATTATATCAGGATAATAAAAGAAGAATACGCAAAGAATAATTCGGAAGGCGATCAGAGACTTATGGATGCACTGAGCCGCAGACGAGAAAGAAAGGGATAAGATTATGGCTGAAAACGAAAACCGTGCTCTTAATAAGGCCGAAATGGTCCAGGAATTCGTCGAGAAGTGCCGTAAAAACGGCAAGGTCACGATGAAGGAAGTAAATAAAATAATCGAAGAGATGGAGATGGACAACGACCAGCAGGACAAAATGTTTGAGGCGCTGGAAAAAATGTCGGTCGATATCGTTATGGAAGAAGAGGATTTTCTTATAGAGCCCCCCGTCATTGACAGCGATGACGATTTAGTCGATGTGGAAGATATCCCTGACGAAGATATACCCGACGACGCCACTTTAGCTGAGGGCCTTGCCATTGACGACCCTGTCAGGATGTATCTTAAGGAGATAGGCAAGGTGGATCTTTTGAGCCCAGATGAAGAAATCGAGCTGGCAAAAAGGATGCTTGAAGGTGACGAACGGGCAAAAAAACGTCTGGCCGAGGCCAATCTGAGGCTGGTGGTAAGTATAGCCAAAAAGTATGTCGGCAGGGGCATGCTGTTTCTTGACCTCATACAGGAAGGCAACCTGGGTCTTATAAAGGCCGTAGAAAAGTTTGACTATACCAAGGGATATAAATTTTCCACATATGCCACATGGTGGATAAGGCAGGCCATAACCAGGGCCATCGCCGACCAAGCGAGGACCATAAGGATACCCGTGCATATGGTCGAAACAATAAACAAAGTTATTAGGGTTTCCAGGCAGCTTCTCCAGGAGCTTGGCCATGACCCCAGCCCCGAAGAGATTGCCCAGGAAATGAACATACCTGTACAGAAGGTCAGGGACATACTCAAAATAGCACAGGAGCCGGTTTCCCTTGAGACCCCTATCGGTGAGGAGGAAGACAGTCATCTGGGAGACTTCATCCCAGATGACGATGCTCCCGAACCTGCTGAAGTCGCGTCCTTTACGTTGCTTAAAGAGCAGATGTTGGAGGTCCTTAAGACGCTTACCCCCAGGGAGGAAAAAGTCCTGAGACTGCGTTTCGGCATCGAGGACGGACGAGCCAGGACTCTGGAAGAAGTCGGCAAGGAGTTTAATGTCACAAGGGAAAGGATACGTCAGATCGAAGCCAAAGCCCTCAGAAAGCTCCGCCATCCCAGCCGTTCCAAAAAACTTAAGGATTTTCTTGACTGATAAATTATCATTAACGGGAAAGCAGGTGCGCAATGGCTGTTGGAATGTTTGATATGCTGGGGCCAATAACGGTGGGCCCCTCATCTTCACATACCGCGGGCGCGGTCAGAATCGGCCTCGCCTGCAGGACCATTTTAAAAGAAAAGGTAATTAAGGCTAAAATAACCTTTTACGGCTCATTTGCCATGACCTACAAGGGCCATGGCACCGACAAGGCCGTGGTTGGTGGACTTTTGGGCTTTGGAACCTCTGACCTCAGGGTCAGGGACAGCCTCAAGCTTGCCTCAGAAATGGGCCTGTCGTACAGCATACATACCGATGACAATCCAAGGTATCATCCCAATACGGTATATATAGAAGCGGAGTCAGAACATAATAAGCTGGCTTTAAGAGGGGTTTCAGTAGGCGGAGGAGCCATAAAGCTGACCGAGATAAACGGTTTTGAGGTATCGGTAAACTGCAATGCTGATACTCTTATAGTTTTTGGTCGTGATGTTATAGGCGTTTTTTATTCGATAGCCGCAATTTTGAAAGATAGACATTATAATATAGCCACTATCTATCTTGACAGGGAACGGCGCGCCGGCGATACAGTTATTGTAATAGAGACCGATCAGGCAGTCGACAGTGATACCGTAGCAAAGATTCAAAATATGGAAAATATAATAGGCGTCGTCGCCATTGAAAAGTTTTAAGAAGGGTGAATATATATGAAAATTCCAAGCATACAGTCAATGCTGGACGGCGCTCACGGCAACCATCAGACGCTTTGGCAGTATGTACTGCAAAGCGAATTTTTGGACAGCGGCGTACCTGCTGAAAAACTTATAGAAAGAGTATTGTCGACCTATTCCATTATGAAAAAGGCTGTTGAAAACGGAATACGGGAAAATGGGCCTTCGCTCAGCGGCCTTACAGGTGGGGATGCATTCAAATATAACACCTATATGATATCAGGACGCTCCCTTCTCAGCTCTTTTAATGCCAGGGCTATTGCTTATGCTATTGCTACTAATGAGCAGAATGCTTCTATGGGTGTTATAGTGGCCGCTCCAACAGCCGGAGCGTCCGGCATATTGCCCGGCGTTTTGATAGCAGCTCAGCAGGAGTTCGGTTTTTCGGATGAGGATATAGTGCACAGCCTTATAGTTGCGTCCGGAATAGGTGCTGTCATAGCTACCAGGGCGACTGTATCGGGAGCGGCCGGTGGATGCCAAGCCGAGGTTGGGAGCGCCGCTTCAATGGCAGCGGGGGCTTTGACCTTTCTTTTGGGCGGAAATGATGAACAGGTTGTCCATGCTTCTGCTCTGGCCCTTAAAAATTCCCTCGGACTTGCCTGTGACCCTGTAGCCGGTCTGGTGGAAGTACCGTGCATCAAGCGAAACGGTGTATACGCGTCTATGGCCATAACGGCATGCGATATGGCGCTTGCCGGGATAAAGAGCGTTATCCCTCCTGACGAGGTCATTGACGCCATGTTCCAAATAGGGAGCATACTCCCGTCTTCCATCAGGGAGACCGCCGAAGGCGGTCTAGCCATAACTCCGACGGGAATTGAGGCTAAAAAACGGATTTTTGGCATAAAAGAATAAGCAAAAGCGCCGGCAGCCAGCCGGCGCTTTTGCTTATTTGAACCTAAAGACTGTATTTTACATATGGCTTTTTTCAAGGTTAAGCAGATATTCCTTTTTCTGCGTGCCATAGGCATAACCTGTCAGCGAACCGTCAGAACCAAGAACCCTATGGCAGGGGAGTATTATCATTATCGGGTTAGAAGCCATTGCAGATCCGACAGCCCTTGCGGCGTTCGGGCTTCCGGCCATTGACGCAAGCTCCTTGTAAGTTACCGTGCGGCCATAGGGAATTTTGGAAAGTTCTTCATACACCCGCTTTTTAAAAGGCGTTGCAGGAAAAGAAATGGGCAGGGAAAAGCTTTTTCTTTCGCCTTTGAAATATTCTTCCAGCTGACGGCAGGACTCTTTCAAAAGAGGGGTAATTTCATAAATACGCTCATCCTTATCGTTGGGTTGAGTGCATGAAAGCGATGACAGTGAGTCATCATTCTGACAGATGAAAAGGGAACCTATCGGTGAAGAGAGGGAACAATAATATTTCTTCTGCATGAAAAGACTCCTATTTTAAACCTTTTTTTATCAAAGTTTACATCATCTGCGTACTTTTGTCAAAAACAAAGGCTTTAATTGTCAAAAAGCGTTTTGTCATAATATCTTTTGGGGAATCATAAACTTTACAGCTACTTTCCCGTCTGATATAATATTAAAAGTTTATAAATGTTTTGTTGATTGAAGCCGTTCGGGGAAAATACATTTTGAGGAAGGGCCAAATGGATAAAGCCGTGAAGGTGTTAGGGCGTGTTATAAAAAGATATTTTTCCGACGGTGTGGCGAGGTCTTCTGCGCAGCTGGCATATTATCTTTTCTTTTCCATGTTCCCTATAATGATTTTGATAAATGCCATAATCAGCAGGTTTGATGTTGATGTCAAGTTTATCCTGTCACGTTTCGGAAATATACTGCCTTCTGAAATCATCGACATAATGCTTGATTATATCGACTATTTGGGAAGAATAGAGACGCCTTATATATTCTTTGTGGCGCTCTTTGCCACGCTGTATGCCTTAACCAGAAGTTTTAATTCACTTCTGACATCTGTCAGGCAAGCTTACCGCATCAAAAAAGCTGGGGCAGTTAATTATATGACAGCTGCCGTGCTCTCAGCTGTGATACTTCTTTCATTTTTCGCGTTGAGTATCATACTGATGGGCGGGGAAGTTGCTGTGGCAAATCTGGAGAACTATATCCATATACCCGAAAGCATAAACGCTTTTTTGAGGCTAATAAAGTTCGTATTGCTTCCCGTCTATATGCTTTTGGTTTTGAGCGGCTTTTACTATATAGTCCCTAGCCGCAGATTCCCTTTTAAAAACGCAATGCCCGGAGCGGTCTTTGCCGTTGTGGCGGTAACGGCTGTTACAACGCTTTTTTCCTACTATGTTTCCAATTTTTCTAATTATTCGCTGCTATACGGATCGCTTGCTGCTGTCATGATACTTATGATCTGGCTTCAGATAGTTTCGTCCATATTGATTTTGGGTGGCGAACTTAACGACGTGCTTATTGAAATGAATAAGGATTAAAATACAAGGAGGTCAAAACATGGCTGTAAAAATAGGAATAAACGCTCCCTTTCTTGATGAGGAGCTGACCATGAAAATCAAAAACACAGCTGAAAAGCATGGCTTTGAAACGGTATTTTTTGCAAATAATGAGGACGCCTGCAAAAACAGTAATGGCTGTGAGGTGCTTTTTGGTAGCTTCCCGTTGGAGGCTATCAAATCGGACAAGTCCCTTAAGTGGCTTCAGTGCTCTTTTGCGGGAGTGGACAAGGTCGTTGACGACAGTCTTTACGAGGGCAGGGATGTTGTCATTACCAATGCCGCCGGCGCTTATGGCATAACCATTTCTGAGCACATCATCACTGTCATACTTATGATGCTGCGTCGCATGCCTGAATACGGTAGGCTTGTCGCTGACAGGGAGTGGAAGCTTATCGGAAATATCAATTCCATAATGGGCAGCCGCATAACGGTTGTCGGTATGGGCGATATAGGCACCAATTTTGCCAAAAGGGCGAAAGCGCTGGGCGCTTCGCTTGTAAGAGGGGTACGCCGCACGAATAAGCCTTCTGATGAATGCTATGACGAGGTTTATCTGACTGACAACCTTGATGAGGCTGTAAAAGATGTTGATATAGTTGTGCTATGCGTTCCTGGTACCGACGCCACCACCCATATGATAGATGAAAGGCGGCTTTCACTTATGAAGGATGGCTCTTACATAGTCAATGTTGGCCGCGGATGGGCAATAGACCAGCCCGCGCTTATAAGAGCTCTTGAAAGCGGAAAGCTGGCTGGTGCTGCTTTGGATGTAGCAGTTCCCGAACCGCTTCCCAAAGATGACCCGCTGTGGAACGCTCCAAATATCCTTATTACGCCTCATGTTTCGGGCAATATGTCTCTTGGTATTACACGACATAAGGCGGTCAATATTTTCTGCTCCAACCTTGAACGATATGCCAAAGGCGAAAGGCTTGGCAATATCATTGACAGGAAAGCCGGTTATTAAGGCTTGCCGGTTTGCCAAAATCTAAAGAAGGCCGGGGGCTGTTGCCGCCGGCCTTTATTTTGTTAAGGAGGAAGCTGTTTAAGATGAAAAAACTGTATCTGATAGGCGGTACAATGGGGGTAGGCAAAACGACGGTATCCCGAATCCTGGCCGATATGCTGCCGAATTGCGTCTTCCTTGACGGGGATTGGTGCTGGGATGCCCATCCTTTTGTCGTCAACGATGAAACAAAGCAGATGGTTATGGAGAATATATGCTTCATGCTGGGCAATTTTATGCGTTGCCGTACATATGAAAACGTGGTTTTCTGCTGGGTAATGGACATGCAGGACACAATAGACGCAATTTTGTCATCACTTCCCCGGGACGATTATGAAATAGTTAACATTTCACTTGTATGCGATAGCCGAGAGTTAAAAAAAAGGCTCTATCATGATGTCGACCGCGGTCTTCGTGAGGAATCGGTCGTCGGAAGGAGCCTTAACAAGCTGGCCCTTTACCAAGCACTTAATACAACAAAACTTGATGTGACCTCTTTAGATCCTAAAAAGGCGGCATCATTAATAGCGGAAATGTGAGGTTATTATGTACAGGCATATAAAGCTGGAAAATTGTAGCGTCTTTCTGTGGGAGGGCCGGCAGGAAGGACCTATTGTTTATTCCCATATGTCGCTCGAAAGAGCGATGCCCGTTTGGCAAACCATAAAAGAAAGCGGGATAACGCTTGCAGCCATTGACATTCCGGATTGGAACAGGAGCCTTTCGCCATGGAAAGCCCCGGCCCTTATGTCAGGCGACGAGGATTTCAGCGGATGCGCAGAGCAGTGGCTTGAAAATATAGAAAAAGAAATTATCCCTATCGTCGAAAATGGGCGTTATTTTAAATTCAGGGTAATTGCCGGATACTCATTGGCCGGGCTTTTTGCTTTGTGGGGCTCTTTTAACAGTACTTCGTTTGAAAGGGCGGCGTCGGCATCGGGATCGCTATGGTTTGACGGCTTTGAGGAATATATGGCCAAAGGCAGCTTTAAAAGTATTCCAAAAAAGGTTTACCTTTCCCTTGGCGATGCTGAAAAGAATACTAAAAATGGCAGGATGTCCAAAGTAGAGGATAAAACAATACGCATAATAAACAGTATCAAATCACAGGGAACCGAAATTTTTTTTGAAATGAATAAGGGCGGGCATTTTAAAAATGTTTCTCAAAGGACTGCCCGGGCTTTTCTGAAAATATGCCAATAAAATAATAATACGGGTGATACCGAATGGAAACAGTCAAAAAAACGATGACCAACAGTGAAAAAGCCATCTCACTTTATAAGTACATAAGAGAAATCAGCGCTATAAAGCGAGAGAACATAACCGATGTCGGGCGATATGAACTTTGCCGCTTTTTATCGGATATTCCCAAAGATGACGACAATATAACCTTTGGTTTTTCTCTTGACGGTGATGGGGAGGATCGCGGGATACTTCTAAAAATAAAAAGGCCGGAGTTTAAAAGATGTCCCGCTCCTGAAGAAATATTTGCCGAATGGCTTTCAGATGGATGGGATGACCCGGAAAAAGAAGTGATCGTGGCTGAGACCCGGAATAAACTTCCAAAAATAGAGAACAGAAAGAGCATTCAAAATGATCCTTCTTCCGATGGATTTTCCATAAATGAACCATATATCGACCCTGAGCCTGTGCTGCCTGAGAGGTTTGGTGATAATGGAGAGCGCGTTTCGGCATTCGATTCCTGGAAGGAAAAAAGGGATGCCTGGGCTGAAAAATACAGGAAAACAGAAGGAACAAGAAAGCTGTTTAACGACCTTTATGCGGCTTACACTCAGATGGAAAGGCGGCCTGACACCCTGGAAATCGTCGCGGCCAATGGTATTGTCAGCGACAGGGAGGACAATGGGATAAAACACCCGTTGATTTTCAAAAGGGCGTTGATATCTTTTGACCCCTCTGACAACTCGGTCTGCATAAGGGATAGCTCAAAGGAATGTCAGATATACAGCGAGCTGTTTGGCGCCATGAGAGATATAGGACCCAATTCGGCCTCCATGTTAAAGGATATGCTGGAGAACAACCCTTTCCACCCCTTTGACAGCAAAAAAGCATTATCTTTTTTGGAAACGGCCTGCCGGATTATATGCCCGGACAGCCTTTTCAGCAACGGGCCTTATAAAGATGATTTCAGGGAAAGCGCCAGGATTTTGATGGAGGCCAATCCATGCATAATAGTTCGAAAAAGATCGGACGGCACATTCGAGACAGTTGAAAAGATAATAGAAAACATAAATGAAACAGGGTATATACCGCCTTTCCTTTCCGACATAGTTGGAGGAGGGACCATTGAGGATAACGCCTGTGACAATGAAATACCGATAGATGAAATACTTGCATCGGCGGGCGGCGAAAGTCTTAAAGTCCTGCTGGCTAAGCCGGCCAACAGGGAGCAGCTTGATATTGCCGAAAGAATAGAGAAATATAACGCCGCTTTGGTGCAGGGTCCGCCGGGTACAGGTAAAACATATTCGATCGCAAACCTTATCGGCCATTTCCTTGCCAGGGGGCAAAGCGTGCTGGTGACCAGCCACACGAAAAAAGCGCTGTCGGTCCTTAAAGAAAAACTTCCTAAGGAAATGCAGTCCCTTTGCGTATCTGTCATTGACGACGACCAGAAGGATATGGAAAAGTCGATTGACGGCATAACTGAATATATGGCGATTCATACTTCCACGGAGCTGGAAAAGGAAATGACGTCCCTTGAAAAAAGGCGTGAAAATATCATTGCCCTCCTTTCTGACAAGAGAAAAAGGCTCTATGAGGCGATAACAGCTGCCAATGGCCCCATAAAAACGATAAAAGGTGAACTTACTCCTTCAGAAGCAGCTAGATTTGTCTTTGAAAACAGCCAAGCCCTTTCTTATCTCGGAGGAATAACAGAAGCATCCGAATTGCCGCTTTCTTCCTCAGAACTTAATGAGCTTTATTCTTCCAATGGCCTTATCTCTGCCGAGGATGAAAAAGAAATAGGTTCAGGAGTCCTGGAGATTGGGAATATAGCTTCTCCTGAAGAACTTAAAGATATGTTTGAACTTGAAAGCGGGAAAAGCCTTGAGGCTGCTGACCTGCTGGATGAGTATGGCTGGTTGGCTTGTGTCGTACCGGGTGAGAAAAGGCGTGTTGATTTTGACTGCGGCTTCGCCTCGTTTTCGGTGCTGCTTGAAAACAAAGAAGCGCTGGAAGAAATAAAGTCGATTATTGCCTCATGCTGTGATGTTTCAAAATGGATGGTTGCGGCTTCCTGTGACGGTAAAAAAGGCGGAGCTTACCGCCAAAGATGGCTGATGCTGGCCGAACAGGCGAAAAAGACATGTGCTTTGGCTGAACAGGCGATGGTGGAAAGCTTTGGAAAGACTGTAGACCTGCGTTTTGAGGATCTATCCGAGGCCGAAAAACTTGTCAGTAGCCTTAAAGAGCATATCGAAAAAAATAGCGGCAGGATATCCAAAATTACAAGTGTTTTTGTACGCAGCCTTCCAAAAGCCGCAAAATGCGTATTTATTGACGGTTCTCCTCTCGGCTCAAAGGAGGATTGTGACATTGCCCTTAAATATATCGCCTTAGAAGAGGAAAGGCGCAGATGTGCTTCCTATTGGGACAGCCTTATGGCTAAAAATGGGGAACCTTCTTTTTCTGCTTTGGATCAAAACCAGCCTGAGGAGATCGCTCAAAAACGCATAAGCTCGATTTACAGGTGGCTTGATTGGATGCACCAGGATTACGAGCGTCTTAAAAGTGCATCTGACAGCATTGGGCTGCCTTTGGAAAAGGTGCTTGGCCTCAATGATGAAGATCCTGATTTTATCTTGTCGGAAAAGATTTTTGCAAACATGCACTCAAGGCTGGAACCGATAGTGGAAATATGCCATCGACTGGCGGAAGCGGCTGACGATTCCAAAGGTGCCTCGGAGCTTCGGGGCAGGCTGGCACCATATATTTCCAAAGGCTCCCAAATATGCTCGGAACTTTACGGTTCTGTTGTCCAAAGGGATATTGAAGCGTATGGCAAGGCATATGAAAATTATGTTGCCCTTGTTACAAAGAAAGGCATATACCAAACACGCTTTGAGCTGCTCAGCCGTCTTAAAGCCGCCGCTCCTGCATGGGCCGGGAAGATAGAGGAAAGGGAAGGCATTCACGGTGAAAATACCCCTCCGTCAAACATTACCAACGCATGGAAATGGGAACAGTGCCGCTTTGAAATATCAAAAATAGTGGCCATGCCATATGACGGCCTTCAGGAAGACTGTGCTCGTTTAAGTGCCGAATACCGCAGTGCCACGGCTGAATATGCCTGCAAAAGCGCCTGGTTCCATCTGCTTTCCCATACCGAAAAGAATATTGATATCAAGCAGGCCCTTCAGGGATGGAAGCAGACTGTAAAGAAGATCGGTAAGGGCACGGGTAAAACAGCCCCAATGTATCGCGCCGAAGCCCGAAAGCTGATGGAAAAATGCCAGGCCGCCGTACCTGTATGGATCATGCCCATGGGCAAGGCCATGGAAAGCCTCAATCCCAAAACCAACCGTTTTGATATCATTATTATTGATGAAGCCAGCCAATCGGATGTCACAGCTCTGGCCGTTTTGTACATGGGCAGAAAGGTCATTGTTGTGGGTGACGACAGGCAGGTCAGCCCATCGGCGGTAGGTGTGGACAGCGAAAATATGAACCGGTTGATACAGCTTTATATCAAAGACATCATACCCAATGCACATCTTTACGATACTAAGACCTCTGTTTACGATATAGCGGCCACAACTTTTCCGCCCCTTATGCTCAGGGAACATTTCAGATGCGTTCCCGATATAATCGGATTCAGCAATATGCTGTCCTATGATTATAAAATAAAGCCGCTGCGTGACGGTTCCGACAGCCTTCTTCTTCCGCCTGTTATTGAATACCATGTGGAAAACGGCGAAAGAGGAAACGGCAAGACAAACCGCTCGGAGGCCATGGCTACGATTGGCGTTTTGTTGGCTTGCATGGAACAGCCGGAGTACTCGGGCAAGACTTACGGGATAATATCACTTCTTGGTGACGAACAGGCCGAGCTGGTACAGAACCTGCTGCTTAGATATGTCGATATCAGCGACATTGAAAAGGGACGAATAATCTGCGGCAGCGCTGCGGATTTCCAGGGTGATGAAAGGGATGTCATTTTTCTCAATATGGTCGACAGCGGCGGGGAAGGTCCCAAAAATCTTGTGGGCTTCGGCGCCGGCGACATGTACCGTAAAAGATACAATGTCGCGGTGTCCCGTGCAAGGGATCAGCTTTGGGTGATCAACTCACTGAACCCCGAAACCGATCTCAAGGAAGGCGATCTCAGGCGGACGCTTTTAAGCTATGCTCTGAATCCGGGCTCATATCGCGGCCCTGAGGATAGTAGGAAATACAGTTTTTCTCCTTTGGAGCTTAGCGTAGGCGAAATGCTGAAAAGCAAAGGTTTTGATGTCAGCATGGGCTGGAACGCCGGGGCGTATATTTTAGGTGTGGTAGTGCATGCGGGAACTACAAGGATAGCTGTGGAGTTTGACGGTGATACTCATGCACCATCACTTTCCCGTACGGTGGAAGACATGGAGCGCCAGGCAGTTTTGGAGCGTATAGGCTGGAAATTTGTCCGTATAAGATCTGCTGAATATTTAAGCGATCCAGCTTTGGGCGAGGAAAAGCTTCTTTCCGCGCTAAGGTGTTTTGGAGCGTCGGCGGCAGGCAGCAGGAACAGTAAAAATGAACATTCCTCGCTTTATCAGCGGGTTAGTGAAAGGGCTAAGGAGCTGCTTGAAAACATGAAATACGGACAAATGCCGAATGGCGAGCATTCCCCGGTAATTCCGAAATCTCCTGCCATCAAATAATAAATACAAAAAAGCCGTGCCTCAGGCACGGCTTTTTCTGTTTTGCGAGGCGTTTATCAACGCTTTAATGCTTTCAGTATGAGTGGCGCTGCTACGGAAGCTACAATGCCGCCTATCAGAGCCGTTACAAGCTGAGGATAGGAAAAGGAAGCCGAAACAACAGCCGCCTGGGGATTCTGAAGTTGGAGCAGGTGAGGCACTGCGTACTTGACAATGGTAAGATAGAGCGCGGCAAACTTCAAAACAGCGCCGGTTATTGTCGATACGGCCATATTTTTTATATCCGCTTTACCTCTGCATATAAGCCCCCACACCACAACCAGCACAATATTGCCCAGCATGACAAAAGGAACCATCTGTACAAATGCCGGGCCTATGCCAAGCATGAAGGCAAACACCGGCGAAAGTGCAGCTACCGTTATGCCTGAGGTAAAGCCGGCCGCAAGCACAGACATTACGAGTATGAAGTTTACCGCAGAACCTGTAACATACTGCCCCATAGGCTTTGTAGCATACTGAAATGCCACTAAAAGGGCGATAAATACGGCAGTGCGGGTTATCCACTTGATTTTTCCTGAGTTGTTCATATATACCTCCAAACTATTTTTGTTAAATTATAAACAAAGCTTCTTTAAAAGTATGTTGCTTGTGCAACAAAAGTAGGTTATTTTTATTATGTCGGGAGGTGAAAAGATTGAACAATCTGCATCAATACATACCGCTGCTAAGCAAGGTGAGACTGTTTAATGGAATAGATGAAGACACGCTTGAGGATCTTTCACAAAAATGGTCATATATGCTTAGAAAATATCAAAAAGGCGAAATAATAATGGCTGAGCAAAGTGATATGGAATATATTGGGATATTGCTCGGCGGAAATGCTTACGGCTACCGTTCTACCGAAGAAGGCAAGAATGTTATTTTAGCCAGGATGACCCAAGGTGCGGTTTTTGCCGACATCCTGGCAGGGGCGCCAATGCGCAAAAGCCCCATAGCCATCAGAGCGGAAAGCGAATGCAAGGTGCTGTTCATACACTATGATTCCTATATTCAAAGCTGCATAGGAAATACTCATATTGGAACAAGACTCATCATGAATTATGTGGAATCGGTATCATCAAGGTATTTTGAATTGCATGACAGGGTAAGATGCCTTATAATGCCCAGCCTGCGGGCAAAAATAATGTCGTGCCTGCAAAGCTACTGTCCCGGCAGGGGAAAACCATTTGCAATACCTTTTGACCGTAGTTCCATGGCCGAATACATCAACGCCGACCGCAGCGCCCTTTCAAGGGAGCTGGCAAAAATGAAAAGCGAAGGCATTATCGATTACCGAAAAAATATATTTAAGTTAACCTGATTATTGACATCGGTTGACAATATTGCTATACTTTTTGCTTGAAAAAGGTTTTGATGAAAGCCGGCAAAAAGGAGAAAAATATATGTCAAAAACCAGAAAGATCGTATTCGCCGCACTTATGACATCCTCTGCATCACTGTGCTCCCAGATGTCGATACCTACGCCATGGGGCATACCAATAAACCTGGCCACACTTGCCGTTTTTCTGTCAGGGGCTCTGCTGGGACCCTTATGGGGAGGCGGAGCCATAACGGCATACATACTTTTGGGTATGTTCGGAGCCCCTGTTTTCGCCGGTATGAACGGAGGGCTGCCTGCAGTCATGGGGCCTACAGGAGGGTATATCATAGGTTATGCCGCAGCGGCATTTACAGTAGGGGCCATGACGCGCAGGCACTTTCCCGATATGTTATCCATGGCTTTCGGCCTGACAGTGTGTTATGCCTTTGGCACTCTTTGGTATATGAGGCTCATGGGCACGGGAATATGGCATTCCCTGATGCTGTGTGTGCTGCCTTATATACCTGGGGATATTTTGAAAATAGCTGCCGCTTCTTTGCTTGTGCAGCGGCTCAGGCCGGTGATTTGCAAAAGCAAGACATAAGTTTTCTGTTCTTTTTATATAAGGCAGGGCATAAAATACGACAGAAAAAAGTTTTGGAGGTGCGGTTTTATGCCTGTTATAAGAAAAAATGCCCGTTGGCTGCTTCCCGCGTTTGTGTTCATGATTTGCGCCCTCATATTTTTCGCGTCAACTCCCGGCAGGGCTGTTTTAGCCTCTGGCACCACAAGGCAGCTTCCGATTTACAGTGTGCAGAAGGACGACAAGGTGGTTGCCCTTACCTTTGACGCCGCATGGGGAAATGAGGATACAAACGACCTGATAGACATTTTGGATAGGTATGATATAAAGGCCACGTTCTTTGTTGTAGGCCAATGGGTAGACAAATATCCCGAATCGGTCAAGGCCCTGGCCGATGCTGGGCATGAAGTCATGAACCATTCCAATACCCATCCTTATATGACCAAACTTTCCGAGGAGCAGATAGCCGAAGAGATAAACACCTGTGCCGACAAAATAGAGAATGTCACCGGTGTACGCCCTATACTTTTCCGCCCGCCATACGGAGATTACAGTGATCTGGTCGTCAACACTGCCAAAGCTGTGGAGCATTATACGATACAGTGGGATGTTGACAGCCTGGATTGGAAGGAAAGCGGGGTGCAGGATATCGTTGACAGGGTCCTTTCAAAAGCGGCTCCCGGTTCGATAATCCTTTTCCATAACGCCGCGAAATACACGCCGCAGGCACTGCCTACTGTTATAGAAGGTCTTATACAGCAGGGATATACATTTGCACCCGTTTCCGAACTTATATACAGAGATAATTACGAAATGGATCATACAGGAAAACAAATACCTCTTGGTACAGAGGAGACTCAACAGGAAATTCAAGATTGACATTGTGCCTTGAGGGTAATAAAATTATGGCAAATGCGTGAAAGCAGGTGTCATAAATGAAAATAACAATCGACCATCTGACAGAAGGCGCATCAAAAGCCGAAGGCGCCGCCGTTATAATCGATGTCTTCAGAGCTTATACGGTTGAAAGCTGCGCTTTCAGCCGGGGGATAAAGCGCATATATCCCGTAGCTGACATTGAGATGGCATATGAACTCAAAAAAGAAAACCCTTCATTTCTTTTGGCGGGTGAAAGACATATGAAAAAGCCCGAGGGCTTTGATTTCGGTAACTCGCCTTCTGAAATAAACAATGCGCAGCTTGACGGCAGGGAAATGATACACACTACAAGCGCAGGGACACAGGGCATACGCGCCGCCGTAAAGGCCGACACAATTTTCCTTGCAGCCCTGGTAAATGCCAGAGCCACGGCTGAATATATTAAAAAAATGGGTTTTGAGCGTGTGTCTTTGGTGTGTATGGGATATGAAAACACCCGCCCTACAGATGAGGATACTTTCTGTGCTGAATACATAAAAGCCATTTTAGAGGGCAAGGATAATCTTTTTGACAAGGAAAAGGCTGTTGCAGTGCTTAAAAACGGCGACGGCAAGCGCTTTTTTATTCCTGAAAATCAATCCTTTGCCCCACAAAGCGATTTCTTTCTCTGTACTCAGTTCGATGTTTTCCCCTTTGCCATAAAAGTCGAAAAGGATGATCTCGGAAGGGATATTTCGGTAAAAAAGGATATATAAAATAAAAAGAGCGGGGCGCTGCCCTGCTCTTTTTATTTGTCTGTCAGCTTGCCGGCCGCGGCTCGTCCTTCCTTTTCCGAAAGGCCCATGTCCTTTATGTAGCTTTGCATATCAGGATATTTTTTATCGAATGCACAGAGAAAGCCTTCTATATAGCTTATATCAGCTTTTGTAAGGAAAAAAGGGAACTCTGGGTTGTTTCTCATTATACTCCTGTAATTTTCCAGAAGATAGGCGTTTGTCGCAGTGTAATCGGCCATTATATCGGCCTTTGGCACTCCGGCCAGCATGAGCATGACCGCTGCGACAACTCCCGTCCTGTCCTTGCCGGCGGTACAGTGGAAAAGCACGCCGCCTTTGGCCTGGGCAATAGTCAGCAGGACCGGCGAAATTATATCGGGGGTAGTGGCAAGCTTCAAATAGGCCGGAACCATATCAGGCTGGGTCTGCGGTATTCTGCCGTCGGCAAACATGGGGCAGCGGACATACCTGAAGCCCTCTATGCTCTCGAGTTCATTGGGCGTGTTTTCGACCTCCATATCATTGCGAAGGTCAATGACCGTCGTTATATTGTTTGAAATAAGAAAGGAGATGTCCTCTTTGCCCAGGCCCTTTGGCCTGTCGCTTCTCAAAAGCCTGAGATGGCGGGTATAGCCCGAAGGACACGGAAAACCTCCCAGATCCCTTGTATTCATTGTCTTTCCCAACAAAATGCGTTTCATATCTTTCTCCTTAAAATGAGCTGAAATAGTCTGTAAGAAACTCCTCAAGCCCGGGGCTTGATTTGATGGAGCCGTATCTGAAAAGTATCACTCCCGGAGTTTCTGCCGCAGCCATCATATCAAGCTGCCTTTCGATTTCATCGGTCCCATACCATACGCTGCCTTCCTCAGCGTCAGTCAAACGGTAAATTGCCTGGCCGACATAAAGGCTTACCCCTGTCTCGGACACGGCGTCGCTCCACCATTTCAAAAGGGTTTCAAATTCGCCCTCAGCATTGCCAATTGCCCAATACAGCTGAGGAGCTATGTAGTCCACCAGGCCCTCCCTGACCCAGGTCAGGGAATCGGCGTAATGGGAATAGTATGACTGACTGCCTTTGGTATCGCTGCCTTCCGGATGATCACTCAGGTTGGCCCATATGCCAAAGGGAGAAACGCCGAAAGAAATATCCTTTTCGGAGCTTTCGACAAGGTCGTTTACTTCCGCAATAAAAGATGTGACCGAAGCCCTGCGGAAATCGCCTATTGAAGAATAACCGCTGCCATAAAGCTCGAAAGAGTATGAATCGTCGAAATCGGACGAGGGATAAAAATAATCATCAAAGTGTATCCCGTCGATATCATAATTGTCAATTATCTCTTCAATGCCTTTAAGGATCAGATGGCGGGCTTCCTCATTGCCGGGGTCGAAATAAAGGCAGCCGTCGGTGTGGAAAACCGCATATTCGGGGTTTTGTCTGACAGGGTGGTCCTGGCTGAGAAGTTCCAGAGCAGCGCTTTTGCTGGCAGCCGCTTTCCGAGTTATCCTGTAAGGATTGATCCAGCAGTGAAGCTCAAGCCCAAATTCATGGCATTTGTCCGTAAAATACGCAAGCGCATCAAAATCGCCATCGGGCGCAACGCCCTGACTTCCGCTTAAACAGCTGCTCCAGGGAAATACTTCGGAAGGAAAAAGTGAATCGGCACAAGGTCTTGCCTGGAAAAAGACTGCATTAAGCCCCATTTGGCTCACATTTTCGATGATGCTGTCGGCCTCGGATGTAAGCTGGTCCTTTGAGAGTCCGGGAGAAGAAGGGTAATCAAGGTTATAAATAGTTGATACCCATACACCTCTCATGGAAAGAGGGCCTTCATTTTTTTCTTCTTGCGGAATGTAGATAAGGTAAAGGCAGGTTCCCAGCACTGCCATAGAAAGTATAAGGTTGAAAGCTGTTTTCAATAATCTTTTCATTGCATATTCCCTCAGGCTTTGGTAATTACTATAAGCATATGCACGGCTTGTCTTGGAAATGAGGCCGCCTGCCGCCTTGACAATATCATACAAAAACTTATAATATTTATATTATTACATAAAAGCGGGGGATTTACAATGCAGAGAAAGGTTGCGGCATTTCACGATATTTCCGGTTTTGGGCGGTGCGCTCTGACCATCGCCATTCCTGTTCTGGCCGCCGGGGGGATTCAGTGCTGCCCTGTGCCTTCGGCTGTTTTGTCGGCCCATACGGCCTTTAAAGGGGTGACTTTCCGCGATCTCACATGTGATATCGACGCTTTCATAAAGAATTGGTCAGAAATCGGCGTGCAGCTGGATGGTATTTATTCAGGATATCTCGGTTCGGAAAAACAAATGGAACAGGTTTTGGCGCTTAAAAGGCTGTGCGGGAAGGACAACAGCCTTTTGATAGTCGACCCTGTTATGGGCGACAATGGCAAGGCTTACTCGATTGTAGGCACCGAAGGCTATATAGAGGGCATGCGCAGCCTCTGCCGCAGTGCCGATGTGATCACCCCCAATCTGACCGAATGCGCCCTTTTGCTGGGCATAGATCCCGACTCGATCGAAAACAGCCGTGAAGCCGTTACCGGATACATGAAAGAACTGTGTGAAAGAGGCGCGGGCGCCGTCGTTGTCACCGGCCTTACCGAAAACGACAAGGTTGGCGCGGGTTTTTATGACGCTGAAAGCGGCACTTTGGGATTTTTGTTCCACGAACTCATACCTGTTTATTATCCCGGTACGGGAGATCTTTTCACCTCGGTGCTGACTTCTTCACTGATAGGTAAAGATCGTACTTTGGAGCAGGCGGTCAGCGACGCCGCTTTGTTTGTCAAGGAATGCGCCGAATATACAAAAGAACAGGGTACCCCCTCTATTGAAGGCGTTCAGTTTGAAAAGCTGCTTTATAAGCTGATTGGGTGAGTTTTACTATGAGTTTACATGATGGGCATCGCAAAAGGGTAATAGACACCTTCCTTCAAAATGGCATGGACGGTATGCATCCTCATGAGATACTTGAAATGCTGCTTTTCTATGCAATACCCAGAAAGGACACAAATGAAACAGCCCACCTTCTTTTGGATACCTTCGGCAGTCTCAGCGCTGTTTTCGATGCGCCGTATGAAGAACTTTTAAAGATAAAAGGCATAGGTCAGAATACCGCAGCCCTTTTGAAAATGATCCCGCAGCTGGCAAGGGCATACCTTTCGGACGGCAGCATCCCTCGGATCATTGCATCTTTTGAGGATGCGGCAGCGTGCCTTGTGCCTAAATTCATCGGCAGAACAAAAGAAACCCTTTTCGTTTTATGCCTTGACAACAAAAATAAACTGACTGCCTGTGTCATGGCGGGGGAAGGCAGCGTCAACTCGGCAGAGATAAGCATAAGGCGCATCGCCGAAATAACCGTAAAGTATAATGCCGCGGCCATTGTCATTGCCCACAACCATCCCGGAGGCACGGCCATTCCTTCAAAGGAGGATCTGGACACCACCAAAAAGCTCATGGAATTCTGCAAGAGTATAGGAGTGCCGTTGCTTGACCATCTGGTGGTAAGCGACGGGGATTATGTATCCATGGCCCAGACGGGAACCTTGTCAAGAATATTGCAGTCGTATTACGGCACATAGTGCGGACGCCCGGCGTCCGCATTGTTTTTCGAACATATATTTGTTTTTCTGTACTTTTAATCCCGGCGGTGATATAATGTTCAAAGCCGGGATCACACCGCACATGCATTTTACGGAGGCGTTTTTATGGGTGATTTCAAACTTCACGCTCCATACAAGCCGGCCGGCGGTCAGCCGGAAGCTATTGAGGCTCTTGTCAGGGGCTTAAATCTGGGTTTTACCGAGCAGACGCTGCTGGGTGTTACCGGCTCTGGAAAAACTTTTGTTATGGCAAATGTTATAGAGCAGGTGAAAAAGCCTACCCTTGTGCTGACGCACAATAAGACCCTGGCGGCCCAGCTGTGCTCGGAGTTCAGGGAATTTTTCCCCGAAAACGCCGTGGAATTTTTTGTTTCCTACTACGATTATTATCAGCCCGAAGCCTATATACCCTCGACCGACACATATATAGAAAAGGATTCGGATGTCAACTCCGAGCTGGAAAGGCTCCGCCATTCGGCTACCTCGGCGCTTTTTGAACGCCGGGATGTTATAATCGTTGCGTCAGTTTCCAGCATCTATTCTTTGGGCAACCCCATTGATTATGCCAATATGGTTATATCGTTAAGGGTAGGTCAGACGAGGGATCGCGACGAGATATGCCGCAAGCTGGTGGAAATACAATATGAACGCAACGATATAAGCTTTGACCGAAACAAATTCAGGGTCAGGGGCGACACGCTGGAGGTACATCTAGCCTATACCGACGATTATGCCGTCAGGGTGGAATTTTTCGGGGATGAGATAGACAGGATATCGGAAATAAATATCCTGACAGGCGCAGTAAACAGATATATTGACCATGTGGCCATATATCCTGCATCACATTATGTTACTCCCAAGGACAAGATGGACGAGGCCCTTAAGGAAATAGAGCATGAAATGGAAGAAAGGGTCAAGTGGTTTGAAAGCAACGGCAAGCTGATAGAAGCCCAGCGGATCAGGCAGCGGACCACATACGATATGGAAATGCTCAGGGAAATCGGCTTCTGTACGGGCATCGAGAACTATTCAAGGGTCCTTTCGGGCAGGGAACCCGGCAGCGCCCCCTATACGCTGATGGACTATTTTCCAAAGGACTATCTTTTGTTTGTCGACGAGTCCCATGTCATGCTGCCCCAGGTAAGGGCCATGTTCCATGGAGACAGGGCCAGAAAACAGCAGCTTATAGACTATGGTTTCCGCCTGCCCTCGGCCCTTGATAACAGGCCTCTGAGCTTTGAAGAGTTTGAAAAGCGCATAAACCAAGTGGTGTATGTCAGCGCCACTCCCGGAGAATACGAAAGCATGCGCTCATCACAGCAGGTGGAGCAGATAATCAGGCCCACAGGACTTTTGGATCCCGAGGTGGAAGTACGGCCCATAGAGGGGCAGATAGACGACCTTATCTCTGAGATACAGCTTAGAAAACCCAAAGATCAAAGGGTCCTGGTCACCACAATGACAAAGCGCATGGCCGAGGAGCTGACCGATTATCTTTCGGAAAGCGGTATAAAAGTCAGATATATGCACCATGACATAGACGCCATAGAAAGGATGCAGCTGATACGAGGGCTCAGGCTCAATGAGTTTCAGGTGCTGGTCGGCATCAACCTTCTAAGGGAGGGTCTGGACCTGCCCGAAGTATCGCTGGTGGCGATACTTGACGCCGATAAGGAGGGTTTCCTCAGAAGCAAAACCTCTCTTATACAGACTATCGGCAGGGCGGCACGAAATGCCGAGGGTAAGGTCATAATGTATGCCGACACCATAACGCCTTCGATGCAGTACGCCATTGAAGAGACCCGCCGGCGCCGCAAGATACAGGATGACTTTAACAAGGCTCACGGCATAACCCCAAAGACGATACTTAAAGGCGTCAGGGATATAATAGAAATATCGCATGACGCCAGCTATTCAAAAGTGCCTCAGCAAAGCGCCAAAAAGCTCAGCCGGGCTGCCAAGGAGCAGCAGATAGCCAAGCTTGAAAAGGCGATGAAAGAGGCGTCAAAAATGCTTGAGTTTGAATATGCGGCGGTCCTGCGTGACCAGATAAAGGAACTTAGGGAAAATATAGCAAAAGAAGACAGGAAAGGTAAAAAGTAATGCGGGACAGCATATTTATAAAAGGGGCCAGGGAACACAACCTTAAAAATGTCGATGTAGAGATCAAAAGGGATACCCTGACGGTCATAACGGGAATATCAGGCTCGGGCAAAAGCTCCCTGGCTTTTGACACGATCTACGCCGAAGGACAGCGGAGATATGTGGAGTCGCTTTCTTCCTACGCAAGGCAATTCCTCGGGCAAATGGAAAAGCCCGATGTGGATTATATAGAGGGTCTTTCCCCCGCCATAGCGATAGATCAGAAAACCACTTCCAAAAACCCTCGCTCAACGGTAGGCACCGTAACAGAAATATATGATTATCTGAGGCTTTTATGGGCAAGGATAGGGGTGCCCCACTGCCCAAAATGCGGCAAGGAAATACGAAGGCAGACGGTAGACCAGATAATCGACCAGCTTATGGCATACCCAGCCGGTACAAGGATGCAGATTTTGGCTCCTGTAATAAGGTCAAGAAAAGGCGAATACCAGAAAGTATTCGAGGATGCCAGGAAAAGCGGATATTCCCGCGTCAGGGTCGATGGCAGCATATACGATCTTCAGGAGAGCATCAAGCTTGACAAGAACAAGAAGCACAATATAGAGATCCTTGTGGACAGGATAGTCATAAAGGACGAGGTAAGGGGCAGGCTGACCGATTCAGTGGAAACCTCCCTGGGCCTTTCAGGCGGGCTGGTTATTGCCGAAATGCCGGGCAGCGTGGAGGTGCTTTTTTCACAGAATTACGCATGTCCAGACTGCGGAATTTCCATTGAAGAGCTGACTCCCCGTATGTTTTCCTTCAATAACCCTTATGGTGCGTGTCCTACCTGTACCGGTCTCGGAATGAAGCTGGAAATAGACCCGGAGCTTATATTTCCCAATAAAAACCTTTCGATAAACCAGGGGGCGGTCAAGGCGTCAGGTTACGCTACCATGGACGAGGGAAGCATCGCCAGGATGTATTTTGACGCCCTTTCAAAAAAGTACGGTTTTTCCCTGGATACCCCTGTAAAGGACCTTACGAAAGAGATAATGGATATCATCCTGTACGGCACGGGTAAGGAAAAGCTGGAGCTTGTATGGAAGCGTCCCGGCGGCGGTGGAGGTACGTACTATAATCCCTTCGAGGGCATTATCAACAACTTGAAAAGGCGTTACCGCGAAACCACCAGCGAATCGGTCAAGGAAGAAATAGAAGAATGCATGAGCCAGATACCATGTCCCGACTGCAAGGGGAAGAGGCTTAAAAAAGAAGTGCTGGCTGTAACGGTCGGCGGGATAAGTATAATTGATTTCACCGAAAAATCGGTTATCGAAGAGCTGGATTTTATAGACAAGCTGGAGCTTTCGGAAAAAGAGCATATGATTGCAGACAGGATCCTTAAGGAAATCAAGGACCGCTTGGGCTTCCTTAAAAATGTGGGCCTGGAATACCTGACTCTTGCAAGGTCTTCAGGTACCCTTTCAGGCGGCGAAAGCCAGAGGATACGTCTGGCTACGCAGATTGGCTCATCCCTCATGGGCGTGCTGTATATACTTGATGAACCCTCGATAGGACTCCACCAAAGGGACAATGAAAAGCTCCTTTCAACACTTAAGCGCCTGAGGGACCTGGGAAACACCCTTATAGTGGTCGAGCATGACGAGGATACCATGCTGGCGGCCGACAATATAATAGATGTCGGTCCCGGAGCGGGGATACACGGCGGAAATATAGTTGCCAGCGGTACGGCGCAGGAAATAATGAAAAATCCCGCGTCTTTGACCGGGCAGTACCTGAGCCGCCAGAAGTCTATACCGGTACCCCAGAAGCGCAGGCCCGGCAACGGGCATGTCCTCAGGGTAAAAGGAGCCGCCGAAAACAACCTTAAAAAGATAGACGTCGATTTCCCTCTGGGCAAGTTTATCTGCGTTACGGGGGTGTCAGGCTCCGGGAAAAGCTCACTTGTAAACGAGATAGTTTATAAAAGGCTGGCCGCCGATTTGAATGGGGCCAGGATACGCTCGGGGGCCCATAAGGATATCGAGGGCCTGGAGTACCTTGACAAAGTCATAAATATTGATCAGTCGCCCATCGGCAGGACCCCCAGATCAAATCCCGCCACATATACGGGAGTATTCGGCGATATAAGGGATATTTTCGCCAAAACGGCCGACGCAAAGGCCAGAGGATACGGACCCGGCAGGTTCTCTTTCAATGTCAGGGGCGGCCGGTGCGAAGCCTGTGCCGGCGACGGCCTTATAAAAATAGAAATGCACTTTTTGCCCGATATTTATGTCCCATGCGATGTCTGCGGCGGCAAAAAATATAACCGCGAAACCCTGGAGGTCAAATACAAAGGCAAAAATATAAGCGAAGTTTTGGACATGACCGTGGAGGAAGCCCTGGGTTTCTTTGAAAATGTGCCCAAAATAAGAAGGAAACTGCAGACCCTTTATGATGTCGGGCTTTCATATGTCAAGCTGGGTCAGTCATCAACTACCCTTTCGGGAGGAGAGGCCCAGCGCGTCAAGCTGGCTACTGAGCTTTCACGCAGGGCGACGGGCAAGACCGTTTATATCCTTGACGAGCCTACGACCGGTCTGCACGCCTTTGATGTCCACAAGCTTATAGAAGTTCTTAATGCTTTGGCTGATGAGGGGAATACCGTAATTGTCATCGAGCACAACCTTGATGTCATAAAGGTCGCGGACCATATAATCGACCTTGGCCCCGAGGGAGGAGACAAAGGCGGCACTCTTATAGCCCAGGGTACACCCGAAGAAGTGGCTCAAAATCCCAATTCCTATACCGGGATTTATTTAAAGAAATTTTTATGTTAATTTTTAAAATATGCCTTTTCAAACCTCCTGCTTTATATTAAAATATAAACAGTTATACAGACACAAACAAAATATTAGATATTGGTGGGAGATTGAAATGGACAATCCGAAATACAAGCGGGTACTGCTTAAAATAAGCGGCGAAGCTTTGGCCGGCAAGATGCACAGGGGCCTTGATTTTGATGTTCTGGATACCGTTGCCAAAGCCATCAAGGAATGCAACCAGATGGGCGTTCAGATAGGTATTGTCGTCGGCGGAGGAAATTTCTGGCGTGGGATGAAGGACGGCGGCGGAAGGATGGAGCGTACCCGCTCGGATCATATGGGTATGTTGGCCACAACGATAAACGCCCTTGCCCTTGCCGATATAATGGAAAGCAACGGCATTGATGTCAGGGTCCAGACAGCCATTGACATGACAAAAATAGCCGAGCCTTATATAAGGCTCAGGGCGATAAGGCATTTGGAAAAGGGTAGGGTAGTCATTTTTGCCTGCGGAACAGGTAATCCTTTCTTTTCCACCGATACCGCCGCTGCACTGCGTGCCGCGGAAATCGAGGCCGAGGCCATACTTCTGGCAAAAAATATAGATGGCGTTTATGACGATGACCCCCATATTAACGATCAGGCCCGCAAGTTTGATTCCATTACCTATAAGGAAGTTCTGAACAGGGGGTTGGCTGTTATGGACAGCACTGCTACCTCGCTGTCCATGGATAACCATATACCTGTTCTGGTCTTTGCCGTAGAGGATC
>CALWAP010000021.1 GCA_944375715.1 uncultured Clostridia bacterium | reverse complement strand
CAAGGCCAGCGCCTTAGCCATCCGTGTTTCGTGAAACCGACGGAGTTTAAGCCATCACTACTTATCTTGAAAAGGGATATTCCCCTGTTAAAGTTGCGTCTTTTGCCGAATGGTGGTATAATTAAGCGGATACGGATATACCGCTCTTATTTTGAAATGTGGAGATTATAATGAACGAAAATCTTTTCAACTCACTTAACCTTTCCCCCGAAATACTCAGGGCTATTGAGGATGTTGGATACACCGAAATGACCCCTATTCAGCAGCAGATAATCCCCCTCGTGCTTGAAGGCGGCGATGTCATCGGTCAGTCAAGCACTGGCACCGGCAAAACAGCAGCTTTTGCCATACCTGCTGTCGAAATGACAGAACCTACTGAGGAGGGACGCACTCAGGTGATCGTTTTGGCGCCCACAAGGGAATTGGCCATGCAGATAACCGATGAGATGCGTAAATTTTCCAAATACAAAGAAGGGGTAAAGTGCGTCACCATTTACGGCGGCCAGAATATTGCCCTTCAGATAAAATCCCTTAAAAAGGCAGAAATCGTCATAGGCACACCTGGAAGGGTCATAGATCATATACACCGCGGCACCCTAAAACTCGACAATATTAGGCTGGTCGTGCTGGACGAAGCCGACGAAATGCTGGATATGGGTTTTCTTGACGATATCAGGTACATACTCAGATGCTGCCCCGAACAGCGCCAGACCCTTTTGTTTTCGGCTACCATGCCCACACAGATCCTCAGGATAACCCAGCGCTTTCAGAAAAATCCTGCTCATATCAAAGGCGATGACGGACAGACAGCCTTTGAACTTATCAGCCAATTCTACTGTGAAGTTCCCCAAAGCAAGAAGGCTAACTCTGTCATGCTCCTTATGGAAAAGCTTAATATTAAAAGGGCCCTTATTTTCTGCAATACCAAGCAAATGGTAGATGTGCTGACAGAGCATCTTACTGAAAACGGTCTTTTTGCAGCGGCTTTGCACGGAGATATGAAGCAGGCTGTCAGAAGCCATGTTATGAAGCAGTTTAAAGAGGGCGGCATCAATATACTTATCGCCACTGATGTAGCTGCCAGGGGTATCGACGCTACGGGAGTGGAAGCCATAATCAATTATGATATACCTCAGGATGTTGAATATTATGTGCACCGCATAGGCCGTACAGGGCGTGCCGGCAACTATGGCGCGGCTTATACCATAATTGCCAACAGAGGTGAATTTTTCAGTCTCTGTGATATAGAAGACAAGACAGGCGCACATATGCTCCCCTATGAACTGGAAGGAACCGAGCTCCTGCCCGACGATAAAATAAGAGCCTTCAACAATGCCAAATCCTCGCACAGGAAACCCGTAGTGTCCAAAGGCGGCGCTTCACCTTCAAAGTATAAGGACAATCCCTCTAATGTTCTTATATCTGTCGATGTCGGCGCTGAGCACGATATTCGCCCCACACATATATCCGGAGCTATAATGAAATATGCCCATCTGAAAAAACAGGATATCGGCAAAATAACCGTAGGCGACAGCGAATCCTATATCGAGTTATCCCCTGAAAACGCCAGGCATGTAATGAAAAGTATGCAGGACGCCACAGTAAACGGTTTTCTTGTGGTGTTCAAGGCGGCAGAAGAACCTAAGACAAAATCTTCCTCGGCAGGTTACCGGGGCAGGAACGGCGGATATCGCAGGCGCAGGAAATAAAATTACAAAGGCAGCTGACGCTGCCTTTTATTTTTGCAGGAAACGGCGTGCTTGACTTTGTTTGATAAATGCTTTATATTTTTTCTTGTATGTAATATAATATAATGAAATTAATTTTACTTTATGGCTGGTGAATGAAATGAATTATAGCGATTTCAAACAGATCATAGACTCTAAACAGCTTATACATATCTGCGGCATAAACGGTGTTTCAATGAAAGCTCTGGCAAAACAGCTTTGTTCCCTGGGCGCCAGGGTCCAGGGCAGCGACAGGGACCCCTCCCCTTACCTTGATGAATTTGAGAGCCTTGGCATAAAGTTTATTCAGGGGCACGACCTGGAAAATACAAAAGGCGCGGCTTTGGTCATACGCACTGCTGCCGTTTTGGACAATAACCCCGATATCGTAGGCGCTAAAAAAAGAGGCACCCCCATTTTGGAAAGGGCCCAAGCCTGGGGTATGCTGATGAGCAATTACAAGCAGGCTATCTGCATTGCCGGCACCCACGGCAAAACATCTACCACCTCCATGATAGCCACCTTTACCCAAAGTGCCGGCTGCGATCCCACAGTTATGGTCGGAGGTAATCTGAGCAATATAGGAGGCAGCCTGAGAATAGGTTCCAGCGATCTTTTTGTTGCCGAAGCCTGCGAATATAAAAATTCATTTTTGAGCTTTACTCCAACTATCGCCGTGATTTTGAATATCGACCGCGACCATCTTGATTTTTTCAGTGATACCGACGATATCATAGCTTCTTTCACAAAATTTGCATATCTCGTTCCCGAAGAAACAGGCGTGGTCATTGCCTGCCTCGACGATATAAACACAGTCAAAGCAGTAAAGGACATTAATCGCAGGGTCATAACTTTTGGCGCTTCAAAAAACGCTGATTTCTACTATGATAACCTTGTCAGCCACAGGGGTTATTACAGCTTCGATGTTTATCACAATGGCGAATATTTTACCCACCTTGATATGGCTGTTCCCGGCATACATAATGCAAGAAATGCCCTTTCCGCCGCAGCTGTCGCCTGGCTGCTGGGTGTTTCTCCCGAAGATTTCAAAAAAGGTATTGAAGAATATCACGGGGTAGGGCGCAGGTTTGAATACCGTGGATCCTATAACGGCGCTGATATATATGACGATTATGCACATCACCCCAGCGAAATTGAAGCTACACTAAAAGCCGCCAGAGACATGAATCCCAAACGCATAATCTGTATTTTTCAGCCTCATACATACTCCAGGACAGTATCGTTGCTAAACGAGTTTGCCGATGCCCTTTCTCACTGTGATGTATGTGTGCTGACCGATATTTTTGCAGCGCGTGAAACCAACTTCTCCGGCATCACTTCGCAAAAGCTGTCGGGAATGGTTAAAAATTCGGTATGTCTTTCCACTTTGGAGCAGGCTGCCGGGTATATTAAAGATAATGCAAGGCCCGGAGACCTGATATTCACCATGGGCGCCGGGGATATTTATAAAGTATACGATATCCTGACATCAATGGAAAAATAGAAAAAGTGCGCCTTTTGGCGCGCTTTTTTATATTACCGAATATATAAATCCTGCTATGCATAAAAGGACATATGCCCCAACTCCTAAATTGAAGTAAAGTCTTGACGGGTGCCAAAAACAGTCTGAATCATCACTCGAAAGAAGCAGCTCCCCATGCTTTCTTGAAAGCCGCACCCCTCCCAGGATGAGGAAAAGCATAAGAATCAGGGATACTGTACCTCCCGCAGGCAGGCCCGATATAAAAGGCATAAGTGCCGAGCCTGTCAGGTTGACAGCGCTGTGAAGGGCAATACAGTATTTTATATCTCCCGACAAAATTGCCGTCCTTCCCAGAATAACCCCTATGACAAAGGCATAGAAAAACTGATACAGGTTCATATGCACCAGTGCAAACGCCGCCGATGTAAATATAACAGCAGCCCTTTCACCAAAAATCAACGTCTTTTTCAGGAGAATTTTTCTGAAAATTATTTCCTCTACTAAAGGCGCCAATACACCTGAAAGCACTACCATAGGCAAAAAGCCCGATATATCGGCCATCTGGCTCACGGGATTTTGAGTGACATTCCCCGTTATTGCCGTTACGGCAGAGCTTATCAAAACGCCAAGTATACTGAAGATATATCCCAATCCCATGCACATGACATAAATCTCGGGAAACTTGCGCCATGAAAGGCTCTTTTCTTCCCTTGATTTTTCGATATAAGCTTCCGGCAGGCACGTTTTTTTCATCATTGCCCAGAACACAGGAAGGCCGCAAAAATAAAAGCCAACTATTACAAGAATGGCGGAAAACCACCTGCTGGAAGCGATCGGGCTTTTGAAAACATATACATATGCCGCCAGACAGAGCTGAGCTATATATGTGGCGGCAGCCATGGCAAATAATGCACAGCCTATTTTGGAACTGTATTTTCTTTCTTCCATATTTACACCGTTAACGGAAAAGGGCCACAGCAAAGCGGCCCTTTCTATATGTTTGATTACATCATTTGCCTTTTTCTTGAAAGGTTCATCGTGCCGTCCTGCATGGCTCCGATGCTGTCCAGGGACTTGCCCGTACCATAAGCAACGCAGGAAATAGCGTCGTCGGCCACCCTTGTAGCAATACCCGTTTTTGCTTCAATAAGCTTGTCAAATCCGTAAATAAGGCTTCCGCCGCCTGTCATGACTATGCCGTTTGTGGCAATATCACCCACCAGCTCGGGCGCGGTGCGCTCCAAAACCGAATGCACAGCTTCAAGGATCTTGACTGTTACCTCTTCAAAAGCCTCAATCATTTCAGAAGAAGATACTGTAAAAGTCCTCGGAAGTCCTGTCATAAGGCACCTGCCCTTCACCTCCATAGTCTTGTCCTCCGGCCTGGGATATACACAGCCTATATTTATTTTCATTTCCTCAGCCGTTCTTTCGCCGATAAGGACATTATGCTTCCTGCGGATGTATTTTACAATGGCTTCATCGAACTTGTCCCCGGCCACCTTGATGGAAGTGGACTCTACTATGCCGCCCAGAGAAATGACAGCTATATCGGTAGTGCCGCCGCCGATATCAACTATCATATTTCCATTAGGCTTTGAAATATCTATGCCTGCGCCTATGGCCGCCGCCACAGGCTCCTCAATAAGGAATACCCTTTTTGCGCCTGCCTGTATGCCGGCATCTATGACCGCACGTTCCTCAACCTCGGTAATAACGCTGGGTATGCAGATTATGACATTTGGCTTGAAAAGCCTGAAGCCCAGTACCTTTTTTATAAATTCCTTGATCATTTTCTCGGTCATATCGTAATCGGATATAACGCCTTCCCTTAAAGGACGCACTGCAACAATATTTCCCGGTGTCCTGCCCAACATGCTCTGGGCGTCGGAGCCGACGGCAAGGATCTTCCCCGACATCTTATCGACCGCCACAACAGACGGCTCGCACAATGCGATTCCCTTACCTTTTACAAAAACAAGTATTGAAGCCGTTCCCAAATCTATACCGATATCTCCGGAAGACATAAAAGCACCTCGCATTTTCATTAAAAAATTACTTCCCATATTATATCCAATCTCCCCTTATATTTCAACAAATAATATTTTAATATTATTTCTCTGTTTTAGCAACTGTCAAAACATAGACCCTGCCGGCTCCAGCAGATTTCAAAAGCCTTGCGCATTCGCTAACTGAAGCGCCGGTTGTAAAAATATCATCGGTAATTAAGACATTTTTACCCATGATATGTTCTTTTTTGCATGTCAATGATATCGCTCCAAGTATATTGGCACGCCTTTGCGAGGGAGTCAGCCCATACATGGGTTTGGTTTCCCTGCATTTGCGGAAACACTCCATTTCAGCAATGTCTAGCTTTTCAGCAATATACCTCGCTATAAGCATGCCATGGTCATATCCCCTTTTTCTGATATGGCTTTTGTTGGTAGGAACATATGTTACAAACCCTATATCAAGCCGGCCGAGGCTGCCGATGATACGCTTCGCCATCATATCTGCGTATATGCGGGAATATTCCTGTCTTCCTCCAAATTTAAATCTGTGAATAGACTTCCTTACATTGCCGCTGTATGCCTGGCAGGAATATACCCCGTCGGTAAATTCGCATTTTCCCACCGAGGTTATCTCCGTTTTTTTCAGCCCTTCCATACATTCGGGACATATTCCGTCTTTGCGGCAGTCTTTCGGCAATATTTTGTGGCAAAATGCACATTTCGGCGGAAACAAAAGGTCTAGGAAACCTCTCCAAAGATCAAATCTCATTTGTAATTCTCAATTTAAGCGCCGAAAAACGTCTGTTTTTTTTGTTGGTTTCCACCATCTGCTTCACAATCTCTTCCCTTCCGACTATGACAAGCAGCTTCTTGGCGCGTGTCACGGCGGTGTAAAGCAGGCTTCTCGTCAAAAGCCGCTGAGGAGATGAAAACAAAGGCAGGATCACCGCGGGATATTCACTTCCCTGGGATTTGTGAACCGTTACGGCATAGGCGTGCTCAAGCTGGCTTATCTCATCAAATGTATAATCGGCTTCCTTATCGTCATACCTTACCACCAGCACATTGGAAGCATTGTCTATATAAACGATAACTCCCGTATCTCCGTTAAATATGCCTGTGCCGATTTCGGGACTGTCAGTACGGCGCCATACAAGGTCATAATTATTTCTGACCTGCATAACCCTGTCACCTGTCCTGAAAACCACCTCTCCATATCTTATCTCCGACTTTCCGGCAGACTGCGGGTTAAGGGACTGTTGCAGAATACGGTTAAGAGACATGGTGCCGCAGGCCAGCTGCCTTGAGGGACAAATAACCTGTATATCTTCCGGCTCTATGCCGAATTTAAGAGGAATACGCTCGGTCATAAGAGTCAGCACCGATGAAGCCGTCGTTTCGGCTGACCGCGCCGATGCAAAGTAAAAATCACCACTGTTCTTCTTTATCGGAGGCATTTCGCCTTTGTTTATCATGTGGGAGTTTATGACAATATCGCTGCCCAGCGCCTGACGGAAAATATCGGTCAGTCTTACTTTTGGAATATCAGGACATGCCAAAAGCTCTGCAAAAAAACTTCCGGGCCCTATCGGCGGCAACTGATCCGAGTCGCCGATAAGCACAAGCCTTGTGTGAGGCTTCATAGCGTCAAGCAGCGACGAGGCAAGAAAAAGATCTAACATGGATGCTTCATCTATTATTACTACATCGGCGTTAAGCGGGTTCTGCCTGTCGCGCCTGAATACAGCTCTTTGTTGACTTTCGTCAAAAACAGCCTCAAGCATACGGTGAAGAGTTTTGGCTTCTCTTTTACACAGCTGGCTCATTCTCTTGGCGGCCCTGCCCGTCGGGGCCGCCAGCATAAAGCTGAGGCCATTGGCCTCAAGAAGCTCCAACAGACACAAAAGAGTCGTGGTCTTACCCGTACCCGGGCCGCCGGTGATCAGTGTCAGTGCGTTTTCAAAGCATCTTTTCACAGCCTCTTTCTGACCGCTGCCGTATTTAATGGAATTGGCCTTTTCTGAACGGGCGATCATTTTGTCAAGGTTGGGAGGAGGCACCACTTTCACCGAGCACAGACGTTTTATCTCATCGGCAATAAATGTCTCGCATTTATAAAGATAATCGAGGTAGCAGACATCATGTCCCCTGACGACATCTTCAACTATGCGCCCCTGGGAAATAAGCTCTTCCAGATAGTCAAAAAGATATTCCTCCCCTATTTCACAAAGGCTTGCAGCGGCTTCTATAAGCTTGTCCTCGGGAATAAAGGCATGGCCGTTTTCCGCATTAAATGACAGCTCATACAGTATCCCCGCCTTAAGCCTTTGAGGGCTGTCCTTTTCAAAACCCATGTCCATTGCTATGGCGTCCACATCATAAAAACCCAGGTCAAACCCCATAGTGCAGAGGACATAGGGGTCCCTTTTCAAAAGCTCAGGCGCGGCCGTGCCATACATACGGTAAAGGGCGGCCGATATATATGCCGGCAGTTTGTAAAAAGACAAAAAGTCCATAATAAGCTTCATTGTATTCAGCATACGGAAATTCCGGCCTATTTCTTCGGCCTTGCTTTTTGAAATCCCCTTGATCTCGCAGAGCTTTTCACTTTCGGTTGCCAGCATTTCAAAGGTTCCCTTTCCAAAGCGCTGCACTATCTGCTTTGCGGTTTTGGGCCCGATGCCTTTGATAGTTCCCGAAGCAAGGTAATCATAAATGCCCGGCACCGTTTCCGGCATTGTGCGGGAATATGACGACACGGCAAACTGCATACCGTGTTTGGGATGGTTCACATATTCACCAAGGGCAGATATTCTTTCCCCCGACCCAAGAAAAGGCATGGTCCCGGTAATCACTACCTCGTCTCCATCATCCAACAAAGCCTCGGCCACGGCATATCCGCTTTCGGCGCTGCGGTATATTACATTTTCAATTTTCCCCTCTATCCGAACAGGTTGCTTGAGCACTTTTTTCCTCCGAAAGCGTTTTTTCAAAATTCCTTTTTGCATTTTCCCTGTTTATGGCTATCCCGGCTATAATAAAGGCCTGTATGTACAGATAGCCAAAAACCGCCATGGCATAAACCATTCCTATAAGCGGCAGTAAAACCATATATATCACCCCCACCATCATATGACGGGTGGAGCTGTGCGTCTCCTGCCATATACACATATAATATCAGAAAGTCGGCCTTTCCGTCAAATATGCAAAACAAAAGCGACAGGATTTGCCCGCCGCTTTTGTTTTTATTATTCTGACCAATCTTATTTTACACGATGAGCCTTTACGCCCTGAGGAGTATCCTCCAAAACAATACCTCTGGCTTTCAACTCATCTCTTATCCTGTCGGCCTCAGCGTAATTCTTTTCTTTCCTGGCCTGCTGGCGTTTTTCAATAAGCTGCTTTATATCATTTCCAATATCATCGGTCTCGGTTTCACCAATAGAAAGTACCGAGCAAAGTTCAGTCACCATTTTAAGTGCCTCTTCAGCATACACCTTTGTAACATCCTTTTCCGCACAAAGGGTGTTGACCTCCCTGATAAGCTCAAATATTACAGCCACTGCGTCTGCCGAATTAAGGTCATCATCCATTGCTTCGCAAAAGCTGTCCCTGTATTTACCAAAACCTTCAAAAGAAGTTTTTTCCGCGGGTCTCATCTCTCCTTCAGCGCCTTTCTCGCTCAAAAAACGCAGATTGGAAAGTGCCGCGTTTATTCTGGCCAGCGCCGCCTGGGCCTGCTCAAGTGATTCCTTGGAATAATTAAGCGGCGTACGGTAATGTGCCGATACCATAAAGAACCTTATGGCATCATATCCATAGGCCTCAGCCGCGTCCCTAACAGTAAAGAAATTTCCCAGGGATTTGGACATTTTCTGATTATCGATATTAAGAAAGGCATTGTGCAGCCAATAATGGGCAAAGGGCTTTCCATTGGCGCATTCCGACTGCGCTATTTCATTCTCATGGTGCGGGAAACAAAGATCGACACCGCCCGAATGTATGTCTATTGTCTCGCCAAGGTATTTCCTCGCCATGGCAGAACACTCGATATGCCATCCGGGACGCCCGTCGCCCCAAGGAGAGTGCCAGAAGGGTTCGCCCGGCTTTGCAGCCTTCCAAAGGGCAAAGTCCATCGGGTCTTCCTTATGCTCTCGCACATCGACCCTGGCTCCCGCTTCCAGCTCATCAAGATTCTGGTGGGACAGCTTACCATACTCCTTGAATGCCCTGGTACGGAAATACACATCGCCGCCTGCTTCATAGGCATAACCTTTGTCCACCAAAGTCTTCACTATGTCAATTATCTCGTCAATATTCTCGCTGGCACGGGGATGCACATCGGCTTTTTTGATTTTGAGCCCCTCAGCATCGGTAAAATACTCTTTTATATACCTTTCGGCAATCTCGTTATATGTTGTGTTCTCGTCGTTAGCCTTTTTAATCACCTTATCGTCGATATCGGTGAAGTTCTGTACGAACTTTACCTTATACCCTCGATACTCAAGATAGCGTCTTAAAAGATCAAACATTATAAAAGGCCTGGCATTGCCGATATGGAAGTAATTATATACCGTCGGGCCGCAGGAATACATCTTGATCTCCCCTTCCTTAAGGGGTATCAATTCTTCCTTTTTTCTTGTAAGCGTGTTGTAAACCTTCATTTATTATTCCCCTTTCGAAACCCCATCCTTGATAAGATAGAAGTTCCGTTTCAAATAATCGTAACCGGAAAAGACGGTGAAAAATACCATGACCCAGATGGAAAGCTTTTTAAGGGTCAGGCTGCCGTAAATAACCACATCGCTTACCCCCGAAAGGAGGTACATGATGCACACCAGCTGGGAAAGGGTCTTAAGCTTTCCCCAGAAAGCCGCAGCCAGGACAACTCCCTTGGACGCGGCGATGCTCCTTAAAGAGGATACGACGAACTCCCTGGCCAGGATTATAATGCAGGCCCAGGACGAAAGTATACCCTGTTCCAAAAGGATCAGAAGGGCCGACATGACCAGCAATTTATCGGCCAGAGGGTCGACCAGCTTACCGAAATCCGTTATCTGGTTATACTTTCTTGCAATATACCCATCAATACCGTCTGTCAGGCTGGCGATGGCAAAAAGGGCAAGCGCCACGAAATTGCCCTGGGCGCCCTCCGAAATTGCCGAATACATAAATATGGGTATAAGCATCATCCTGGCAAGCGTGATTTTGTTGGCAGTAGTCATTTGTCAATCCTCCCTGACTACACGGCCGTAAAGCTCGCTGGCGGCGCCTTCAAGAATTTCCACCGTGACAAACTCGCCTTCATTAACCGCTTCGTCTTCAAAAAATACAACACCGTCTACATCGACCGAGTCCATATATGAACGCCCATACTGTCTTCCGCTTTCATCATACCCGCAGCAAAGGACTTTCAGCTTTCTGCCTGTCAGATCGGAGGCCATTTCGTCCATGATCCTTTCCTGAAGCTCAAAAAGCTTTATCCTTCGAGCCTCCTTTACATCTTCGGGTATCTGATCTGCCCTGGCGGCAGCGGGAGCGCCCTCCTCCTGAGAATAACAGAAAAACCCCGCTCTTTCAAGCTTATATTCTGAAAGAAAATCATAAAGCTCCTGGAATTCTTCTTCTGTCTCACCGGGGAAACCTACTATCATACTGGTACGAAAGACGCTTTCCGGCATCATACAGCGTATCTTGTTTATTCTTTCCTTGATAAGTGCTCCGTTTCCGCGCCGGTTCATTTCCCTGAGAACCTTGTCATTTATATGCTGAAGTGGAAGGTCAAAATACTTTAAAATCTTATCGTTGTTCTTTATAGTTTCAAGAAGTCTGTCATCTATCTCATCAGGATAAAGATAATGTAGCCTTATCCACTCGATGCCATCAATTTCACAAAGACGTTCCAGAAGTTTGTAAAGGACCCTTTCACCATAGATATCCATTCCATATCTTGTTATGTCCTGAGCTATAATCAAAAGCTCCTTTACGCCGCCGGCCGCAAGGTTTTCGGCCTCTTTTACAAGGCTGTCCATATCCCGGCTGCGATATCTGCCGCGGATATAAGGAATAACACAGTAAGCACATCTGTTATCGCACCCCTCGGCTATTCTCAAATAGGCGTAGTATGACGGCGTCATCAGGCTGCGCTTACCATCCAGGGGGCATAGTTCCGCCTTTCTGAACCATTCGCCTCCGGTTTCACCACGGCATACTGCGTCTACAGCCTTTACTATCTCATCGTAACTGCCCGTACCCAAAGCGGCATCCACCTCGGGAAGTTCCTTTAAAAACTCATCCTTGTATCGCTCGGTAAGACAGCCTGTAACTACAAGCCCTTTTATAGCCCCGCTGCTTTTCAGCTGGGCCAGCTTAAATATAACATCAATGGCTTCCCTCTTGGCGTCATCGATGAAGCCGCAGGTATTGACTATGGCAACATCACAATCGGCAGGATCGTCGACTCTTTTATAGCCGCTTTCCTCCAGCATAGCAAGCATTTGCTCTGAATTAACAAGGTTTTTTGCACATCCCAGCGAAATAAGGAATATTTTCTCATTCACCGCTATTTTCCTCCAGCAGATCTCTGTATTCTTCCAACACTTTATATATCTGTTCCCAACTGTAGCCTTTTCGCGCAAGGCTGTCTGACGCTTTCTTCAAAGCAGCCCTGTTGTCGGCTGTACCGCTTTTATCCAGAACTCCTCTTACGGTTTTCAACGCCTTTTCATAATCTGGTGAAAACCCTTCAAGCAAAGAGGATATATACTCAGCAGGCACCTTGCGCTTTTTAAGCTCCTGTTTTACGCGTATGGCACCCCACCCCTTGGCGCGGCATTGCCTGACTACACTTTCGCCATATTCATAATCATTTAAAAATCCCAACTCTCGCAGCCTGTTTACGGCATATTCTGCATCTTCGGAGTCTATTCCTTTTTCCAAAAGCCTTTCATAAAGCGCTTCAGAACTCCGATTTCTGTATCTGAGCACATTGGCAGCCACAGCCAGGGCTTTTTTTTTGTCACCTTCCATTAAGGCTCATCATCCTCAAAATCGTCGGCGAATATCTCTACCCCTCCACTTTTAGGCTGCTTTTTAAGCTCTGTATCCTCAGGCGCCGCCATTACTCCGGACTTGGGTGAGGGTACGTCTTTTATCTCCCTACTTTCCTTTGAAAGAAGTTTTTCCATTATCTTCTTTTCCAGCGCCTCGGCTTCCTCAGGATTATTCTTAAAATACTGCTTTGCGGCATCCCTGCCCTGGCCAAGGCGTGTCTCACCCATGGAGAACCATGCACCAGCCTTCTGGACAAAACCCAGCTTTACGCCGATATCGACCAGCTCTCCAACCTTTGAAATGCCCTCGCCGTACATTATGTCAAATTCAGCCTCTTTGAAAGGAGGCGCTATCTTATTTTTGACAACCTTAGCCCTGGTACGGCTGCCCATGAGCACCGAACCATTTTTGATATGCTCAGTGCGCCTTATCTCTATTCTGACGGTGGAATAAAACTTGAGCGCCCTGCCACCCGTAGTCACTTCCGGATTGCCGTACATAACGCCTATTTTTTCTCTGAGCTGGTTTATGAAAACAACAACGCAGTTGGATTTTGAAATGGCACCTGTCAGTTTTCTCAGAGCTTGGGACATCAGCCTGGCATGAAGCCCGACAAAACTGTCGCCCATCTCTCCCTCGATCTCGGCCTTCGGCACAAGAGCCGCCACCGAGTCGACCACAAGCACATCGATAGCTCCGGAACGCACCAATGCCTCGGCTATTTCAAGAGCCTGCTCCCCATTGTCAGGCTGCGCCACCAAAAGGCTGTCTGTATCAACGCCCAAAGCCTTGGCATACACAGGATCAAGCGCATGCTCGGCATCTATAAAAGCTGCTTCGCCGCCGTTTTTCTGCGCCGAAGCTATTATGTGCAAAGCGATAGTCGTCTTACCAGAGCTTTCCGGACCATATATCTCAACAATCCTGCCTCTCGGCACGCCGCCTATTCCCAAAGCTGCATCAAGCGTTATGGAGCCCGTGGAAATAGCCTCTACATTAAGGGCCACAGTCTCGCCCAGCCTCATCACCGAGCCTTTACCGTACTGCTTTTCAAGCTGCTGCAGCGCGGTTTCCAAAGCCTTTTTCTTATCCATTATAGCACCTCTATCTAAAGCTGATATTTATTACCATGATAATAGCACCGTGCAGGGTTTTTTGCAACATATGTTCGATTTTGTTAAATTCCGATTTTTCCTGCCTCGTCTTCAAAAAAAACCAGCTGATCCATCTCTTCGGCTTCGTCAAGCTCATAAGGTATAATCCCGCAAACGACGCGCTCAATCCCAGCAAGATCTTTGAAAATGCTTATATCTTCAAAACCGGAAGCCAGCATTATATCCCTTACCTGCTCATATTGACCGAGACCGACCTCAAACATCAAGGCTCCACCTTCATTGACAGCCTGTTTAAAATTACGGCAAATGGCCCGATAAAGATCAAGACCGTCCTCGCCGCCATCAAGAGCGATTAAAGGCTCACTCCTTACCTCTTTGTCCAACCCCGCTATTTCACCTGAAGGTATATATGGCGGATTGCAAACTATAAGATCAAACTGCCCAAAAACCTTTGGGCAGGGCTCAAAAGCGTCGCACAGCGATGTATTGACCGAAGCTGTCACTCGATTAATCGCCGTATTTTCCTTGGCCACTTTAAGGGCTTTTTCAGATATATCTGCTAAAATGCATGTTATAGGGTTGCGCGAAAAACGGGATATCGCGATCCCCACACATCCCGTCCCGCAGCACAGGTCCAAAACCCTGCACTTCTCCCTTCCGTTTACAAAAGCCAGGGCCGTATCCACCAATGTTTCGGTGTCGCCCCTGGGGATTAGGGTATCCTTTGTCACCTTGAATTCCAGGCCATAAAATTCCCATTTACCGATAATATGCTGGATAGGTATGCCCGAAAGCCTCAGCTCCACCAGGCGATTAAGTTCGGCTATCTTAAGATCAAAAAGGTATTCCCTGCGTTTGCGATAAAAAGAATTTTCGTCCATATCAAGGACCTTGCACAAAAGTTCCCTGGCTTCGATATCGCTGCCCGCGATCCCCGCCTTTCTAAAGGCCTTTCTGACATCAAGATAAGCGTCATTTACGGTAGTTACCATCTGTCCTCACCTTCCGTTTCAGGAATGACGGCTTCGATGGATCTTATTGCCACTTCTATCATGCTGTCATCGGGTTCCACTGTCGTAAACCTCTGTAGAAAAAGCCCCGGGAACGTCAATATTTTGGAAAGCAGATTATCGTGCCTGCCGACAAAACGGTTTATCTCATAGCTGACACCAACAATTACCGGCACCAGCAAAAGCCTTATGACAAGCCTCGTCAGAACATTTTTCCATGTAAAAAGAGAAGTTATGAGCGTGCTTATTATTATGACCACAAAAAGGAAGCTTGTACCACACCTAGGGTGAAAACGGCTTTGTTTCCTGACATTTTCAACCGTCAGCGGAAGACCTTTTTCATAGCAGAAAATGGTTTTATGCTCTGCTCCATGATACATATATGTTCTGTGGACATCCTTCTGCATTGAGGTAATGATTACAAATCCCAAAAAAATAATGATGCGCAGTATGCCCTCAAACGCGTTTTTCAGAATATTTGACTTGGCAAATGTAAAAAATCCGGCCACAACTGTGGGCAAAAGTATGAAAAGGCCTATCGGCATAGCTATGCCCAAAGCCAGGGCAAAAGTCATCATGATGCTTTCAAGCTTTTTTGAACCAACTTTCCTTTCAAGCCATTTTTCAAACCTCGAAGGCTCGTAATCATCGTCGTCCTCAATAAAAGACGCCGAATATTCCAAAGCCGAAATACCATATTTCATAGAATCCCAAAGTCCGGCCATACCCCTGAAAAAAGGCAGCTTCCAAAAGGCAGAATGGCTGCCTGTGCCAACCTTTTCTATCTTTTCTTCCATTTCACCGTCAGGCTTTCTTACGACTATGGCAGTTTTACCGGGTCCCCTCATCAAAATGCCTTCGATAAGTGCCTGTCCTCCGATAGTAGTCCGCTTTTTCACTTCACTCATAAACTGCTTACGCTTTCCCCGGCCTCTGCCGGTATGGTTATTGTGACCTCTGTGCCCTCTCCATAAACGCTGTCTATATCAAGGGAACCTTCATGCAGCGCAATTATCTCGCTGCAAACGGCAAGGCCAATGCCGGCACCTCTTCCCTTTGCACTGCCACGGTAAAACTTTTCCTTTACGAAAGGCAGCTCGCTTTCGGGAATGCCTACCCCGTTATCGGTTATGCGGACAACGGCATTGGCGCCTTCCTTTGAAATGGAAATCTCCACTGTATCTCCATCCTTGCCGTATTTGCCCGCATTGTCGATAATATTTAAAAATACCTGTTTCAGGCGGTTTCGGTCCCCGACTACCATTATCGGTTCATCGGGCTCGCTATACTTGATTTCAAGCCCATTCTGCCTGAGCATTTCGTTATAGGTAAAAACCGCGTCATAAAGCTCGCCCCTGAGATCAAAAAGCTCGGTCTGCAATTTTAATGCTCCGCTTTCTATCCTTGAAAAATCCAAAAGCTCCTCCACCATCTGGGAAAGGCGCCTGGTTTCTTTTTTTATGATTTCAAGGCCGGAAGTAGCTGTTTCCTTGTCGTCCAGGTCGCTCTCTATTGTTTCTGCCCAGCCGCCTATGGCAGTAAGAGGAGTCCTTAATTCATGGGAAACGGAAGAAATAAAGTCGTTTTTTATCTTCTCCATTTTTGCTATTTCGGCCGACATATTATTTATCGTGCTGCACAACTCGCCTATCTCATCGTCAAAGGCCACATCAAGCCTGGCTCCATACTGCCCCTTTGCAATCCTGCCGGCCAGCTCGTTTATCTGAAGCACGGGATTAACTATCGACTTTATAAAAAATTGGTTAGTTATCATAACAAGAGCCACCACTGAAAGGGTAGCCAAAGCCAAAAGTATGTTCAGCTGAGTAAGCTGTCTGTCAAGTATTTTAAGTGAGCTGACATACCTTACCGCGCCGATGAAGGAATTGTTGCTGCCCGCGTATATGGGAGCGGTTACGGCCATTATGTGTTCACCCGTCAGCTCGTCCTCGCCGATAAAAGAACTTATTTCACCGGTAGTTATGGCCATACACACATCCTCAGCAGTTGGCACGAAACCTGCCGACAGGCCTGTCGATGAAAACATCACCCTGCCGTTCGTGTCTATAATCTGCATTTCAAGCTTGTCCTTGTCGGAAAAATCGTTTACAAGATTGCTGGCATAATAATAAAAAGTCTCATAATTGTCACTCATGTACTCATTAATTATCTGCGAGGTATTGGAAGCCCTGCTTTGAAGGCTGGTTCTTACCGAGCTGGTGTAATAATTGCTTATGGACACCGACCCTATCGCAAATACACACATAAGCACCACTACTATGACGCTAAGGTTATTTACAAGCCATCTTCTTTTTATGCCTTTTGTAAAACCGCCAATCCGCTTCATAATCCAATAACCCTGAAACTCAGCCTTCCCATTTGTATCCGTAACCCCATATGGTTATTATATGTTTTGGCTGAGCCGCATCATCCTCTATTTTTATGCGGAGCCTGCGCATGTTTACATCGACTATTTTGGGGTCTCCCTGATAATTTTCACCCCATACGAGCTTCATTATATCTTCCCTTGAAAGGGCCTTGCCAACATTTTTAAAAAAGGTTTTTATTATCATAAACTCTACCTGAGTCACTTCGATTTTCTTACCTTTCTTGCTCAGTTCCCTGCTTCTCAGGTTAAGCTGAAAGTCACCCGAAGTCAAAACATCCGACTGAAAACCTTCACCGTCAATTCTTCTGTACAAAGCGTCTACCCTGGCCACCAGCTCAGCCACCGAAAATGGTTTTACGACATAATCGTCTGCGCCCGTCATAAATCCATTGACCCTGTCGGCTTCCTGGCCCATAGCAGTCAGCATAATTATACCCATGCGGCTTCCCAGACCTCTTATCCGCCTGCACACCTCAAATCCGCCAATATCAGGAAGCATGACATCCAAAATAGCAATGGCTGCGTCGTCATTGTTTTTTATGTACTCGACCACAGGCTCACCCATTTCAAACTCTACAGTTTCGTATCCGGCCCTGTTGAGATTGATAACGACAAACTTCCGTATGTTTTCTTCATCCTCCAAAACCAAAACCTTTTTATTCATCCGCCATAGGCCTCCAATGTCCATTCATTCTCAATTATCGTAAAAGCATTAACTACTTCTTCCGCCGAAAGACCAAATCTCGAGCTTGCGTTATCCCCCAGGCTGAATGCGTATATATAACCATCCTTCTCCACAATCTCCTGAGCCTCATATACGCTGGTATATGTGTTTTTATTGTCACCTGAGAAAATATAAACAGTCAGAATCATATTATCCTCATCAGGCTGAGGCAGCGAGGTAAGAGAGTAATCCTCATCAAGTGCAAAGAAGACCGTCTTAATCATTCTCGAATACCGTGTGCTCTGTACTACCACCGAGTCGCTCCAATTATCCATCCATCTTATGCACCAACCGTCAGAAGGCGCATGATAGGTTTTCAAATCGGAAGATGAACCCTTAAGGTCATATTCCATCCAGCTCAGCTTATTCTTTTCATCGGGATACAGAGAACTCATCATGCTTGAAGCCACAGGCACCTCAATTATGCCGTCCTTGTCGATATCCTGACTGTAAACCTCAATGGACCGCCATGTATTTATACCCGATCCGCTCAACGGATCCCTGGTAATGTTTTTGAGCCTGTTTTCGTCATCGATGGCAATAACATCAGTGACATATCCGCCGCCATGGGCAAGGCTGTCAATAAAAATACCTTTTCCATCGCCGCAACTGCCCATGGTAATTTTAGAAATATTCCTGGCTTCGGAACACAACAGGGTTTCGTATGTCAGATCATATGTCTTTCCCTTGACAGCGTATATCCTCATGCTCATCTGTCCCGATGTAGGATCTTTCATGGCAAAACAAAGCTCATCCAGATTGTCGCCGCAGAAATCACCGACAAGTATTCCCGAATACTGTACACTCAGGATATTCTTCATGCAGCTTTGCTCAAAAGAATATACCGTCATGCCATAATTATTGCTTTCGTCTATTCCCCAGCATACGGCCAGACATTTTTGTCCCGTCACCGAGCTTTCGGGATAATATATGGAATAAAGGGTCAGCCCGACCTCAGTGGCCGAGCCAATCTCTATATATTTATCGCCATCATTTTTATATGCTTTTATAAGATAATCCCCATCGTTCTCCCGGAAAAAGGCGATAGCCTCGTTTATACCATCGCCATCTATATCTACCATCTGTATAGACTGACGATTAGAACCGCTTTCAGCTGCCGCGGGCGAAGCTCCGCTTTCCAGAACCTTATTTATTTCGGCTTGCAGCTCCACATACTCTGACGGAAGTCCAGGCAACGCCAAAAGGCCGTCGCCATATTGTAAGGCACAGCCTGATAAAGCCACCGCCGTAAAAAGGCCAGCAGCAAAAAGTATTAATTTTTTAGCCATGTATTTCATAAGGCATTACCTGCCTTCAAAACAGACCCCTTGAGGGTCGCTCCCAGCAATCCCCAAGGGGCCTAAGCTTCATTTTATGGATTAAAAGAATTTTTTGATGCCTTCAGGAGCGTTTTCGCTTTCGGCGCTGATCATGATAGTAAACTTAATACCGGAAGCCTGACTGAATTTTTCAAGCTTTTCGAGGAAAGCTTCGGCTTTGGCATCATCATCATCGCCCGTAATCTTGTAAAGGCTGTCAATAAATATATGTGTTATGTCATAATTGCCAGAATATATGCCGCAGATATAAGCGAATATAGTTTCATAACTCAGCACCATGGGATATTCAGACACATCTATAAGCTTAGCACTGTACTTTACGTTAAATCTGAGGTTCTGGCCTTTCTCAATGCAGACCACGTTTCCGGACTCATCGTTGACAGCTTTATTGACAAGCTCGATCATTCTTTTCGTTTTACCGGTACCCTTGGGTCCCATAATAACTTTAACCATAAACGATCTCCTCCTTTGTTTATATCATAATAACATGATTTCGGAGATTCAACAACATATTATTTGTAAATTGCCAAAAAAATTTACCTCATGAAAACAAGCTCCGCCATACGCTTCCAAATATCCAAGACAGACAATTTTTCAACATCTTCTGCAGCTACCACAGGAACCTTTAAAAACAGTTTACCGTCAACATTAACAGAGAAGGTTCCTATTTCATCACCCTTCTTAACAGGCGCTTTAACGCTTTCTGCTATTTCAAGGTTTTTTTCCAGCAACGGGATATCCTTTTTTTCAATAACGGTCGGATCTTCATATAAAAGCTTTACAGCAACACTGTTTTTCTCACCAAGTTCAACCGTAACAGGCATTAGCGGCTTATCGGGAGATATCTCCACCTGGCTGTATACAGCAAAACCGTAATTCAGCATAGCTGAAATATCCTTATTCCTAGATTCAGAGGTTTCCCCTCCAAGCACCACGGCTATGAGTTCCATACCCTCACGCTCAGCTACAGCCGAAAGGCAGTATTTGGCCTGGGAAGTATAACCTGTTTTGAGCCCCTTCATTCCGTCATATGTTTTTATCAGCTTATTTGTATTGTTCAAACCGAACTCGCCGTCTCTTATGGTATCCATCCAGATAGTCGTATAATCGAATATTTTTTCATGTTTTATAAGCTCACATGACATTATGGCCACATCAGCCGCTGTAGTATAGTGTCCTTCCGCTTCAAGCCCACAGCAGTTGACAAAATTGGTATTGTACATCCCCAGCTCCAATGCCCTTTCATTCATCATGGCCACAAAAGCAGGTTCGCTTCCGGCTATATATTCGGCCAGGGCAACCGAGCAGTCGTTGGCAGAGGCTACGGCTACGCATTTTATCATCTCATCTACGGTAAACTGCTCGCCTTCCTCAAGCCAAATGCCGCTGCCCGTCATTGATGCCGCATGAGCCGAGGCCGTAACGATATCGTCATACGCTATATGTCCGCTGTCGATGGCTTCCATTGTTAGAAGTAGCGTCATTATTTTTGTCACTGATGCCGGGGCCATGCGCTGAGCCGAATCCTTTTCGTAAAGCACCTTGCCCGACGGATGCATAAGTATTGCCGAAGGCGCGCTTATATCAAGCTGTTCGTCCTGTTCGGCAGCAGAAACTGCCGGAATTGCTGTCAAAACCCAAAGGAGCGCTATGATAAATGCTGCTGTTTTTTTCATGTTCCCACCTCCGTAATAGATATGGCCACAGCTTTCTTTTTATTACCGTTGCAAAGGAATCTTTATTAATGTAAAATGCAAGGTGGTGATTTATATGAATGTAGCGTTTTATACTTTGGGATGCAAGGCCAACCAATTCGAAACCCAGGCTCTTGAAAAAATGTTTACCGAAAAAGGACATTGTGTGGTACCCTTTGCATCAAAAGCAGATGCGTATATTATCAATACATGTACAGTCACGGCCTCGGGCGACAAAAAATCCCGAAACGCCGCCTACCGTGCAAGGGCCCTTAACCCTGACTGTATTTTAGTGGTCTGCGGCTGCTATGCCCAGGTAAAGCCGGAAGAGGTGCGGTCGATGTGTTCTCCTGATGTCATATGCGGCACAGGTGACAAAAGCCGTATAATAGAACTCACCGAAAAGGCCGCGGCAGAAAAGATACCGCTATGCACCGTCAAGGACACCCTTTACAGAGATGGTTTTGATTTTATGCCGGCAGGCAGCCTTAAAGGGCGCACCAGGGCACTTTTAAAGGTGCAGGACGGCTGCCAGAACTTTTGCTCATACTGCCTTATCCCCTATGCCAGAGGACTTTCCCGTTCTCTCCCCCTGGACATCGTCATAAGCGAGGCCCAGCGTCTTTCAAAAGAAGGATATCTGGAAATAGTTATAACAGGAATCGAGATATCTTCCTACGGGTTTGATCTTCCGGATAAGCCCGGCGTGGATCAGATGATAAGTGCGGTATGTTCCGCTGCACCTTCGTCAAGGATAAGGCTTGGCTCTTTGGAACCCCGCACCATCACCGAGGAGTTCTGCCGCACATTGAGCCGTTACCCAAACCTCTGCCCTCATTTCCATCTTTCCCTGCAAAGCGGCTGTGACAGGACCCTTAAAGCAATGAACCGCAAATATGATACCAAAAGATATCTGTTGTCCTGCCAGCTTTTAAGGGAATACTTTCCCGGATGTGCCATAACCACCGACCTTATAGTCGGTTTTCCTGGAGAAACCGAGGAGGATTTTGCAAATACCCTCGATTTTATCAGGAAGTGCGGTTTTTCCCAGATGCATATTTTCCCCTATTCCTCACGCCCCGGCACTGCCGCCGCCTCCATGGAAGGACAGTTGACACATGCCGAAAAACAGCGTCGCGCTGCAAGAGCGCAAAAAGTCGCTGATTCAATGAAATCGGATTATCTCCAAAATCTTATTGGCAACATTGAACCCGTTCTTTTTGAGCAAAAGAAAAACGGTCTTTTTTCCGGTCACACAACAAGATACTGCCTTGTAAAAGCACCGGGAGAAGGCCTCTCAGGCAAAATTGCCAATGTAAGAATCGAATCAAGCGACGGAGAATGCCTTTTGGGAAGCATCATACCGGTTTGACAATCCGCCCCGGATAAAGTATACTTAATATGTGAAGTTTAATGATGGAAAGGAGTGGATACTTATGCCCTTTATTCCCAATTATCTGATATGGCTTGTTGCCGTTGCAGCCCTTGTCGCCCTAGAAGCCGCTACGCTTGGACTTACATGTATATGGTTTGCCCTCGGCGCCCTCGGTGCGCTTTTGGTCTCTTTCCTGGGCGTATCATTTTTGTTCCAGGGTGTGGTTTTTGTCGTACTGTCAGCAATATCCCTTATTCTTTTAAAGCCTTTTGCCTCAAAGCATATCAATTCAAAAAGGGTAGCCACCAACGCCGACAGGGTCATTGGCGCGGAGGCCGTTGTCACCCAGGATATAAACAACGAGCTGGGTCAGGGCCTTGTAAAGGTAGGCGGGCAGATCTGGTCGGCACGAAGTGCTGATGACAAGCAGATAATCCCTTCCGGCAGCCATGTTCTTGTAAAAAATATCACGGGAGTAAAACTCACCGTAGAATATGCAAAGGAGAATATAAAATGACGACATTTGCACTTTCAGGTTTTCTTTCTGTAGCAGGACCGACTATAATCTTCATTATTTTCCTCATACTGTTAATTGCATTTTTAGCCTCAAATATCATTATTGTACCGCAGGCCAGCGCCTATGTTGTGGAACGTCTCGGCGCCTATCAAACCACATGGGGTACGGGCCTTCATTTCAAGATTCCCCTTATCGAAAGAGTAGCCAACAGGGTAACCCTTAAAGAACGTGTATCCGACTTCCCTCCTCAGCCTGTCATTACGGAAGATAATGTAACGATGCAGATAGATACGGTTATTTACTTTCAGGTGACCGACCCCAAATTATTTACCTATGGTGTCATACAGCCCATGTCGGCCATTGAAGTGCTGACCGCTACTACACTGCGAAACATCATCGGCGACCTTGAGCTGGACCAGACGCTGACATCCAGGGACATTATCAACACAAAAATGCGAACTATCCTTGACGAGGCGACCGATTCCTGGGGCATCAAAATCAACCGTGTCGAACTTAAGAATATCATCCCCCCCAGGGAGATCCAGGACGCCATGGAACGCCAGATGAAGGCCGAGCGTGAACGCCGAGAGGCAATTCTCAGGGCTGAAGGCGAAAAGAGCTCCCAGATACTTATTGCCGAAGGCGAAAAGGAAGCTATGATATTAAGGGCAGAGGCAGCCAAAACCCAGAAGATCAAAGAGGCTGAAGGTGAAGCTGAAGCACTGCTTGCGGTGCAGACGGCCCTGGCCAATTCCATAAGGCTCCTTAATGAAGCCGCCCCCTCTTCAGAGGTGGTAAAGCTCAAAGCCCTGGAAGCTTTCACACAGGTGGCAAACGGAAAGGCGACAAAAATAATAATTCCTTCCGAGATACAGTCCCTTGCGGGTTTGGCGGCTTCGGCCAAAGAGGTGTTCGACACCCCGACCCCCTCGGATAAATAATCCTATAATAAAAAGCGGCGCTTAAAAGCGCCGCTTTTTCGTGTCCCTATTTATTCTTTTCCAAAATGGAGGCCGACAAAAGCCCTGCTCCTATAACCATCATTGCGGCGAACAGGCACAAAGGCACAAATGTCCCGTTGGATAAAACGGTTGTCAGAAATCTGCCCGGAGGGGTACTCCACCCGGATACCGGATTGATTGCCGCCACCGCCAACAAAACACTGCTTCCCATTGTGCCGCAAAGGGCGAAAAAACCTCCTGCAAATACCTTTTTCATACTTTCTCCTTTACACTCAGTTATACAATGCTAACCTATGTCAGTATAGCATAAACTCCTGTAAAGGATAAAAACAAAGTGTAAAATAAAAAGGGACACCCAGGTGTCCCTTTTTACCTATCTTACAGAATAGTCCTTAAAGCTTATATTGAGGTCGACATTGCCGTCGATTCCGTCAACATCTCCCGAATCGCTGTACTGCCACATATCAAAATCATAGTAGAATCCGGGGACGCTGTTATACCTTGCAAACCAGAAATCGTAATCGTCTATTTCGCTGAGATCGTATTTTACATAGCCGCAGTAGGAGTTGAAATAAATCATCGGCGTATAGCCTTCATCGGCTATCATGCCGCAGAACGCATTGGCTATCTTGCAGAGAATATCGGTTTCCAGGCCATAAGTTCTGGCCTCCGTTCCTCCTATACGCTCCCAATCGAACACAACAGGATAAGAAATATCGTAATCCTTTATTTTTTCAAGGACATACTCGGCTTCTTCCTCAGCCTCCTTGACAGTTATCGCCTGAGAGAAATAATACACACCGACATCCAGCCCGGCGTCTATAGCGCCTTCTATGTTCTTTTCAAACATAGCGTCGTCATACATCTTGCCTTCCATTCCGTAACCGCGGCCGCCGACCCTTATCATTGCAAAATCAACGCCGTCCTTTTTGACTTTGTCCCAATCGATATTCCCCTGATAGCTGGAAACATCTATGCCGACAAAGGTCTCTTTGCCTTGATAGTAACGAAAACCGTTTTTATCATAGAATTTGTCATCATCATATGAATAGACATCTACGCCCTTGAGAATATCCAGGATATAAGACCCATACTGAATCTGGCCGGGATGCGTATTGTCCTCATAGTAATTCATAATGCGCCAGATTATTGTCGTTATCTCAGCCCTGGTTATGCTGCTGTCGGGATAATAGTAGGTCAGGCCGTCACTTTCTGTGGTACCCTCGACTATCCCAGCGTTGTACAGGGCCATGACATTTAAGTCATCGGTATCGACAAACGGGCTTTTCCCGCTTTTATCGGTAAGTCCCAGGGCTTTTGACGCCAAAAGTGCGATCTGCTTTCTGGAAATAGCCGCGTTCAAGTCTTTACAGAAATCTTCAGTTATTATGCCTTCATCTATGGCAATATCCATATACGGCTGTGCCCAGTGATTCCCGGCTATTCTTGTGTCATTGGGTTCAACACCGCTGGAAAGGAGGATCAGCTTGAGCGCCTGCCCATATGTGACGCTGCCGGCGGGCTCAAAAGTATCGGGAGTCATGCCTTCCACTATCCCCTCGCTGTAAAGATCGCCGACATATCCATAATACCAGGAATCAGGAGCAACATCCACAAAAGGCAGGTTTATATCCTTAAACCATCTGGCAGACAATGTTATATCTTCATCTATGGTGTCCTTCTCGCCTACCTCCTTGCCGTCAGCATAATACCACCCGGCAAGGATATAATCCTCCCTTTCGGCATCGGGAAGTCTTTCATAAAGCGTATCGCCCTCATAAAAACACAGTACATCCTTTTCTATGCTGCCACCGTTTGAATCAAGAACTGCGCAGACAAATTCGGGCGAATCATCTCCCTCGTAATCACCATAAATCAAAAGGGCTGCTTCGGCAAGCCTCCTGTTGAGAAGGCCCTCATCGACGCTTGTCCCCACATGGCACCAGGCGGCGACCGTTTCCATCATGGTAATGTCATCGTAATTTTCTATTCCATCCGACAGATAACGGCTGAGCTTGTACTCCGGATCCATCCAGCCCGAACCAAGATTGTATGTAAAGCTTACAAGCGCGTCAAATTGGCACTGTTCAAACTCGATATCATTTTCATCGGCAAAATCATTGACATAGCCTACATATTCCTCCAGGGTTTCATGGAAAAGCTCGGTTGCCTCTTCTTCCGATATGCCATCAGCATACTCGGTGCTTTTGCATTCGGTACCATATCCTATACGCCAGATGCCGTTGTCCATATAGGGTTTTTCAGAAAAACCTTCATATTGCTTTATGAAATCCACACCTTCATCGCTCACATCCATGTCTCTTCCCGCCGCCTCGGCCGAGGGAGCCATAACGGTCAGCATCAAAAGGGCAGTAAGTCCGCTTAATAGTCTTTTCATTTTCTCTTCCTTTCCAAAAATTTGCTGAGGCTTAACAATACATAGCTGATTATAGCACAAAATACCTGCCAATAATATTAAAAGACTATTAAGCTGACACTTTCAGTCATAAAATCCATGGATACGCAAGAATATTTTTACAAGTAACAACAAAAAGGGCGGCGCAAATGCGCCGCCCTTTGAAAGGCGTTTGCCTTATTAATACATCATATCGCCCATGCCGGCACCTGCGGGAGCTGCGGGCTGAGGCTCCTTCTTCTCAGCTACCAGAGATTCGGTAGTAAGAACCATGGAAGCTATGGACGCAGCATTTTCCAGGGCGGTACGGGTGACCTTTACAGGATCAACGATACCAGCATCTATCATATCGACGTATGTCTCGTTGTAAGCGTCAAAGCCGTAACCGGTCTTGCCGCTCATCTTGATGCGCTCGATAACGACCGAACCATCAACACCGGCGTTGAAAGCTATCTGCTTTACAGGCTCTTCAAGGGCCTTCATAACGATCATGCCGCCTGTCTTTTCGTCACCCTCAAGGGTGGAAACAAACTTTTCAACAGCGGGGATGGCATTGATAAAGGCCGTGCCGCCGCCGGCAACGATGCCTTCTTCAACAGCAGCCCTAGTGGAGTTAAGGGCATCCTCTATCCTGAGTTTCTTTTCCTTCATCTCAACCTCAGTAGCGGCGCCGACCTTGATGACGGCAACTCCGCCGGACAGCTTGGCAAGGCGCTCCTGAAGCTTTTCCCTGTCAAACTCGGAGGTGGTATTCTCCAGCTCGGCTCTGATATTGTTTATCCTGCCCTGGATAGCGTCGGCAGAACCCATGCCGTTTACGATGATCGTATTTTCCTTGGTCGACTTTACCTGAGCCGCACGCCCAAGCATATCCATCGTGGTCTCCTTGAGCTCGTAACCGACCTCTTCGGAAATGACCACGCCGCCTGTCAGAGCAGCGATATCCTTAAGCATCTCCTTGCGCCTGTCGCCGAAACCAGGGGCCTTGACGGCAAGGCAGTTGAAGGTGCCGCGGAGCTTGTTGACGATAAGGGTGCTGAGAGCTTCGCCTTCGACATCCTCAGCGATGATGACGAGCTTCTTGCCGGCCTGGACGACCTCTTCCAGCAGGGGCAGTATCTCCTGGATATTGGAGATCTTCTTATCGGTGATGAGGATGTAAGCGTCGTCGATAACAGCTTCCATCTTCTCTGTGTCAGTGATCATATAAGGGGTAATGTAGCCCCTGTCAAACTGCATGCCCTCGACAACCTCGCTATAGGTTTCAGCCGTCTTGGACTCTTCAACGGTTATAACACCGTCGGAAGTGACCTTTTCCATAGCCTCGGCAATAAGATTGCCTATCGAATCGTCACCTGAGGAGACAGCGGCAACCCTGGCGATATCCCTGGTGCCGTTTACCTTCTTGGCGCCGCTCTTAACTTCATTTATAGCAACATCAACGGCCTTGGCAATGCCCTTCTTGACGACCATGGGATTTGCGCCGGCGGTGACATTCTTAAGACCCTCACGAACGAAGGCCTGGGCAAGCAGCGTTGCTGTGGTGGTACCGTCGCCAGCGATATCGTTGGTCTTATCTGCAACCTGCTTAACAAGCTGAGCACCCATATTCTCAAATATATCGTCCAGCTCTATATCCCTGGCGATGGTGACGCCATCATTGGTGATGAGGGGAGCGCCGAACTTCTTGTCAAGAACAACATTCCTGCCCTTGGGGCCCAGGGTTATCTTAACGGTATCGGCCAGCTTGTTTACGCCTCTTTCAAGACTGCGGCGGGCGTCTTCGCCGAAAAGGATTTCCTTAGACATTTTATATTACCTCCAAAGAATTTTTTAAGTGGATTACTCGACAACGGCAAGTATATCAGACTGCTTGACAATGACAAGCTCTTCGCCGTCGATCTTGACCTCGGTGCCCGAGTATTTATTGGTAATGACCTTATCGCCGACCTTGACTTCCATCGGTGTCTTCTTTTCGCCTGTGCCGACACCGGGGCCGACAGCTATGACAATGGCGAACTGAGGCTTTTCCTTCGCGGCTCCCGTAAGGATTATGCCGCCCTTGGTAGTTTCTTCGGCTTCCGCCATCTTAAGAACCACTCTGTCCTGCAAAGGTACGAGTTTCATTTTCAAAACCTCTTTCTATATAATTATTTTTTATTTTACTTAGCACTCTTTTTATCTGAGTGCTAATCGCTGGTACTATAATAAGCCATTTGACTTATTTTTGCAATACCCTTTTTGAAAAAAGTTATGAATTTTTTGTTTCTGTTTTGTGGTTTTTAGACAAAGCCTGAAAAATACCGCAGATCGCATCTTCTTTTTCAAAAGAGTGACTGCCATTTTCTATGCTCGGGGCCTGGCAAAAAGTATCTTTTTCTCCATAACTTTGAAGGCAATCCTGGCGCTGCTGATTATCTCCCCGTCAAGGTTTATGCACATATCCTTCCCATCCCTGGAAAAAATAACCCCGCTTTTGGCTTTAAGCTCGATTATATAATCCCGCAGCTCATCTATCTTCCCTTGCTTATACTTGTTAACGACCGCAGCGGCCTTTGCCCTTGAGATTGTTTTTACCAAAAGCACGTTCAGCAGTCCGTCGTCTATTTCTGCGTACGGCACCGGGCAGAAGCCGCCGCCATAATACTTCCCGTTCCCGGCAAAGATCATGGAATAGCTTCCGTCATAACACTTCCCGTCAATACTGACATAGTATTCCCTTCCAATGCCTTTTATAACAGATTCTGCCGCCGCCATCGCGTACGGTAGAATACCCGTACCAAGAAAACGGTATTTATCCTTTCGCATGGCTACCTGAGCATCCAGCCCCACCGAAAGTACATTAAGGGCGCAGCCGCAGTCGGAATGTATGTAATCGACAGGCACAGCCTTACCCATGACCAGGCTTTCAAGATCCAAAAAAGCCTGCTTCCCTCCGGGAAACATTTTCACATAGTCGTTTCCAGTTCCGACAGGGTAAGATGTAATCTCACATATGCCGCCCGATCCCGCCGCGGCGCCGCATACCACCTCGTTAAGGGTCCCATCTCCTCCGCAGGCATAGAACCTCACGCCGCCCGAAAGATTTTCAGCCATTTTCCTTACTATTTCGGAAGCATGTCCGGCATGGGATGTGATATAAATATCATATTCCAAAAGGAGGCTTTTGCAGACCTTCTCGATAGCCGCCACAATTTCGCCCGTCTTATCGTGCCTGCCGGCCGCAGGATTTATAATAAAAATATGTCTCATCTCATTAGTTACCTGAAATACATATAAAGGTCGCATTTTATCATACCATTATAAAGCTTGTGCTTTTTATCGGCCCTGATACCAAAATGTCTCTCAAATTCCGAATCGGAGGTAATAATATATTTTTTCAAGCCAGGTCGGCTTTCAAGCCTCCTGCCCAGGCCCTCGTATATCCTTCTCGCCTTTTCAATATCAAGCATTCTCTGCCCGTAAGGAGGATCGGCTATAACGGTGCCCTTTTCTGGATATTCCACCTTAAGGGCGTCTTTCTGCTCAAAGGTGATGAGCCCGGCCACCCCCGCCCTCTCGGCATTTGCCATACCTTTCTTTACGCACTCGGGATCAAGATCATAGGAGTAAATAGGAAGTGCTTCCTTTTTTTCGGCCTCAATATACTCGTTTCTCAGTTCATCAAAAACAGACGGGTTGTAAAATCCCCATTTTTCACACTCAAAATTTCTTCTTGCGCCCGGCTTGATATCCAAAGCCGCCATAGCAGCTTCAATGGCTATGGTGCCGCTGCCGCAGAAAGGGTCTATAAATGTTTCCCTGCCCTTATACCTCGCGATCTTTACCAAAGACGCAGCCAGGGTCTCACGCATGGTAGCCAGATTATTTTCCTTTTTATATCCCCTTTTATAAAGCGGTTCCCCCGAGGTATCAAGATATACCGTCACGATATCCTTCATAATGGAAAAACTTATCTGATAAACAGGACCATTTTCTTCCAGCCAGGAAAGAGAAAACTTATCCTTAAGGCGTTCAGCCACCGCCTTTTTAACTATACTCTGACAGGCGGGAACGCTATGGAGCTTTGAGCCGATCGAATGGCCCTTTACAGGAAAAGCTCCCTCCTTGCCTGTCAGATCCTCCCATGGTATCCCTTTTACACCCTGGAAGAGATCTTCAAAATTATCTGCCCTGAAAGATGCCAGCTTTAAAAGCACCCTTTCACCGCATCTCAAAATTATATTGGCCCTGGCGCACTCCCTCATATCCCCGATAAAACTAACGCGGCCATTTTCGGCAGCTACATCTTCAAAGCCGTTGTATCTCAGTTCATCGGCGACAAGTCCCTCGACTCCCAAAAGGCATGGAACAGTAAAATCATATTTCATAAAAGCCTCCCGAAACTAATTATATCTGAAACCAAAACAATAATATTATCCAACATATCCACCCTTTTTGCAACCGCATCTTGACAGTGCTGGGATTAAAAAAAGACCGCGGCAAAAGCCGCGGCCCATAAAAAGTTTTATTCTTTTGAAATGAGCATGCCATATCCGCCGCTTTTTCTTCTGTAAACGACGCAGTACTTGCCGTTTTCATCGCTGTTGATAAAGAAGAAAAACTCATGGGACAGAAGGTTCATCTGCATGATGGCGTCTTCTACCGTCATCGGCTTGACATCCAGCTCTTTTACCCTGACAACCTCAAACTCTTCATCAGGCTCATCCTCAACTACGGGAGAAATGGGCATAGCCTTGGCAAAGGAATCCTGGCGCATCCTCTTGGAAAGCCTGGTTTTGTTCTTCTGTATCTGACGGTCAATACTGTCGACAGCTCCGTCAACAGAGGCGTACATGTCAGATGTCTGTTCTTCTGCCCTGAAATACATATTCTTATGAGTCACCGTTATCTCAACGGTATGTTGTCCTCTAAGAATAGAATATGTAACCTGTGCGTCTGCCTCCTGCCCGAAATACCTGTCAAGTTTTTCACACTTTTTAACGGTATATGCCTTAAGTTCCTCGGAAACCTTAACCTTTCTTTCAACAAACTTAACGTTCATATGTCTTCTCCTTCCTGTAATTGCGGCAAAAAGGTTTTACTTTACCCTCTTGCCCTCAATGAAGACGGCCTTGGTTTTGCTCATAAACTCGAAGGGGTGCCCATTCCATACGACTATATCTGCATGCTTGCCAACCTTGATGGAGCCTACCATATTGTCGACCTCGGCGGCCTTGGCGGCATTGATCGTGATAGCCCTGATGGCGGCGTCCACAGGCAACCCTTCCCTGGCGCAGACGGCCGCGCTGATGTTCAGATGCTGCAAGGGGCCTACGGGATGATCGGTGGTCAACGCCACCTCAATGCCATGGCTGTAAAGGATGCCGGCTGTCTTAAGGCTCCTGTTGGCTGTCTCAGGCTTACTGCTGCCAGAAAGCACAGGACCAACAATTGGAATGGCTCCCGATTCCTTTATCTGCCGTGCGGCTCTTACGCCGTCGGTAGCGTGAACGATGGCAAAACGCACATTAAACTCCTTAAGCACCCTTATGGCTGTAAGAATGTCATCACACCTGTGGCAATGGATATGGGCAATAAGTTCACCCTTCAAAACGGGTATCAACGCCTCGCTTTTTGCGTCATATGCGGGATCTCCGCCCTTTTCCTTTTTCTCCATATAAAGTTTGGCCTTAGTCAGTGCATCCCTGAGCATAAATGCGGATGCCATCCTGGTCTGAGGCATTTTTTTGCCAAGGCCGTAGGCACTCTTCGGGTTTTCTCCCAAAGCCATCTTCATGGCGCAGGGAGCCTTGATTATCATATCTGAGACATCTTCGCCATGCATCTTGATAAAAGCCATCTGTCCGCCTATTATGTTGGCGCTGCCAGGACCAACAACAGCCGAAGTGACGCCACATTCAACGGCATCCTTGAAAGCCGTATCAAAAGGATAGATACCATCAATAGCCCTGAGCTGTGGGGTAACAGGGTCAGTTGTTTCATTTGTGTCGTTGCCCTCCCACCTGACAGACTGCTCAAAAATGCCTATATGAGTATGAGCGTCAATAAATCCGGGCATAATATAACCGCCCTGGGCATCATACTCCTCTCCTGTTGCAGGCGCAGCGTCAGATATATCTCCAAAAGACGTTATAAGGCCGTTTTCCAAGTCAACATACCCATTTTCGAACTCCTGTCCTTCCGCGGTGATAAGATGTCCGCCTTTAATTCTCATTTCTAATTCCTCCCAACTTTTCGACATAACTTCCTATTTACAAATATTGGAAATTATGCTATTATTATTACAGAACACAGCGCAAATGTCAAAGATTTTCTTCGGCATTTGCGGTGTGTCCTGAAAATCGTCTTCGGCACACACCGTTCATATCTTTATCCCCACAACCCCAAACTTTGGCCGCCTTAAAAGGGCGGCCCCTTTTTTACGGTGATATGTAAAAAGAAAAGCGCAGCCTTATCCAAGCTGCGCTTTTTTCTATCTTCTTCTCCGAGCCTTTGCTCTTTTGTCCTTCTGCATACGCAGATCAGACATTTTTGATTCACTCCTTTGCATGAACATGCGGAGCTTATCCTCAAAAGCACTGTCCTGACTCTTTTCCAACATAGACCCATCGGAGGAGGCCACGGTGCTGACTGCCGCCCTTTCTGGCCTTGGAGCGGACTGCGGCTTCTCCGAAGCGGGAAGCGCTTTTTTAATAGAAAGGTTGATCCTTCCGTTTTGGTCGATCCCAATAAGCTTGACCTTAACGATATCCCCTTCCTTGATATGCTTTTTAATATCGTCCACAAAAGTGTTGGCGATTTCGGAAATATGAACCATCCCCGACTTTCCCGGCGCCAGCTGAACAAACGCACCAAACCCCGTTATGCCGGTAACTTTTCCCTCATAAATGCTTCCCACAGTGAAATCCATCTGCCGAGCTTTGCCCCCTAAAACAATTTCTATTTGCTCGATATATCCACAAAAACTCTTTCCCCCGGCTGTACATAACCAAGCTTTTCCTTGGCTATCTCGGCTATGTACTCGGTGTCATCTTCACTGTCAAGAACATCCTGGATCTGGCTGTTTTCCAGCTGCTGGGCATCGATCTTGTCCTGAAGCTGGGCAATCTCCTTTTCCTTGGACCTGATCTGAAACTGCAGCGACACCAAAGTAAACGCGGCATATACAGAGAAGGCCAAAATGAACACTTTTGCAGCGCTGTGCACCCTTCTTGTCCTGCGCATTTCCGCCTTCCCACCTCCAGAGTTAAAGTCATATATTGATTAAAAATATTTTATTCTTTTTCTTTAAAAAAGTCAATCCCTAACTATTGACCCCAAGGCGCTTCAAAAAACTTTGCAATCTCTCCGAAAGCTTTCTTCAGAGGTGATGCCAACTTTTTCAGAACCCTGCCCAAAAACATCAAAAGTTTCTTTACGCAATCGGAAAAACCACAGAAATAAAGGGCAAGCCCCAAAATCACCCCTCCTGGCATATACCACCTGATCTCACCGTTGGCTCTGATCATTACAAAACAAAAAAAGCTCATTAGAAAAATCAGGCAGTAAACTGTGTCAGACAGCGCCCTTAGAACAAACTTACCCGTGCGTTCAGGCACGAAAGATATGATATCATAAACTGCGCCGAGGCATAATCCCAAAAAAGAGGATGCGATAAACACCCTCGTCTGGTCCATTATTACCGTTTCCATGTCAAAAGAGCTTGGACCAGATACTGCCCTTCCGGGCGCTATCACCTTTATACTCGAGACTGTCTATCCTTCCTGTTATGGCAAGTTCTCCTATTTCAAGGCTCAGCCTTTCAACATGCAGGTCATCACCCGTAACAAGAAGCTCGCCTTCAGCTGTTTCCGCAAGTATTTCCTTTTCATCAAAGCTGATCACATCGATAACTCCGGATATGCTCAGCCTTTCCCGTCCCTCCAGGACTATACTGCCTCCTCTGTCAGGCAGCTTATAATCATCGGCAGCCATAAAAAATTCCCCTTTCGCATTTTGTTAATACTTATGAAAGGGGAAAGCTGTTTATTCCGTTATTTCGCTGTAAAGCAGCGAGGCCTCCTGCTTACTTACATGCTCGGGCACCGACAGCACCTTGACCTTAAGGCTGCGGCTGCCTATGGCTATTTCGATTATATCTCCTACCTTAACCTGGTAAGATGCTTTCGCCTCCCTGCCGTTGACCGATACCCTTTGGGTGTCACAGGCCTCATTGGCAACAGTGCGCCTTTTAATAAGCCGCGCTGTTTTAAGGTATTTATCTAATCTCATGCAAAAGCTCCTTTCGCAAAAAAGGCGGAAGCGTCAATGCCGCTTCCGCCAAAAAAATTACTCAGCTATGGTATCCTTAAGAGCCTTGCCCGCTTTGAACACAGGATATTTTGTTGCGGGAAGCTCCATGGGCTTCTTTGTCTGGGGGTTAAAAGCTGTCCTGGCGGCCCTGGTCTTGACTTCAAAGGAGCCAAAACCAATAAGCTGAACCTTGTTGCCCTCTTTAAGCTCCTCGGTTATGGCCTCTACTACCGCGGCAAGCGCCTTCTCGGCATCCTTTTTGGAAAGCTCTGTCTTTTCCGCAATAGCGGCAATAAGCTCTGTTTTGTTCATTGATTAATCCTCCAACTTTACTTATAAAATTAGTATAACAAACAAAGTCCGGTCTATTCGCACTTGGCTTTATCCCAGAGCTTGTCCATTTCCTCCAAAGTCATTCCGTCGAGGCTTCCTGCCAACTGCTCCATTTTGACAAACCTGTCAGCAAACTTGCGGCTGGCCCTGAATAAAGCTTCCTCAGGATCAACATCAAGAAATCTTGCCACATTGACGACTGCAAAAAGCAGGTCACCCAGCTCTTCCTCGACATTTCCTTTACCCTTCATGGCCTGTTCAATTTCGGCCTTTTCCTCGTCCACCTTGGCAAAAGCTCCCGAAACATCAGGCCAATCAAACCCGGCCTTTTTTGCTTTTTTCTGGACCTTTTCGGCGTACATCAGCGCCGGCAGCGATTTGGCTACCTGATTTATAGTATCCCCATAGGTACGCTGGTTCTTTTCCACCATCTTGATATCGTCCCAATTTTTCAAAACCTGCTCGGAAGTTTCGGCCACAACATCACCAAAAATATGAGGATGACGCAAAACCAGCTTTTTGCAGACCCCATCGCATACATCACCTATATCAAACCGGCCTTCCTCGGCAGCTATCTGAGAATGGAAAACCACCTGCTGAAGCACATCCCCCAGCTCCTCACAAAGCATGGCGTCGTTTTTAAGGTCAATAGCCTCACAAGCTTCATAAACCTCTTCAATAAAGTTTTTCCTTATGCTCTCATGAGTCTGCTCACGATCCCAAGGACACCCGTTCTCCCCTCTGAGTATCCGCATGATCTCCAGCATATCCTCAAAATCATATTTTGTCTTGTCTTTAAAATTTACCATAAAACAAACTCCTTTGCAAGTACAAATAACAGTTTTATCCGACAAACAGCACATTCTGTATGGTTTTGTTACATTTTTAAAAGCCTGGCTATCTTTACCCCCTTGACAAGCATCAATACCTCCTCTTTGGGC
>CALWAP010000020.1 GCA_944375715.1 uncultured Clostridia bacterium | reverse complement strand
GATGCTCTAGCCAACTGAGCTATGCCGCCATATTCTCGTGCGAGCAAGTAAGATTATACAGAAGAGATGCCCTTTTGTCAATAGTTAAAAGAAAATTTCCTCAAGTTTTTTTTGCTCTATTACCCCTGCCTGAACAAGCCTGTCACACAAAGGGATTCCGTTAGGGTCGGAAGCAGTCAGCGTTAAAAGGCTTACATATGCCATTACTCCCCTGTCAAAGACCAGAGAAGATATATAATCATATTCCAGGCCGTCTATTATACCAAGCCCCAGAGCATCCTCAGGCGCGCTTTCCCATGCGAACTGCGCCTCGGACTCGCTGTATCCCAAAGCCCTCAGCATAAATGTCATATAATCGTTGAGACTGACTGCCTTATCAGGAGAAAATGTTGTTTCCGAAGTCCCGTTTGTCAGCCCCAGCTTGTAAAGAAGGGCTATATAAGGCGCATGGGCAGGATTTATGTCCTTAAAAGGCATTTCTGATACATTTTCCCCGTTTAAAGCCTCGCTCTCAAGGCCAAGAAACCTTACAAGCATTATAGCCGCCTCCGCCCTGGTAGGCTGCCTGTCCAATTCCCAGCCTTTGTCGCTGCCTCTGAAAAGCCCCCCTACACGGCTTAAGGAATATGCCCCAATAAAGCGATTGTCCCAAATGTCATCGGTCAGATTCTTCACAAGATACGCATCCCACTGATGATCGGAGGAAAGCTGCTGCTCGCCCACGATGAAATACTCATCCGCAGTGCCGCCTGTGAGATCAAAGGTAGTATCAATATACATTACCTCCCCCTTATAAAGCACGGCATTCCACGAATGGTTCATTTCAGGAGAAGCCACATATATGCAGGGCAGGCCCGCATAGCGGCATATCATGGCAAATGCTGCGCTGATTCCATCACAAACGGCCTTTCCGTCAACAAGAGCGCCATAAGCTGAAAAAGCATCTCCCGTTTCGGTAGCCTGATTCAAAGCAGCATGCATGTCATACTCGCAGTTTTCAAGCAGATAGGAATGTATAGCAAAATATTTCTCGTAATCGCTCATGGACTCGTTTAAGAGCTCTCCAGCCAGCCTTTCAGCCTCGGCTTCAGCCTTTAAATGCTTATCCTTGTCATTGTAAACTATTCTTATATAAGCATTTACCGTAGATGGTATATACTCGAAAACATAGGCATCCCTGTAAAGCATCGAAAGATACCTGTAACAAAGCATATAATCAAAATCCGAAGGAGCGTTTAGACGCAGAGTATTTTCTCCCCGCTCCAGCATATCGGCAAAGGCCTCCGCCGCCTCAAGCTCATTTGCAAATGATAAAGGCTCGGCAGCGCTCACCCCTATGGGCAGCAGGCAGGCAACTATTACAAAGACCGCAATATATCTTTTGATACTATTCAACGGAAGGCTCCTTTCAATAATAAAACAGGCGGGCTTATCCTGCCCGCCCGCCGACATTATATAAGTCTTACGGTATAATATATGGCAGCCGCCACCACCAAAGCTATGACTCCATAAAGCATGTAGTAAGCATACGGCACACCCAAAAGGTAAGCCGCCACCGCCAGCAGCGCCGTCAGAAGGTAAAGCAGGCAGAACGCCTTTACCGATATATTCTTTTCATCATATACCCTGCACTTAAATCCACCAAAAGAGACCTGGCCTCCCCTGCGGCCGGCAGCAAGGAACAGTGCTGACGACAAAACGCATACGGCAACAGCCGCCACCGTAGCTCCAAGCGCCATATCGGCACTATATGTCCTGGCCATGACCCAAATACAGCATCCCACAACAAATTGGTTAAGACAGCAAAAGAAAAATTCCCTTTGATAGCTGGAATATATAAGATGAAGTATCGCACAGCCTGGTATAGTAACATAAAGCACTCTTTTGGCAACATTGTAACTATACCTGGTAAGCAGCGCAGAAGCGAGGAGTACGGCAAAGAAAACCGCTATCATAACGCCGTTAAAAACCTTTTCCTTATTAAACCTTCCAGACCTTATATCCGCCACAGCCCAGATAACGGAGGCCAAAAGGCCAAAGCCCGAAACGCCTATAAGGATGTTGTTTATTTTAAGCGCGGCAAAAAAGGTGCCCGCCACATCATATGCCCTCCAAAGATAGGTAAGGCCCCAAAGCATAACAATAGCCCCCGTAAATACCGCCATTACCCGTGCGGCTACAAAATCCTCATTTTCATTCTTCTTTATATGTTCCCTTTTCAAGTTATTCACTCTCCGGCGTACTGTCTCTTATTGCACCGTCCTTCAAACCAAACTGACGGCTGATATGGATTAATCCCATTCATTTTTACTTGCAGCAAAAGCAAAAAGTTCCCATTTACGCATATTATACCCAATTATGAGTCAAAACGCTTTTAAAATTATACCAAAGCCTCTTGCGATTGTCCATGCTTTTTCGACTGCCAAATATTTAACATTTTTTAAATATAAGTGACAAGCAACATGGTCCAGCCATCTCTTGACAGGCTTTCAATAACCTTAAAACCCATATTCTCGAAATGAAGTCTCACTTCCTCGGCCCTTTCGTTTATTATTCCCGACAAAATTAGTTTCCCTTCTTTTTTAAGCCATTCTTTGAAATAGGGCGCCATAGCTTTTAGCACATCGGCAACTATATTAGCCAAAATAATATCATAAGGCCCGTATTTAAGAACCGACTGCCTTATGCTCTGACCTTTGATAACATCGCCACACAAAAAGGCACACCGGCCTTTATCAATGCCGTTAATCACGGCATTGTCACCGGCCGTCTTTACGGCGTTTTCCTCTATATCGCAGAAAAGAGTACTGCCAGCCCCCAAAAGCATGGCGCACACACCAAGGATCCCGCTTCCGCAGCCCATATCCAAAACATTGGCATTCTGGCAGTCAATAGAGTCGAGACATTCCATACACAGCCTTGTGGTAGCGTGTGAACCCGTACCAAAACTAGATGCGGGATCCATTACCAAAACCGTCCGTCCCTCTGTATCATTTATTGTTTCCCATGAAGGCCTGAGATATAGTTTTTTTCCTATTTTGAAAGGCTTATAAAACTCCTTCCAATTATTTTCCCAATCTTCGCTTTTTACCTCAGCACACCTTATCTCATATTTGCCGTCACTGTCAGTCGAAAGCACAGCCGATATCTTTTCAAAAATCCTTTCCCCCTCTTCCCCGTTTTCAAGATAGAACGAAACCGAGCTGTTCCTGTCAGGGTTTTCGTAAAGACCTTCTTCTATATAATCCCAACGGCTTTCGCGGCTGTTTACAAAATCGTCAATTACCGAAGGGTCGTCGATCTCAAAGCCCGAAACCATGCCCGAAAGCATTTCGCACACAGTATCACAATCTCCTTTAAGGATCGTAACTGTTACCTTTATATAATCCATTTTTCTCACCTCATATAAAAGTATACACAATTATGGCGGGTATGTAAACCGCAGCATAGGTCTGGACGGCTATTTTCCGCTTGCATAATCATTTTGGAAATGATATACTTTTAAACAGTAAATATTTAGGCTTTTAAATGTTTTGGGAGCGATTATGGAAGATTTTAAAGAACTTCTCAAAGAGTTCATGCTTGATTTTCCCTCGAGGCTTTCAAAGTTCGAGCAGTCGGCTTTGGAAACCGGCCTCGATACGCATATTTCGATTGCCGAAATACACATAATAAACAGGATAGGTCCCGAGGGCAGCCAGAAAATGAATACTATATCCAAGCGGCTTGGCGTCACCCAGGCAACGCTTACAGTGGCTTGCGACCGTCTGGAGGCCAAGGACCTGATAACAAGGCAACGTGACCCCGATGACAAGCGCGCCGTTACTGTACGTCTCACCTCCTCCGGGCTGGTGGCTTACAGTTTCCACCAAGCGCTCATGGACAACCTTGCCGAATCCTTTATAGCCGGGCTTACACCCTCCGAGCTGGATAAGCTGGCGTCAAAAATAAACTCGGTCTATGACAAGCTCAATTACTGACGATGGGAGATATTGATTCAATGGGTTTTAAGATAATCGTTGACAGCTGCTGTGACGCCAAAAGCGTACCGGGCGGTACCCCTGTCATTAATGTTCCGTTGCGTATAACCATTGACGGCAAGACCTATATCGACGACGGCTCGATAAACACAGTATGGCTCATTTCAGCCATGCGAGGTTCAAAGGTCCTTCCGGTTACGTCATGTCCCTCTCCTATGGAATATGCCGAAGCCATGAGCGGTGATGACGACGGCTTTGTCATAACTCTTTCATCAAAGTTGTCTGGCTCTTACCAAAGCGCCTGTGCGGGCCTGGAGCTGAAAAAAGGTTCGGGCAGGATACATGTTTTCGATTCTCAGAGCGCCTGTGCCGGAGAGGCCAGAATAGCTTATGAAATAGGCGATATGATATCTAAAGGCCTTTCTTTTGATGAGATTGTCAGGCAAGGAGAGGACTATATACGAGATATGAAGACATTTTTCGTGCTTCAGAGTCTGGAATCGCTTATCAAGGCAGGAAGGGTCGGCAGAATAGCCGGACAGTTTGCGTCATTCATGCAGCTCAGACCTGTAATGAGTGACGACGGTGTTGGAAATATAATGCTGCTGGAAAAAGCCAGGGGCACAAAAAATGCCATGGAAAAGCTGGTAAATATCGTCTGCGCCCAGGAGGAAAAAATGCGCCTTAAAGGCAGGGAGAAAAAACCTCTGACTATTTCCCACTGCAACGCTCCCGAGCTGGCTTTGAACCTCAAACAAAGCATACTTGAAAGGTGCCCGGGCATAACCGATATCACCGTGCTGCCCACGGGAGGGCTGAGCACATTTTACGCCTTTGACGGCGGCATAGTCATCGGATATTAAATTTGGGAAAGGTCGGTCAACAATGATACGATTCAACTGCGATTACAGCGAAGGTGCACACCCCCTTATTTTGGAGCGTCTGAGCTCGACCAATTTTGAACAGACGGCGGGCTATGGCGATGATCCACATTGTCAGAAGGCCAGGGAGCTGATATTGAAAGAATGCGGCAATCCCGACGCCGACATATATTTCCTCGTTGGAGGCACCCAGACCAATACGACCATCATTTCAGCGGCTTTGAGGCCCTGGCAGGGCGTGCTTTCAGCCGACACGGGACATATCAATGTCCATGAAAGCGGCGCTATCGAGGCTACGGGTCACAAGGTGCTTGCTATGCCCGGAACCGACGGCAAAATATCTGCAAAGCAGATCGAAGAGGCGTACAAAGCACATTATGAAGACGAGACACAGATGCACATGGTCCAGCCCAAAATGGTTTACATATCCCAGCCTACCGAGCTGGGCACCCTTTATTCCAAAGCCGAGCTGGAAGCAATAAGCAAGGTGTGCCGTGAAAAGGGTCTGTATCTCTTTGCCGACGGCGCCAGGATGGGTTACGGACTTATGTCGGAAAAAAATGACGTCACTTTGAAGGATATGGCTGAGCTCTGCGACGTATTCTATATCGGCGGAACCAAGGTAGGTGCCCTGTTCGGAGAAGCCGTTGTCATAACAAACAACGAGCTTAAAAAAGATTTCCCCTACATGATAAAGCAAAAGGGCGGTCTTTTGGCCAAGGGCAGGCTTTTGGGCATACAGTTCGAGGTGCTTTTCGAAGACGGGCTTTACTACCGCATAAGCAGTTACGCCGATAAGGCGGCCGATATCATACGGCAAGCCTGTGAAAAAAGGGGGCTTGGATTCCTCTGCCCCTCATATACAAACCAGCAGTTTCCCATCATGCCGGACACCATGATAAAAGCCCTTTCAGAAAAATATTCCTATGCCGAAATGGGCAGGATAGATGAAAACCATTCGGCCATAAGGTTCTGCACCAGCTGGGCAACAAAGCTTGAGGACGCTGAGGCTCTGGCCAAGGATATCGAAACAATAAAATATTAGGCATAGAAAAAGCGGCGGGAGTTCCCGCCGCTTTTATTCTTTTCATCAGCCCTTAAAGGTAAGCACGGCCACCTGGGGCTCTGTGTCCTCTGTCAATTCAAAGGTGTCTGTATCAAGCATACGGACAAAACCCTGGGGATAAAGGCAGGTGAAATCCTCTACCTCCGCTATTTTATCAAATCCTAATGATCCCCTTCTGTAATGCATGGGGATAATAACGCGGGGCTTTATATCATCACATACGGTCTTTGCCATCTGCGCATCTATCGTAAAGAAGCCGCCGACAGGTACCAAAAGCAGGTCGCACTTCCCTATTTCCTCAAGCTGCTCCTTTGAGAGCCTGTGCCCGAGGTCGCCCAGATGGACTATTTCAAGACCTCCCGATGTGATGACATGGATAACATTCTTTCCCCTTTTCTCTCCGCCGCAGTCGTCGTGGAAGCTCATTACCCTTTTCACCTCAAAGGGAAACTCGCCGTTATATGTGGTTATCCCAACAGCCTGCACATAGCCGTGGTCGCCGTGGTCATGGCTTGTAAGCACCATGTTGGCTTCGGCTTTAAGCTCAGGATAACCCTCGACCTTGTCATAGGGGTCGATGACTATTCCGGCATTTCCGCATGTCAGCTTGAAGCAGGAATGTCCAAGCCATTTTACCGTAATGCTGCTCATTTTCAAGGCCTCCTTTATTTTTAACTCAAATCGTGTGGGAAGATTTGACTGCCCCGTCCAGGTCCTTCCATATAAAGGTCCTGTCCTCCATTATCATATACCCATGCGCGCTGTCCATTTTGGGAATTGACACCGAACCGGGGTTCATGTATATAAAACCATCGTGCTCATTGAAGGCGGGTATGTGGGTGTGGCCGCACAAAAGCACCGAGCCTTTTACCATGGGAGGGGGATTGACCTCGCCGTATTTGTGCCCGTGTGTGGCATATATCGCAAGCCCGTTTTGGCATATGACGGCGTAATCGGCCAATATGGGAAATTCCAGGACCATCTGGTCAACCTCGCCGTCGCAGTTGCCCCTTACGGCAAAAATGACATCCTTAAGGGAGTTGAGCATTGGCATTACCTTTTTGGGCGCGTAGTCCAAAGGCAGGTCGTTCCTGGGTCCATGGTAGAGTATATCCCCCAAAAGCAAAAGGCGTTCAGCCTTTTCCCTTTCAAAGGCATTTATAAGCTTTTCACAATAATAAGCCGACCCGTGTATATCAGAAGCAATCATCCATTTCATATTTTTCTCCTTTATATATCCCAATTTTCTTCTGCCCAGGAAAGCATCTCCAAAAGGGAGATCCTGTAATTATCCAACAACTTTTCGCATTCCTCGTTGACGGCATAAAGGGGTATAAGTTCCCTGTCGGCTTCTATACGGTAATCCCTGTCCCCTCCCCTTAAAAAGATAAATATATCACAACCCGAAAAAACTCCGGGTTCAAAAATAAGGGAAGCGCCGTCATTCAGCTTCATCGTGATGCTGCCGCTGAAAGAAAATATCCCGGGAAAGCTGACTTCAGTCTCCCATGGGCAGTCTGTTTCCTGAAAGTTTTTGTATCTGCCGTAAGGCAAAAACAGCCACGCCGCCGCATAAACCGCCGCGGCAAGCGCGACAATGGACAAAATTATTTTTTTCTTTTTTGACATTTCTCCTCCGTTTAGGTCTTGCGGGAATATTACTTTTTTATTGTACCATAAAGGAGCGCTTCTGTCATGAAAAATCTTTGTTGCTTTTAAAAGGAGCTTAGGGTAAAATAAAGGGACTGATTTTTAATTTTTGGGAGATCATCATGCTGACTGTTTCAGATGTAAGTATAGCCTTTCCCGGGCAGACCCTTTTCAAAAATGTCGACCTTAAATTCACCGACGGCAACTGCTATGGCATAATCGGCGCCAACGGCGCTGGAAAGTCGACATTTTTAAGACTGCTTTCGGGACAGCTGGAGCCCAGCTCCGGCACTGTTTCCATGCCTGCCGATACCCGGATATCGGTTTTAAAGCAGGACCATTTCGCATTTGACGGATATACCGTACTCGATACAATCATAATGGGCAACAAAGCCCTTTACGACATAGGCAAGGAAAAAGACGCCATTTATGCAAAGCCCGATTTTTCCGACGAGGACGGCCTGAGGGTGGCCGAGCTGGAGGGCCTGTTTGCCGAAATGGGCGGATGGGAAGCCGAAAGCGACGCCTCCAAGCTTATCCAGGGTCTGGGGCTTGACGAAAGCCTGCTTTATATGCCCATGTCCTCCCTGCCTGACAGCGATAAGGTCAAGGTGCTTTTGGCCCAGGCGCTTTTCGGCAATCCGGAAATAATACTTCTTGACGAACCGACAAACGAGCTGGATATAAACGCCGTAAGGTGGCTGGAGGATTTCCTTTTTGATTATCCCGGCACCGTTTTGGTCGTATCCCACGACAGGCATTTTTTAAACAATGTCTGCACCCATATAGTCGACATAGATTACGGCAAGATAAAAATGTATGTCGGCAACTATGAGTTCTGGTATGAATCGAGCCAGCTTATCCAGCGGCTCATCAAAGCCCAGAACAAAAGAGCCGAGGAAAAGATAGCCGATCTTCAAAACTTTATAACCCGTTTTTCGGCCAACAAATCCAAGTCGCGCCAGGCCACATCGAGGAAAAAGCTTCTTGACAAGATAACGATAGAAGAGATGCCGGCCTCCTCAAGAAGGTACCCTTTTGTTGGCTTTACCCCGTCAAGGGAACCGGGCAAGGATATTTTGGAGGTCAGCGATCTGTGCTTTGAAAGCGAAAACGGCGAAAGCCTTCTTAAAAATATATCCTTCCGCTTAAACCGCACCGACAAGGTGGCATTCATAAGCCGCAACCCTTTGGCTGTCACTGCACTTTTCAAGGTCATAACAGGCGAGCTGGAGCCCAAAAGCGGATTTTACAAATGGGGCGGCACCATCACCCGGTCTTATTTTCCAAAGGACAACGGCGAGTTTTTTGACGGCTGCCAGATGAACCTTATCGAGTGGATGAGGCAATATACGACATCTGACGAGACCGAGACATATCTCAGAGGCTTTCTGGGAAGAATGCTCTTTTCGGGTGACGAGGTCTACAAGCCCGTATCGGTATTGTCAGGTGGCGAGAGGGTCAGGTGCATGCTTTCACGCATGATGCTTTTCGGCAGCAACGCCCTTATACTCGACCAGCCCACCAACCACCTGGATCTGGAAAGCATAACGGCCGTAAATAACGGACTGCGTGATTTCAAGGGCGTGGTGCTTTTCACCTCCCATGACCACGAGTTCATGCAGACGATAGCCAACCGCATAATCGAGATAACCGACGACGGCATTATAGACAGGGCCTGCACCTATGACGAATATATAAATTACAGCGAGGAACTATTGAAATGAGCAGGGAGCATAAGCCTTCCCCCGACGAAAAAGAAAAAAGTATTCCTCCCTGCCCCCGGATGATGAAGAAGAAAGCGCCAGCGAGCTGGAGGAGTTTGCCTTTTTCCGCAAGCTGGAAGAGCGCGAGGGAAAGCCGAGCATCGGCATGGTCGGCTCAGGATGCTTTTTCATTCTCCCCTTCCTTGCGGCAATAACCATCGCTTTGTTTTTTCTTTTGAGATATATGTACTTTTAGGCAGAAAAAATCCCCGCTTAAAGCGGGGCTTTTTTAATTTACACTTTTGTCATGTAGGCCGGTCACCGAATAATAGGCCCATTCGGCTATATTGACGGCATGGTCGCCTATGCGTTCCAGATATTTGGCGATCATCAGAAGATCCAAAGCATATTCGCCGTTATTGGGGTCTGCCGCCACAAGGCTTATAAGCTCCTTTTTAGCCTCGGCAAAAAGGCCGTCCACTATATCGTCCCTTTCCATAACCTCATGTGCAAGGTCGGTATCCTGTTTGACATATGCCGTGACACTGTCCCTGACCATACCGCAGGCCGCAGTTATCATGCTGGATATTTTCTCCTGTCCCATGGCTTTCCTGTCGCCCAGATATGGTATTATCTCGGCTATGTCCTCAGCCTGATCGCCTATTCTTTCCATATCGGTTATCATCTTCAAAGCAGCAGATATATGCCTAAGATCTCCCGCCACGGGCTGCTGCTTCAAAAGCAGTTTTATGCACAGGGCCTCAATATTACGCTCTTTTCGGTCTATTTCTCTGTCAAGCACCGCTGCAGAAGCGGCAATGCTTCCGTCCCGGCTTTCAAAAGCGGAAGATACAAGGGAAATAGCCTTGCTGCAAAGTTCCCCCATTTCGGTAAGCTCCTGATTCAAAAGCTCCAGCTCTTTATTATATATATCCCGCATTAACCGAACCTCCCTGTAATGTAATCTTCGGTACGCTTATCCCTGGGGCGGGAGAAAAGCTCCTCGCTTTCCCCGTATTCGATAAGCTCGCCCAGAAGGAAAAACGCCGTATAATCCGATATCCTGACGGCCTGCTGCATATTATGGGTCACTATTACTATGGTGTAATTCTTTTTAAGCTCGGCGCACAAATCCTCTATCTTTGAAGTGGAAATGGGGTCCAGGGCCGATGTCGGCTCATCCATCAAAAGTACCTGAGGTTCTACGGCCAGAGCCCTTGCAATACACAGCCTCTGCTGCTGTCCTCCGGAAAGGCCCAGGGCGCTTTTTTTCAGCCTGTCTTTTACCTCATCCCATATAGCCGCGCCCTTAAGGGATTTCTCGACTATCTCGTCCAGCTGGGCCCGTGCCTTTATCCCGTGGGTTCGGGGGCCGTATGCTATGTTGTCGTAAATGCTCATGGGGAACGGGTTGGGCTTTTGAAAAACCATGCCGACCTCTTTTCTCAAAAGGTTGACATTCTGCTCCCTGTCATATATGTCGTGCCCCATATAGCTAACCCTGCCCGTTATTTTAACACCCGGTACCAAATCGTTCATCCGGTTCAGCGTTTTAAGGAAGGTCGATTTGCCGCATCCTGAAGGGCCTATGAGAGCGGTTATGCTGTTTTGCTTTATATCAATATCAATATTTTTCAGCGCCTGTGTGCTGCCGTAAAAAAGGCAGAGGTCCTTAACTGTAATAATATCGCTCATATGTTATTCTTCCTTTTGAAATACTTGCCGGCGAAGGCGGCAAGGAGGTTGATAAGTACGGTGAGGATCATAAGTATGGCCGCTATGGCGAAGGCAATCTCAAATTCGCCCTCCTCCTTGGCGTAAAAGTAAAGGGCAACGGTCAGTGTGGCTCCCGCATGGGACAGTCCCTCCACTATATTATTCAGTTCATGTGCAAAGCCCGCCGTGAACAAAAGGGCCGCCGATTCGCCGAGTATCCTGCCTATCGAAAGGATACAGCCTGTTACAACGCCGTCGATGCAGTTTGGCAGGACAACAGTCCTTATGACCCTCCATTTGCCGGCCCCCAGGCCGAAAGCCCCTTCCCTGTAAGACTGCGGCACCGTTTTAAGGCTCTCCTGCGCGGTGCGCATAACGGTCGGCAGGTTCATTATGACCAATGTAAGGCTGCCTGCCAAAAGGGAGGTCTGAAACCCCAGAAACTCGCAGAAAAACAGCATTCCCACCAGGCCGTATATTATGGAAGGTATGCCGGAAAGGGTTTCGGCGGCATATTCTATAAGCTCGACAACCTTTTTGTTCGATGCGTACTCGGTCAGATAAACGGCCGCGCCCACCCCTAATGGCAGAACAAACACCAAAGCGGCAATTATTACATAAACCGTATTAAGTATGTCAGGCAGTATGCCCACGGTATCCGAAAGATAGCTGGGCTTCGTCGAAAGAAGCTGCCATGTAATGTGGGGAAATCCCTTGGCCAGAACATATATTAAAAGAAAAGCAACCAGCGACGCGGTCAGTATGACCGATATCCCCATCAAAGCCTTCATCGCAAGGGCATAGGCCCTGCGCCTTCCTGAAATATCGCCTTTCATTTGTTATTCTCCTTTCCACCCTTGAGGAAGAAGTTGAGAGCGCCGTTTATCATCAGTATGAAGACAAACAGAACCAGAGCTATCGAAAACAAAGCCTGCCTCTGAAGGCCGCTGGAATATCCCATTTCGCTGGCCACAGCTGTCGTAAGAAAACGGACGCTCTGAAAAAGCGAGGGCATATTGGGGGCGTTGCCCGATACCATCATGACCGCCATGGCCTCTCCTATCGCCCTGCCGACGCCCAAAACAACGGCGGTCGCTATTCCGCTTTTGGCAGCCGGTACAGACACCCTGAAATATGTTTCAATAGGCGTGGCTCCCAGAGCCAGAGATGCATCCTCGTATTCTTTCGGCACCGCGTCCAAAGCGGTTATCGACACCTTTATTATCGAAGGCAGGATCATTATGGCCAAAACGATTATGGCGCACAAAAGGCTGGCCCCGTCCGGCACATTGAAAAGCTCTCTTATACCCGGCACCAAAACTATCATACCTACCAAACCATAAACAACTGACGGTATGCCAGCCAGCAAGCTCACGGCCTCCTGCATCACAGCTTTTACCTTGGGTGGCGCCATTTTCGAAAGATATACCGCAGTGAAAAATCCGATAGGTACGCCCAAAACTATGGCCCCCGCAGTGCCATATATGCTTGTCAGTATAAAAGGAAGTATGCCGTATTTGGGCTCAGAAGCCGTAGATGCCCAGGTCTTTCCCAGAAGGAACTCTTTGAGCCCGATCTCCTTTATGGCAGGCAGCCCGGAGATTATCAGATATACGGTTATTAAAAGCACCGATCCAACGGTCACCATTCCCAAAACAAAGAATATGCCGTGGATTATATTTTCAAGTAATTGCCTGTTTTTCATTTTCTCCACCCTTAAAGGATAAAAGGGGCGGCAAGCCCTTAGCCGCCGCCCTTATAGTAAGTTTTTAATTTGCGGGGACAACTCCGGCCGAGGTAATGAGTTCGTTTGCATCTTCCGATGTAGCGAAGTCAAAGAAGCTCTGGGCTGTTTCCGAAAGCTCGGCATCGCTCTTTGTCACGAAGACGAAGGGGCGCTGAACTACATAGCTGCCATCTTTGACTGTATCCTCGGAAGGAGCAACTCCACCAACCGAAAGGGCCTTGACTGTATCCTTTACAGCCGACAGGGACGCGTAGCCTATGGCATTTGGGTTGCCGGCTACCGTTGTTATGACATCACCTGTGGATGTCAGCTCCTGACGGTAGGAGCACTCGTCCTCTGTACCTGTTATCGACTCAAAGCCGTCGCGTGTACCGGAACCGGCCTCACGTCCGATAACAACTATCTCACCGCTCTGGCCGCCGACTTCCGACCAATCGGTTATCTCACCTTTATAGATGCCCGCTATCTGCTCCAGGCTCCAATCAGAAACAGGATTTTCGGTATTGACTATGATAGCAATTCCGTCGTAAGCCAAAACTGTTTCCTCAAGGCCTTCGGACTTTTCCTCATCCTTAAGGCTGCGGCTGCTCAGGCCGATATCACACCTGCCAGCCAAAACGGCCTCGATGCCGGAACCAGATCCCGTGGGGTTGTATGTAAAGCTTACGCCCTCGTTTTCCTGCTGGAAAGCCTCTCCCAAAACGCCTATGACTTCCGACATGGAGGTGGAGCCATCGGTCGACATGCTTCCGCCCTCATCTTCTTTGGAACAGCCGCCCAAGGCCATAACGGCCATGAGGCCGGCCAGGATAACGGAAATAAGTTTTTTCATTTTGTTTTTACTCCTTTTTTTATGTTTTCCGGATCATTTATCCTACAAGCAGAGAATAAATCCCCTGTGTAAAAACAAAAAGCTGCCGTATGTAAAATTTCGGTCAAAGACACCATTCGGCAAAATTGCCTTAAAAACAAAAAAAACGCGGCTTAAAGCCGCGTTTTTTCATGCCCTCTGCACCTTTTTGCGTCTTCCAGCAGAGAGTTCTTTTTCTATGATCTCTTCCCTTCCCCCAGGATATGTTCTAATACCCGATACAAAAACCCCGCTTTCCCACTCCCCGTCGTCACGAACACCATTCTCATACTCCATGACGCCGCTGCCCTGTGGGCGGCTATCCTTCCAGCCTCCTATGTACACAGTGCCGTTTGCATACATACATTTTCCTGTGGGTCCGCATTTATCATCGGTCATCTGGCCCTCATAAACGGTGCCGCCTTCATATTCCATCCTGCCGGCGCCGCTTTTCACGCCGTTTTGAAATTCCCCTATGTACCGGCAGCCGTTGGAATACAAAAGCTCCCCCCTGCCGTGGAATCTGCCGTTTTTCATGCCGCCTTTATAGACAAATCCCTTCTGGGAACGATAGATCCCAAAACCGTCGTACTTGCCGTCTCTCCACTCCCCGTCGTAAACGTCTCCCTTTTTATGCCTGAATACCCCGCTTCCGAAGGGTATGCCGTTTTTAAGAGAGCCTGTGTATGTGCCGTCGGGGTATTTTTTGCTTCCATACCCGTTTTTCATTTCATCCCTGCGCGCCTTAAAAATTTGCTCCTGTGAAATGCGGCAGGTGGCTTTCAGAAATTCCTCGCCTTCCCTGGTTATGCCGGCGCGCCAGCCGATTATGTATTCTGTCAAAGGATCAATCACCATGCTGTCAGCTTCCCTCATTATGCTGCTTCCAAGGCACATGGCCGCGTTTTTGACACTTTCGGGAAAATAAAAATCCATTGCCCCGAAAAGATGCAGCAGCTCATGACAGACGGAATGGATATCGGCACGGTACAAAACGGCATATTCTTCTTTCAAAGTGCCCACCGATGCCGCCATGCTGTAAGGCCGGCCCTCAAACGGGAACAAAAATATAACGGCCACCTGGGAGGCTTTCCACTCATCTTTCTTTTTTGAAACAAACTCGTTTATCGACTCTGCCCCGACAAAATTCATGGCGCTGTCTTTCCACTCTCTTTTATCATCGGCGCTTGCGGCGCTTTGGAGGGACGCTACCTTTACGGAAATAAATTTTGTATCAATGTGCAGGTCGATACCTCTTTTTCCCGCTTCCTTTTCAAGGTAGTCTGCCGAATCCCTGAAGATTTTTTCGGTTTTCAGTATGTCCCCAGGCTTCCAAAGCCTTCTGCCGTCATCCATCATAAAGGCGGCAATGGCGATATCGCCTTTTAGGAAGGTGCATATACCTTCGTTATATCCCATAAAAGCTATATGTTTCTTGTCCATACCTGTCCTCCCGTCTTCTTATCTTACCAAGATTATACTCTCCGCAGGATGAAGGGTAAAATGCCGGTCGGAATTTTGATGTCCTGCAACATATCCCCCTTTTCTCCATATTATGAAACAGGGGCTGCTTCAGCCCTTAAGCAAAACGGAAGGAGCGATGGATTTTAAATGATAGTTGAGCTGCAGGGCGTCAGCCTTACCTATCAGGCGCCCGACGGCGAAGTCAAGGCGCTGGACAATGTCTCTTTCGGGGTAAACGAGGGGGAGTTTGTCAGTATAGTCGGGCCTTCGGGCTGCGGCAAATCGACACTGCTTTCCATAATGGCCGGGCTTGAGAAGCCGACAGGCGGCAGCGCCCTTTTAAATGGGCAGCCGATCTCCTCCCCTTCTCCCAAAATAGGATATATGCCGCAGAAGGATCAGCTTTTCCCCTGGCGAACGATATGGGGAAATATCACGCTGGGGCCTGAGCTTCAGAAAATCAAAAGCGGACCGTGCATCGACCATATAAATGATCTGTGCCGCAGATACGGTATAGCTGATTTTATAAAGAAAACGCCATCCCAGCTTTCAGGTGGAATGCGCCAGAGGTGTGCCCTTATACGCACGCTGGCCCTTTCACCCGATATACTGCTTCTCGACGAGCCTTTCTCGGCCCTGGATTACCAGACCCGCCTGGCCGTTTCGGCAGATATATATTCCATAATACGCTCGGAGGGCAAAACGGCCATTTTGGTGACCCATGATATTTCGGAAAGCGTCAGCCTTTCCGACCGCGTGGTTGTACTTTCCAGAAGGCCCGGCAGGGTCAAGTCGATACACAGCCTTCAGGGCCTTGAAAATATGTCGCCCATGGACCGGCGCAACAGCGACGCCTTCCGTCAGTACTTCAACGATATATGGAAGGAGCTGGATATCAATGTCTGAACCGATATCCGAGGGCAGGGCCCTTTACCTTTCGGGACTGCGGCGTGAAAAACGCACCGTCCTGTTTTTGAGGGCAGCCCTGCTTTTAATGATATTCCTTATGTGGGAGCTGGCGGCGGATGTAGGCGCCATAGACTCGTTTATTTTCAGCTGCCCGTCAAGGATGTGGGAAACCTTTTTGGGCCTTTTAAGCTCGGGCGACCTTTTCATCCATGTCGGGACTTCGGTGGCCGAAACCACTGCCGGATTTCTTTTGGGCACGGCCTGCGGCATAACTGCCGCCATTATCCTTTGGTGGAGCCCCCGCATATCAAGGGTCCTGGACCCTTACCTTGTGGTTTTAAATTCTCTGCCCAAAACGGCCCTGGGTCCCGTCTTCATCGTCTGGATGGGCGCCGGAGCGGCCTCGATAATCACCATGTCTCTGGCCATATCCCTTATAGTGACCATACTTGACATGTACAGCGGCTTCATGCGTACCGATCCGGAAAAAATAAGGCTGATGCGCACCCTGGGCGCCAGCCGCGGCCAGATACTTTTAAAGCTGGTGCTGCCCTCCAATTTTTCATCCATGATAAATGCTCTGAAGGTCAATGTGGGCCTTTCATGGGTAGGCGTCATCATGGGAGAGTTCCTGGTATCCAAAGCGGGGCTGGGCTACCTCATAGTCTACGGCTCTCAGGTATTCAAAATGGACCTTGTTATGACAACAGTGCTGATTTTGGCCGTATGCGCTGCGGTAATGTACCGCTGCATACTATGGCTTGAAAAGGCATTGAAAAAATATATGGGAGTGACAATATGAAAAAAGCTATTGCCGCGGCCTTGTGTCTGTGCCTCACCTTCTGCCTTGGGGCATGCTCAGGCAAAGACGAAGGCCTCACCGAGGTAAGCCTCTGCGAAGTCACACACTCGGTATTTTATGCCCCGCTTTACGCCGCTTTAGAGCTGGGATACTTTGAAGAGGAAGGCCTTGACATCACCCTTACAAATGGAGGAGGAGCCGACAAGGTAATGACCGCCGTTTTGGCAGACCAGGCCGACATCGGCCTTGCCGGGCCCGAGGCCTGCATTTACGTCCTCAACGAAGGGCGGGAAAATTATCCCGTCATATTCTCACAGCTTACCAAAAGGGATGGTTCCTTCCTGGTCGGCAGAGAAGATGTCGATTTCTCCTGGGATATGCTCAAAGGCTCGACCATAATCGGCGGGCGCAAGGGCGGCGTGCCGGAAATGACCCTTGAATATGTCCTGCGTCAAAACGGCCTTGAACCGGGGCAGAATATAACGGTTGACACTTCGGTTCAGTTCGACATGATGGCCGGCGCCTTCACGGGAGGCAACGGCGATTATGTCACGCTCTTTGAGCCGACGGCCACCGAAGTCGAGCTGGCAGGCAAAGGATATATCCTGACCTCGATAGGCACTGAGAGCGGCGAGATACCCTATACCGCCTTCTTTGCCTCCAAAAACTATATAAAAGAAAATCCCGAAACCATTCAGAGCTTTACCAACGCCATAGCAAAGGGCCTTGAATGGATAGCCGAAAGCGACAGCGCAAAGGTCGCCCAGGTCCTTTCGCCTCAGTTCCCCGATACCGACCTTGATATCCTTGCAAAGGTCATTGAAAGGCATATTGAAATTGACGCCTGGAACAACGAGCTTATCATGAAGGAAGACTCGCTGGAGCGGCTTGAAACCGTAATGGAGCAGGCCGGCGAGCTTGATGAAAGGGCAGATTACGACATCCTTGTCGACAACAGCTTTGCTGAAAAGGCCCTGGCCGGCAAATAGGGAAAATAGAAAGCCTTCGTCTGTAAAAAAACAGACGAAGGCTTTTTGCCTTTATATTTTTACTCTAGTATCGAGATGATATCCCCGGGCAGAATTGATGCGATGTCATCAAAGACCAGCCAGGAACTTGTGTAAAGCTTTCCGTTTTTCTTGATATAGACCGTTATCCCATCCCCAACCCCGTAAAGCGAGATACTGCCGCCATTTTCAAACCGTACGGACATATCAAATACCGTACCGCTTTTCACACTTTTGGGCAGCCAATAGTCCCTGAGGACTATCGATTTTGCTTTTTCCATATCGATATCACCGTTTTTGATATCAAAACTCCTGCCGTCATCCCGGAATACCGCCCTGCCGCTTTCCGTATCCCAAATAAAAAGCTGCATGTCATTGACCGAACGGATCTCAACCGATTTGACATCCTGCCCTTCCGGCAAAAGGTCATAAAGTGTCGTTTTGGCGAACCCAAGCTCAAAAAGCAGGAAATATGACACAAGCAATAAAAAAGCTCCAAAGATCAAACCCTTTTGCCTTTTGAAACAAAGTGCCGATGCCGCACCCAAAAGGGACAAGCCCAGGCCCGCGGCAAAAGACAGGCTCTTTTGAAAATATTTATACGAACCCCCCGATGAAAGGATACAGACCATCAGGAAAAAAGCCGATAATATAAGGATATTCCTGATATATTTACCACGCAAAGCCGTTTCACCTCTTCCAAACCCAAAACAGCACTTTTATTATAAATATTTAATATATTATCTCATAAAACAGATCGGCTGTCAATCATGCAGCCTTTATACAAAGCTTTTGAAAAGCAGAGCTTGTCTGTCGTTTGCCAAAAAAGCAAAATCGTGGTATTATATTATGAACGCTCGTTTCAGGAGAAACTTTTATGCAGAAAATGCTTTCATCACTCAGAAGGTGTATAGACGAATATAATATGATATCCCAGGGGGATAATATCGCCATAGGCGTTTCGGGAGGCAAGGATTCCCTGGCGCTGCTTGCCACATTGGCCGAGCTGCGCAGATTTTACCCCAAAAAATACTCCCTTCAGGCGATAACATTGGATATGGGGTATGAAAATGCCGATTTCACGCCCATCGCCGAGTTCTGCCGGAAGATAGATGTGCCCTATACCGTAAAGAAAACCCAGATAAAGCAGGTCATATTCGATATAAGGCACGAGAAAAACCCCTGCGCCTTGTGTGCCAAAATGCGCAGGGGCTCTCTTAACGATGCGGCGTTGGAGCTGGGATGCAAAAAGGTGGCTTTGGGCCACCATTTTGACGACGCGGTGGAGACCTTCATGCTCTCTTTGTTTTACGAAGGGCGGATAAGCTGCTTTCTTCCCGTCACATATCTTGACCGCACCGATATCACGGTCATCCGGCCCATGCTTTATATGACCGAACGTGAGGTCATAAACTTTTCAAACCGCCAAAGACTGCCTGTATGCAAAAGCGGCTGCCCTGTTGACAAAAATACCAAGCGCGAGGATATGAAATCCCTTATAAAAAACCTGGAGCACGACTATCACGATTTGAGAAATCATATATTCGGCGCCATGCAGCGCTATCCCCTGCCCGGCTGGCAGCCAGGAAATCCAAGGCAGGCCTATGCTTTAACCCAAAAGGAGCAGGAAGATAAGGCCGGGTATGCCCAGGACGGACAGCACCAATAAGCTTATTACATTAAAGCTCAGGCTTATGCCCGTATGTACCGATATCATATCCATAAAATAAAGGAAGGCGCCGGCCAAGGCAGCTCTGGAAACAAAGCGGACCCCCTTCCTGATGGGGCCCGCCAGAAGGTTTACGCACGCCCAAATGAAAACGGCGGCCAAAAAGGAAAGCATTATCCTTTCCATGCTATTCCCCCTCTTTCTTCGGAAATATCCTTTTCCCTTACCTTGCTCAAAAGATAAGAATACCGCTCCTGCACCGACCTCATTTCATATATGCAGGATGAGATCATTTCCGGCTCGGTGACATAATCAAATCTCTGGCGTATGTCGTCCAGGGTTTTCTTTGTGGTATAAAGTTCATCCAGCAGGCATATGTCGCTTTGGTTTATGTTTTTCTTCTTTTTTCCCAAGGTCTGCATATTTCCTCCCGTTTTATCGCCTGTTTAATCTATACTTAATATTATTTCCCACTATTACATTTTTACGCCTTTAAAAAAGACAAAACTTTACGGAGGTAGGCTCTTTAATGGCAAAAACATCAAAGCCGTCTTACGGCAACGACAGCATATCGGCCCTTAAAGGGGCTGACAGGGTGAGAAAGCGTCCCGGCGTCATCTTCGGTTCCGATTCGGTGGAAGGCTGCCAGCACGCCTTTTTTGAAATACTCTCCAACTCGATAGACGAGGCCAGGGAAGGCTTCGGCGACCATATAAACATAACGGTCTATAACGACAGATCTATTGAGGTGGAAGATTTCGGCAGGGGCGTTCCTTTGGATTACAACGAAAAAGAAGGCCGCTATAATTGGGAGCTGGTCTACTGCGAGCTGTATGCCGGAGGCAAATATGACAATATCGAAGGGGACAATTACGAATACTCCCTGGGGTTAAACGGCCTCGGAGCATGCGCAACGCAGTATGCCTCGAGATATATGGATGTCACCTCCTACCGCGACGGTTTTAAATATTCCCTGCATTTTGAAAGGGGCGAAAACAAAACTCCCGGAAAAGAAGGCGTTTTGAAAGAGCCGTACTCCGGCAGGCGCACGGGAACAATCCAGCGCTTTTTGCCTGACATTGATGTATTTACAGACATAAATATCCCTCATGAATATTTCGCCGACACGATAAAAAAGCAGGCGATAGTCAATCCGGGCCTGCGCTTTACCCTTAAAATACAAAATGAAAGCGGCGGTTTTGAAGAAACCGAGTTCATTTACCAAAACGGTATCGTCGATTACGTCACAGAGCTGGCCGGCCTTGACGCCCTTACCTCGGTAAGGTACGCCAAAACCGAAAAAAGCGGCCGTGACCGAGACGACAAACCCGAATACCGCGTCAAGGTAGAGGCGGCTTTCTGCCTTTGCAGCGCCAACCCGAGACTTGAGTACTACCACAATTCATCCTTTCTGGAATACGGCGGCGCCCCCGACAAGGCGGCCCGCTCGGCATTTGTTTCGGCCATCGACGGATATATAAAGCAGTCGGGCAAATATCAGAAAAATGAAAGCAAAATACGCTTTAATGATATATCCGACAGTCTGATTCTGATAACTAATGGTTTTTCTACCTACACCTCCTATGAGAACCAGACCAAAAAGTCTATAACAAACAAGTTTATCCAGGACATGATGACCGATTTCCTGCGCTCAACTTTGGAAGTATATTTCATCGAAAACAAGCAGGAGGCCGACAGGATATGCGACCAGGTGCTTGTCAACAAGCGCTCCAGGGAGCAGGCCGAAAAAACAAGACTTAATATCAAAAAGAAGCTGTCAGGCGGAATGGATGTGACAAACAGGGTCCAGCGTTTTGCCGACTGCCGCACCAAGGACATAAGCCGCAGGGAAATATATATTGTCGAGGGAAACTCGGCTTTGGGTTCCTGCAAACAGGGCCGCGATCCTGATTTTCAGGCCATTATGCCCATAAGGGGCAAGATACTCAACTGCCTTAAGGCCGATTACGACAAGATATTCAAAAGCGAGATAATAACAGACCTCATAAAGGTCTTGGGCTGCGGCGCCGAGATAAAATCCCGCAGCAAGGAAATGGCCACCTTCGATATGAATAACCTTAGGTGGAGCAAGGTCATACTCTGTACCGATGCCGATTATGACGGCTATCAGATACGCACCCTTCTTCTGACCATGCTTTACCGCCTGACACCCAGACTGATCGAAGAGGGTTATGTCTATATCGCTGAAAGTCCTCTTTTTGAAATAGTCTGTAAGGGAAAATCATATTTTGCTTACAGTGAAAAGGAAAAAGAGGACATTATCAAAAAGCTGGGTGGCAAAAAATATGACATCATGCGCTCCAAAGGCCTTGGTGAAAATGAGCCTGACATGATGTGGGAAACCACCATGAACCCCGAAACCAGGCGCCTTATCAAGGTCATGCCCGACGACGCCGAGGAAACAGCCAAAATGTTCGACATACTTTTAGGCGACAACCTTGCAGGGCGCAAGGATTATATCGCCGAATACGGCCCCAAATATTTGGAGCTGGCAGATATCAGTTAGGAGCAGTAAATGAGCAAGCAATATTACACCGAACAGCCCATAACCCGCACCCTGGAGGAAAACTATATGCCCTACGCCATGAGCGTCATAGTTTCCAGGGCGCTGCCCGAGATAGACGGCTTCAAGCCCTCCCACCGCAAGCTTCTTTATACCATGTATAAAATGGGGCTTCTGGGCGGAAGCCTTACAAAGTCGGCCAATGTTGTAGGCCAGACGATGAAGCTGAACCCCCACGGCGATGCTGCCATTTATGAAACGATGGTCAGGCTGACACGTGGCAACGAGGCGCTTTTGGTCCCCTTTGTCGAGTCCAAGGGAAATTTCGGCAAGGTTTACTCCCGTGACATGGAATATGCCGCCCCCAGGTATACCGAGGTCAGGCTGGACAAGATATGCCGCGAGATTTTTTCCGATATAGACAGCGATGCCGTCGATTTTGTCGACAACTATGACGGCAAGCTCAAAGAGCCGGTTCTGCTGCCGACAGCATTTCCCAATATCCTTGTAAACCCCAACCTGGGCATTGCGGTCAGCATGGCCTGCAACATATGCGGCTTTGACCTTTGTGAAACCTGCCGCACTGCCATAGAGCTCATAAAAAACCCGGAGCATGACATAATGTCTACCCTCCCAGCCCCCGATTTTCCGACAGGCGGCGAGATAATCCTGGACCGCGCCCAGATGGAGAACATTTATGCCACGGGCAGAGGCTCCTTCAAAGTCAGGGCCGTTTGGAATTATCTTAAAAAGGAACATATTATAGAGGTTACCCAAATACCCTATACCACTACCTCGGAAGCCATTATCGACAAGATGACCGAGCTTATAAAAGCAGGCAAACTTAAAGAGGTTTCCGATGTCCGTGACGAAACCGGCCTTCAGGGCCTTAAAATTGCCATTGACATCAAAAACGGCGTAGATCCCGAAAAACTTATGCAGAAGCTGATGAAAACTACACCCTTGATGGATAGTTTTTCCTGCAATTTCAATATCCTTATAGGCGGCTCTCCCCGGGTCATGGGAGTAAGGGAGATATTTTCCGAATGGACGGCCTGGCGCAGGGAATGTGTCGGCAGAAGGATACATTTTGACCTTTCAAAAAAGCAGCAGAGGCTACACCTTCTGCTTGGCCTCAAAAAGATACTGCTCGACATTGACAAAGCTATTGCCATCATCAGGAACACCGAAGAAGATGCCGAGGTTGTTCCCAACCTGATGATAGGCTTTGGCATTGACGAGGAACAGGCCGAATTTATAGCCGAAATAAAGCTGAGAAATATCAATAAGGAGCATATCTTAAAAAGGCTGGATGAAACCAGCCAGCTGGAAAAGGATATAAAAAGGCTGGAAGATACCCTTAAGGACAAAAAGAAAATAGAAGCGATCATTATAAAGGAGCTGGAGGGAATAATCAAAACATATCCCACCACACGCAAAAGCCGCATAATATCCGATACCGAGGTCACGACATATGACACCAGCGAGGAAATAGAGGACTATCCCGTCAATCTGTTCCTTTCCAAAGAAGGATATTTCAAAAAAATAACCCCCCTTTCTCTGCGCATGGGCGGCGAGCAGAAGTTCAAAGAGGGTGACAGGCTTTTGGAAACTTTGTCCGGCACCAATCGCGAGGAAGTAATTTTCTTTACCAACATGCAGCAGGCCTATAAAGCCAAGCTTTATGAGTTTGACGACAGCAAGGCCAGCGTCCTCGGAGACTATCTGCCGCAGAAGCTGGGCATGGCTGAAAACGAGATACCCATTGCAATGGCTCTGCCCAAGGGCTATGACGGCAATCTAATCTTTGTTTTTGAAAACGGCAAGATCTCCAAAATTGAAGTAAAGGCCTATGACACAAAATCCAACAGAAAAAGGCTGACGGGCGCTTTCAGCGACAAATCCCCCTTATGCGCAATTATCCATATGGCGCATGACGGAGAGATAGCCCTTTACACCCAAAGCCGCATGCTTATTTTTGACACTTCCCTTATACAGGCCAAGACAACTCGAACGGCCCAGGGCTCGGCCGCGCTGGCCCTTAAAAAAGGCCAGAAGGTAATCTGCGCCATGACCCTTGATAAGGCTGAAATCAAAAACCCCTCACGGTACAGGGTAAAGACCCTGCCTGCTGCGGGCGCTATCATAAAAGAAGAGGACTCTTTAAACCGCCAAATTTCTTTGGAATAATTTAAAGGCCGGGCAGCAAAACTGCCCGGCCTTTCTTTGGCATCATACGCAAATTTCTTTTTCTGACCCAGCCGCTTTTCTTTTTGCCTGTGCCTTTATAAAAAGCGGTTTTATTTCCATAATGCAGAATAAATCAAAGCTGCTTATCGTATGCTATTTTGCCGCTTCCCCTCAGAATAACAACACCGCGTCTTTTATACCCGCTTTTCTCCAGCACATGCTGCATGCGTTCATTTTGGAAATCGGTGTCGGTTTTGATATACCTTACCTCTTTTGAAACGCAGATGTTCTCAACCAGCGCCAAGACTTCCGATGCAAGCCCTCTGCCGGCATACTTCCTTAGAAAAGCCATTCGGCGCAAAACGGCATAAGGAATTGCTGCTCCCCATTTACCATCAATAACTTCATAGGCACTTTCACCGTCAAAGTCGATGTTGAGATATCCTATGGGATCCCTATCCATCATTACCAAGTAGCCCTTGCCTTCTTTTATGTCACTTATTACGATATCCCTGTTAGGGTAATCATCAGGCCACTGTATAAACCCCTGTTCCCTTTGGAACAGGCAGCCCTCGTTTAAAATTTCGATACACAAATCAATACGGTCCATTCCCGCAGGCTCAAGCAGTATTTTCATATCTTTCCAGCCTTCCGTTTTCTTCCCATATCCATGCGCTGCATTTTTCCAATAAGCCATGAAGACACAGTGACAGTCACCAGCGAACAGGCGATTTTACGCATAGGTATATAGGAAAGTGATAACCCCAGCACCACAAGGTCAGTAAAAAGATAAGCTTTTGAAATATCTATTCCAGACATCTTTGAAATTGTCATGGCCAGAGCGTCATCGCCTCCCGCAGCTCCTCCCTGCCTTACGCAGATGCCCACGCCGACCCCGACAAATATTCCGCCCAGCAGCGCTGCCAACAGAGGCATTGCAGAAAGGTCAGGCAAAAGCGGACCTGTTTTTTCCACAAAACGATAACTTAAAGAGAATCCTGCGCTGGCCAAAACCGAATATCCGGCAAAAGCTTTTCCCAGATATTTAAAACCCACCAGATAACAGGCCCCGTCCAAAAGCAGTCCCGTCACCGAAGGCGAGATTCCAAACCAATGCTCCAAAAGCAGCACGCCGCCCAAAACACCGCCTTCCGTTATGTCACACCTGGAGTGTATGTTGTAAAGTCCAAAGGCCAGAATAAAAGCCCCGACCAAGACCGCCGAAGCTTTCACCAGCTTTTTCTTAAAACCCATTTTCCCATTCCTTTCAGAAAAAGTATACACTAAAGTATTTTTTAAGTCAACATCTCTGCAAAAAGGCACTGTAAAGTTAATCACTTTACAGTGCTTTTTTGCATATTATGTTGTGGAAGGAGTTGAAGATATGCCTAAGATATCAGATTATGACAGAAAAGCCGCAGTTGAATACGCCCATGAATGGGCTTATTTCAGGAACCCCGCTTTTTACAACTACCAGCTTCTTGGGGGAGACTGCACCAATTTTGCAAGTCAGTGCATTTATGCCGGCAGCAAGGTTATGAACTATACGCCGGTATTCGGCTGGTACTACCGCTCGCCCAATGACAAGACACCCTCATGGACGGGAGTGCGGTTCCTTTATAATTTTCTTACATCCAACAAGGGGCTTGGCCCATTCGGCTCGGAAGTCGATATCAAGTCAGCAGAGCCGGGAGACATAGTCCAGCTGGCAGTCAGCTCGGACAATTACCACCACACCCCTGTTATTGTCAAGGTTGAGGGTGAACCCACCCTTGATACAGTCTTTGTGGCAGCCCACACAAACGACTGCGACTGCCGCCCCCTTTCCTCATACCAGGGCGTCAGAAAAATGCGCTTTATTCATATTGAAGGCGTCCGCAAATAAAAGTTCCAAAGCAGCGATTGTCAAAAAAGACGATTGCTGCTTTTTTATAGGCTCTAAATGCACTTCGTCTGTTTGCATTGGGCTTTTCCTGTTTTCGGACAAACCGCCTTCATGATATAATTTCAAATAGTGACACAGAGAATACAAATCAAGGATATATACTGAACACGAAACTAAGTCCAGCGGCATATCGACTGTCACCGGAAGCGGAGGGTCAAAGATGAAAAAAATCTCAAAAATATGCTTGGCTTCGGCAGCGCTCCTTTTGCTGTGGGCGTGCTTTGATTTTTACCATTACTTTGTTATCGGCACCCGCCTGACACAATATTATGAGGAATCGGACATCATAAGCCGCCTTGTGGGAAGTTCTCTTTTTTCAGCCGCTGCAAAAATACTTCTGGCTGTTTTTGCAGCGGCTGTAGGATACAGAAAGTCAAGGCTGCGAAAAACAGTTTCCTCGGCCTTTGCCATTTCCCTTTTGCTTTGCATTTCGGTAATGGGTACCTGGCTTACATCCATGGCCTGTCTGACCGTTGTGACGGCGCAGGAAATATATGATGCCATGTATGAACAAAGCCGAGGCTTTGCCGATTCCATTGGCAGGTACAGTTTGCTTTCGGAATTCTATGACAAAGACTATTCCCGTTACCACTATCAATATGAGCGGCCGGATTTTTTGGAATACCTTATTCTTGACGCCATCGGCGGTCACACTTCGTCGCCCTATCATACCTCGGGACATTACGGAAGTTCAGGCAGCAAGCTTATCCGGGATCTCACCTATAATATGGACACAGCCGTACTGTTTTACGACTCAACCGGAAACCTTATCCATGACAGCCGGGACGACATACTGTATTTTGACTATTATACACAGGACGAGTGGGATTCGGGTATGGACAGTACCTCGGGGCTTCATTACGGCTGGATAGATATAGGTGACGGGAAAGAAGAAAAAGACAATCCATATTCCCTCCTCCGCGACCTTTACCGTGATACCGGCAGCCTCAGAGATATATCGATCATGAAAATCAAAGGTTCCTTTGAAGGAACCCAACTTAAACCGTCTGCCATATATTATGCCACCGATGATTTGGTTTTGGATGTTATTGAAGGTGACAGCAGCTTCTGGACAGGACCCGACAGTTACTCTTATCTGATTTCGGATGTGGACAAAACAGGCAATCTTGATTGGCAACTGCTTTTTGACAACAGCGGCGAAAATGGCGAAATTCCTGGTACCTTTTATGTAACACACCCTAAAATGTGGGATTATAAGGAAAATATTCTTGCATACGACGGGCAGACATATGAAAGCCTTGCCGCCTTAACGGAATCTCTTGATCTACCGCTTAAGGACAGTGCAGATTATTACGGCAACAGCATATCGGCGCTTAATGAAATATTGCTGTTTGACAGATATACCGGTTCGGAGTTCAGTTCTGAGGAGTACCTGAGCACGGGGAAATACACAATAGACTTTTATCTTGTGACGGCAATGCGCGGCAGCCCTCTGGCCTGCGCCATGAGCGCACTGAGGAATATTTATATTGCAACAGGCCTTTTTGCCCTGATATTGATTGCATTTGTGCGCGGGGCCATTATAAAACGCCTTATAAAACCCATATCGGATATTGCAAACAATATGAAAGGCGAATGGAAAAGTATTTACCGACCTGAAAACGCCCCCAGGATGTGGCGTGAAGCCGAAAAGCTGTCCATGGGCTATGACCTTGAACGTGACAGACGGCGCATGAAAGACAACGAAATAATGCGACTTGATACCGCGTTGAAATTTGCAAAAAACGCCGAACAAAACCGACGCCAGATGACATCGAATATTGCTCACGAGCTCAAAACCCCACTAGCTGTCATTCATAGTTATGCCGAAGGGCTGAAAGAACATATCGCCGAGGATAAAAGAGATAAATATATAAATGTAATACTTTCTGAAACGGAACGCACCGATCGAATGGTTTTGGAAATGCTCGACCTTTCCCGCCTGGAAGCAGGCAAGGTAAAACTCTCAAGGGACGAATTCTCCCTGATATCCCTTACAAAATCCGTTTTTGAAAAGCTTGGTATGGCAGCACAGGCAAAAAAACTACAAATTGATTTTGATTTTCCCCAGGACTTTACCGTCATGGCCGATGAGTCGCGTATAGGGCAGGTCATCGAGAATTTTGCCTCCAATGCCATAAAATACACCCCCGCTAACGGACACATCCTGGTTAAGATCCGTAAAAACCATTCAGGCACGGTTTTCACCATGGAAAATGACAGCCAGCCGTTCTCTGATGAAGCCCTTGAGAAAATATGGGATACCTTTTACCGGGCAAACAGCTCGCGATCCAATGACGGCACAGGGCTGGGGCTTGCCATTTCAAAAAACATAATCGAGCTTCACGGCGGGAAATGCTCGGTGCGGAATACAAATTCGGGTGTGGAATTCAGCTTTGTAATCTGAAATATCCTTTCAAACCATGTTTTCCGCTTTTTCAAACACATAAAAACGGCATGGCAAAAGCCATGCCGTTTCCTTTGAAACCCCTGCTTTTACTGAACAATTAAGCTTTACTTCCGCTCCCCATTCAGTATGTCGCAGAGATATTGATAACTTTCGTTCCACCTGGCATTGGGCTTATAGTGGAAAAGCTCTTGGGGCAGTATATGGTATCTGCCTTCCTTTATGGCGGTAAGAGATCCCCACGCCGGATTATTTGTAAGTGTACTTTCCAGATTATCTATTGCCGCCTGCACGCTGGAACCCATTGTGGCGACAAATATCCAATCAGGATCGGTTTCGATGATTTCCTCCATACTTATGTCTTCCATTATAGTATCGTATTTATCGAGGATATTTTCAAACCCGAAATCCGCCAGCATGGTCCCCGTCATATTTGAACTATCCTTGGCCTTGAACCCGCTGCTGTATGCCCTTAAAAAAAGAGCCGTCTGCCCTTCCATATCGGGAGCCGAGGAAAGAATACTGTCAATCTCATTTTGTACCTTAATGCCGTTTTCCTCGTAAAGGTCTTCCCTTCCCGTCAAGGCTGTAAACTGTTTCAGCAAATTAAGATAATCGTCAAAATATTCTACATGGAAAAGTCCCCATGCTATACCGGCTTCGTCCAGCGTGCTACCCAGCTCGGCGTGAGACGTTATGTCGGCAGACATTATGACAAAGTCAGGCTCGCACGCCAAAAGCGCCTCCATGCTGGGATCTTTAATTGTCCCAACTATAGCTGTATTCTCAGGAAGGTCCATATTTCTCTCGCTCAAAGCATCTTCTGTGGTACCGACAAGGCTGCCTCCTGCATTGACCCATATCTCACCGAAAGAACCGCTTAACGAAGCCACCCTCTGTGGCGCCGTTTCAAAAGAAATCTCCCTGCCGGTATAATCGGTTATCAACAAATCGCTTTCGTGCTTATCATTCTTTTCATGATTGTCAGCAGCATCATTTCCACAGGATACCAGCATAACCAGCGCCGCCAGAAAAGCGGCGATACATATTTTCTTTTTCAATTCCAATACAACCTGCCTTTCGCTTTGCTGGCTATATGATAACACTTGACATTCCATTTGTAAATTATTATTATATCTTTGTAATATATTATTTTCTGCTAATATATGGAGGTGTTTAAATGACACCGAGAAATCTCGAGATATTTGTCGCTGTGGCCGAATGCGGCAAAATGAGCCAGGCAGCCAAAGACCTTTATATAACGCAGTCATCGGTCAGCCAGGCCATATCGGATATCGAAAAGGAATATGGAGTCCGCCTTTTTGAAAGGCTTTCCCGCAGCCTTTATCTTACCGATACGGGAAAGGGGTTTCTTGTATACGCTAAAAAGGCCCTGGCGCTGCAGGCCGATATAGACGACTTTCTGCATAATGCCTCCAAAACGCCGAAACTCAGAATAGGCGCTACGGTCACGGTAGGCACATGTGTTATGGGCCCCATAGTAAACCGCCTTCATAACTCAATGCCGTCTCTTAGAACTGAGGTCACTGTGGATAACACTGATATGATAGAGGAGCTGATTTTAAAAAGCCGCATTGATATCGGCCTTGTGGAAGGCAGGATATCCAGCAGCGACCTTATATGCCGAAAGGCAATGGATGACGATATGGTAATGATCTGCGGACCGAGCCATCCTTTTTTCGGCCTTGACAGCGTATCCATCGAAATGCTTTCGGGAATGCCTCTTATACTCAGGGAGCAGGGCAGCGGAACCAGGGCACAGATCGAGCATGTCATGCGCTCCCGCAGGCTGGAAATAAACGCCGTATGGGAATGCTGCAGCGCCGAGGCCGTTATAAACGGCGTAATGTATGACGACAACGCGCTTAGCATACTTTCAAAGCGCCTTGTTTCCGACAAGGTCAAGGAAGGCAGGCTTTGGGCCTGCAGGATAACTGACGCCGATTTTTCCCGCACCTTCGATCTTGTGTACCATAAGGACAAGCTGATAAGCAAAGCGATGGAGAGCTTTATCGACACATGCCTCAGTTATGAGGGCTTGGAAATATGAGCCGCCTCACTTCCTGCGGCAAGGGAGGGAAAAGCCTTACACTGCTGCCCTTTTTATTCCTTCTGACTGTTTTGGCGTCATTGTGCCTTGGAAGCAGCCCGATATCGCCTAAAGAACTTTTTTTGGCGCTTTCCGATACCCAAAGCACAGCCTATCGCATATTTTTTTACGCCCGGCTGCCCAGGGTGCTTGGCGGCGCTGTGGCCGGCGCTTCCCTGGCAGTGTCAGGCGCGCTTTTGCAGTCGGTGCTCAATAACTCCCTGGCAGGCCCGAATATTATCGGCGTAAATGCCGGCGCCGGCCTTGCCACCCTTCTTGTCATGGCGATAGCCCCTTATTCCGTGAGCCTTATGCCGGCTGCTGCCTTTATCGGCGCTTTATGCGCCTGCCTGTTGATATATGCCATAGCATCCCTGTCGGGCGCTTCCAGGACGACCATAATACTTTCAGGCGTAGCAGTCAGCAGCATTATAAACGCCGCTTCATCCTCGATAAAGACATTTTTCCCGGAAATTACACTGTCCTACAACACCTTTTCCATAGGCTCTCTTTCAAATATAACTATGGATCAGGTAAAATGGGCAGCAGCTTACAGCCTGGCCGGAATGGCCGCCGCCTTTCTTATGAGCCATGACATGAATATCCTTGCCCTGGGTGAAGATATCGCAAATTCTCTCGGGCTTAAATGCCGACGTCTGAGGTTTTTTATGATATGCTCTTCTTCCCTTCTGGCCGGTTCCGCCGTCAGCCTTGGAGGGCTTATCGGCTTTGTCGGGCTTTTGGTGCCGCATATGTCAAGGATGCTTTTTGGCAGCGACAACCGTATTACGGTCCCTGCGTCGGCCTTTTTAGGGGCAACCTCCCTTCTTTTCTGTGATCTTTTGGGAAGGCTTTTGTTTGCACCATTTGAACTGCATGTCGGGATAGTCCTTTCGGTGATAGGCGGTGCGTATTTTGTCTTTCTTATTCTCAAAAAGAAAGGCGGCAGGCTCAATGATTGAAATCAAGGACCTTCAGACCGGGTTTTCCGCCAAAACTGTTTCCCGAAGCCTGTCCCTCAAAATAGAAAGCGGCTCTTTTGTGTGCCTTATCGGCCCCAACGGCTGTGGCAAAACTACCCTTTTAAGGACAATCGCGGGGCTTCTCCCGGCTAAAAAAGGGGATATATTCATTAATGGCAAGTCCCTGCGCCAATACTCATCAAAAGAGCTGGCCCGGAATATCGCCTACCTTCCCCAGGTAAGGGAAATACCCGATATAACTGTTGATACCCTGGTATCCCACGGAAGATTCCCCTATCTCGGCTTTTCCCGAAAACTTGGCAGAACCGACCACGAAAAGATAAAAGACGCCCTTGAACTTTCAAATGCAGGACGCTTCGCCGAAAAAAGGCTGAAGGAACTTTCGGGAGGCGAAAGGCAGCAGGCCTACCTCGCCATGACGATAGCCCAGGATACCCCCATTCTGCTTTTAGACGAGCCCGGGACCTATCTTGACATATCAAACCGTTTTTCGGTTATGGAAACGGCACTGAAACTCAACCGGAAGGGTATCACAGTCCTCATGACACTTCACGACCTGTCGGAAGCCATGTGGTTTTCCCCCATGGTATGCCTTATGGATACCTGCGGCAGCCTTCGTTTTTCCGGTACACCGCAAGCCCTTTACGATTCCGGCCTTTTGCAGGAGATCTTTGATGTAAGCGTGGCCAAAACCGATTTTAAAAAAAGCTACTATGTCTTTCTTCCGAAAGGTGATGTATAAGCTCCCGCTTATAGAAAAAACAGTCATATTGATATTTTAAAAACAAGGAAAAAGTGTTATGCTTAATTTACAGTATAAAATATGGCGAAAGGAAAATCATTTATGAAAGTCATAATTGTCGGCGGAGTTGCCGCCGGTACAAAGGTGGCCGCCAAGCTTAAGCGCGAGGCTCCCGACGCCGATGTAACAATAATCACCAAATCATCGGACATCTCCTACGCCGGCTGCGGCCTCCCTTATTATGTCAGCGGAGTGATTGCCGACAGAAGCAAGCTGTTTGTCAATACCCCCGAAAGCTTTTCCGCATTGACGGGATCGCGGGTCATAACCAATACCGAGGTTACAGGTCTTGACCGAGCCGAGAAAAAAGTAACGGCCAAATCTCCCGACGGACAGATAGCGGAATATGAATACGACAAGCTGGTCTTGGCCGTTGGCGCTTCGCCGATAGCCCCCTCCTGCCCCGGGATCAATCTTGAAAACATATTTTATCTCGGCGCCCCTTCGGATGCAGACGCTTTAAAGGCGGTGCTGGATAGCGGCGAAGTCAAAAGGGCCGTTATTGTCGGCGCAGGGCTTATCGGTCTGGAAGCTGCCGAGAACATAAGTGCCAAAGGAGTCAGGACGACGGTCATAGACATTGCCCCCCACATTCTTCCCAATCTTCTCGACAGTGAAATGGCCGATTATGTCGAAGGCATTTTGGCCGACGAAGGCGTAATGCCCTTTACCGGCGTGGGCCTTACCGGTTTCACCGGAGAAGGCAAGCTCGAAAAGGTGGAAACAACCAAAAGGGCCATAAAGGCCGATATCGCCGTTCTGGCTCTGGGCTTCAGACCAAATACTGCGTTTTTGGCAGACAGCGGGCTTGAAATGATAAAGGGCACTCTGGTTGTTGACGGCAACATGAGGACAAACGACCCCGATATCTACGCCTGCGGCGACTGCGCCATAGTGACAAACAGGATAACGGGCGCCCGCCGCTGGTCGGCCATGGGTTCAACGGCCAATATCTGCGGCAGGCTGGCGGCGAAAAGCATAGCCGGCAAAGATATCCTTCCCTACCCCGGCGTCCTGGGCACTGCTGTCGCCAGGCTTCCCGGCATAAATATAGGCAGGACAGGCCTCGGCGAAAAGGAAGCCCGCGATGCCGGCTTCGATGTGGAAACGGTCATAGCCGTGTCGGACGACAAGGCCCACTACTACCCCGGCTCCAATCCCTTTATAATGAAGCTTATATGCGACAAAGCAAGCCACAAACTTCTTGGCATTCAGGTCCTTGGCAAGGGCGCTGTCGACAAGATTACCGATATTGCCGTGACGGCCATATCCTTAGGCGCCTGCCTGGAAGACCTTCAGTACTGTGATTACGCTTATGCGCCCCCCTTCTCGACGGCAATCCACCCCTTTGAAACGGCGGTTAACATAATGCTCAACAAGCTTTGCGGCGACTATGTCACAATGACGCCCGCCGAGTTCAATGACGGCAAAGCCGAAGGCTGGCGGATTATAGATACATCCCAGATACCCGCCTTAAACGGCGAGACATATGTCGACCTGACGCAGGTAAACGGCGATGTCCCGGGCCTCGGAAAGGATGAAAAACTGCTTTTGGTCTGCAACAAAGGCCGCAGGGCGTATATGCTTCAAAACCGCCTTAAACACTTTGGATATACGAATACAAAGGTTCTGGAAGGCGGCACGACATTCAACCGCTCTCTTTTGGAAGATTAAAAAAGCCATAATATATCAGGAGGAATAATATGCTTAAAATCACCCCCGAAGAAAAAACCGCCCTTAAAAGCCGCGGCTATATCATGACAAATGACAACGAACACTTCATCGCCAGGATAATCACCGTTGACGGCGTTCTTTCGGCAAAGCAGATGGCCAAAATAGCCGAAGCCTCTGAAAAGTTCGGCAGCGGCGATACAGCTATGACTTCCCGCATGACGGTGGAAGTCCAGGGGCTGACCTATGACAATATCGAAGCCTTCGACAAGTTTATCGCCGAGGAAGGCCTTTACACGGGCGGCACCGGCTCCCGCGTGCGTCCCATCGTCGCCTGCAAAGGCACCGTATGCGTACACGGCCTTATAGATACACAGGCTCTGGCCCGGGAACTCCACGAGACCTTCTATAAGGGCTGGTACGATGTCCGCCTTCCCCACAAGTTCAAAATCGGTGTCGGCGGATGTCCCAACAACTGCATAAAGCCGGCCCTCAACGATTTCGGAATCATGGGCCAGCGCATGCCCGAATATGACATCGACGACTGCAACGGCTGCAAAAAGTGCTCGGTTGTGGAAAAGTGCCCCATCGGCGCCGCGTTTATCAACGATGACGGCCTTATGGAGATAAACAGGGATCTCTGCAACAGCTGCGGCAAGTGCATTGATTCCTGCCACTTTGACTGCGTAACCGAAAAGAAGGCGGGATACAAGATCTTTGTCGGCGGTATCTGGGGCAAGCGTCAGCGCATAGGCACACCTGTTGAAGGTATCTGGAACAAGGAGGAACTTTTCAAGCTGGTTGAAAAGGCAATACTTCTTTACCGTGAGCAGGGCAATACCGGCGAGCGTTTCGGCATGTTCATCGACAGGATAAGCCCCGAAAACTTTATTTCCCAGCTGCTTTCCGACGATGTCCTCGAAAGAAAGGAAGCTATTTTAAAGGCTCCTCTGCATCTCAAGGGCGGCGCTACCTGCTAAATGCAAACAGCAAAAAAGGGAAGGACTTTTCGTCCTTCCCTTTTTTTTATTCCATAAGGGCCGCAAGCTCGCCGTTTTCCACATCTATTCTTATAACGGTACCGGGAGCCGGATCATCCTTGATTATCATTCGGGCAACAAGTGTTTCCACGTGCTGCTGTATAAACCTCTTTAACGGCCTTGCGCCGAATACGGGATCATAGCCGCCCTCAATTATATAGTTCTTGGCGCTCTCGGTAACATCAAGCGAAAGCTGTTTGTCCTCGAGCCTTTCTTTAAGAGCCTTAAGCATAAGATCGACTATATCGGAAATCTCGGCCTTGGTAAGGGGCTTATAGAACACGATCTCGTCTATCCTGTTGAGAAACTCGGGTCTGAACTGCTGCCTTAAAAGGGCGTTCACGGTATCCTTTGTTTTTTGGCTTATCTCTCCGCTGCCGCTTTCTTCCAGGATATACTGAGAGCCCAGGTTGGAGGTCATTATAATTATCGTGTTCTTAAAGTCCACCGTCCTGCCCTGACTGTCGGTAACGCGGCCATCATCAAGCACCTGAAGCAGGATGTTGAACACATCGGGATGGGCCTTTTCTATCTCGTCAAACAAAACGACACAATACGGCTTGCGCCTTACGGCCTCGGTCAGCTGTCCGCCTTCCTCATATCCTACATATCCCGGAGGCGCTCCTATCAGCCTGGATACGGAGAACTTCTCCATATATTCGCTCATATCTATCCTGACGATATTATTTTCGTCATCAAACAGCGCCTGTGCAAGAGCCTTGGCAAGCTCGGTCTTGCCGACGCCTGTCGGGCCCAGGAACATAAAGGATCCAATGGGCCTTTGGGGGTCCTGTATGCCGGCCCTTGAGCGCAGGATGGCATCGGAAACCTTGGACACGGCCTCATCCTGGCCTATTACCCTTTGATGGAGTATGCTCTCCATATTAAGCAGCTTCTCGCGCTCGCCTTCCATCAGCCTTGTGACCGGTATGCCGGTCCATTTGCCGACTATCTTTGCGATTTCCTCTTCGTCCACCGTATCCCTCAAAAGGCTCTGGCCGTCGCTTGCGTGCTCCTCGGCCTCCTTAAGCTGTTTTTGCAGCTCGGGCAGGCGGCCGTATTTCAGTTCGGCAGCCTTGTTTAGGTCGTACTCATTTTCGGCCCTTTCTATGCTGGCGTTGGTGCTTTCTATATCTTCGCGCAGCTTGCGCACCTTGACGATTGCCTCTTTTTCATTGTCCCATTTGGCTTTCATTTCGGCAAACTGCGCCTTAAGCTCGGAAAGCTCCTTCTGGGTTTCCTCCAGCCTTGCCTTTGAAAGCTGGTCGGTCTCCTTTTTAAGTGCGGCCTCGGCTATCTCCTGCTGCATTATCTTGCGGGATATTTCATCCAGCTCGGTGGGCATTGAGTCTATCTCGGTCCTTATGAGGGCACATGCTTCATCGACAAGGTCGATGGCTTTATCGGGCAGGAATCTGTCGGTTATATACCTGTTGGACAAAACGGCGGCGGCTATCAGCGCGCTGTCGTGGATCTTTACGCCGTGGAAGACCTCGTAACGCTCTTTAAGTCCCCTCAAAATGGAAATGGTGTCCTCAACCGTAGGCTCGTTGACCATAACGGGCTGGAACCTTCTTTCCAAAGCGGCGTCTTTTTCAATATACTTGCGGTACTCATCCAAAGTGGTGGCGCCTATGCAGTGGAGCTCACCCCTTGCAAGCATAGGCTTTAAAAGGTTGCCGGCGTCCATCGAGC
>CALWAP010000019.1 GCA_944375715.1 uncultured Clostridia bacterium | reverse complement strand
CCTGCATAGCTGCTTATTCCCCATACACGGGTTAAGCCCCATAGGTTCACATTGTATACCTATGGGGCTTAACCCTTCTCTTGTTCCCTTTTTAAAAAGGCCGTCATTAAGTAATTTTCTACTCTGCTTTATATCAATAACAAATATCCTCCTTTATAAGCGGCACGTACAAGGCCTTCCATAACCTTCCGTCATTATCAAGCATATACTTTCTGCCAAAACAGGCAATGATGAAACAAATTTTGCTGCCTTTTCAATTTTAAACTACATTTGTATATTATATTGACAGTTGTAGTTTAAAGGTATATTATGTTTTTATCAAACAGGAGGTATAACCAATGGGACAAATCAATGAAGAACATTTGGATATGCGGCAACGCAAGACTCGCAAACTGCTGGTCGGAGCTTTGTCAGAACTTATGGAGGAAAAGCCTTTCCAACAGCTGTCGGTAACCGACATCTGTCGCCGAGCCATGGTGCACCGTACCACCTTTTATTCCCATTTCAGCGACAAACAGCAGCTCCTGAAGTATCTTTTGGAAGAGTTGGAAAACAAATGCATCTCCACCTGCCTTCCCAAAGATCCCGAGCGCGGACCCAGAGAGTATTTACTGACCGCCGCCAAAAATGTATTCAGCTTTTTTGCGCAGCGTCGAGCTTTATACAGAGCCTGCCTTAACAGCGGAGCCGATGCCGATGTCCGCATGTTGGAACAGTGTGCTTCAGGCGAGCTGTGCCATCTGCTTTCCGAGCCCCGCTTCCGCGCAGCCTCGCCAAATATTGATCCGTGTGTCGCTGCCCATTTTTATACAGGAGCCATGCTCTCTCTGATACGCTGGTGGCTTTTAAGTGAAAATCCGATGACTACAGATCATTTGCTGGCAAACTTAGAGCAATTTATCCCTATTCAGTGAGGCACAATATGCAGGAAAAACGCACCGAAAACTTTATGAGCAGGCTTGCCCGCTTTATTGTTGATAAACGCAAAGCTTTTTATCTTGTTTTTATAGCCGCCTTTTTATTCTCCGCTGCATTTGTTGACAAAGTTGAGGTCAACAATGACATCACTTCATATCTACCACCCGAGACAGAGACACGCCGTGGGCTTACTGTTATGGAAGAAGAGTTCGTCACCCTTGGCAGTGCCAATGTAATGGTTTCCAGCATCACCTATGATACAGCTTCATGCCTGGCAGAAAAGCTGGGAAATATCCCGGGCGTATCTGAAGTAATCTTTGATGAGACGCAAGATCATTACAAAAACTCATCGGCACTCTTCACCATATCTTTCAGCGGCGAGGAAAGCGACCCTTCAACCATAGAGGCCCTGGACCGTGTCACTGAGGCTTTGGAAGGATATGATGTATATTCTTCCACCCAGATAGGCAGAGACATATCATCCAGCCTCCAAAAGGAAATGACTGTAATATTGGCCATTGCCGCAGCGGTCATAGTAGCAGTATTGCTTTTTACTTCCAGAAGCTATATGGAGGTACCTGTATACCTTATAACCTTTGCTACCGCGGCAGTGCTCAATATGGGCACCAATTTTATTTTCGGTACCATATCCTTTATTACCAATTCCATAGCCGTAGTCCTGCAGTTGGCCCTTGCCATCGATTACGCCATCATTTTCTGCCACCGCTACATGGAAGAGCGTGACAAGGGGCTCGATCCAAGAGAAGCTGATATAGCTGCTTTAAGCAAAGCCATTGTAGAGATATCTTCATCCAGCCTGACAACCATTTCGGGCCTTGTAGCGCTGATGCTGATGCAGCTGCGCATAGGTTTTGACATGGGTATCGTACTGTCCAAGGGCATTATTTGCAGCATGCTTTGTGTCTTTTTGCTGATGCCCGGACTTTTGATGCTTTTCAGCGGCCCCATTGACCGCACACGTCATCGCAGCCTGGTACCCAAAATCAATTTTTGGGGTAAGGCTGTCGTAAGACTTCGTTTTGTGCTCCCTCCAATTTTTCTGGTAATTGTGGCAATTGGCGCGGTCCTTTCTTCCAGATGTGAATATGTGTTTGACTCCAACGACGCCGACTTTGACAATAAACCCGAATGGAGAATTGCTGATGAAAAGGTGTCTGAAACTTTCGGCACCAAAAACACTATCGCTGTTTTAATACCAAGAGGCGACTATAACAAAGAAAAGCATATTCTTACAAGGGTATCGGCATTGCCCCAAGTCACCGCTGCCACAGGGCTTGCAAACATAGAAGTAGAAGATGGCCGTATGCTCACCGATGAAATGAATACCCGGAGGTTTTCGGAACTTGCCGGGGTAGATATAGAGCTGGCACGGCTTTTATACCAAGCCTACGGCCTTAGTGTGGAAGAATACGGCGCAATTTTCCAAAACCCCGATGATTACTATGTCCCCCTTCTGGACATATTTGAATTTCTGTTGGATCAGAAAGACAAAGGCGTAGTCAGTCTGACTGACGAGCAGGAAGACAGTGTCGAGGAGCTGCGAGAAAGCCTGGATATGGGACTCAAGCAGCTCAGGGGAGAAAATTGGTCACGTCTTGTATTCACGGCCGATGTTCCCACTGAAAGCGAAGACGCCTACTCTCTTTTGGATGAGATAAGGGCAATCGCCCGCGAATATTACGGTGATGATGTGATTTTGGTAGGCAATTCCACCAATGCCTTTGATCTGTCCGGTTCCTTTTCATCGGACAATGTGAAAATCAGTATACTTACCGCCCTATTTGTAATGATCATACTGCTTTTCACCTTCAAATCAGCGGGACTGCCCGTATTGCTGGTGCTTACAATACAAGGCTCCATATGGATCAACTTCTCGGTACCCGTCCTAACTGATACAAACCTGTTCTTTTTAAGTTACCTTGTAGTCAGCTCCATTCAGATGGGTGCCACTATCGACTATGCCATAGTAATTGCAAACCGTTATATGGAACTGAAAAATGCCATGGAGCGCAAACAGGCAGCGATAGAAGCTCTGAGCCAGAGTTTTCCCACGATCCTGACCTCAGGTACCATCATGGCAGTGGCCGGCTTCCTCATAGGCGGCATTTCTACCGATGCCACCATTGGCTCTGTCGGGCAGACCCTTGGCCGCGGAACGGTCACCTCCATTGCTCTTGTAATGACGGTCCTGCCTCAGTTTTTAATGCTTGGAGATGCCCTTATAGAGCGCACTGCCATAACCCTCAACCGTGACCGCAAGCAGCGTTTCAACCAGGGCACAATGCGTCTGGACGGACATATAAGGGGACATGTAGCCGGCTTTGTAGACGGCGAGTTCAAAGGGGTGCTGCATGGCAGCGTCGACGCCCTTATCGAAAGCAAATACCAAGAACCGCTGCCCGTCGAACAGGAGGATACACCATGAAATATTTAAAACGCATATCAGCCCTGCTGACGGCTGTTACCCTTATTTTCTCTCTTGTCCTTCCCGCCTCAGCGGCGGAAACCAATATCACGATATCGACCCTGGAGGACTTCCTCAGCTTTTCAGAACAATGCACCAAGGATACATGGTCATACGGCATAACAGTAGAACTTGTGTCTGATATTGATTTAAGTGGTCAGGATTTCACTCCAATACCCATTTTTCAAGGAGTATTTCACGGCAATGGCCATACAATTTCAGGCATCTCATTTGACAAAAAAGGCTCTAAGGTCGGCCTCTTCCGCACCCTTACCAGCAGCGCGTCGGTAGCGGACCTGACGGTTGAGGGCACCCTTTCTCCACAAGGCTCTGCCAGCAGCATCGGTCTTCTTGCCGGCGAAAATTATGGCACTATCAACCGCTGCTGTGCCAAAGGTACGGTCAACGGCCAAGAGGATACAGGCGGCATTGTTGGCTTAAATGGTGAAGAAGGACAAATAAGTGACTGCTCGTCCTCCGTATCCCTCACAGGAGTAATCAACACAGGAGGGATTTCGGGCCGGAACTTAGGCCTTATAGAACACTGCTCCAACTCGGGCAGCATCAATATCCAGGCCGATCAGGAAACGCCCTCGTGTGTAGGTGGAATAACGGGCCTTTCCAGGGGGACTATTCGCGGATGCATCAATGAAGGCGCAGTAGGATACCGCCATGTGGGATATAATATGGGCGGAATAGCGGGCCTGCAGTCAGGTGAAATATCGGACTGCGCGAACACTGCCTATGTAAGGGGACGCAAGGACATAGGCGGTATTGTAGGACAGTTCGAACCCAGCGTAAAGCTGACCTATGGCAACTCCCCTTTCGAGCAGCTTTCCGAAAGTCTTTCTTCACTCCTAAAAAGCATGGAACTTTTCAGCGATCAGGTAAACGGCATGGCCTCCCGTGGAATAAATGATGCCGAAGACCTGAACGCTTCCCTTCAGTCAATCAAGGACCGGGTTCAATATGCGGGAAGCGAAGGTAAAGAGGATTTCAGTGTCATGTCCGACAGCCTTTTTCAATACTGTACTGATATGAACGCAAATCTGAACACTCTGCTTGAAAGTCTTTCGCGTTTTGCAAATGATTCAAATGAAGATCTTGAAAACGCGCTGATTCATGCAAACAATCTTTTGGAAAGCCTGGATGCTCTGCTCGATATAGACAATGACCTTAAAAGTGACATCAGCTCTTTTGAAAATACAGTTGCAGAAATACGTTTCAGTCTTGAAACGGCAAATACCCATAGTCAGGCCATGCAAAAAGAGCTTAGAGAGCTCAAACAATATATAGATGAAGTAATCCAGCTTATATCATCGGGAGAATTTCAAGAAGCCCTGAAGCTTCCTCTGCCCTCTTTAAACCCTGTAGGACATATAAAGAGCATATTAAGCGCATTCAATGAAATATCTGAACTTTCTTCCAAACTCCCTGAACAATGGGAGACTATCCGTGATAAAGCAGGGCAGGCTCTAAATCAAAGCGAACGCGACATTGAAAACGCGCTCGATGGCCTTTATAATTCAGCTGGTTCGCTGCTTCGCAGCGCAAGGGATTTTTCTGATTCATCAGGTAAAAGCGCCGGAGAACTGAGCCGCAGTGCCGACCTTATACAAAAGCTATTGAAAGAATACACCGATCTTTTAGCCGATAAAGCACAATCGGCTGCTGACGATATCGGAAACCGCCTTTCTGATATAAACAGCATCTTAAACGATATGACCATTTCGGCTGAAGCCGACAACGAAGCCCTCTATAATACAAGCCAACAGGTTTTAAATGAATTTGACAATATCCGAAAAGCCATCGCAGAGCTTGGCAAAGAACCTGAACTTGTGGTAACCGACCTTTCTGACCAAGTTGACTGCGGCCCAGGCCTTGTGAGCGGTTGTAACGTTTCGGGGTTGGTGGAAGGCGACACAAATACAGGAGGTATTGTAGGCAGTGTATCAACAGAATTGAGCAACGATCCCGAAGCAACCTTTGACCCCGGAGATCTGGAACTGATGAGCGATGTATATGCCGAGCTTCGTGCAGTAATCAGGAACTGCCGCTTTGACGGCGACGTCATTTCCAAAAATGAATGCAGCGGAGGCATCGCCGGAAGATGCGCTGCAGGATCGATTATCGATTGCTCTGCCCGGGGTACTGTCAGCACAGATGAAGATTACTGTGGAGGCATCGCAGGCCGTACCAATGGGAAAATAATAAGGTGTGCATGTCTCATCGACATTTCAGGGGACAGCTGGCTCGGCGGAATTGCAGGATTAGGCAATGATATTTCCTGTTGCCGCGCTATGGTGACATGCCAAAGCGAAGGTGAATACCTCGGTGCCATTGCGGGGCAGGCAGAAGGTACTCTTACAGGCAACAGGTACCTTGACGAAGATCTGGCCGGCCTTGATGGTGTCGATTGTCTTGATTCGGCCCAGGGCCTTGGATTTGAGGATTTTTCCCTTCTTGAATACATACCTGAGGATTTTCTCACCTTTTCCTACCGCTTTGTGGCAAACGGCGAAACTGTGGCCGAAATTCCATTTTCCTATGGCGGTGACCTTGATGTAAGTCTTATCCCGCAAACTCCCGAACAAAACGGCGAGTATGGTCAGTGGCCATCCTTTCCCACCGAGAACCTGCGTCGTTCCATGATCCTTGAGGCTCAGTTTATAGCCCCTCTATCCACTCTGGCTGACCGTGAAGGGATAGCTCGGTTTCTGGTTGAAGGTTCCTTCTCTCCTGATGCCAGCCTATCCGTCCAAGAAGAAGACCCTGAAAAACAAAAGGTCAATGGAGCTGACACTGTTTCCGCCTGGAGCTATGATGTTTCAGGCAGCAAATCAGACAGTGTGACCATACGCCTGCGGACCGATGGGGCCGAAAACCCCGCCGCTGCCATTTTATTGAACGGAACATGGGAAAAAGCCGACAGTGTGCTTGACGGAAATTATCTTGTATTTACCGCCCCAGCCCAAGGCCGGGTCATGTTGCTTGACAACTCAAAGCCAATGGTCCTTGTGGTAGGCCTGACCGGGGCCGCGGCGATATTTGCTGCCGCTTTTGCAACCGTGACATACAAGAAAAGAACTTTGCCAAAAAGCGGCGAAAAATCAAAAGCGACACAGTAGCTTCAGATGGCTTTACTTCTCCGGTTAAACATACGGATAAAAACAAAATATAAAAAAAGCGGTGCGGCCACTAAAATCATGCCACATCGCTTTTTTACTATTTTGCCTGTAATGCTTTCTCAATTCATCTGTCATTTCAGTTTTAAAGAAAACACTTTTGTCAGAAGTTATCAGAAGATTTGCAATCAACGGCCGCATATCCTAACATATTTATTTTACAGCCACCTGCCTGCGCCGCTGAAAGCTATAGCAATGGCATCTACACCCAAAAGTACCAAATAAATCCCGGCCATATAACTAATAGCGGTCAGGGTGAAAAATGGCCGCAGGAACATCATAAAGACAAGAATAAGCCCTATAATAGTGGCGAAAAGAGAGAAGCCCGAAATCCTGCTCCCCGCCACATATCGTATATGGTTGATGTGTGCAAGCCTTGAAATGCAGTGGGCGATAAACCAGATCGGAAACAATATTGTCAAAACCGCCATACCCGCTCCCGGGTATATAAGCAGCATTACGCCGGACATAACGCTCAGAATGCCCGGTATAAGGGACAGATAGGGGCCAAAACCCGTGTAGCGTTCCACCTGAATATACATGATTATAAGAAACCCCAGCACCGCCAGGCTGTGGTAACGCAATATGGTCTTTGCCTCAGCGACGCTGCACTGTCAGTAAATAATTCTGATTTTCTGCAACTGTTGCAAAAAACTGCTGGATATACTGTTTCAATGTCTGTTCCGGCTCTTCTCCGTAATTACTGTCCAGCCCTCTCTTGGCGTATGGCAAGGCATTGATTGCCATTACAAAAAATACCGCAAACCTTCCTCAGCACTTTCTTTAGATAGTACCTTTTTAAAAATATAATCGGACTTTGACGCCATATTCTGGACCGACAGCATTCCTTCCTCACAGATAAGCTATTGCCATACCGACTCTTCCGGCCAGGTGGACATTATCCTGCTTGAGGATGTCACGGGCAACAGCTATTCCTATGGCAAAACCTGCCTGCATACCGGCTCCGACGGCATAGTCCTGGGCAGCGATGATAAGCCCGCCTACAACACCGCCGTTACCCTGACAAACAGCGGCGGCACCAGCGAAAAATACCTCTGCACAGCCGACATATCTTCGGGCAGCTATATCGGTATTTCGCTGACAGGCCATTACAGCGGTTATTCAAAAGTCAATTCCACCCGCACGCTTACCCGAACGACAAAGGCCGGCAGCAGCGACTTCTTTATCAATGGCGACGGCTGGTATGCCGGGGTTGGAAGCGATACAATCCCCGTTTCCTCCGAAGTGCAGATATACCTTACTTCATCCGATACATGGCTGAGCGGCGAAGATGGACTGAACGCCGTGCTGTCCGGCGGCTATGACCTGACCCTTTATTATGACAAGACCCCTTCCTCCGGCGGGCAGATAAGGATAATTACCGCCGGCTAAGCATAAAAAAGCGCCCCTTCTGCGGGGCGCTTTTTTATGCCCATGCACATATTGACAGCCAAAATAAACATGCTATAATATTTTTAGAATTATTCTAATTTTGAGGAACATATGACAAAATACGCAAAAAAAATCAGGGAGATCGTCGAGATTTCACGCAGCCACCCGACGGCAGAACAGATTTTTGAAGAATTAAAAAAGATATATCCCAAAGTAGTTCTGGCCACAGTATACAACAACCTTAACAGACTGTGTTCCGATGGCCAAATACGAAGGATATCTTCTGAAGGCATGCCCGACAGGTATGACAAGCTTGACAGACATGATCACCTTGTCTGTATAAAGTGCGGGAAGCTGTGCGATGTGTGCCTTCCTGACCTTTCCGGAATGCTTAAAGACCATGCGGGAAGCGATATTTTGGGATACGATCTAAAGCTGATGTACATATGCGACGGGTGCAAAAAGCGCTCGGTAAAAGATTAACATGGCGTGTCATTTTAAAAATATAAACGCGATGCGAAAGGAGGAAAAGCATGAGTAAATGGAGATGTAAGATATGCGGCTACACCTATGACGAGGATAAGGAGGGCCTGCTCTTCTCGGAACTGCCGGACGATTGGGTATGTCCTGTGTGTGGAGCAGGGAAAAACTCCTTTTTTCTTGAAAGCCAGCAGATGAAGGATGAGGTGAGTGTCGTTATCCCAACTATTGTCGAAGATATGCACAAGCTGTCCCCCATGGCACTTTCGGCTCTCTTTTCAAATCTTGCCAGAGGATGCGAAAAGCAGTATAAGGAAAAGGAAGCAGAACTCTTTTCTGAAATAAGCCGGTTTTACGCCCTTGCCGCCCCCCGGGCACAGGATGATGAGGTAAGCAGCCTTACGCATATGGTTTCCGACGACCTTGAAACATTTTATCCTGCTTTGCGCCAAATGGCCGGCCAACATGGCGACCGCGGTACATTAAGGATATGCACCTGGGGCGAAAAGGTGACAAATATGCTCTATTCACTTTTGGAGCGCTACCAAAAAGAGGGCGACGCTTTCCTTAAAAATACCGAGGTTTGGGTATGCTCAGTATGCGGGTTTATCTATGTAGGAGACAAGGCTCCAGAGCTTTGCCCGGTATGCAAGGTGCCTTCATGGAAATTTGATAAAATCGAAAGGGGGCTGTAAGGTATGAAAAAGTTTGCCGTAAGAAATCTGCGTCTTTGTACAAAGGACTGTCTTTGCCTTTATGTATGTCCCACGGGCGCCAGCGACACCGAAAACAGCATAATCGATGTCTCTAAATGCATAGGCTGCGGCGTCTGTGCCGATGCCTGCCCCAGCGGCGCCATTTCGATGGTGCCATATGATTACCCTCCCCAGCAGCAAAAGGAAGAAAAGGTATTGGATCACGCCTATTCCCTGGCCCGCCGCAAGGGTGACGAAGAACAGATGGCCCTCCAGCGCGCCGGCAAAGCCTCCTCCGATGGCATGCGCCGCCTTATGACGGCGGCTGCCAAATCGCTCAGGCTGGTAAACGAGGATCTTTTGAGGGAGGCCGGTTACATGCTTCCCCAAAGCGGCAACTCACACAAGCTGCTTGAAGACCTGATTGCCAATCCGCCCACGGGATTCCCCATGGATTTCGCAAAAAAACTTTTGGAACTTATACCCTGCAACGACTGCAAAAATATAGAAAATAAAGGAGAAAAGAAAATGAGCAAATGGAAATGTAAGGTCTGCGGTTATATCTATGAAGGGGAAAGTCTGCCTGAGGACTTTGTCTGCCCCGTGTGCAAGCAGCCCGCTTCTTCTTTTGAAAAAATAGAGGAAAGCGCACCCACAAACAAATATGCCGGTACCCAGACAGAGAAGAACCTGGAGGCCGCCTTTGCCGGCGAGTCCCAGGCCCGCAACAAGTATACATATTTCTCTTCGGTAGCCAAAAAGGAAGGCTACGAGCAGATAGCCGCCCTTTTCCTCAAGACAGCCGAAAATGAAAAAGAACATGCAAAAATGTGGTTTAAGGAACTGAACGGCCTGGGAAATACAGCAGAAAATCTGCTTCATGCTGCAGAGGGCGAAAATTATGAATGGACCGATATGTATGATGGCTTTGCCAAAACAGCGGAGGAGGAAGGCTTCCCCGAATTGGCTGCCAAATTCCGCATGGTGGCTGCCATTGAAAAACACCATGAGGAACGCTATCGCGCCCTGCTTCATAATGTGGAGGCCGCAGAGGTCTTTGCAAAGAGCGAAGTCAAGGTATGGGAATGCCGCAACTGCGGACATATAATGGTCGGTACTAAGGCCCCCGAAGTCTGCCCTGTATGTGCTCATCCCCAGAGTTATTTTGAAGTAAACTGCGAAAATTATTAAACAAAGCGCCAAAAAGCCGCGGCATATGCCGCGGCTTTTTTTATGGCGTAAATCTTGTAATGTCGCGTGGAAAAAGGCTTGCTTCCCTTACATTTTCAAATCCCAGAAGGCAGGCCGTCAGTCTTTCAAGACCTATGCCCATTCCCCCATGAGGAGGCATCCCGCATTTGTGAGCCGTAAGGTAACCTTCAAAATCGGCGGGGTCAAGCCCCTTGCGCCTCATTTTTTCCACCTGCTCTTCATAACGGTGTATACGCAGCCCTCCCGTCGTGATCTCCATACCTCTGAAAAGCAGGTCAAAACTCTCGGTCAAAGAGGGATCGTCGGCACAGTCCATGGCGTAAAATGGACGTTTGGACTCTTTGTACCTGGTGACAAAGACAAAATCACTACCCGTCTGCTTTTTTATTGCCCGGCACAAAGCCTTTTCCTCATCGGGTTCAAAATCATTTTTATCTTTTGACGCATATCCCCGCTCTTGGGCAATAAGGGCCTTACCTTCCTCAAACGTGACAGAGGGCACCGTATCTGTCAACGGCAGCTCGGTTTTCAATACCTCAAGCCATTGAGGACAGGCACTTTTGACATGCTCTATGGCATAGGACAGCATCTCCCATTCCAATGACATCAGCTGGCTGATATCGGTGACAAAACCAAGTTCCAGGTCGATGCCCGTATATTCGTTCAGGTGTCGGGATGTATCATGCTTTTCCGCCCTGAATACGGGACCGATCTCATAAACCCGCCCGAATACAGGGACCATCATCTGTTTGTAAAGCTGGGGGCTCTGGGCCAGAAATGCTTTTTTGCCAAAATAGTCCAGCTCAAACATGCCCGCCCCGCTTTCTGCCGATCCAGAAACTATTTTAGGAGTGTGTATTTCGGTAAAGCCGCGTCCTTTTAAAAACTGCCGTATCCCAAAGCATGTCTCCGACTGAATGGCAAACACCGCCCTTTGCGCTTCGTTGCGCAGCGAAGCTGCCCTGTTGTCCAGAACGGTTTTTTGCCCGGCCGAAAGCTTCTTACCATTTATGACTAACGGAGGCTCGGCAAACGGCACTGATATTACATTTATACGCCCAACATCCACTTCAAAACCCATACGGCTGCGCTTTTCTTCCCTAAGACTGCCCGTTATTTCCACTGCCGCGTTTTCGCAAAGGTTCTCAAGTCCATCGGTCCCCTGAGAGCAGACACACTGAACCAGCCCCTTTTCAGTCTGGAGAAGCAGAAAGTCAAATCCTGACATATGCCTTATTTTATATACCATTCCCCAAAGGGTAACCTTGCTCCCAATAGAAACCTTAAGTTCCCGGGGATTTTCGCGTAAGAGATTTTCCTTTTTTATATATTCCATAACATTTTGTCCTTTCTTTATTCAATGTCGCAAGACCAGAATAAAGATCGGCCCCGGCATAGTCTTTATGCCGCATGGTATCGCCCCCTTTCCCCACATTAAAAAACGCCGGCACTACGTGCCGGCGGATAAATGCCAAAAGGGGTTTTCTCCACGGGCACATGACTTTAAGCGCTTGTACCCGTGAAACCGATTCACAGATTCAAGCGCCGTGTATCATCGTCATAACCCTTAAAAAATCCAAATAACATAATATCAAATCCCAACATATTTATAAAATAATAGCATGCTTTACTTTTGCTGTCAACTCCCAAACAAATCCATATTGTCATTTCAGAATATATATGTTATGATTGAGTTAGCAAGAGCTAACTCAATCATAACATATAAGGGAAGTGAACACAATTATGGGACAGGCTTTTCATATTATCCCGATTTTAAACTCCATATTTTTCGCTTTAGCTGTATTTATCCCATGCGTCAGCATAAGAAAAGCGGCCTTTAAAGCGGCTAACGCCGAAGCATGAATACAAAACGATTCTGATATCCCCAAAACATGAAAGGAGATACAATGGAAAACCTAACCGCAGCTTTTCTGCTTACCCTTATGGCAGGCCTGAGCACAGGCATAGGAAGCTGTATAGCCTTTATGAACCGCAGTGGCAGCCGCGCTTTTCTCTCATTCTCACTTGGCTTTTCGGCTGGAGTAATGATATATGTTTCAATGACCGAAATGATGCAGGAAGCCAGCGCCGTCCTGTCCTCTGCCGTCGGCGCAAAAACAGGCAGCGCCATAGCTACGGCTTCCTTCTTCTTCGGCATGCTGATTACAGCCGCTCTTGACCGAGTTATTCCGGCATATGAAAATCCCCATAGGGTCAGGATGCCGGGTTCAGCCCCCCTTTCAAACGCCGGACTTATGCGCACAGGTGTCCTGACGGCCGTCGCCATTGCACTGCATAATTTCCCCGAAGGGCTGGCCACTTTTGTTTCCGCTATGAGACAGGCTGAAACAGCCATACCGATAGCCGCCGCTATCGCACTGCACAATATACCGGAAGGCATGGCTGTATCTGTGCCTATATACGAAGCCACAGGATCCAGATCCAAGGCCTTTCGTTACTCTTTTATGTCGGGACTTGCGGAACCGCTGGGAGCACTTTTGGGCTGGCTGGTGTTGAAACCTATCATGAATGATATCTTTTTCGGTATGATTTTTGCTGCGGTAGCTGGCATTATGGTTTTCATATCCCTGGATGAATTGCTTCCCGCTGCAAGAGAATACGGTAAACACCATACTTCAATATACGGCCTGACTGCCGGTATGGCTGTAATGGCCATCAGCATCCTTACGTTTTAAGAAAAAGTTTCATTTTCTATTTCGTTTTGGCTCTTTTTTCTGTATAATGTACTTATTGTCGAAAATGACATGGTTTTAAAAGTATAACATGAGGTGTTTCCCTATGTCGGAATATTCACAGAAATTAGCTGTCACAGTAAAAAGAGCACGCATAGACCTCAAGCTGACGCAGCAGGAGCAGGCAGGAAAAAGCGGAATAGATGTGCGTACCATTATAAACATAGAAAATGGGCGGGGTAATCCAAAGCTGGAAAAACTCTTTCCTTTGGTAAAAGCTTTGGAGCTCGACGCCCGTGAAATATTTGAACCGGAAAAGATTTCCAATGGCAGGACCGTTCGGAAGCCGCGTTTTTTGGCCGAGACATGCAGTGAAGAAGCCGAGGTTCTTTTGCCTGTCACCCAGGCGGTGCTTTCCGCACTGCGCTTTGCCAAAAAGAGCATATGACGACAAAAAGCCCGCTTACGCGGGCTTTTTAATTATCATGCCGTGCTCAGCGCTATTTTTAAAGATATACTACATATCGGCGCTCAGCATTATCTTTTCAGTAAGCTCAAGGCATATTTCAGCGGTCCTTTTCAGCCCGGTCCTAAACTCCTCAGCGCCGCCGTCGACACCGTCAGACACAGTTTTGACAGACAGGCAAGGCACGCCACATCTGGCACAGGTCAATGCTATTGCCGCCAGCTCCATTTCGCATATATCGGCTCCAAACCGCGCAGACAAAGCCCTTTTTGCCTCCCCGCCATCGACAAATTTGTCCCCCGAGGCGCAGGCGACCAGCCTTATACCAGGGCATACCTCCAAAGCTTTATCGATCAATCCCCTGTCAAGTGGTATGTAAATATCGTCAAACTGAGGATATTTACCAACGGGGCAGCCGTCCACAGCCGAAAGGTCATAATCATAGTGCACCACTTTTTCAGCAATGACAGTTTCCCCCTGTTTCATCTCCGAGGTAAGACCACCCACGACGCCAAAATTAACGACCGTACCGACGCCAAAATCGGAAATCAGCACCTGCACCGCCGCTGCGGCCGAAAGTTCACCTGCGCCACTGTGTATGACGTAAAGCCAGCGGCCTTCTATTTCATACTCATAAACATCAAAACCGTGCTTTTTTATCATCTTCCCGCTGCCGTACTTTCCCATAACGGCGTCTATTTCCACCGCCACCAGCATTCCTGTTTTATTCATTATGGCAACCTCCACATTCGCTTTTGCTATGGACAACTAACTTTTACCGTTATAAACTATAAAATAATGAAAGTTTTGCTTTATGTCAACCCTCAGGAGATGATTTTGAATGGATATGGCCGTTTCGCTCGGTCTTTTCACAGCAGCCATGTTAGGATGCGTATTCTTTGACCTTTCAACCATCTATGGCCTGTCCGCAGGATATGTGATATTCGCCCTGGCTGCCTTGCGACGGAAATGCACCCTCAAACGCCTTATATCCGTTTCGGCCAGCGGTATAAAAGATGTGCTGGTCGTCATCAAAATACTTTTGATAATCGGCGCTTTGACTGCCACATGGCGCATGAGCGGCACCATCGTCTATTTTGTCTATTATGGAGTCAGGCTCATTACACCCAGGCTTTTTGTCATCTCAGCCTTTCTTCTGACCTGCGTCATATCCTATGCCTTAGGCACCAGCTTTGGAGTATCGGCCACCGTGGGGGTTATACTCATGGCAATCGCCGTATCTGGCGGGGTCAATCCCGCTCTGGCAGCAGGCGCAATTTTTTCAGGAGTTTATTTCGGAGACCGCGGCTCTCCTGTCGCATCCAGCGCGAATGTGGTGGCGGCCATGACGGGGACCGATATTTACGGCAACGTAAAGCTGATGCACAAAACGGCTGCCGCGCCTTTTATCATGACATGCATCATTTATGCGGCACTGTCAATTTCAAATCCCATTGGGATTATGAGCACCGATATGCTTTCAGCCATAGAGAAGGACTTCAACCTGTCACACCTGCTTATATGCCCTGTCATAATTATGCTGGTACTTCCTCTTTTCAAAGTTTCAATTTCCTCCACCTGCACCCTCAGTATCGCGGCAGCCGGAGCCGTTTCGATATTCATACAAAACGAGTCCCTGCCAGCCTTTATCAAAACATGCCTTTTCGGATATACTCCGGGCAGTTCCGCCCTGGGCTCGATGCTTCAGGGAGGCGGTATATTTTCCATGGCTGAGGTCATAGTGATCCTCATAATCTCCTGCACATACTCCAAAATATTTGAAGATACGGGCATGATGTCCGGCATATCAGCAGGCATAGGCAGGTTTATATCGCGCTTTGGGCGTTTCCCTGCCTGCTTTTTGTTCGGCACCGCCGCCGTCTGCGTCTTCTGCAACCAGACAATAGCCAGCATTGTCGCCGCCACTATGCTTAAAGAGGCCTATACCAAAAGCGGGGGCACAATGCGCGAGCTGGCCATAGACCTTGAAAACTCCGTCATACTGACAGCGGGAATTGTCCCCTGGTCGATAGCCTCATCGGCACCGTTAAACTTTATGGGCGCAGACAGCTCGGCAATACCCTATGCCTTCCTGTTGTTTCTGATACCCCTTTGGTATGCCGCAACAAAAAAGAAGATCAGCTTTTGACACCGCAGCACATATCGTAAATCCATAAGCACCAGGCATTGTAATACTTGCCCAGCACATGGGTATGATCGTATGTATAATCAGTACAAAGATTGCCGTTTTCGTCATCAAACAATGGGTTGACATCCAAAAATGCAAGTCCCTTTTCATCAGCCATGGCCTTAAGCCTGGTGTTCAGATCGTTTATCCTCCAATTATTGTATATATCGTCTTTTTCCGACCTGGCTGCGGTTACATGCATATTGGCCTGCACATATATGGCGGCGTCGGGCTGAGCGGCAGCTATGGTATCAATAGCGTTCGAATACTTTTCCACTATCCTGTCAAGATTGTAGCCCAGCTCGTTTATTCCAAGCATTATAAAGACCTTGGTATAACTTTTTTTGGCCAGAAGATTTTCAAGCCCTGTCTTTCCTATTCCGGCTATATCTACAGTCGAATCAAACAGGTTAAAACAGCTCATCCCCGTGGCACAGAAAAAATCGGCCGAAGTTACTCCGGAGTACATGGATATTCCAACCGTTCGCGAATCTCCAATAAAAAGCGAGCCGCTGAAAAATTCGTCTACTGCCGCCCTGGTATCCTCATCCTGCGAGCGGGACATGATTTCCTGAAGATCAGGCTCCGCAAGCTCTTCGGTCCCATCTGCCTGAAGGCCGGTTTCTCCTGTATCATCTGTATTTCCGGCATTGTCATTTATAAGCTTCTCGTCCTCGCCGCCTGACGACTGCATGCTTCCCTGTCCATTCTTGCTATTACCGGACACACCTTCATTCTTTTCTGCATCCGACGACTTTTCCCCGTCATCCATTTGAACTTGTTTTTCATCTTTTTCTTTTACATTCTTTTTGCTGCTGTCCATGCCCGCTTTACCGCATGCCGCCAGAACAAGAAATACCGCGAAAAATACAGCAGCTGTCCTCATGACCCTTTTGAACATATACAACCATCCCCAATGTTATTTCTGATTTTAAGACTTTGCACCAGGTGCAAAGTTTCCCTGTTTTTTTGCGATAAATATTAAATCTTTTTATACAGCTATTTAAGGGTTTACAATGCCTCGAAAAAACAAAGCCGGAAGAAACTTCCGGCTTTGCTGCTACTCGGACTTATCCCCGAACACCTCATCATAAAACCATATAAGCTCATCGTACATATCGTATCCTTTAAGAGGTGACAGGGCTTCAATAAGCTCTTTATAATACCATTTCTGTTTGTCTTTGCCGCGCTTGAAACGCTGCCATATGCTGCCGTCGGCATCCTTTGACATCTCAGTTCTTATACTTCGAAGGTTAGCAAGCTTATCAGCGCAGGCCAAAAGCATTTCGTCCTGACCTGCTTGGGACTTGAGGTAATCTATTGTATGCTGCTTGCGTTCTTCCCAGCTTTTGTTTTTATCCTCACTGGCCGAAAGCACCAACCCAAGAACTTTCAGCCCAAAAGCCGCCGATATCTCGTTAGTACCTGTATCGGTATCCTCCAGAGTGTCATGCAGCAGCCCTGCTATTATCACCTCGTCCGAACACCCTGCCTTTGTCAATATCTGGGCTGTCTCAAAGGGATGCATTATATAGGGCACATCGGTACCCTTCCGCATCTGGCCATGGTGGGCCTGAGCCGCAAAAGCCAGCGCTCTGTGCATGATTAGTTTTTCCTGATAAGGCATACCTCTGTCCCCCTGTTTTTAAATATTCACTATAAGCGATAAAAAGTACCTATAAATAAACGTGATCAAATCCCTATTCGCTATAAAGCTGATTATAATACAATGTTATTCGTTTAACAACCCTTTTGAAACTAGATTTCTGCGTGTTTTTGCGCTGCTTTGTCGCAAAGAATCCCAACTGCGCTTTCGACCAGACGGTTTACCGAAAGATCAGCGGTACCTGCCATCAGCGTATCGCAGGCATTAACAGGCAGCAGTATCCTGACTGCTCCGCTTTTGCCCACAGCCTCTGCCATTTTGGGCGTCACCTCTCCCAAAAGCGAATCGGCTATGGCTATACCTATCGGCCCCATTATAAAGTCAGCCTTCCTGGCGCACACCGTCACGGCATTTTCCCCTGTGGCACCGTTTGAGGCGCCTGCTTTGAGCATGGCCGATGTAGCCAGCGCGTTGGTCCCTACAGCCGTTATATCGGCCTTTGGAAAAGCACTTCTGACCGCAGCCACCAACTGCCTGCCCATGCCTCCCCCCTGCCCGTCTATTACAAGTATATTCATATATGTCCTTCTTTCTATCTCTTTCCGGCAAACACAGGCATCGGGCTGTCAACAGCTATGCTGTCACGGGAAACTGCACAGTCATAGGCCATGACAGAAACTCCCGCTTCCAAGGCTGTGCACAGCGCCTCGGCAAAGGCGCTGTGTGTTTTCCTGTTGGGTACCAGCGCCTTTGGCCCTTTCATCTGCACAACAAAAAACAACAAAGCGTCCAGGCCTTCTTCTCTTGCGCGTATAAGTTCGTTTATATGTCTCACTCCTCTTTCGGTGGGAGCGTCGGGAAACAAGGCAATGCCGTTTTCCTCCAGCGTGACCCCTTTTACCTCGGCATAGGCCAGCCCTCCGCTGCCGTCTTTTAAACAGAAGTCCAAACGGGACGCGCCGTAGAACCTCTCAGGAAATATCTCGTAACTTTTTCCCAGGCCGCCTTTGCATACCCACTCGGCAAAAAGCTTGTTGGGCGCCTGGGAATCGACATTTATCATATGGCCGTTTTTAACGACCGAGATAAGGTCCCATCCCGTCTTTCTTTCGCCTCTCATGCGCTGCAGACAACATGCCGCCCCGTTTACAAAAAGTTCCCTGCACCTTCCGGTATTTTTGACATGGCAGAGACGGGTGATCCCCTCTATCTCCACTTCGGCCGTAAACCTGTTAACCCTACGGACAAACCTGCCCTCCTGGATATCACGGTACACCATTAATCGGCATACCCTCTTTTTTTCATGGCCGACAGCAGCCTTTCCATACACTCCTTTATATCGGCTATCGGCGCCGATATATTCATCCGTACAAATCCCTCACCGTTTCGATCATACCTGCTGCCCCTGTCCGGGTCAAAAAGGGCCTCATCGCGCAGAAAAGCCATGAGGCTGTCCTCGTCAAGACCCAGCGCGCGGAAATCAAGCCACATAACATAGCCGCCTTCGCAGGGCGTGACCTTTATGACAGGCATGTTCTCTTTAATAAACGAGGTTATGTATTCGGAGTTGCGCCTTACATAAGCGACCATTTCATCCTTCCACTGCGCTCCCGAGGGGCTGTACGCCCCGCCTATGGCGGCATGCATCAGGGGGTCAATGCTGCCGAAATGGGCCAGCTTACGCTGGCGCAGGAATATCTTACGGGTTTCCTCGCCCGGGATTATCATATTTGCCTGATTGGTGCCCGTAAATCCAAATGTCTTGCCCAAAGAAGTTGCCGAAATACCGTAATCGGAAGCGTTCCCCAGAAGGCTGTAAACAGGAGCTTTGGCTTTCAGGCTGACTTCAGCAAATATCTCATCGCAGTATACATAAACCCCATATTTTTTCGAAAGCCCGGCCACGATGGTAAGCACCCTTTCTCCCCATACATTTCCCGTGGGATTTTGGGGATTGCACAGTACCAACATTCTATTATTCTTATCAGCCATGAGCCTTTCAAGCCCTTCTAAGTCCATACGGTAAAGGCCGTCCTCATTGATAAGGTCATTATAAACTATACGCCTTTTATGGTTTTCCACTGCCTTTTGATAATGGTGATATGTCGGCTGCTGGATTATGACTCCGTCGCCCTCTTTTGTAAAGGCCTTGACACAGCTGTTAAAAGCAAAAGACATACCCAGAGTCGGCACTATCCATTCATTCTTGAGCTTTACATCCCTTTCGTTTAAAAACCACCATCTTATAGGCTCGTAATATGTCTCATCGGCAAGAGTATAGCCCATGAGGCCATTTTCAGCCCTTTGTACCATGGCTTTTATGACAGAAGGCGCCGTTTTATATTCAGGCTCAGCTCCGCTGAAGCTGATTATCCCTGCCTTTCTGATATTTTCGGGGCAGTTGATATATTTCATATTGCCCATATTTTCTCTGGAAGCCTTAGTATCAAAATCAAATCTCTTCATGCTGTTACCTCCTGTATTCTTCGGTCGCCTGTCTGAGTGCGTTTCCTATGCTGCCATTTATCACAAGGCTGGCCATGCTGTCATAAGGCGTCGGGTCCTTGTTGATTAGTACAAATCTCTCTCCTTCGTAATACTCTATCAGCCCCGCGGCGGGATATACCGTAAGTGAAGTGCCTCCGACTATGAGCATGTCACACTCCCTGACAGACCTTACCGCAGCGTTATAGACCGACATGTCAAGACTCTCGCCGTACAGCACCACATCAGGCTTTATTACCCCGCCGCAGGAGCAGAAGGGTACAAGCTCCATATTCCTTATGTCCTTATCCGAATAAAACCTGCCGCAGCGGGTGCAGTAGTTGCGCTTTACGCTGCCGTGAAGCTCCAGCACATTCCGGCTTCCCGCATCCTGGTGCAGGCCGTCTATGTTCTGAGTTATCACCGCCTTGAGTTTTCCCACTTTCTCCAAATCAGCCAGCGCATAATGGGCATCCGAGGGCTTTATACCGCACACCATCAGGTTTTTGCGGTAAAATTCAAAAAACTCCTGGCGGAAATTTTCAAAAAAGTCGGCGCTCAGCATGACCTCCGGTGGGTATTTATACTTTTGGGCATATATGCCGTCCTGGCTGCGGAAATCTTTTAAACCGGATTCGGTCGAAACACCCGCTCCGCCTAAAAATACTATATTATCGCTTCCAGCTATCATTTCTTTCAGCTTTTCTATCTTTTCATCCATACAGATCCCTCCACAAGTTGACATTATTATGCGAAAATGCTAAATTTATTTTATGAAATCATTTTCACCTACATAAGGAGGATCACACATGAGCATTGTCTGCCGCAAGGGCGTTATTGAGGACCTTCCCGTGCTCCTGGAGATTGAAAAGAGATCCAGCCCCAGGCTGCTTTATCTTGATGGGGTAAAAGATGAGTTTTTTGACAACACCACAGGTGAGCTTATCGTTGCTGAGGAAGACGGGGTGCCCATTGGGTTTGCGCGTTTTTCGCTTCAGTACGACGGCAGCGGGTGGCTGGAAATTTTAAGGGTTGACCCCGACCACCAGAAAAAAGGCTGCGGCGCTACGATATGGAAGCGATTTATTGAGCTTTGCGGCATTTACAAGGTCCCCTTTGTCCGTATGTATACCGGCCTTACTAACTACGCTTCCCGCGTTCTGGGCGAGCGCAATGGTCTGAAGGTCAGCTATCAGACAAGGGAAGGTACCCTCATGGCAGGCAGTAACATAAATGGCAGTTACGGCAATTTCCGCAAAGTGACATCAAGCGACGAGGCTGAAAGAGTTATCGCTCCACATGCTGGAATCTATCACGGCTATTTCTGCCAGAACCGCACCTTCTATGGCATCAACCGCAGTGTATGTGAAGGGCTTTTTAAGGACGTCAGCATATGGACCGATGACAATGGCAGCTGTGTGATAACGGGAGCCCGCTTTCTCAAGGACCAGGGGCTGCATCTGGGCCTCATGGGCGGCGATCTTGATGCCTGTATTTCACTGGCCAAGGCCGTATTCTCAGAATCCGGCCTGCCCAAGCTGGTGTGTATGATCCCCTCTGAAAGGGACGATTACAAAGCTGCTTTGGAAAAAGCCGGCTTTACTTTCCCTGATTCCCAGATAATAATGCTGGAAAGGGCTTTTTAACAAATATAAGTATAGCATAAAAATCAGGACCGGGATATCCCGGTCCTTTTTTATTCTCTTTTCAAATCCCTGCGTTTTACAATATCCTCGCTCACAAGCTGATACACAGCCGCTGTCAGTGGGACGCCGATGAGCATACCCAGGACCCCCATCATGCCTCCACCTACTGTTATAGCCGCCAACACAAGTATTCCGGGCAGTCCAATGGACGATCCCACTACCCTGGGATATATGACATTACCCTCAAACTGCTGAAGAACTATAAGGAATATTATAAAGATAAGAGCCTTCACGGGAGAATAGGTAAATATCATTACAGCGCCCACAGCTGCACCGATATAGGCCCCGGCCACAGGGATAAGGGCTGTAAAGCCGATAAGTGCCCCTATCATTGTGGCGTATGGAAGCTTCAAAAGCATCATACCCAGGGCACACAGACTTCCAAGAATGACAGCCTCGGTGCATTGCCCTACAATAAACCTGTGAAAGCATGTATCAAGGACGGAAAATACATGACGTATCTTATTTTCAGTCTTTTGACCTGTATATGCATTCAAAAGGGCGCAGACTGCCGATGCAATGCTCTCTTTGTTAAAAAGCACATATATTGAAAAGACAAGAGCGAGAAAAAACGTCACCGATACCGAAGCTATGCTGGAAAGAAGGCCGAAAGCCATATTGAAAGCGCTGCCAAAGCTCTCCATCACTTTACCGATGGAATCCTGCCAATCAATATTGCTCAGCTCCAGCATTATCTCATCATATGCATCACTGATAACTTTAGAGCCGTCTATATTCAAAACTTCCGACAAAAACTCCAGGGCTTCTGTTATCATATAAGGAAGCTTCTGTCCCAAAAGTTCCATGCAGTCAATAAGCTCAGGCAGGATCATATTGAAAAGCACGGCTATTATCACAAATAAGCTCAAGTATGCCAAGATTATCCCCAGCGGCCTTCTGGCAATTGAAAATCTGCTGCTTTTTATTCCACCCAGCAGCTTCCGTTCGTAAAAAACCATAAGGATATTTACGGTATAGGCCATAACACATCCCAAAACCAAAGGATAAAGAGCTGATGCGGCCGAACACAGCAGTCTTTCAGCCACAGCCCAATACCTTACTGCCAAATAAACCGCAAAGGCCACTATTCCTATGCCTCCGAACCTGCGGATATGCTCCTTCAACCTGTATTCCTCCGAAAAAAGCTAAATTGATATTCTGGGGTCGATTATACTGTAAAGTATGTCGACACACATATTGATGAGCGAAACAAAAACTGCAAAAACCATAACGCAGGCAATCATTGTAGACATATCCCTGCTGTCTATTGCCTGCATAAGCTGCCTGCCAATACCCGGCCAGGCAAATATGTTCTCAATAATTATCGTGCTGCTCAAAAGTTCGCCCAACTGTACACCCACCACCGTTATTGTCGGAATCAGCGCGTTTTTAAGGGCATGCTTTTTGATAACCCTGTTATAAGGAACGCCCTTGGCCTGGGCCGTTCTTATATAATCCTGCCGTATGACCTCCAGCATGGAAGAACGGGTGACCCTGGCGATGGAAGCCATGTTTATAAAGGCCAGCGTTGCCGCAGGCAGCACTATATGTATCGGCTCGGTAGAACCCGATGTTGGAAACCATCCCAGATTAAGGGCAAATACTATCATAAGTATGAGTGCCAGCCAGAAGTTTGGCATTGAAACGCCAACGAGTGAGACGACCATGCATGCCCCATCAAAAAGTGTGTTCTGCTTGACCGCAGCTATTATGCCCAAAGGCAGAGCCAAAACCACTGATATCGCCAAAGCCGTGAAGCAGAGCTTTAAGGAGTTGGGCAGGAAGACCTTCATCTTGAATATGATGTCGCTGACTGCCCCACTTTCATCTACGAACATTCCCTTCATCATCCTTACATATCTGACCAGGATCGGATCATTAAGACCCAGCTCTTCCTTAAGCTGCTCCTTTTCCTCAGGATCCGTTACCTTTCGCAGCGGAGCCACTTCCGGGTTTCCGGGAGCTATAGTCATGAGCAGATATACAAGGAAAGTGACGCCTAAAAGCACGGGGACTATCGTAAGTATTCGTTTAACTATGAATTTTATCATTCTCAGTTATCGCCGCCTTTCTTCATATCATTACACGATATACGCTGAATTATAACATAATTCACCCTTTCTTTCAACAAAGACGGAGCTAAGATTTTTCTTGTATAGAGGTTAAGGCTGTGATAACATTACCTTGAAAGAAAACCTATGGGAAGTGAATGAATTGATAAACGAAGTCGGACAGGGCGTATTTTCAAATGCCTTTTCCATTGAATCTGCAAAGGAAGGCGATCTCCTGTTCTGTTTCAAGGGAGACAGCATTTTGGTACATGGATCTGAGGACTCACCCACCTTGCCTTTATATGGCGAGCTGACGCCTTTATGCCATCACATCTTCTATATGGACGGCAGGGGTTGTTATATTTCAGAAGAGATGATAGCCGCACCTGAAGGGTATTATTACACCAATGCCCCTGCACTTGCAAGAAACCACAGCGACCGTAAAACGGCTTTTGCAGTAATTACCGCTCATCAGCTTTCCAAATGGGAAAACAGCAGGGCTTTTTGCGGAAGATGCGGCGCCAAAACTAAAAGAAGCAATATAGAAAGGGCTATGGTCTGCCCCAAATGCGGGCTCATAGAATACCCGAAAATATGCCCGGCAATAATAACCGCCGTATCACATGACGGCAAGCTGCTCATGGCGCGCAACCGCCATGGCACCCGCTTTTCACTGATAGCCGGATTTGTGGAAATCGGCGAAACCTTTGAGGAAACCGTAAAGCGTGAGGTCATGGAGGAAGTAGGCCTCAAGGTTAAAAATGTCAGATATTTTAAAAATCAGCCCTGGGGCTTCTCTGACACTCAGATGATAGGCTTCACCGCCGAGCTGGACGGAGACGAGATTCCTTTCACTCTTCAGGAAAGTGAAATAGCTGAGGCGGCCTGGTTTTCTCCCGAAGATGTTCCTCTGCCGGCGAGCGACATAAGCATAGCTTCTGAACTCATTTGGGATTTTCTCACAAGGCACGGCATCGAAAGAAAAAACAACACTTAATAAGTACAGCCCATAAAAGTATGCAGGACTCATGTCAGATCCGCACCTATTAAATTCAATTAAAACAAGTGTCAAACAGCCACACAGCAGGGCGCTCTGTGGCTGTTTTTTTATGAATCTGCATTAATACCAAGGCCATTGTCAGCAGTGATAAGACAAATACCATTTAACAGACCTATCATAGTTTATGCCCGCAGGCAAGAGCAATATCATCAAAGACGCAAAGCTTGCATTTTATGACCGGTATGCTAGAATATTTTAAAAAGCCGCTGCTGCCGGCTTTTAAACGCCGTTTTTTGCAGCCATTACTTTTACACAAGAGGTGTTTTGAATGTCTAATGAAGATACCGTAACCACCGCTTCTCTTCTTAGGCGCGCCGAGCTTTTTTTGGAGGATAAGGAGTGGGATCCTGCATCAAACTACTGCCAGAAGGTGCTTGATATAGAGCCGGAAAATGCCCGGGCTTATTTCCTGCTTCTTCTCTCCTCTCTGAAGGTTTCCGACAAGGATGAACTGATAAATTCTGCCCCGCCCTTTGCCGACAGCAGTTTTTTTCAAAAGGCTCTTCGCTTCTCAGATCCCGAATACAAAAAACAGCTGGAACAGTGCATCGTTGACAATATTTTGCTAAAGGTTCGAAAAATAACCGAAAATGCAAAAAGGGCCGAGGACTTTCGCACGGCCATGGAGCTTTTAACAAAAATCGCAGACCTGACCGATGTCGGCGAGCTGATGGACAACCTCAGCACCAAAGCCCATGCGCTGCAAAAGCAGGAGGACTATTATAAGGGCATACGGATGATGAACAGCGGGGATATCGGCGAAATCAATCAGGCTATAAAGATATTTGAAAAATATGACTTTGAAGATGCCGCCAAAAACATAGAAAAATGCAAAAGCCTTATCCCTCAGCTGGAAGCCGAAAAAAGCAGGAAACTCAAAAAGAAGAAAATTGCCATCATGTCGGCAGTCTTAGGTGTTATGCTTCTGACCTTGCTTATTCTTTCATCCACGGCAGCAGCCAACAAAAAGAAGGCCGCAGAAATATATGATAACTTTTTAGGGCTGTCTTTTTCCGGATCCACTGAAGATGACGACGGGTTCAGCGAGGCGTATTATAAAGGGCAGCTCAGTCAATACACAACATATTGGAACACTACCGAAGAAAATACGCTCACATTTAATGAAGACGGATCTGTCGATTACCTCTCAACCTATGATATGACGGTTCTGGCCTATCCAAAATCCATTGCCAAGCCCGACGGATATCACAATGAATATGAAGGCACATACAATTCTTTCAGTGTTTCGGTTTCTTTCAACGGAACGGCATATTTGAAAATAGGCATTGACACATATGAACTGCTTGTGGATTCCGACAATATTCCTAAGGCGATATATGACTATGACGGAATGACCCTCAGATAAGCCGCAGTGCGCGGTATACTAACCTCATAACAAAAGGCCGTGTGGCAGATAAACCACACGGCCTTTTTGCAGTTGTGGTATATAACTTTTAATACAGCCTGTAAAGAAGCGCCGCTATCTCGGCCCTTGTGATGCCGGCTTCGGCCTTGACTGCGTTTTCACTGCCATAGCCGTTGACTATCCCCAGATATGTCAGAAGGGAGATATGGTCCCTTGACCACTCGGGAGCCGACATGATATCCGAGTAGGAAGCCATCGGATAATCGTATCCGCGGCTTATGGTCCTGCCCAGAACTGTCATTACCCTGCCGCGGTTGGCGGCATCCGTGGGATAGAACCATATATTGCCCTGGTTATCGCTTCCCCCCTGCATTATCCCCAGGCTGTAAAGGGCCTTCACATGGGGCAAAGCCCAATCATGAACCTTGTCGATATCAGCATAGGGCAGCTGAACATTTTCATAAAGGGAGGTATCTATACCCATATACCTGGATATCATCGTAGCTACCATTTCATTGGTCGCCGAACCCCCGGGGTTAAAGTTCTTATCGGCGGTGAATACGCCTTTGCCGTAAAGGAAGCTTATATACCGCTCTCCCCAATGGCCGCTTATATCGGCAAAGGGGCTGGTGCTTTCTCCCGCCTGCTCAGCGCTGTACCTGGAAAGGTTACCGAAATAGTCGGAAACCTCTATTGTGACCACATGCAGCTTTCCATCCTGGGGCAGCGTCACACTCAGACGTCCCGAGGTCTCTTCAAACACATAAGAGGAATAACTCTTGCCGTCAAGCTTTACAGACAGATTGGCCTTTTCCAGCGGATAGGCGCCGTCGTCCGTTATGGCAAGTTCCAATGTTCCGTCCATACTTATAAATTCTATCTGCGGGGGTGTCGTATCAGCCATACAGGCTCCATAATGGCCTATGACCTGATCGACATAAAGACCCGACTTTTCACCCATGGGAACCTCGGTGGTAAAACCGCTTATTGCCGTGGCTCCCGAAGGCACATCGCAGATATTGAGGCTCCAGCCGTCAGACAGATTTACAGGCACCATTACCTTGCCCGAAGACGTGCTGAAAACCATATTCCAGCTTCCGCTGCCCTTTGCCATGAAGGATATCTGCTTCATGCCGGAAGAAATCTTCAAAGGATTTGCCAGCTCATAAATGAAGCTGCCGCCGCTCTGGGTACCGTCGGCGCTCATGACCAGACTGCCCATGCCGTAACGGGCATTGTCGGCTGTCAGATTTACTCCGGCCGCGGCGAACCCTCCTTCGGGTGCCGACGCACTTACGTCCGTACTGCTTTCAAAGCCGCTTATTACCTCCGGTGCCTTGCCGACTGTAATGGGCACGGTATAACTTTTTGAACCGAAGCTGACCTCAACGCTTCCCGATATGCCCTGAACCTCATAGGCCGTAAACACACCGCTGCTGTCAACCTCGCCTATTCCTCCCGACACCTTAAATGTGAACTGACTGTCATCGGAAGCTATTTCCCTTAAACCGTCGGTTACGACGACATCGAGGTCGATGGTCTCCCCCGGATCAAGGCTGACAGCAGTAATCGGAGAAGACGCACCCTTCTTATATACCTGCAAAGTCTCGGGCTCGTCTATGACTGTAACCACGGCGTCACTGCTGGAAAGGCCGCTGATATCGGCCGAAACCGTCACCTTGGAACTGCCGCCCGTGACAGTAAGGGTACTCCCATCAATATATCCATCACCGCTTGAAACGGTAAAGCAGTCATCATAGCTGCCTTTGGGATAATAACTGCTGTTATAGGAAAGTGCTGAAAGCTCAATACTCCCCCCCGCCAATACCAAAGCATCTCTGGGGTAAACAGCAGCCTGGGTCTCATGCTCGCTTTCATCGCCCGTATTTACAAACATAATAAAGTTGGCGCATTTTCTGGGCGTGCCGTCAGAGGGGTCAGATATAACCTCAGAGTCCTCATACCCTGGATATCTGACAGTAGCTATCGAAGAGCCGCCCCCGTCAAGATTAACGACATTCTTGCAGCCCATATTATAAAGGGTCATGGCAGCCTCCTTAAATGTAAGGCCGTCCGATTCACCCTTATTCCTGCCGTCACAGACCAAAACCGCTATGCTGCCGTCATTCTTTATGCCCAGCATGGTCCTGGGCCCTTTAGAAGATGATGTGGCGTCCGATGTCAAAGCACTGTTTTCTATCATCATATCGCCGGCCCCGCAGGCGTACTCCACATCCTGCCAATCGCCGCTACCGCGTACGCCTGTATAAATGGTTATGCTGTCTCCCGGCTTGAGGGCTGTAAGATCCACTCCTACCGACGCCGCCAGCTGATATGTAAGCACAAGGGTGTCGTCATCAAGGGCTGTTGCCCCTTCGGCGTACCCCGCAGAAACGACCTCCAAAACCAGGCTGCCGCCTATTTTCAGATAATCATCGCTGGATACCTTTTTCAGTACGACAGTAACTCCCTTGGCTGAAAGATGGGTCGAAGAACTGTAATCGGAAGAATAAAGGAAAATACCGCTGGTATCTCTGACCTTGTTGAAGGCGGCGATTGGATACCTCTGTCCGCCGTTTACTGCAAAGGTCATGTCCAATTTGGGCGCGCCGCATATGGCTGTGCCGTCTGACTTGAAGCCCACCGCGTTCCAGGAACCGTCGGAAGAACATAACCGGCCTTCTCTGACGACAATGCCCGTAGGCACCCCCGAGCTCATACTGAAAAAATCGCCATTAAAGGCTGCCATGACGGTCATACCGTTCTGCTCACAGTATTCCGTAACCCTGTTTACATCGGATTTCCCGTAAAGCTCGTCGCCGTAAGCCACTATGGGCACGGTATTCCCACCGGGGGTATATTCGTAAATATAGGTCTGGGTCCCCCATCCCGACGAACCCTTGGCATAATCGGCGGTGAAGCTTAAGCCATCGGACACTGTTTCGATGCTTTTATAAGAATATACCTTTTCGGCAGCGACTGCCGCCGACGGCAGCGCCGAAAGTGTCATACAAGTGGCCAGGACCGCCGAAATGGCCCTGCTAAGCGATTTTTTCATATCTTCTCCTTTCATCGTGTATGGGCGGCCTACGCCGCATGGAAAAACATATTATTGATTATACCTCAAAAGACTTGAAAACTTCCATTGACAAAGCCGACTAAATCCTCGGTTTACAATAGATGTTTTGCTGTGCTATACTATAAAACATACGAAATTGTCAAATTAAACAGATGAAGCGTCATCTTTCGGGAGGTAAAATATGGCTGGGAAAAAAGCCTCCGCTTCCTCTTCCTCAAAAGGCAGCGGTTTTTTCAAAAGATATTTTGTCGATGCCATGGGAGCCATGGCGATGGGACTTTTCGCTTCCCTGATAATCGGCCTTATCATAAGCCAGCTTGCAAAGCTTCCCGGGCTTGGGATATTGTCCCGTGTGACCGGGGTTTTAGCCTCTGATTCACCCGTTATCGGTTCTGCCATAGGAGTCGCCATAGCTTATGGACTCAAATCCGACGGCCTTGTTATATTTTCCTGCGCCGCCTGCGGGGCCGCAGGCTATATGTCGGGAGGGCCTGTAGGCGCCTATATTGGCTCAGTCATTGGGGCCGAGGCCGGGCAGCTTGTTTCAAAAAAGACCCCGTTCGATATAATAGTTACGCCTTCGGCGGCCATTATCTGCGGCGGCCTTGCAGCTTCGTATGTAGGACCCTATATAAGCGCCGCCATGACATGGCTTGGAAATATAGTAAACTCGGCCACAGAAATGGCTCCGCTGCCCATGGGAATAATCGTCGGAGCCGTTGTCGGGATGGTGCTTACGCTGCCCATAAGTTCGGCTGCATTATGCATAGCTTTGGGGCTTTCCGGCCTGGCGGCCGGTGCTGCCACTGCGGGATGCTCAGCCCAAATGATAGGTTTTGCCGTCATAAGCTATTGCGACAACGGCTTTTCTGGCCTTGTCTCCCAGGGCCTGGGCACCTCGATGCTCCAGGTTCCCAACATCATGAGAAACGTTCGTATTTGGATAGCGCCCACAGTTGCCAGCGGCATATGCGGCGCTTTAAGCTCAACCCTTTTTAAAATGACCAATATACTCGCAGGCGCAGGCATGGGCACCAGCGGCCTTGTGGGGCAGCTGGGGATGCTGGCCGACATGGCCCCGAAACACGGGGTCATCCCCGTCATCCTCGCCATGCTGTTTCTCCATGTGGCCTTGCCGGCGATAATATGTCTGCCCATTGACCGTATGCTCAGAAAAGCCGGCTGGGTCAAAAAGGGTGACATGACGATAAGAGGTGTATAATGGCTAAAAAGAAAAAAACTGCTTTTCCTATCCTTCCCCTCGCCGTGCTGATTATCATAATTGCAGCCAGCCTGTTGCTGATTTTTGGATCAAACTCACCCGACTTTGACCAGGATGGGCACCTTAGACTGTGCATAGATCCAGGGCATGGCGGGTCGGATTCAGGAGCTCTGGGTTCCGACGGCGAAAGGCAGGAAAAAGATGACTGCTTAGAAGCTGCCATACTGCTCAAAGACCATGTAAGCAGCCTTTACCCCGAGGTAGAAGTACTCTTGACAAGACAGGACGATTCCGAAGTGTCGCTTGAGGAAAGATGTGTCCTGGCTAATGACTTTTCTTCCGACCTTTTTGTTTCAATCCACCGAAACAGTGCCGGCAGTGCAGCCCAGGGGGTGGAAATCTGGATATCCTCCGACGCTGACAGGACTTCACGAAAAATGGCGTCAGAACTGCTGACAGCCTTGGGTTCCGTGGGGATATCTTCTGACAGAGGTGTCAAAAAGGGTACTGCCTCAAACTCTGAAAAGGATTATTATGTAAACAAGAATACAAATATGCCCTCCTGCCTTATAGAGCTGGGATTTATAACCAGCGATGAGGACAACAGCCTTTTCGACCGCAATCTTGATGATTACATGAAGCAGGCAGCTAAAGTCCTGGGGGACATGCTCACCGCCTGAAAAAACGGCTTTGCATATATGCAAAGCCGCTTTTTAAATTTCCGCCAGATCCCTTATTATCTTCCCCGCAATCATAAGTCCCGCCGCCGACGGGACAAAGCTGACAGAGCCCGGGGTATGCCTGCCATCTTCTGTGAAAAGGGGCTTTATGGGCTCTTCTTTGCTATAAAGTACGGTATGCTTTTTTATTCCTGCTTTTTTAAGTTCACTCCGCACCTTCCTTGCCAAAGGGCAGACCGAGGTCTTATAAATATCTGCTATCTCAAAGGCCGAAGGATCGAGCTTGTTGCCCGTTCCCATGGAAGAAATTATCGGTATTCCCATTTCATGGGCAGTCTTTATGAGGCACAATTTGGAGGGCACGGTATCTATGGCATCGGCAATATAATCGTAACCGCGCTTTAAAATACCGGCCGTATTGTCTTCCGACAGAAAGACATCAAGAACAGTCACATTAAGACCGGGATTAATATCTGTGAGCCTTTCTGCCATGACTTCGGCCTTCTTCCTGCCCAAGGTGCTTTCAAGGGCGCAGAGCTGACGGTTAATATTACTTTTCGATACGATGTCAAAATCCAGCAGATCCATATTCCCTACGCCGGCTCTGGCCAAAGCCTCGCATATATATGAGCCTACTCCCCCGACGCCGCAGATCAAAACGCGACTTTTGCCGAGCCTTTCCATTATCCCGCATCCCATTATCATTTCCTGCCTTGAAAAGCGTTCATCCATCAAAATCACATCCCGAAATATTGTAATATCGTCAAAGGCCGCTTGTCAACCAAGGTCAATCTTTAAGTATTTATTATTATTTCCCATATTCGGAACAACCTTAATGCCAAAGCGGTCAATAATTTGTCAGGCATTAGGTAAAACAAGACATCGGAAGGAGGCATTTGAAATGTCTGAAAATGTAGGCACGACCCAAACTCCGACGCCCGAAAAAAAACAGGGCAACGAGCAGGAACCCAAGAGGAACCGCTTTGACAAAAAGCCCGGAGGTAAGCGTCTGCCAAAATTCGTGAGGGTAGGCATACCACTTGTCCTTATAGCCGCCATTATGATTGGTGTGTTTTCCTTTGTAAAAAGCAATACCGATAAGGACGGCGGTGAAATTGTTGAAGCAACAGCATCCATTGGTACACTTTCGACATATGTCACCGGATGGGGTTCCATAGCCCCGAAATCCAAGGCTGAATACGGCGCTGACCTCAAAGGAGAGGTTCTTGAGGTAGCAGTCGAGTCAGGTGACCTGGTAAAAACAGGCGATCTGCTTTTCACCATTGACCCTTCCGAGCTGAAGGCAGACCTGCTCAAGGCCAAAGAAGATCTTTCACAGCTGGAAAAACAGCTTATGGACCTGGGGAAAAATTATGAAAATGCTTCCAGGGCCTTAAACGATGCAAGAGAGGCCCTGAATAATTCCGATGTAAGGGCTCCGTTTGCGGGAATAATCATTTCTACTCCCGACATTCTTCCCAAAGCCGGCGATTCCCTGGCAACCGGTACCGTATTGGCTACCATCGCCGACAATTCCAACATGAGGCTGACCCTTTACTTCAACAGGGCTTACATAAAAGATGTTTCTGTAGGACAAACGGTGGCTGTTTCGGTTCCTGACAGCATGTCACAGATAAGCGGTACGGTCTCGGCTGTCAATGACGTAAGCAAGCCGATCAATGGCGCTACCTGCTTCAGCGTTGAGGTCAAAATCCCCAACAGCGGGGGCGGGCTTTCTGAAAATATGGACGCCACAGGAATAATCTCGACTCCTTCGGGCAGCGTAATGCCCTCAGAACCCGGCAAGCTGGAATATTGGCAGAAGGAGGATATTGCCTTTGAAGGTGTCACTGCCGATATCCGCTCGATCAATATAGATAATTTTGCTGTTCTCTCCCAGGGTCAGGTTATCTGCTCAGTTGACAGCAAGCCGGCTTCCGACGCGCTGAGCGACGCCGAATACGAGCTTCAGAACTACGCCAGGCAGATGAGCGACGATTATATCCAGAACGACATCGAAAAGTCCAAGGAAAAAATCGCCGAGCTGGAACAGATCTGCTCGACCAGCGCCGTATACTCGACCATCGATGGCCAGGTCTCTGCCGTTATGATAAAACCGGGTGATAAGCTTACACAGTCCGGCACTGCGGTCTTGACAGTTTCCGATACATCGTCCCTGGTCATAAACGCCAACATTGATGAGACCGATATCTCCAATGTAAAGGTAGGCATGTCAGTCGATATTACATACGATACCAGCGAGGGCTCCGCCTCGGCCTTTGGAACCATAACCTATCTCGGGTTTGAAGCCCAGGCAGCCAGCGGTGACTCGGGCGCGGCTTACGCCTATTTCCCCGCCACCATAACCCTTGAAAGCGACGGCAGTCTGCTGCCCGGAATGAATGTCAATTACTCGATATTGGCCGTCACCAAGGACAGCTGCCTTATGGTCCCCTCTCAGTGCATAGTCAATACCGAGGAAGGCCCCGTCGTCTATGTCAAGGAAGGCCAGGACTTTGATTATGAAAAGGTGGAGCTGGGCGAAAGCACTGTCCCCCAGGGCTATTATCCCGTAAGAGTGGAAGTCGGGCTTGCCGATGCCACTAACACTGAAATAGTCTCCGGCATCGAGGAGGGCACCGTTTTATATCAGGGAACAATGTCCAGCGACTCTGGCTATTGGTATTAGGCGGTGGCGTTTATGCTGATAGATATAAGGCATATTAGCAAAATATACAATGAAGGCTTGGAAAGTGAGGTCCGCGCCCTTGACGATGTTAGCCTCTCGATAGATTACGGCGAATGCACCGCAATACTTGGGCACTCGGGCTCAGGAAAGTCGACCCTGATGAATATCCTTGGCTGCCTTGACATACCGACCTACGGAGAATATTACCTGGCCGGAGAGGCTGTATCGGACATGCCCCTTTCAAAGCTTTCATCTATACGCAACAGGCAGATAGGTTTCATCTTCCAGGGATTTAACCTTATACCCGGCCTTACGGCTTTGGAAAATGTAGAGCTGCCTCTTATTTACAGGGGTATGCCCAAAAAGGAAAGGCTTGAGCTGTGCGTGCAATCCCTTGCTGAGGTGGGGCTGGAACACCGCATGGACCACCGGCCCACCGAGCTTTCGGGCGGACAGCAGCAGAGGGTAGCGATAGCCAGGGCCATTGCCGCCAAGCCTCCTATCATAATGGCAGACGAACCCACCGGCAACCTGGACACCAAGGCAGGTGCCGATATAATGCAGAAGCTGATTTCGCTCAATGATAACGGCTCCACAGTTATAATAATCACCCACGATTTGTACCTTGCCAAAGCCGCCAAAAGGATAATCACTATTCAGGACGGCAAGATAATTGGTGACCGCGAGGTCAGCCAGCAGGAAAGGGACGAAGTTTTAAACGGAGGTGACGGCGTATGACAGTTTTCCGCACCACAAAAATGGCTTTCAAGTCGATACTGCACAACAAAATGCGCTCATTTTTGACCATGCTGGGCATCATAATCGGCGTATGCTCTGTTATAACCCTGGTATCGGTAATACAAGGCGCCCAGAAAAAGACTATGGAAGCCTATTCCAAAATGGGCACCAATCTGATAAACGCCTATTACAGCTCCTATACGGGCAAACCCCTAGATATTGAAGACGAGTTTTTTGAAGAGTGCCTGAAACTAAACGATTATATTCTGGGCGCAACCATATCCCAAAGCAACAGTGTCCCGGCAAAGTACAAATCGAAAACTCTTACCTCTTCAAGGGTCTACCTGGCCAGCGACACATTTGACATATGTATGAACGTCGAGCTGGACAAAGGGCGGTCCATCGGGTACAGCGATATCAAAAACCGCGTAAAGGTCTGCGTCCTGGGCAGCTATGTCGCCGATCAGTTTTTCGGCTTGGAAAACCCCATCGGAAAGCAGATAAAGATGGGCGGTGTTTACTTTACTGTCGTAGGGACATACAAAAGCAATTACGACAACAATGAATATTCCCGCGACAATATGATAGCCGTACCACGAACCTGCCGAAGGATCCTGGGGGTTTCTTCCGGCTCTTACGGTGATTTTACCGTCAAGTGCCGCGACAGCGAAGCCACAAAAAAGGCCATGTTCTATTTAAATCAGTGGTTCTCGACGGCTGTCCCCAAAAACTCGGCCAGCTACGGCGTTTACTCTGACAACTCCTGGCAGCAGCAGGAAGCCGATACCTTCCAAATGTTTGCCTGGGTAGTTGGCGGCATAGCGGGCATATCGCTCTTGGTCGGCGGCATAGGCATCATGAATATCATGCTGGTGTCGGTGGCCGAAAGGACCAGGGAAATCGGAATAAGAATGTCGATAGGTGCACGCAGGCGGGATATAATAACCCAATTCCTTATCGAGGCATCGGTCATCAGCGCCTGCGGAGGAATTATCGGAATAGGTATAGGCGCCATAGGTTCGGCTATGCTGTCCTCGGTCATTTTCAAGACGGTATACCTGCCTTCGCCCTTTATAACGATAGGCGCTTTTGCCTTCTCGGTGGCCCTGGGCATATTCTTCGGATTTTACCCGGCCAACAAGGCATCCAAGATGCAGCCCGTTGACGCTTTGAGAAACACATAAGAGAGGTAATTTACAATGAAACGATCAATTTCACTGCTGTTGGCCGTACTGCTCCTTTTATCGGCCGTGCCCTTTGCTTCGGCTTTTGACGATATTACCGATTTCCGCCAGAGCGCCGCTGCCGAAAGCCTGGCTTCCCTGGGCATCGTCGACAGCGTCAGCAAATTTAATCCCCACGACAACCTGACAAGAGCTCAGTTCTGCAAAATAGCGGTTCTGTCAGCCGGATTTGAAGAAACCAGCCTTTACAGCGGCTACACGATTTATCCCGATGTAAGGGCCAACACCTGGTACGCACCGTATGTCAACGCAGCCGTGCGCAAATATGCCATAATCCAGGGCGACGAAAATGGCCTTTTTAACCCAGAAAGCTCCATAACCTACGGTGAAGCCGTGACCATTATCCTGCGTATGCTGGGATATACCACCGCCGATATAGGGATCATGTGGCCTTTGGACTATGTCAACAAAGCCCAGGCCCTGGGGCTCTCTGATGGTATAGGTAATCTCTCGCCGGATGCTGCCATAACCCGCGGTCAGGCCGCCATTTTGGTTTGCAACATGCTTTTATGCCAGACTAAGGAGGGCACATTGTTCGCCTCTCAGGGCTTCTCTACAGGCAGCGACCAGAGCATACTGCTTTCCCTTCCTTCCACAAACCCCACCCTTTCCCAGAACCAGGCTGAGCTGTATATCGACGGCGCAAGCAAGATATACGCCTCATCCGCCAATATCAGCCCCGTCCTCTGTGGCCTTAAGGGAATACCCGTATTTGCCTCCCAGACCCAAAGCCGTCTTGAGGGCTTTATCGCCGATATCGGCTCTGCTGAGGAGGAAACGGTTACTGATATCTCTTCAGAGAGCATTACGGTTTCCGGAGGAAGGATCGATGTTCCCCGCGACACCCTTACGTTTGCAGGCGGATCTGCCGGGTCCTATATAACCCATTGGTTTGATATAAAGAAGGGCGACAAGATAACGGTATACTTTGACGAATCCGGCTTGCCCGACCTTATTTCGGCCCACAGCCGCGCCATAGGGCTGTCCTCTTCCTTTGTATATGGCATCGATTCCGATTCCCTGCCCTCAGGGGCGTCATATGTCAAAAACGGCATAGCTATTTCATCATCGGATGTCCAGAAATACGATGTGCTTTCATATTCCCCGTCCAACAACACCTATTATGTGTCGTCCGACAGGGTGACCCTGCTTTACCAGAGCGGGTCACCTGTATATGCCAACCCGTCGGTCATAAAGGCAGGCAACAGGGAGTTTTCCGTTTCGGAGCACGCCGCCTCCTATTTTGACCAAAGCGGCATCAAGCTGGGCGGCAAAATAACTCTGCTTTTTGATTATAACGGCTCCCTGGCCGCAGTCATGCCGACAAGCAGGGTAACGGGAGATGCCCTGGGTGTTCTGACAAGCCTTTCGGACAGTACCTGCAAAGTCGAACTTTTATGCGGCCTTACCCTTGAAGGCACCCCTTCCTTAAGCGGATACGGCAAGTTCTATTACAACGGCCAGAGCATAAGCTCTGTTTACAAACTGAGCGGTCAGCTGGTTTCTGTATCCCAAAACAGCGATGGGCTGTTTGTTTTCAGCAGCGAGGAATACTCCGGAAACAACTACGGCGATCTGGATATATCGCTTAAAACCCTGGGCAAACTCAAGCTGTCAGCCGACCTGAGGGTCTTTGAATGCTCGGAGGCCGGGATGTCCCTGCACGAAATAGCCCTTTCCGACATAAAATCCGGCGTCACAAGCAAGGAAAAGATCCTTCATGTAGGACGCAATTCGTCCGGTGATGTAAACCTGCTGGTGCTTAAGGATGTCACAGGCGACAGGTATCTTTACGGCATGGCCAAGGTTTCATCCGAAAAAGTCAGCGCGGGCGAAAGCCTTTCGGGCGAAAACATGCGTACGCAGTATACAATAACCCTTAAAACATCGGACAACATGTATACTTATACCACTTTCTACAAGCCCGAAATAAGCTCGTATCTCAACGCCTGGCAGCCCGCGGCTGTCTCATCCGATCTTGTAGGTGAAAGCGCCAAACAGTATAACTTTGCTTCCCCCGCCTTTGCCCTGAGCTCATCGGGCAGTGTTAAAAGAAGTGACTTTGACGCTTACCGCGGTGTCAAGATAAAAGGACAGTATGTAGAAATAGATGAAGGTGTAGTTATCTACAACACATCTACCAACACCTTTATATCCAGCCTTTCCGAGGCCAGGGCCAACTTCACCGACTTCACGGTATATCTTGACCGGAGCGCAAGCGAAGGCGGTACCGTCCGTGTCATAACGGTAAAATAACCGTGCTTTGTTATGAGGGGCGGCCTGCGGCCGCCCCTTTTCATTTCAGATTTAATGCATA
>CALWAP010000018.1 GCA_944375715.1 uncultured Clostridia bacterium | reverse complement strand
AGAGAGAAATGATACATATCAATGGTAAGGATCTTACGCTTGATCAGGTTATTGCGGTCGCCAGGAACGGCGAAAAGGTCGAGCTTTCTAAAGAAGCCAAAAACGCCGTTATAAAGGCCAGAGAGTATGTTGACAAGAAGCTGCATGAGCATGCCGTCATATATGGTCTGACGACAGGTTTCGGCAAGTTTTCCGACACTTTTGTGCCCGAGGAGGAGACGGCCGAGCTTCAGCGCAACCTGATAATCAGCCATTCCTGCGGCATGGGCAATCCGCTGCCTACTGAGGTTGTAAGGGCCGCCATGCTTTTAAGGTGCAACGCATTGAGCCGCGGTAATTCGGGTATAAGGCTTTCGACAATAGAGACCATGCTTGAAATGCTCAATAAGGGCGTACATCCCATAATACCCGAAAAGGGCTCTTTGGGGGCCAGCGGCGACCTTGCGCCCCTTTCCCATATTGTACTTGTCATGCTGGGCGAAGGCGAGGCCGAATACATGGGCCAGAGGATGACAGGCAAAAAGGCCATGGAAAAGGCCGGGATTAAGACCATCGAGCTTGCCGCCAAAGAGGGCCTTGCCCTTATAAACGGCACCCAGATAATGACGGCTGTTGCCTGCAATGTGCTTTATGACGCCATTGAGCTTTCCAAAACCGCTGACATTGCCGCAGCCATGACCTGCGAGGCCCAGCTTGGCATAAAGAAAGCCTTTGACCGTAAAATCCAGGCGGTCAGGGGACATAAGGGCCAGGCCGACTGCGCAGCCAACCTTTTGCAGATACTTGACGGCAGCAATCTTGCCTTTGATTTAAATCCCGACAAGGTTCAGGACGCCTATGCCATAAGGTGCACGCCCCAGATACACGGCGCTTCCAGAGATGCTATTGAGTATGTAAGCGGAGTTATTTCCAGGGAAATAAATGCCGTTACCGACAACCCCATTATATTCCCCGACGAGGACGAGGTCATTTCGGGCGGCAACTTCCACGGCCAGCCGATTGCGCTTGCCATGGACTTTTTGGGAATAGCCATTTCGGAATATGCCGATGTGTCGGAACGCAGGATAGAAAGGCTTGTAAATCCCGCTCTTTCAAACGGCCTGCCTGCCTTTTTGACCAAGCACGGCGGAGTACATTCCGGCTTTATGATTACGCAGTATGCCGCGGCTTCGATGGTGTCGGAGAACAAGGTCTACGCCCATCCGGCGTCGGTCGACTCCATTCCTTCCTCGGCCAACCAGGAGGACCATGTCAGCATGGGCACCACGGCTGCCAGGAAAGCTGCCATGATTCTGGACAACGCCCGCAAGGTCTTGGGCATTGAGATATTTGCTGCCTGCCAGGCTTTGTGGCTCAGGGGCGAGGATAAGCTGTCTCCTGCAACCAAAGCGGTATACGACCATGTGAGAAAGACCGTGCCTCCCATTGAAGAGGACATAGTCATGCATTATCCCATGACGGCATGCGAAAACATGATAAAGAACTGTGAGATAACCCGCGCCGCCGAGGCGGTATGCGGCAATTTGAGATAAGACTTCAGGAGGGTGAAAACATGTTGACCAACAAAGAGATATCGGGCGCTATGACCATCAAGCTGGGAAACGAGCTTCCCGAGTACCCTAAGTTCGTCGAGGGTATAAGAAGGGCCCCTGACAGGGGCTTCCGTCTGACGCCCGAACAGACCAAGCTGGCACTTAAAAACGCTTTGCGTTATGTTCCCGAGGAGCTTCATGAAAAGCTGGCTCCCGAGTTTTTGGAAGAGCTTAAGACCAGGGGCCGTATTTACGCTTACCGTTTCCGCCCCGAGGGCCGCATTTACGGCAAGCCCATTGACGAGTATAAGGGCAAATGCACCGAAGGCAAAGCCTTCCAGGTCATGATTGACAATAACCTTGACTTTGACGTCGCACTTTACCCCTATGAATTGACAACCTACGGTGAAACAGGACAGGTTTGCCAGAATTGGCTTCAGTACCGCCTTATCAAAAAGTATCTTGAAGAGCTGACATGCGACCAGACTTTGGTTGTCGAGTCGGGCCATCCCGTCGGACTGTTCCCCTCCCGTCCCGAGTCCCCCAGGGTAATAGTCACAAATGCTCTTATGGTCGGCATGTTTGACAATATCGACGATTGGGAAATTGCCGAGGAGCTGGGTGTTGCAAACTACGGCCAGATGACGGCCGGCGGATGGATGTATATCGGCCCCCAGGGCATAGTCCATGGTACCTTCAATACGATACTCAATGCCGGCAGGCGCTTTTTGGGTATAGATGAGATGGGCGACCTCAGGGGACATACCTTTGTTTCCTCGGGTCTCGGCGGCATGAGCGGCGCCCAGCCCAAGGCGGCCAACATAGCCAACGCCGTGGGCATATTTGCCGAGGTGGATATGTCGAGAATAGAGACCCGCCACAGCCAGGGCTGGGTTGATGTTGTAAAGACCGATCTTGAGGATGTTTTCAAGACGGCTTCCGAGTATCTTGAAAAGAAAGAAACCATTTCCATTGCGTATCACGGCAATATAGTTGACCTGTTGGAATATGCCGATCAGCATGACTTTAAAATAGACCTTTTGTCCGACCAGACATCCTGCCACAATGTCTATAACGGCGGTTACTGCCCTGTCGGCATGTCTTTTGAAAAGCGCACTGAAATGCTCCACAGCGACAGGGAAACCTTTATAAAAGAGGTAGACAAGACCCTGCGCCGCCATTACGAGGTCATAAAGAGGCTGACAGCCAAGGGGACATACTTCTTCGATTACGGCAATTCCTTTATGAAGGCCATATACGACAGCGGCGTAAGCGAGATATCCAAGAACGGAATTGACGAAAAAGACGGCTTCATATGGCCTTCCTATGTCGAAGATATCATGGGCCCCATGCTCTTTGACTATGGTTACGGTCCTTTCCGCTGGGTATGCCTGTCGGGTAAGCCCGAGGACCTGCACAAGACCGACCATGCAGCCATGAGCTGCATAGATCCTGAAAGGCGCTTCCAGGACAGGGACAATTATATCTGGGTCAGGGACGCCGAAAAGAACCGCCTTGTCGTAGGTACCCAGGCCAGGATACTTTATCAGGACGCCGAGGGCAGAAGAAATATCGCCCTCAAGTTCAATGAGATGGTCCGCAGGGGAGAGATAGGCCCCGTTATGATAGGCCGCGATCACCACGATGTCAGCGGCACCGACTCGCCTTTCAGGGAAACATCGAATATTAAGGACGGCTCCAATATGATGGCCGACATGGCTGTTCAGTGCTTTGCCGGCAACGCTGCCAGGGGCATGAGCATGTGCGCCCTTCACAACGGCGGAGGCGTCGGCATAGGCAAGGCCATAAACGGCGGTTTTGGCCTGGTGCTGGACGGCAGCCGCAGGGTCGACGATGTTATCCGCTCGGCAATGATGTGGGATGTTATGGGCGGCGTCGCCAGGAGAAGCTGGGCAAGGAACGAGGCCTCGGTCGAAACGGCGGCCTTTTACAATAAGAATTACAGCGATATCGGGCATATCACCCTGCCGTACATGGCAGATGACGAGCTTATAAACAAACTTGTGGAGGGTAAATAAAATGGCAAAAATAGTCGAATGCATACCCAATATAAGCGAGGGACGCAACACAGAGGTCATTGAGGCCATAATTGATAAAGTCAGGCAGACGCCCGGTGTGACCCTTCTGGATTACAGCTCGGACACCAGCCATAACCGCACGGTCATTACATTTTTGGGCAGCCCCGAGGGTGTTGAGGAAGCGGCGGTAGCTCTGGCAAAAGAGGCGGCAAGGCTTATTGACCTTACCAAGCATCAGGGCGAACATCCCAGGATGGGAGCCGTCGATGTGGTGCCCTTTGTCCCCATCAAGGAGATAAGCAAGGAAGAGTGCATCGAGCTTTCAAAGAGGGTCGGCAAGCGTATCTGGGAAGAGGCCGGCATGCCTGTTTTCCTTTATGAGGATTCGGCGTCGGCCCCCAACAGGGTCAACCTTGCAAAAATAAGGAAAGGTCAGTTTGAGGGTATGGCCGAAAAGGTGCAGCAGCCCGAGTGGGAGCCCGATTTCGGAGGCAGGACCATACATCCGACTGCTGGAGTTGCCGCCGTTGGGTGCCGCATGCCTTTGGTGGCTTTCAACATCAACCTCAGCACTTCCGATCTTTCGATAGCCTCGGCCATTGCCAAGATAATCCGCAGGTCGAGCGGAGGATTTGACTGCGTCAAGGCCCTTGGTGTCATGCTGGAGGACAGGAATATTGCCCAGGTTTCGATAAACATGACGAACTTTAACAAAACGCCCCTTTACAGGGTGCTGGAGCTTGTCAGGTTCGAGGCCGCCAGATGGGGAGTAAGCGTTGTCGGCACCGAGATAATAGGACTTACGCCGATGAACGCCCTTATCGATTCGGCGGAGTATTATCTCCAGATCGAGAACTTTGACAAGACAAAGCAGGTTTTGGAAAACTACATGCTGTAAGGTGGAAGCTATGCTGCTTATAAAAAATATAGGTACCCTTCAGACCCCCGTGGGCAGTTTTGCCCACGGCGGGGAAAAGCAGGGCGAAAACTTAAAGCTAAGCAATGCCGCGATACTTGTTGAAAACGGCATTATTAAGGAAATAACCTCCGAAGGGGAGCTTCCTCAAAACGCCGCTTTGGCAGATGCTGTCATCGACGCTGAGGGCAGGCTTGTTACTCCCGGACTTATCGACTGCCACACCCATATGGTTTTTGGCGGTTATCGCCAGCGCGAGATACCCCTTAAGCTGAAAGGTGCGGGATATCTTGATATTTTGAAGGCGGGCGGCGGCATACTTGACACCGTCAAAAGGACAAGGGAGGCTTCGAAAGAAGCACTTTTTGAAAAATCCATGGCCTTTCTTTACGAAATGCTTTCTTTGGGAGTCACAACCGTCGAGTCAAAAAGCGGTTACGGTCTCGATTATGAAAATGAGATAAAACAGCTTGAAGTCAATAAGATGATGGATGAAAAGGGTCCCTCGGAGGTCGTATCCACCTTCCTGGGCGCTCATGCCATACCCGACGAGTATAAGGGCAGGGGCGATGAATACATTGATATGCTATGCCAAAAGGTATTGCCGGAGGTAGTCAAAAGAGGACTTGCCGAGTATATCGATGTTTTCTGTGAAGATGGCGTTTTTGATGTAAAACAGTCCGAAAAGTTCCTTAAGGCCGGAATTGACGCGGGGCTTAAGGCCAGGATACATGCCGACGAGATCGAAGAGATCGGAGGCGCCGTGCTTTCGGGGGAGATAGGGGCTGTTTCGGCCGAACACCTTATCGCCACAGGCGAAAGGGGAATGGCCTCCATGGCAAAGGGGGGAGTCATTGCAGACCTGCTGCCAGCTACTTCGTTTTACCTCAACAAGACCTTTGCCCCTGCCAGAAGGATGATAGAGCTGGGAATACCCGTGGCAATAGCGTCCGACTTCAATCCCGGCTCCTGCCCGTCCCTTAACCTTCAGCTGGCCATGAGTATGGGATATATAAAATACCACATGACTCCCGAAGAGGTGCTGTCGGCCGTCACTGTCAATGCCGCCTGCTCTGTGGGAAGAGAGGAAAAAATAGGCACTTTGGAAGTTGGCAAACAGGCCGATATTGTCATATGGGACGCTCCCGATATGGAAATGTTGGTCTACCGTTTCGGCAGCAATATGGCAAAGGCGGTTATCAAGAAAGGAGAGGTGGTCAGATGAAGCTTGAGGAAATGACAGTAAAAGACTATATTGAGCTGCTGGCTTCCGACGCTCCCGCACCCGGCGGCGGCAGCGCATCGGCTCTTTCGGGCGCTCAGGGGGCCGGGTTGGTTACCATGGCAGCCGGGCTTACTGTCGGGAAGAAAAAGTATCTGGATGTAAGCGAAAAATGCAGCCAGCTTATAAAGAAGGGCATGCCCAATGTCGAGGCGCTCAAAAACCAGATAGACAGGGACACCGAGGCCTTTAATATCGTGTCGGGCGCCTTTAAAATGCCCAAGGAGACCGACGAGCAGAAAAAGGCCCGCTCGGCCGAGATACAAAGAGGCACCCTTATATCTACCCAGGTGCCCTTTGAGACCATGCAGATGGGCCTTAAGGGGCTTAAGGACGCGCTGGAGCTTACCGAAGGGTTTAATGTGAGCGCCGCCAGCGACCTCGGCGTGGCTTCGCTTCAGCTTTTGGCCTGTGTCAAAGGTGCGTGGCTCAATGTCCTTATAAATATCGGCAGCCTTAAGGATAAGCAGGCGGCGGAAAGGTACCGCACGGAGGGCCTTGAGATAGTGTCTGAGTCCGAGAAGCTGGCAGCCGAAATCTATGACAGAATAGAAAAAATAATCTGCCAATAAAATGATAAGGGCCGAGGCATATGCCTCGGCCCTTGATTTGGAGGAACTGCAAATGACAAAGGGGTTTGACCCCGTATTTACGCCGGATTCCCGGGCGCTTATCCTGGGTACATGGCCGTCGCCCAAATCATTTGAAATGGGGTTTTATTATGGCCATAAACAAAACAGGTTCTGGCCGCTTATGGCATTACTTACCGAAAGGCCCGTGCCTCAGACTGTCGAAGAAAAGAAAAGGCTTATTGAAGAAAGCGGCCTGGCCCTTTGGGACACGATAGAAAGCTGCAATATAAAGGGCGCATCCGACGCTTCGATAAAAGATGTCACTCCAAGGGACCTGCTGACCGTTTTCAGCGGGGCTAAAATCGAGGCGGTTTTCTGCAACGGTACAAAATCATATGAGATATATATGAAAAATCAATATCCCAATACCGGAATAAAGGCCTTTAAAATGCCAAGCACCAGCCCGGCAAACGCTGCCTTTTCCTTTGAAAAGCTGGCTGAATGTTGGAGCGGGTTAAGGGAATATATTTCATTTTGAAAGGATCAGGCTTTCGGCGGCAGCAAGCGCCTTTTGGCAGTCAATGGCGGCGCCGGAAAAAGATATTACATAGGAGCCGCGGCGGTATAAAAAGGTGTTGACCGTGCCGTCAGAGTTTGAGCTTGGCGAAACGGCAATATTACTGTAAGCTTCCATCGAGTAATCTCCCGCGCTTTTGTCAAAGCAAAGCTTTGCAAAAAAAGGGCAGGGAAGGGTTAAAATCCCGGCAGTTACCTGGGTATATCCTTCATCGGTTATCGCAGACAGGACATATCTTTCATAAACGGCCAAAACAGATCTTTGGCCGATATATCTGCTTGAAATGACGGCCTTTTCGTCTAAAGCTATTCCCAGATCTGCAAGGGTCAAAGGGCTTGGGTCGCTGTATATTTCAAAAATCCTGCCATCGGGCGCAGTATAGGTTTCAAAGCCGCTTTCGGTTGCAGCAGAAGGCAGGAACAAAAGAGCCAGATATAAAATGGCAGTGATCAAAGCGGCAAGCGCCTTTGATATTTTCAGCGCGTGCTTTTGGTTTGCTTTTGAAACAAGCCTTGACAGGGGCATGGCCAGAGCTGATGAAAGATGGAATCCAAAAATAAATATCAAAAAGGCCGCCAGCTTTTTGACGGGGCTGTCCATTATTGATACAAGGCTTAAAAGGCAGAGAACGAGCATGAAAACACATACGGCGGTATTGATTTTTGTTGGAAAGGGAGCGCAGGAAAACCCGTTATTCAGCCTCCGCTCGGACCGTTTGACCCACAAAACAAGGCTCAGGGCAAAAAGAAGGATAAAAACAGGGAGCATCAAAACGAGAGCCGAACTGAGGATAAATGAATTGCGGCTTATGGATGAGAAAAAGACATATTTGCAGGAAACAAGCATATTGCGTATCAGAAGCAGGGATATCAAAGCAAATGCCATAAGGGGCTTAAGGTATATGGACTTAAGCCCGTTTTTTATCGCGTAAAAGCTGACCGCTTCGTCGGTATTTAAATCGGGGGCGTTAGGGTCCGATGTTTTGAAAATCTTCATAATGCCGCAGGGGCACACATAGTCCCAGCCGGCCTCTTTGCACGAATCGAGATATTTTTCCGGCACAGTTTCCTTTTGGTCATCTGCATACAAAATCTGAAAACGCAGGTTTTCTTTGCCGCACCTTTCAAATATCCAGACAATACCTTCGGTATTTTTGGGCAGCCATCCTTTTGCAGCCTGTTTTTCGAGCATACGGCATATGGCGTCGTGATCACCGACGCTGTAAAGGCAGGGGATATATTTATATTTCATTATGAGATACCTCCTTGCCAAACAGGCATATTTCATAATCTCTGGCCATCAGCCTGAGTTTTTGGTATTCTTCTTCAAGGCGCTTTCTGCCCAGGGATGTCAGTATATAATATATCCTCCTGCCGTCGGTCCCTGTTTTGATTATGAAACCCTCCTTAAGGAAAAGCTCCAGCAGGTGGTAAAGGGTACCGGGACCTATGACTATGCGCCCTCCCGTAAGATTTTTAAGGCGTTCTGTTATGTCGGCGCCGCAGCCTCTTTCGGTAAGGCACAAAAGGGTATAGTACATCTGATCTGTGAAATATTGAAACTTTTCTCTCGGCATTTCTTTCTCCACTAATATCGATATTCGTTATTACATTTAAATAGTAACATCGAATATCGATATTTGTCAATAAAAAAATCCCCGCGGCTTTTGCCGCGGGGCAGAGAAAAAGGCACTATGATTTGAGTTTGGTCCAATAATCGTTATAAAGCTCAAGAATATCCTCGGGGAGGTTTGTATATGTCTGGCAATTTTCAATCAGGTCCTTTTCAGGGAAGATGATTGTATTGTTTTTAACTTCCTCGTCAAGCTGCTCATATGCTTCTGCCGAAGGCGTTGCATAGCCGGTAAACTCCATATTCTTGATGGTGATTTCGGTCTCGCACATGAAGTTTATAAATGCCTCGGCGTTCTCTTTGTTTTCGGCACCCTTAGGTATGCACATGGCGTCAACAAAGAAGTTGGAGCCTTCCTTTGGAACACAGAAAGCAAGATCAGGATTGACTTCCATCATCGTAAGCGCATCGCCGGCATAATATACGCCGATGGCGGCCTCTCCGCCTTCCAGCTTGTCAAAGATCTGATCCATGACATAACCCTGGAGTATGGGCTTCTGGCTTACAAGAAGCTGATATGCTTCCTCAAGCTGAGCCTTATCGGTGGTATTGACAGGATAACCGAGATAGAAAAGGGCTGTGGCCATAGCGTCCCTGGAGTTATCGAACTGCAGGATCTGTCCGCTGTACTTTTCGTCAAAAATAATGCTCCAGCTGTCAACCGGCTCATTTACAACCTTGGTGTTGTAGATGATGCCGACAACACCCCAGGAATAGGGGACCGAATACTCCTGCGCAGGGTCAAACTCCAAATTGAGATAGGCAGGATCTATTTTGGCTATATTGGGAACATTGTCAAAATTGATTTTTTCCAGCATATCCTCTTCTATCATGCGGGAAATCATGTAGTCTGACGGTATGATTACATCATAGCTTACTCCGCCGCCGTTAAGGACGGTATAAAGCTGTTCGTTGGATTCGTAGACATTATAGTTTACCTTAATGCCTGTCTGTTCTTCAAAATCGTCAAAGATGGATTCGTCTATGTACTCTCCCCAATTGTACACATTGACAACCTCCTGCGGCTCGCTTGAACAAGCCGTAAAGAGCATTGCCGCCAGCAAAACGGCAAGAAGAACGATGTTTTTTTTCAATTTTTTATCTCCCTTCAAAAAAATTAACGGTTTTCAAACTCGGCGCGCTTCCGGGCTGACGCCTTTTCCTGCTGGGCCTGACGCACATTGATGATGATGAGCAGCAGGAGTATTGTTACAAACAATATAGTAGAAATAGCGTTTATTTCAGGGCTGATGCGTTTTTTTGTCATGGCGTATATGCGCATGGACAGGGTTTCCACCGAGCCTGCGGTAAAATAGCTGATGACAAAGTCATCTACTGAAAGGGTAAACGCCATAAGGAGACCATTTACTATGCCGGGCCGTATTTCGGGTATGATTACTTTGGTAAAGGCCTGCATCCACGTACATCCCAGATCCTGGGCCGCCTCAAAAAGGTTTTTGTCCAGCTGCCTGAGTTTGGGCATGACCGAAAGGATAACATACGGAATGTTGAAGGTTATATGCGCGATGAGCAGGGTGCCGAAACCAAGCTTAAAATTGAATATCTTGCCCAGAAATACGAACAGGACGCAGAGGGATACGCCGGTTATTATGTCAGCGTTTATCACGGGGATATTGTTTATCTGAAGAAGTATATCCCTGGGACGTTTTTTCATGTTGAAAAGCCCCACCGCTGCAAATGTCCCCGCTATTGTGGCTATAACTGCGGCCAGCACCGAAACAAGAAGGGTTGTATAAAGTGCTGACAATATGGCCGAATTGTTGAACAGCTTGACATACCAATCAAAGGTAAATCCCGTCCATACGCTGCGGCTTTTGGTACTGTTGAAGGAAAAAATTATAAGCACAATTATAGGAGCATACAGGAAGAAAAACAAAAGGAATATTAAAAGCCGCTGGGAAAATGTACTTTTCTTTTTCATTACAGCATCACCGCCTGATCTTCACCGTCGCCGAAGCGGTTCATCACAGTCATGCATATCATGACAATAATCATCATGACAAGGGATATGGCAGATCCCACATAGGGATTATAAGCGCCGCCCATAAACTGAAGCTCAATAAGGTCGCCCAAAAGCATATTCATGCCGCCTCCCAAAAGCTTGGAAAGGATGAATGTGCTTACAGATGGCACAAACACCATTGTAATGCCGGAAAGCACGCCGGGCAGGCTGAGAGGGAATATGACCTTGCGGAAGACGGTCACGCTGTCGGCGCCCAAGTCCTGGGCCGCCTCTATCATCGAGCGGTCTATTTTTACGATGACCGAGTATATCGGCATTATCATGAAAGGAAGGTAGTTGTACACCATTCCCAAAATAACCGCGCCTTGGGTATTAATCATTTGAAAATGGTCAATAGGCTGATACGCTGAAGGATCCGAAGCAAGCGAAAGAGCGATTTTGTTGATCAGGTCAAAAAGGCCGATATTATCAAAAAAGGTATTGATAAGCCCTGTGTTTTCCAGAAGGGACATCCAGGCGTATGTCCTTAAAAGAAAGTTTATCCACATGGGAAGCATCAGGAGCATTATGGCGGTCCTTTGGAAAGAGGGTCCCATTTTTGAAAGGGCGTATGCTACGGGATAACCGATTATAAGGCATATGACAGTAGCGGCCAGTGCCAGCCACAAAGAACGGGCAAAGACTTTTGCGTAGTCGCCCATGGCAGAGAAGTTTTGAAGTGTAAAGCCACCCGCTTTGCTTGTAAATGCATATACAACTATGAGCACAAGGGGTATGACAACAAAAAGCGCCATCCAGATGACATAAGGGACAGTGGTCAAAGCGGCCATTTTGCGATTTCTCATTCTGCCGCCTCCTTTACGACTTGTGCATGATATGGATATCGTCGGGAGTCAAGAAAAGGCCTATTTTATCTCCGACCTCAGCATTGTATATTGAATGGACCTTCCAGGTGAAATCTTCGGTTTCAACCATTATTTCGTTATGAACACCCATAAATATAGTAGACTTTACAGTGCCGACAAGCTGGGCATCTTCGATAGGAACGATCTCAAAATCTTCCGGCCTTACAACGACATCGACGGTTTCATCCTTTTCAAATCCTGAATCAAGGCAGTCAAAGTTTTTTCCGCAGAAGCTTACAAGCCTGTCCTTATGCATTACTCCGTCAAGAATGTTGCTTTCCCCGATAAAATCAGCAACGAAGGCGTTCTTAGGTTCATTATATATATCGACAGGCGTGCCGATCTGCTGGATTTTTCCTTTGTTCATGACGACTATTGTGTCGCTCATGGTCAGGGCTTCTTCCTGGTCATGGGTAACATAGACAAAGGTGATACCTACCTGCTGCTGTATGGATTTAAGCTCTCGCTGCATTTCCTTGCGCAGTTTGAGGTCCAAAGCACCCAGCGGCTCGTCCAAAAGCAAAACTCTTGGATGGTTAACCAGCGCCCTTGCAATGGCTATCCTCTGCTGCTCTCCGCCCGAAAGGGAAGAAACCTCTCTTTTGGCATAATCGGGAAGGTTTATCAGTTTGAGCATATTTGTTACCCTGTCTTTTATGACATTTTCACTTACTTTGGCAATCCTGAGGCCAAAGGCTATATTGTCATAAACATTCATATGGGTGAAAAGTGCGTATCTTTGAAAAACGGTATTTACCGGGCGCTTGTGGGGAGGAAGATCGTTGATCTTTTTTCCATCAAAATAGACCACCCCGGCGCTTGGCGTTTCAAATCCGCCAATAATGCGCAAAGTAGTGGTCTTGCCACAGCCAGAAGGCCCGAGCAAGGTTACAAATTCCTTGTCCCTTACATATAAATTTATATTATCAAGGACAACCTTGCCTCCATAATCTTTATGGATATTTTCCAGATTAATGAGTTTTTCGGACATTATCCGACCCCCCTTCTATATAACAGCACTAATATACATAAAACTGTACAAAATGTCAATGGTATAAGCGAAAAAAAAGCCGAAATATTGGAAGGCATGAAATGTGAAAGTGAAAATCTTTGAAATGCTCTGTATTTCTCTGCTTTTCTCCGGTTTTCTCGATTCAGTTTTCTCCAAGATAGTTGACAAAGGGGATGTTCATCACACTGAAGCTGCGGTTTTTCAGGTATTCAAGTATTCCTGCAGACGTTTTGAAAGTGAAGTCAAGCCGGTAGGAATAAAGGGCCTGATATCTGAAAGGAAGCGATCTGTTATTTTTGTTAAGACCGTACTTGGTATCACCGGCCAGAGGATGGCCTGCGTGCGCCATCTGAGCTCTTATCTGGTGAGTTCTGCCGGTATGGAGCAGGCATTCTACAAGGCTGAGACCTTTGGCTTCCTTTAATACTCTGTAATCGGTTATTGCCGTCAATGCTCCAGGATACATTTTGTCGTAAACCGAGACCATTTTTTGAGAAGGATCTTTGATAATATAGTTTTTCAGAGTGCCCTGCCTGGGCCTAAGACTTCCATGCACCAGGCAAAGGTAATATTTGTCTATTTCACGCAGTTTGATTTTTTCATTGAGGATGCGCAGGGTTTCGGCATTTTTTGCTGCTATAACTATGCCCCCGGTATTTCTGTCTATACGGTTGCACAGTGCCGGAGCAAAACTGTTCTCTTTTGCAGGATCCCACTCGCCTTTTGAATACAGGTAGTGCTGTATGCGGTTGATAAGGGTATCACTGCTTCCACTTTCATCTTCATGGACTACCAGCCCGGGTTTCTTGTCGGCAAGAAGTATGTTTTCGTCTTCATAAACAATATCTATATCCGAAGGGGAGGATAAAAAACCGTAGCTGTGGGAAGAAACTTCAAAAAATTCATCATTTATATATAGGGTAAGGACATCGCCGGGATTCAGTATTGTGTTTGCCTGGCATCGTTTGCCATTAAGTTTGATCCTTTTAAGGCGGATATATTTATGCATAAGGGACGAGGGAAGCAAAGGGATCGATTTTAACAGATATTTGTCAAGCCGCTGGCCAGAATCGTTCCTGTTGACCGTAAATTCTTTCATTTTGTCCTCCGTTGGATAAATTCATACTTTATATTATCATAAAAGCTATGTAAAATAAAGCGTATGCTGTTTTTTAGGGAGAAGCGGGATTGACAATGGACGGAATGTAATATAAAATCATAAGCTAAGCAATGATGCATAAATCAAAATAAATCATAGTTAAGTCAAGAAAAAACTTGACATTTGACTTATCGGTTTGTATAATGTTATTTGTATCATTGTGGGGAGGTTGGTCGGTTTATGAAAATCAGCCTTAAAGAGGTTAATTCCTCTGCTGAACAGCGGGTTGATTTTGACTACACCGCCGATTTCAGCAGTGAGCAGGTAATGGGTGAATATCCTTTTAAAGGGCCTTTTTCCATAAAGGGTTATGTGGCTTTGAAGGGTGACGCCGGATACCTCAACGGAAGCATCGAGGGTAGGGTTTTTACCTCTTGCGCCAGGTGCCTTAAGCCGGTGGATTATGTATGCCGGGCCGATGCAGAATATTACATTACCGATGATATTGAGTCGGATGGAATGGACGATCTTTTGTATATTGAGTCGGATGAGATAGATCTCGACGAGATATTTTTCCAGGAGCTTCTGCTCAATATGAAAAGTACGGTGCTTTGTTCTGAGGATTGCAAGGGGCTGTGCCCTGTATGCGGTAAAAATTTAAATGATGGGGATTGCGGCTGTACCCGCAAAGAGATTGATCCTAGGCTCAGTAAGCTGGCTGAGTTACTGAAAAAGTGATTAGTTTTAATCAGAATATAAGTGTTTAAGATACAGTGAGGAGGCGAAAAACATGGCAGTACCCAAGGGTAAAATTTCCAGGCAGAGGAGAGACAAAAGGCGCAGCTCTCATTGGAAGCTCGACCTTCCCAATGTGTCCAAATGCCCCAAGTGCGGCGCGCCTGTGCTTTCACACAGGGCCTGCAGAGCTTGCGGAACATATAACGGACGCACCGTTTTGGCCGTTGATGCCGAGTAATTTATTTGAAATAAAGTAGAGAAGAGGGGTTTCCCGCTTCTCTATTTTGTTTTATGGGGTTTTAAAATTCATTTTTGGCAAGAATATTTGACGTGCGGATAAAAACATATTATATTTGGTATGTGCCGGAAATTTTTCCGGAAGCCGCCATCAAACCTGCCGCGGGGCGACGCCGCGGCGGTAAGGAAAGGAATGGTTATAATGAGCAGGCCGACAGTTGCCATAGTCGGCAGACCTAATGTTGGAAAGTCACTTCTTTTCAACAGATTAGCCGAGAGAAAAAACGCCGCCATAGTTGAGGATACTCCGGGCGTGACCCGAGACAGGATATATGCTGAGGCCGAGTGGCGAGGCAGGGTATTTGATCTTATCGATACAGGGGGCATTGAACCTAAAACCGACAATGAAATATTGAGGTTTATGAGGGAACAGGCATATATTGCGATAGACAATGCCGATGTGGTTATTTTGGTCACTGATGTCAAGACGGGGGTGACGGCGGCCGACGCAGATGTGGCTTCCATGCTGAAAAGGTCGAAAAAGCCTGTTGTGCTGTGTGTCAATAAAATAGATACCCCGGGCGATCCTCCAGCTGAGTTTTATGAATTTTACAATCTGGGTATGGGCGATCCTGTAGGAGTTTCGGCTATGCACGGGTACGGCACGGGTGATCTTTTGGACCGCTGCTTTGAGTATTTCCCTGAAGAAACGGATGAGTTTGATGAGAGAGAGGGTATGCTGAAAGTAGCTGTAATCGGAAAGCCGAATGCCGGCAAGAGCTCCCTCATAAACCGCGTTACAGGGGAAGAAAGGGTCATTGTCAGCAATATTCCCGGTACTACAAGAGACGCTGTCGACAGTATTGTCAGGCGTGGGGAGGACAGTTTCCTTTTCATAGATACGGCAGGGATAAGAAAGCAGTCAAAGGTGATCGAGGATATTGAGAAGTTTTCGGTCATGAGGGCTGTAATGGCGATAGAAAGGGCCGATGTGTGCATTCTTATGATAGATGCCCGTGACGGCGTTACCGATCAGGATACAAAAATCGCCGGTCTGGCTCATGACAGCGGCAAGGCGGTTATTATAGCCGTAAATAAATGGGATCTTATAGAAAAAGAAACATCCACGCAAGCCGAGTTCGAAAAGAAGATAAGGGTTGACCTTGCCTACATGACATACGCTCCTGTGATGTTTATTTCGGCCAAAACAGGCCTTAGGGTCGAAAACCTGTTTGCTGAGATAAAAAAGGTTGCCGCTGCAAACAGTTTCAGGGCGACGACGGGCATGCTCAATACTATTTTGGCTGATGCCACGGCCAGAGTGCAGCCTCCTACTGACAAAGGGCGCAGGCTTAAGGTTTATTATATGACGCAGGTCGGCATCAAGCCGCCTACATTCGTCTGTTTCTGCAATGATGCCAAACTGTTTCATTACTCATACCTACGGTATCTTGAAAATAGGCTGAGGGATGCATATGACTTTACAGGGACTCCGATTAAAATGATAGTCCGTCAGCGCGGGGAAAAGGAGTAGGGCTTATGTACGCGGACAAGGTATGGGCCTGGCTTCTTACCGCGGCCATAGGCTATTTTTTAGGATCTCTCAGCGGCTCTATCACTGTATCAAGGTTGTTTTACAAGCAGGATATTCGCGATTATGGCAGCGGAAATGCCGGGACGACCAACGTATTGAGGACCTATGGCCTTAAAAAAGCAATAATGACAATGCTGGTTGATTTCGGAAAAACATTTGCGGCAGTGACTTTGGGAAAACTTCTGATAGGAGATTTTGCCGTTGCCGCCGCGGGAGCGGCTGTTACCATAGGCCACGCATATCCTATATATTACGGATTTAAGGGTGGGAAGGCTGCCGCGTGCTCTGCGGCATGTATCTTCCTTATTGATATCAGGGTTTTTTGTGTGGCTGCAGTGCTTTTTTTTGGAAGTGCCTTTATTAAAAGGACAGTTTCTATTTCAACATTGCTGGTCGCGTTTACGCTGCCGTTCAACACATTGTTTTTTTTCCGTGACAGTCTGGACTCAGCTGTAACTCAAAGCTATATTGCGCTTTCGGTGTTTATTTGTATTTTTGTCACATACCTGCACAGGAGTAATATAAAAAGGCTTATGAACGGCACAGAACTCAGTTTTGGCAAGAAAGGTAAGGGTGTCAAATGAAAATATCTGTTATAGGTTGCGGCGGCTGGGGCCTTGCCGTCAGCACGCTTTTGAATGGAAATGGTCACGATGTTACGGTATGGTGCTTCCTTAAAGAGGAATATGAGCTTTTGAATAACACCAGGGGCAATGAGAAGCTGCTTCCGGGAATAAAGCTGGACGAGAAGATAAAGCTCACAATGGACCTTTCCTGCGCTTCGGGCAGCGATATCGTTGTTGTAGCAGTGCCATCTTTTGCTGTTTATTCAACAGCGGTTAATCTCAGACCCTTTATATCAAAGGACCAGGTTATAGTGCTTTTGTCAAAGGGCTTTGATAAAAGCAACGGGTATTGCCTGCTTTCTAAAAGTCTTGAAAAGGCTCTGGAGGGGAATGGCAGGATAGTGGCTCTTACAGGACCTTCTCATGCCGAAGAGGTTTCCAGAAGGGTACCTACGGCTGTTGTGGCCGCTTCATGTGACAGAGAAGCCGCAGAAAAAGTGCAGGGCGCTTTTATGAATGGCTTTTTCAGGGTATATACCCATGACGACATAGTGGGTGCTGAGCTGGGGGGTGCCATGAAGAACATAATGGCACTTGCTGTGGGAATAAGCGACGGCGCAGGATATGGAGATAATACCAAGGCGATGATAATGACCAGAGGCATTGCCGAAATGTCAAGGTTTGGCGAGTATCTGGGAGGCAGGAAGGAGACTTTTGCCGGGCTTTCAGGCGTGGGGGATCTTATAGTTACATGCATATCCCAACATTCTCGAAACCGCAGGGCAGGACTTATGATAGGGGCGGGTGAAAAGCCCGACGAAGCCGTCAAAAAGGTCGGAGCGGTCGTCGAGGGTTATTTTGCCACCGAGGCCGTACACTTCTTGGCTGCTGAAAGCGGAATAGAGCTTCCCATTTCAGAGGCAATGTATAACCTGCTTTTTGAGGGGGCCAGCCTTGAAAAGGTTGAAGAGAGCTTAATATCGCGCTCGGGGAAGCCCGAATTCTGGGCAGGAAATGGAACGGAAAAATAAAAAACGGCCAAAAGGCCGTTTTTTTCTTCATATATGATTTATATAAGGAAAAAGGTCCCGGTTAAAACCGGGACCTTATTTGACATTCCTAAAGGCAAAGGGCTTATATAGCCCTTGTAACCTTACCCGAGCGCAGGCAACGAGTGCAAACATTTATATGTGTAGGAGTGCCGTTGACGATAGCCTTTACGCGTCTGACATTGGGCTTCCATGCTCTGTTTGTCCTTCTGTGAGAGTGGGAGACCTGGATGCCGAAAGTCACGCCTTTGCCACAGATATCACATTTTGCCATTCCTCTGCACCTCCTTATACAAAGTAACATAACATAGGTATAATACCACATCGTTTTTCATAAAGCAAGAGGAAATCTCAAATATTTTGAACGCTTGTGATATCTTTGATATTGCGGCCTGGCTGAGAATGATATATAATATAAACATATTCGTACAGAACATAAAGATATATTTTATCAAATATTTCAGGGGTGACAAGGCGTGGCGACAAAATATTCCGTAATGATGCACGAAATTTTGAAAGAGTTCCATTTTGATGTGGTGTACGGGCCCGAGGGCTTTCTTGAGCGTACCATCTCCAGCGCCAGTGTCAACCGCCCCGGACTTCAGCTGACGGGATTTTATGAGGGGTTTGACAATAAGCGCATTCAGGTCCTTGGAAAGATGGAGCATTTTTATCTGAGCCATTTCAGCGAATATGAGCAGGAAAAAAAGTTTGATGACCTGTTTTCACATGAGATACCCCTGCTTGTTTTATCTGTGGACAGTGATATTTTGCCTCAGTGTATAGAAAGCGCAAAAAAATTCGGCGTTCCTGTGCTTAAATCTCCCGACCACGCTTCTGATATCCTGGCCGCGTTGACTGCCTCTCTAAATGTTCATCTGGGCCCGCGTATAACGATGCATGGTGTTTTTGTAGAGGTTTATGGCGAGGGAATACTGCTCTTAGGGGACAGCGGGGTTGGCAAAAGCGAAACAGCCATAGAGCTTTTAAAGAGGGGACACCGTCTTGTGGCTGATGACGCCGTCGATATCAAGAGGGTTTCGGCCAAAAGCCTTGTGGGTTCGGCGCCTGAGCTCATACGCTATTTCATGGAGCTTCGAGGTATTGGCATAGTCGACGTAAGACAGCTTTTCGGCATGGGAGCCGTTAAACCCACTGAAAAGGTTGACCTTATTATAAATCTTGAAAAGTGGGAAGATAACAAGCAGTATGACCGCATGGGTATAGACGAGAAATACACCAATATCCTTGATATAGATGTGCCTTCGCTGGATATTCCCGTCAAGCCAGGAAGGAATCTGGCTGTTATTATCGAGGTGGCAGCAATGAACAACCGTCATAAGAAAATGGGACATAATGCCGGCAAGGAGCTTTCGGAGAAGATATACGACAGTATGGTCAATGTGCAGTAAGTATTGACAAACAGTACTTCAGGGTTTAGTATTTTTATGAACTTAATACAGGGGTGCTGGTGAAAGGCCGGCTGAGAGCGGGAGGCTCCCGCAACCCTTATACCTGATCCGGATAATGCCGGCGTAGGAAGCTTTAAAAGATTTGCGCCGCGGTTCTCCGCGGCTTTTTTGTTGGCTTTCGGGGTATTAAGCTCGAAAGGAGGAAAAAATGACAGCTGAAAAGAAAAAGGTCAGAATGCTTACAGAGGGAGCCTTGGTGGCCGCCATGGCCCTAGTGTTGAGTTATGTTGACATACCAATCGGGCTGCAGTACGGTGGCTCCATCGACTTTGTAATGGTGCCGATAATAATTTATTCGGTCAGATGGGGAGTTGGCTGCGGATTTATATCAGGGTTGTGCTTTGGTACGCTCAAGTTCTTTTTATCAGGCGGAGTTGCGGTGAATTGGCAGTCCATGCTTCTCGATTATTCTTTGGCTTATATGATGGTGGGCCTGGCAGGAGCGATAAAGAACAGGCCATCGCTTGTATGGCTAAGTTCGCTGATAGGCTGCGGTGGCAGATTTATCATACATTTTATAAGCGGAGTTACTATTTATGCCTCTTATATGCCTACGTATTTTATGGGCATGAAGATGCCTAATGTGGTCATTTATTCGATTATATATAATATTTCCTATATGCTTCCCAGCTCGGTAATAGCGGTGCTGTGCTGCGTCCTGCTTTCAAAAAGCCTTAAAAAATATATTGAAGCCTCGGATATCCGATAAAGAGCCAGGCACCTCCCGCATATTAATGAATATCGGGAGGTTTTTTTATGGAAACAACAAGAATATTTGATATGGGCTATAAAGAGGTAGTCAATCTTTCTGACGGTGCAAGACTTGGGTATGTAGGTGATGTAGAGATAGATGTTAAATGCGGCAAGGTTATCGCCCTTGTGATACCCGGAAGGCTAAAGTTTTTTGGGATATTAGGTCGGGAGGAAGACAAAATAATCCCTTGGGACTGTATTGAAAAAATAGGGGAAGATATAATTCTGGTTAGATTTCAGTATAAAGCTCACGGAAAAAGGCATTATCGCAGGCAACAGGGATAAAGATATGTAAAAATGGGCGTATTTCTGTTAAAAAGCCTTGCATGGCGTGAAAAAGTGTGATAATATATCTAAGCGAATGTTTGGGCAAAGCCCAAAATACACACATTGCGGAACATCAGGGCAGGTGCCGCTTTGTCGGCCGTCCAGGTGCATGACTGCAGTGGAGGAACAACCAGAAGGAGGACAAACAAATGTCAGTAATTTCTATGAAGCAGCTGTTGGAGGCCGGCGTACATTTCGGCCACCAGACCAGAAGATGGAACCCCAAAATGGCGGAGTACATTTTTATGGAGAGAAACGGTATTTATATCATCGATCTCCAGAAGACCGTCAAGAAGCTGGAAGAGGCTTATTTCTTCGTGCGTGATACTGCTGCCGAGGGTGGCTCCATTCTTTTTGTTGGCACAAAGAAGCAGGCTCAGGACGCTGTAAAGGAAGAGGCTGAGCGTGTTGGCATGTTTTATGTTAATGCTCGTTGGCTGGGCGGCATGCTGACCAACTTTAAGACCATGCGCAAAAGGGTAGAGCGTCTGAATCAGCTTAATAAGATGTCGGAGGACGGCACATTTGATCTGCTTCCCAAGAAGGAAGTCGTCAAGCTTAAGCTGGAAATCGAAAAGCTGGAGAAGTATCTTGGTGGCGTCAAGGATATGAAGCAGCTTCCCGCCGCTTTGTTCGTTGTTGATCTGCGCAAGGAGAAGAACGCCATTGCCGAGGCAAAGAAGCTCGGTATACCAATCGTTGCTATTGTCGATACAAACTGCGATCCCGATGAGGTCGATTATGTCATTCCCGGAAATGACGATGCTATCCGTGCAATTAAGCTTATAGCTCAGGCTATGGCCAACGCCGTTATTGAAGGCCGCCAGGGTGAGCAGATTTCGGTCAGTGATGAGACCGTTGAGGCTTCTGAGCAGTCTGAGGCTGCCGAGCCTGTCGATACCACTCCCAGGGCTCCCCAGAAGAGGGAATCGGTTACAGCTGAAGAAATCATCAAGGAATAATTACAGTTTAATATAAACTCAAAATTGGAGGAATAATAATGGCTTTTACAGCTAAAGATGTACAGAAGCTCCGTGAACAGACAGGCGCCGGCATGATGGACTGCAAAAAGGCCCTGACTTCTTCTGATGGCGATTTTGAGAAGGCTATCGAGTTTCTGCGTGAAAAGGGCCTGGCCGCTGCCGCCAAGAAGGCCGGCAGGATTGCTGCCGAGGGTGCTGTCTATGCTTATGTTTGCGAAGAGTGCGGAGTGGGCGCTGTTGTCGAGGTTAACTCTGAAACCGACTTTGTTGCGAAGAATGAGGAGTTCAAAAAGTTTTGCTCCGATTTGTGCAATGTTATAATTAAGGATGCTCCTGCTGATATAGAGGCCCTTAACGCCTGCAAGTATCCCGATAGCGACCTCACTGTTGTTGATGTCCTTAGGGAAAAGGTCCTGACAATCGGTGAAAATATCCAGATCAGAAGGTTTGAGAGGTATGATGCCTCGACTATGAATGTCGCTTATATCCACATGGGCGGCAAGATCGGCGTCCTTGTAGGCCTTGAGGTTTCCGATAACCTCAAGAACAACGAGGCCGTCAAGGAGTTGGGCAAGGATATCTGCATGCAGATCGCCGCTATGCGTCCTCAGTATCTTGATAAGGATGCCGTTCCCGCAGAGGTCCTTGACAAGGAGAAGGAGATCCTCATGGCCCAGACCATCAACGAAGGCAAGCCCGCCAATGTTGCCGAAAAGATCGTTGCCGGTAGGATCAACAAGTTCTTTGAGGAGAACTGCCTTGTCAATCAGGCTTTTGTTAAGGAGAACAAGCTTTCTGTTGAGAAATACGCAAACAAGGTTGCTTCTGAGCAGGGAGGCACTGTCAAGATCGTGAAATTCGTCCGCTTTGAAAAAGGTGAAGGACTTGAGAAGAGGGAAGACAACTTTGCTGAAGAAGTTGCCAAGATGACCGGCAAATAAAAATAAGCTTGTTTATTGCAAAACAAGCGCATTGTCTTAAAAAATGATTCAGAAAAGGTCCGAGGAAATCTGTTTCCTCGGACCTTTTTGTACCCACAAAATGATTAAAATACAGGTTTGTTTCCTGTTTTATCGGTTTTTTATTTATTTTCTAGTGAGTTTGGAGATTTGGTTTTGATGGGAAGTTCTGGCCTAAAAGGCTGGATAAACGGTGGTTTTAAAGTGGACAACCATAAAAAATCATATAATAAACACGGCAGCTTTCTCTGCCGTACTTTTTGAAAATTAGAAAAAGCAGGTGCTACTTGCTGGTATACATATATTCCACGGGTTTAAAAGTTCACTTAAAAGGACAAAAACGCAAGCTTTTGTCCTTTTTATAACGCTATTTTCCTTTTGCCAAAGTAGCTAGCGCATCTATCGCCTTGCCGTGGGTTATTGGCTCCTGGACAGAAACAGATTTACCGAAAAACGCCCGGCATACATGGGAGAAATACTCCCTGTCAACAGGTTTGTCCGGAAAGAACATACCGTTTTCACACGGGCAGGCGTCCTGTTCCAAAGCCAAGCTTACAGCGCCGCTGTACGGATGGGAGGGCTTAATATCCTTAAGGTTGAAGACCTTTTCCTTTCTGATAAGCTCTATCCGCCTCGAAACGCCTTTGACCCCATAGAGCATCATTAAAAGTTCGCCTCTTTTAAGTTCCGCCTGCGGCATCACCTTATTGTTACGGAAAGCAATGGTATAGCCGCGGTTCAAAAGGGAAAGAGCGCTTTCAAAATGTTCGTCACCCTTACCCAGGTCTTCAAAAGGAGAGCGGGAGACAAGCTCCTTTACGGTTATGACCTTATATCCATAGGAATCAAGAATCTCCAAAGCCTTGTCCAGACCGTCTGCAATGGGAGTACGCCTTGCCATGTTGCAGCCATCTTTTTGAAATATAATCTGTCCGCAAAAAGCGTTGGGGTCATTGAGCAGGGCGTTTTGAATGGGTTTCCATGTAGCTTCCACTTCCTGTTCGTATGTTTTGCAGGGCAGCCAGCCGGCCCCGTCAAAGCTGGCGGCCATGTACTGATACCCCGTCAGGGCACAGGCATCATATGAAGAAAAGCCCCCATTTATTTTGTCTACATAGTGGGGAGGACGCATGTATTCCATTGTATATCCATATTGGTCTTCCATCAGGCGGTGAAGGCGCAGTATATCCTCACATGCGTCTTCAAGAGTGTCCAGATGTTTTCTGGTGCCATAAACCACAGACTTTTTACCGAAAAGTATGTGGGAATAGGTGTGATTTGTTATCTGGTGCCCGCCGCTTAAAAGGCGGGATATAAGCTGGGGGCAGTTCTGAGCCCCGCCGAAAGCATCTTTGTTTATATCAGGATAGTGGTCGTAGGCTACGCCTCCCCATGAGGCCGATCCGTGCTTGCCGGGGTTATCGGGATAGTTCTTTGATGTGTCACCAACAACATCAAAGGTGCCTTTGCCGCCGTGTTTTTCCAATATTTCCGCCAGCACCAGCGTCAGGGGTTTTCCGCCGTGATTATCCGGGTTGGGAGGGAGGTTCATGGGGCCGTCGTCAAATGTCATGGCGCAGACCCTCTCTCGGGTTCTGATGCGCTCCAGCCTTCTTACGGGTGAAAGATAAACAGGCGTTTTTTTGTCTATGTCTTTTTTTAATGCGTGTTTGACCTTTTTGGCGGTCGATATGGCCAGGGTTAAAACAGACATATTATCTCTCCTTTATAAAATCAAGTAAAAGGCAGTATGCAATATATAAAAGGCCCTTTGAATATGATAGTGGAGAAAAGCCCTTTTTCCGTCTTTTCTCAAATTGTGAAATGCCTTTTTTGAGCCTCGGTGTATTTCGAACAAGGACTGCCTGGGTGCGCCCGGATAAAAGCGCCTCTTTTATACAGTCAAGTGTACAAGCTTTACAGTCAATTTCAGAGTAGGCGTTGCCCACTTCTGAAAGGTGATGGGCATCGCTTCCGCCACAACAGGGTTTGCCAAGGCGGTAGGCGAGCTCCCGGGCCATTTTGTTGGCTTCAGTGTTTTTAAAGGACGCCCGTGCGTTGGCTGTTTCTATAATATCGGCAAACGCTACGGCGTTTTCGTTTAAAATGGTATGGCGTTCATAGGGGTGGGCCCATACGGCTATCCCCCCAAGAGCGTGTATCTCATGTATGGCTTCTGAAGCTGACGGCAGCCTGCCCGTATATTTTTTTAGGCAGGTAACAGGGCTTTCAATAAAAAGCGCGATGATGTGTCCGTCTGTGGTCGAACATTCGCATGCAGGTATGATAAGGGGCGGATTATCCTCTTTTTTTACTGAAAGGATATCATGGTCGGCCACAGCCACAGCATCAATGCCCGCGCTTGCGGCGGCTTTGAGCATATCTTCAAGAGAGCTTCTTCCGTCGCCGGAAAGGCTTGTATGGATATGGAGATCGGCTTTGACCAGCATCAGCCGCGCCTGCCTTTCATATATGAAGTAAGATAGCCCCAGGAAGCGCCGAGGTCGCTGAGCTCAAATATGCCTTCATGCGAAAAGGGCGAAAGCCAATCCTTTATGGCGGAGGCCGCAGAGATAACAGCGCCCTTTTTCATCCTTGAAAGCGACCTGCGGGCATCCGAAGGAAGATAGTACATCCGCACACCCGTTTTGGGGGATATCCTTTTCGGCTCAAGCTCTGCGGCCAGGGCATACCAATCATATGCGATGCTGCTTTTGGCCACGCGGGTCAGGGGGAAGGTGCCCCATATACGCGGGTTTATTTCCAGAAGGTATGGATTGCCCTCCAAATCGGTCTTGAACTCTATCATGGCAAGGCCTGTAAAGTTAAGCGCCTTTATAAGTTTGCGGGCATGGGGAAGGAGAAATGCGCCGTCTTCACTTACACAGCAGGTTGATGGTCCGCCCGAAACGGGATACTCCCTTATCCTGCGGTGGCATATCGAGTTGATTATTTCACCGTTTTCGGCCAGCACAGAGTAGCCCCATCCGCTGCCGGCAAGCCATTTTTGAAACACGGGCAAACGGTTTTCAAATGTGTAGTCTTCCAAGGCCTTTATTGCCTGTTTAGGTGAACTTACCAGCCTGTATCTCTTTTCAGCGGGCAGCCCCTGTTTTTCACCGAATACGGGTTTTGCTATAAGGGGGTAATCGAGGTTCTCAAGATCCTCTTTACAGGTTACCCGGTATTCTTCAGGTGTGGGCACCCCGATTTTTCGGGCCATCTCTGCCAGGCGGGCTTTATCGTTGGCAAGCTCAAGACAGCTTTCATTAGATATGCACATGCGGCATACGCCTTTCAGGGCCGCTTGCGAGTCATCTTTTGATAAAATAGACAGTGTGGAAGAGGCAACGGGAAGGACAACGGGGAGGCCGGCGTCATTGCAATACTCACGGCACAGCTCGATCAGGCGCTTTATAAAGCCGGCGGGGTCTTCGCGGCTGTCGGGAACACTGTAACAGGCCGACAGGCCTTTGGAGCGTGAGGCAAAAGGAGGAATGCTGCCGGTGTAAAGGCCCACCGTTTTTATTTTATTATCGTTTAAGTCCCGTATCAGGGATAATGCCATACGGTATTTTATATCGGTAACGAAAGCAGTCATGAAAAAGGCCTCCGGATTAATGATAAGAATATATTACATTATAATTCCGCAGATTGCCATATCAAATTATTTGTGGTAGAATATTTCACAAATAAATTAAGAAATGAGGCGTTTCAATGAGCAAAAAGGACATTGTTTCTCAGCTGGTGGACAAGTACCGCGACGATATAGTCAAAATAAACGATACCGTCTGGGAATATGCCGAGCCGGGAATGAAGGAATATAAGACAGCCGCCTTTTATGAAGACTTTTTCAAAGAAAAGGGCTTCAATGTAAAAAGTGCCCTGGCCGATATGCCCACTGCCTTTATAGCTGAATGGGGAGAGGGTGCGCCTGTTGTCGGCTTCCTCGGTGAATTTGACGCTCTACCGACACTTTCCCAGAAAGCTGCCTGTGCGGTAAAAACGCCGATAGTTGAAGGGGCATACGGCCATGGCTGCGGACACAACAGCCTTGGCGCAGGTGCCGCAGGCGCCGCGCTTGCCTTTAGAGATTACCTTGAGGAAAACGGTCTCAAGGGTACGGTCAGGTTCTACGGCTGCCCCGGCGAGGAATATGGTTCCGGCAAGGTGTTTATGGCAAGGGCCGGCCTTTATGATGACCTTGACGTCTGTCTTACATGGCATCCTGGCAAGTTCAACAGGGTCTCCACCACCTCCAGCCTGGCCAATATAAGCGTTATGTTCAGCTTCAGGGGCGTTTCGGCTCATGCTGCCGGCAATCCCCACCTGGGCCGCTCGGCGCTGGATGCCGTAGAGCTTATGAATGTAGGCGTCAATTACCTAAGAGAGCATATAATCCCTGAAGCCAGGGTGCATTACGCCTATGTCAATGCAGGCGGCATTGCCCCAAATGTCGTGCATGATTTTGCCAAGATACATTATTTTATAAGGGCTCCTAAGATGTACCAGGCCCAGGAGATATTTGAAAGGGTAAAGGACGTGGCCGAGGGCGCCGCCAAGATGACGGGCACCACCCATACAGTGGAACTGAAGGAGGCTATTTTTGATTATAACCCCAACCGCACCCTTGAAAAGGTCATGCAGGAGGCTTTTGAAGAGATAGGGGCACCAAAGTTTGACCAGGCAGATTTCGATTTGGCGAAGGAGTTCAGGAAGTCCTTTACAAAGGGCGACCTTGAAGATGTAAAGAGCTCCTTAATAAACAGCGGCATGGATCCAGACCTTATTTCAGAAGACGACGTTTTGCACACCGGCGTACTGCCCTATGTGCCCCTTAACAAGGCCATGCCCGGTTCTACTGATGTGGGCGACGCCAGTTACTGTGCACCTACCGCCCAGATAGGTGTCGTTACCGAGGCTCTGGGCACTCCCGGACATTCATGGCAGGTGACGGCTCAGTCCCGCTCATCCATTGCTTATAAGGGTACGATCACGGCCGCCAAGGTCATGGCTCTGGCAGCGGTAAAAGCGGCTTTTGACCCTGAGATACTCAAAAAAGCGAAAGAAGAGCTTGTAAAGTCCACGGGCGGCAAGTATGTTTCGGCTGTTCCCCCCGAGATAAAGCCCAATGTTTAAAATCATTTGGCCGGGGAAATAATTCCCCGGCCGGAAAATAATTTGACGGAAGTGAGTTTGATGGATAAAAAGGAAATCATATCGGCCCTGGTAGACAGGTATAACAGCGACATAATCTTGGCCAACGATACCGTTTGGGAATATGCCGAGCCGGGAATGAAGGAATATAAGACAGCTGAGTTTTACAGGCAGTTTTTCGAGGAGAGGGACTTTAATGTGGAGATGGGCGTCGGTGAGGTTCCGACAGCCTTTATAGCCAGCTGGGGTGAGGGCACCCCGATAGTTGGCTTTCTTGGCGAGTACGATGCTCTGCCGACTCTTTCTCAGGAAGCCTCCTGCGCCGTTAAAAAACCTGTTGAAGAAGGTGGATACGGTCAAGGCTGCGGACATAACAGCCTGGGCGCCGCGGCAGCGGGAGCGGCTTTGGCTTACAGGGATTATCTTAAGGAAAACGGACTTAAGGGTACTGTGCGGTTTTACGGATGTCCCGGTGAGGAGTACGGCTCGGGCAAGGTGTTTATGGCAAGAAATGGCCTTTTTGACGACTTGGATATCTGCCTTACATGGCACCCCGGAAAGATAAACAGGGTTTCCACCACCTCCAGCCTGGCCTGCATAAGCGCATTTTACGAGTTCAGGGGCGTATCGGCACATGCTGCCGGCAACCCCCATCTGGGCCGCTCGGCTCTGGATGCCGTCGAACTGATGAATGTCGGCGTAAACTATCTCAGGGAGCATATAATCCCCGAGGCCAGAGTGCATTATGCCTATGTAAACGCGGGAGGCATTGCGCCCAATGTCGTTCATGATTACGCGAAGGTACATTATTTTGTCAGGGCTCCTAAAATAAAACAGGCCCAGGAGATATTCGATAGGGTAATGGATATAGCCGAAGGTGCCGCCAAGATGACGGGCACGACGGTCAAAAGGATATTCCACGAGGCTCTGTGCGATTATAACCCCAACCGAACCCTTGAAAAGGTCATGCAGCAGGCTTTTGAGGAAATAGGAGCCCCCAAGTTTGACCAGGCCGATTTTGCTTTGGCCGAGGCATTCAGGAAGACATATACCCAGGCCGATATAGCCGACACGAAAAAAACGCTTGAGGATTACGGCATGGACCCCGACCTTATTTCGGAAGATGATGTGCTGCATACCGGTGTGCTTCCCTATGTTCCTCTCAACAAGGCCATGCCCGGTTCGACCGATGTGGGTGATGTCAGCTATTGTGCTCCTACGGCCCAGATAAATGTTGTTACAGAGGCACTGGGGACCCCTGGACATTCGTGGCAGGTGACGGCTCAGTCCCGTTCATCCATTGCCAATAAAGGCAATAACACGGCGGCAAAGGTAATGGCACTTACTGCTGTTATGGCGGTTTCCGACCCAGAGCTGCTTAAAAAGGCGAAGGAAGAACTCATAAAATCGACAGGCGGCAAGTATGAATGCCCGATCCCTGCCGACGTAAAACCAACACTTTGATTAAAAATGCAAAAGAGGCATGCTTGGCCATGCCTCTTTTGTTTAAATTTGAATTGGTTTGTTAAAAGAAACTTGAAAGCATCATCTTGTAAATATGAACAAGATTTGATATAATATTTTTTATACCATAACCAAATTAAAGTATGCCTAAAGGTTTAAAGAAAAGAGATTTTGCACAAATGATTAAGAAAGCAAAGTGGATAATTGCCCCGGAAAATGAGGAAAAAATAATAACGCTGCAAAAAGACCTGGGCATATCCCACCTTGCGGCCTGTGTTTTGTCGGCCAGGGGTTGGAGCGTCAGCGACGCCGAGAGTTTTATGGGAGGGTCTTTTGACGATATTTCGGATCCCTTTCTGATAGCAGATATGGACAAGGCTGTAGAACTTCTGCAAAAGGCCATAAAAAACGGAGAGAAAATCGCGGTTTATGGCGATTACGATGTGGACGGCATAACGGCGACATGCATCCTGATACATTATCTGAAAAGCAAAGGCGCCGATTGCCGTTATTACATACCCGACAGGATAAATGAAGGTTATGGACTTAACAAGTGTGCCATAGCCGAGCTGGCTGAAGAGGGCATAACGCTGCTTGTTACCGTCGATTCGGGGATAACCGCGGTAGAGGAAACCGAATACGCCAAAAGCCTTGGCATGAAGGTAGTCATTACTGATCATCACGAATGCAAAACTCCGTTGCCGCAGGCCGATGCTGTGGTAAACCCCAGAAGAAGTGACAGTACACATCCTTTCCGGGAGCTGGCCGGCGTGGGCGTGGCATTTAAGCTCATATGCGCCATGGAAAGGGATACCGGCATAAAGGAGCTTTTGGACGAATACGCCGATATAGTCGCTTTGGGTACGGTGGCCGATGTAATGCCGCTTAAAGGGGAAAACCGCATAATAGTTACCGAAGGGCTGAAAAATATAAGGCATACCGGTAACATAGGGTTAAGGGCCCTGATGAAAAAGCTCGGTCTTGACGGCAAGCCCGTTACGGCCAACACCGTAAGTTTTGTGCTGGCGCCTAGGATAAACGCTGCCGGGCGTCTGGGGGAGGCGGGATGTACGGCAAGGCTGTTTTTGACCGATGATTGCCAGGAAGCGTGTGAGCTTTCGGAAAGGCTTTGTGATCTGAATCGCCGGCGCCAGGAAACAGAAAACGATATCTATACCCAAATACTCTCTATGATACAGGAAGATCCCACGCTGATACAGGGTAAGATGATGGTGCTGTGGGGTGAGAATTGGCATACGGGCGTTATAGGTATAGTGTCTTCAAGGCTTTCGGATCGTTATGGTATGCCGTGCGTGATGATCTCCATGTGCGGCGATATTGGCAAGGGTTCCGGCAGGAGCATACAGGGATTCAACCTGTACGACGCGCTGAGCCGGTGCTCTGATATACTTGACCGTTTCGGCGGGCATGAGCTGGCCGTCGGCCTTGCCATTAAAAGGGAAAATCTTCAGGAACTCAAACGAAGGCTTATGGAAAGGGCCGAAGAGACTTTGAGGGATTGCGAGCAGGAACCTGTTTTGGAGGTCGATTATGTAGCACGCCCGGAGGATTTGTCTGTTCAGTCAGTAAAAAGCCTTTCGGTTTTAGAGCCCTTCGGAATGGGAAATCCCACCCCGCTTTTTGTTTTGAAAGATGCGGGGGTAGAAGAAATAACGCCGATAAGCCATGAGAGACATGTGAAAATGCTGTTGTCTTGCGGTGGACACAGCTTCTGCTCGATGGTATTTGGCATGGGGGCCGGAAGGTGCCCCTTTGTTAAAGGCGATCAGGTGGATCTTGTTTTTTCGGCTGAGGTAAATTATTTCAGAGGCAGGGAAAGCGTTCAGCTTATAGCAAAGGACATAAGATGGAGCGAAAAGGATATTTCCTGTGATAAGCTTTCAAAAGACAGGTATGACAGGTTTTTAAGGGGCGAAAGACTTAGTAGGGAGGAAGCACTTTCGCTCTGCCCGTGCCGCGATGACCTCGTGGCTGTTTTCAGGCATGTCAAGGCCAATGCCGAGGAGCACAGGCTTTGCGGCAGGCCGTGTACGATTTACAGAAAAATAAAGTATGAATCCAAGTGCTGCATGAATCAGGGGAGGTTTCTTGTCTGCATGGATATTCTGCGGGAGTTCGATATATTCGACTATTCCTTGGATGGGGAGCGTATGGTAATAAGCGACCTTGAATATAAAGGAAAGGCTGATATAAACGGCTCAAGAATACTTAAGAAACTTATGGATGTCATTAAGGGGTAGAGATTTATGATCGACAAAAGTCAACTTGGACAGGAATACCTTGATAAGGTCGAAACAATAGCCGAGCACCATGAGGAAGACAGAAAGGAAATATACGATGCTTTTGAATATGCCCTGGAGGCCCATGGGGATCAAAAACGAAAAAGCGGTGAGCCATATATAATTCACCCAATATCGGTAGCCTCCATAATCGACGAATGGGGGTTTGATACTGAGTCCATCTTAGCGGGCCTTTTGCATGATACTATTGAGGATACTGCGGTTACCTATCAGGACGTGGAGAAGAGGTTTGGTACTTCGGTGGCCGAGCTGGTAGACGGGGTTACAAAGCTGGGCCATGTCGTTTATCAAAGCCGCGAGGAAGAACAGATGGAGGACCTGAGAAAGATGTTCGTCGCTATGGCAAAGGACATCAGGGTCATCATCATCAAGCTGGCGGACTGCACGCATAATATCCGCACCATCGAGTTCAAAACAATAGAAAAGCAGCGTAAAAAGGCTCTTGAAATAATGGAGATATACGCGCCGCTGGCCCACAGGCTCGGCATGCAGTCGGCTAAATGGGAGCTGGAGGACCGTTCGTTAAAGGTTCTGGATCCCGTGGGATACGCTGAGATCGAGGATTATTTAAAGGCGCGTTCTCAGGTATACAGTGATTTCCTTGACAAAGCAAAGCATAACATTGAACAGAAGCTTAAAAGCGCCGGGATAGCAGGTCAGGTAAAGGCCAGACTCAAGCAGATATACAGTATTTACAGAAAGCTTTATGGACAGAACCTGACTTTTTCAGAAATATACGATATATGTGCCACAAGGGTCATAGTAAAGGACCTTTCGGATTGTTACAATGTCTTGGGTATTGTACATGACCTTTACAAACCCGTTCCCGGAAGGTTCAAGGATTATATTTCATCACCCAAGCCTAACGGGTATCAGTCGCTTCACACTGTGGTAATAGGCAAGGAGGGCATACCTTTTGAGGTCCAGATAAGGACCGAAGAGATGGATAAGGTCGCCGAATACGGCATAGCCGCCCATTGGAAATACAAAGGGGGGCTCAAAGGCCAGCAGAAGGAAGAGGCTTTTGCATGGGTGCGCCAGCTTTTGGAAACGCAGCAGGACGTAGACCCCGAGGAGTTTGTACAAAGCATAAAGGTTGACCTTTTTGCCGATGAGGTCTATGTATTTACTCCGGGAGGCGATGTTATTAACCTGCCTCAGGGCTCTACACCTATTGATTTTGCATATGCCATACATTCTGAAGTTGGGAATAAGATGGTTGGGGCCAGGGTCAACGGGAAGATAGTCAATTTCGACTATGTGCTGCAGAGCGGCGAAATAGTTGATATAGTTACATCAAAGAATTCTACAGGTCCCAAACGGGGCTGGCTTCAGATAGTAAAGACCAACAGCGCCAAAAGCAAAATCAAGCAATGGTATAAAAGAGAAAAACGAGAAGAAAACGTTGCCGAAGGCAAAAGTGAGCTGGAAAGAGAGCTCAGGGTCAATCTGCTTTATGACGATTTCTGCGATGAGGAGCTCCGGGGCATAATCCTCAGCCGCCTTAAAATGGCCAGCGTTGACGATCTTTATGCCAATATAGGGTATGGCGGCATAACTGTCTCAAGGGTTGTTGCCAAGGTTAAAGAGGAGGCTGCCAAGCTGATCAGGGCCAGAGAGGCCTCCGATCCTGAAAAGATAGTTAAAAAGCCGAAAAAGCAGCCTTCCAGCAATGGCGTCATTGTTGAGGGAATCGATAACTGCCTTGTCAAGTTTGCCAAATGCTGCAGCCCAATACCGGGCGACCCGATAATAGGATTTGTCACAAGAGGTTTCGGCGTATCTATTCATAGGCAGTCTTGTGTAAATGCCATAAGGGGCATGCAGGATAAAGAAACCGCCGGAAGATGGGTCAGGGCCTATTGGCATGATGCAGTCAGGCAGACATTTTATGTACCGTTGACTGTCGAAATAAAGACCAGAGTAGGGGCACTGGCCGATATAGTTACTGTATTCACTAATATGAAGATAAATATAGGTGAGCTTAAAGGCCGAGATATGGAGGATGGCCAAAGCCGTTACACATTATCTGCTGCGGTAAACAGCATCGAACAGCTGGAGCTTCTTCTCAGCCGAATACGCAGGGTCAGCGGTGTTTTAAGTGCCGAGAGGGACGGAGCGCCGTCAAGTGAAAGGAAGGAATAATGAGAGCAGTTGTCATAAGAGTAAGCAGGGCCACGATTGAGATAAACGGCCGCAATGGCGACAGTATGGGTCAGGGGCTTCTGGTGCTTTTGGGGGTCGGTCCCGACGATACCGAGAAAGAGGCCTTGTATTTGGCGGACAAATGCGCCAAACTGAGGATATTTGAGGACGAAAACGGAAAAATGAACAAGGGCCTGGAGGATATCGGCGGAAAGATAATGGTCGTTTCCAATTTTACGCTTTACGCCGACTGCTCCAGGGGCCGCAGGCCTGACTTTTTCGGCGCGGCCAAGCCCGACCAGGCCATACCGCTGTATGAAGCTTTCAAAAGCAGGCTTATAGAGGACGGGGTGGAAATAATATGCGGCGAGTTCGGCGCCGACATGAAGATAGACCATGTGAACGACGGCCCCGTTACCCTTATTATGGATACAGCCGAAATGATGAGAAACAGGTGAATTGAAATGATAATGAATACTGTGCAGACAGGCATGCTCCATACAAACTGTTATTTGTTGGGTGATGAAAAGCTGGGAGAGGGAATTTTGTTTGATCCAGGTGCATCTACTCAGAAAATACTTGATATGATAGAGCAGAGCGGGGTAAAGATAAAATATATCGTGCTTACCCACTGCCATTTTGACCATGTCATGGCAGCTCCCTCAATACAGGACGCCACAGGCGCCGAACTTATGATACATAAGGAGGATGCGCCCTACCTTACGCCCGAATATGTATCGAGAAAGGGGTATATACGCGAGACTTATAAGACGCCGAGGATAGATCGTATTCTTGAGGATGGCGATACAATAACCCTCGGGAATATTTCCATAAAGGTGATGAACACTCCGGGGCATACCAGGGGCTCGTGCGTATTTATGCTGCATGACGCCGAAAGGGGCGATATCATGCTTTCCGGAGATACGCTTTTCAAGGATGCCTGCGGACGCTGGGATCTGGAAGGCGGCAGCCAGGAAAGCATGATGGAGAGCCTGCGCAGGCTTTATGCCATAGAGGGCGATTACGCTGTGTTCAGCGGCCATGGTGTTCCGACGACCCTTCAGGCTGAAAGGGAGAATAACCCTTATATGAAGATGGCGGTAAATGGTGCGAAATGAGATATTATCTTGAAGGGCATGACAGACTGAACCCTGTTCTGCAGCTTCTTATATGCCTGTTTCCCGATGAGGAGCACATAAGGGGCGACGGGGAAAAAATCGGAGAGTATGTCGTTTCGGGCCTGTCGGAAAGGGAAGGAAGGATATGTGCCTGGGCCGAGGGCTATTGGGGCGCAAGGCGGGAAGAGCTATGTCCTGAGGGCATGGATATCTCCGCGCCCCAGGTTTCTGAATATATAAGGCGCAGCCTTTATCTTCTGCTTTCCGAAAGGATGGACAAGGCTCCCCAATGGGGAATGCTGACCGGCGTCAAACCGTCAAAGCTGGCGCTTAAACTGATTGAGGAGACAGGTTCCAAAGCTGAAGCCGAAAGAATACTTCAAGAAAGATACTTCGTTTCCGAAAGAAGGGCGGCACTTGCCATCCAGACCGCCATCGTTTCGCAGCATTACAAGCAGCTGCGCCGGAAGGATGATATCGAAGTATATGTCGGGATACCATTTTGCCCGGCCAAGTGTTCTTATTGTTCCTTTGTAAGCAATGACGTCAGAAGATGGGGGGACCTGGTGGAGCCGTATCTCCTGGCCCTTATTGATGAGATAAAGGGAACCGGTTCGGTTTTAAAGGAAAAAGGCCGGCGCATCAAAAGCCTTTATATAGGCGGAGGGACTCCGACGATCCTGAGCAAGGAACAGTTATTCATGCTGATGTCGGCACTGATAGAGTATATGGATCTTTCATCCCTTGAAGAATTTACCCTGGAAGGCGGCAGGCCGGAAACCATTACTGCCGGAAAGCTGAGGATAGCGCGTGAGGCGGGGGTCGGCAGGATAAGCATAAATCCGCAGACAATGAACGACGATGTGCTCAGAGGGGTCGGCAGGTTCCATACGGCTGATGATATACGCCGATGTTATCATATGGCCAGGGAGCAGGGCAGTTTTGAGATAAACATGGATCTGATAGCGGGACTGCCTTCTGATGACGATGAAGGGCTTGTTTACAGCGTCAGGGAGCTGGTAAAGCTGGAACCTGAAAACATAACCCTGCATTGCCTGGCCAGGAAAAAGGGAGCGCCGCTCCGTTTTGGAAAAACGGGTGAGCTTTCTGAAAGGGTCATAGATACCTGCCATGACGAAATGAGAAAGGCAGGGTTTGAGCCGTATTACATGTACCGTCAGAAATATACTGCGGGCGGGCTTGAGAATGTCGGTTTTGCCAAAGAAGGCACATTTTGCCGTTATAACGTAATAATGATGGAGGAAACGGGAGATGTGGCGGCTTTGGGCAGCGGCGGAGTTGGAAAGTTTATAAAGCCTGGGGGTAAAATAGTCAGGTTGAGCAACCCCAAATATCCACTGGAATATATAGAAAGGCATAAAAGCGCCCAAAGTGATTGGGAGCCTTTAAGGCTGGCTTTGGAAAATGATTGAACTTTTCCGCTTATGGTGGTATAATACGGAAAACAGCGCTTTCGTGGTTTTGCCGCGATATATTTGAAAGATGTTCCGAAAGGAGACTATATCATGGATCCCAATGTAAAACTGATTTTGGAAAGGGCCAAGGCTACCGCCATATATGCCGCTGAAAAGGCTGGGAAAATGGCCGACGCCGCTACAAAAAAGGCGGGTGACATGGCTGCTTTGACCAAACTCAATCTTCAGATATTTGATTTGAATACTGACATTGACGGCCTTTACAAGGATTTGGGCAGGATAGTTTATCTGGCCCATGTGGGGGATGAGAGCTTTGTGGCTGATCTGGATGATAAGTTTGCTCAAATCGATGAAAAGCTTGCCAAGATAGCCGAGCTTAGAGAGGCTATTGCCGATACAAAAACAACTGTTGTGTGCCCTGGTTGCGGCAAGGAATGCAGCAAGGGTGACGAATTTTGCAGTAAGTGCGGCCACAAGCTGAACTGAGTCATATTAAGATATTTTAGGGGAAGGAAAACCTTCCCCTTTTTAAAGCACTTTTGAAGCGGCAAAAATGTTGCATAGAGGTGAGAGGAAAAACATAGGGTTTTTCTGTAAGCCAAAAGGCAAAAATTTCCGAGGTAGGGTCATATGAAAAAAAGCAGAAGCAGCTCTTTTTTTGAAGGAGCCTTTATTTTAGTCGTGTCCAATGCCATAGTCAAAGTGATAGGGGCGTTTTTCAGCATCCCTATTACTAATATGATAGGCGGTGATGGCAATGGCATTTTCACCGTGGCTTATTATATTTATCAGGCTATGTTTGTCATTTCCACGGCGGGCTTGCCCGTAGCTATTTCTAAAATGGTGGCTGAGGCCAACGCTTTGGGCAAATATCGCGAGGTAAAAAGAATATTCAGAGTGTCTATAACCATTTTTTCCGCTATTGGTGGCGCAGTTACTGCAATAATGATATTGTGGGCAGATGTATTTGTGGAAATGATAGGAAATACTCTGGCTTATTACGCTGTGATGGCTGTGGCGCCTTCGATTTTTTTTGTGTCAGTTGTATCGGCTTTCAGGGGCTATTACCAAGGGCTTTCCAATATGGTGCCGACCGCCATATCCCAAGTGATAGAGGCAGGAGGAAAGCTGGTTTTCGGACTTCTTTTTACCTATGTGCTCATAGAAAAGGGGTTCAGCCTTGAAATAGTCGTGGCTGGGTCGATTGGCGGAGTTACCGTTGGTACGGTATTGAGTGCGCTTTATGTTATCATGTTCAGGTTAAAAAGAGGAAGCGGCCTTCCGGAAAGCAGCGGAGGACAGATGTCGGTATCTTCTTATGCCGATGTATCTAAAAGCCTTATAAAAATAGCGATACCCGTGACCATAGGATCTTCGGTTCTGAGCGTTACTAATTTTATTGATATGGGCGTAGTATTAAATCGCCTGCAGTTTGCCGGGCTCACCGAAGTAGGGGCCAATTTCGTTTATGGCTGTTACAATATGGCTGTCAAGATGTTCAATATGCCTCAGGCGCTTATCGTGGCATTGTCGGTCAGCATAATACCTGCTGTAGCTTCGGCATGTGCCAGAAAAGATATGAAAAAGGCGTCGGATACCATAACTGCGGCACTGCGTTTTACCGCTATAATGGCTCTGCCCTGTGCAGCCGGCCTGGCTGTTTTGTCTCATCCGATACTTTCACTTCTCTATTATAAAATCCCGGATGAGGTTGATGTGGCAGCCCCTCTGCTTGTAATTATTGCTCCTGCTGTCCTTCTGGTGGCACTTGTGTCGGTCACAAACGCCATACTTCAGGCTATTGGCAAGGTCAAGGTACCAATGATGACAATGCTGGCGGGCGGCATAGTAAAGCTTGCTACAAATTATATCCTCGTTGGCACGCCGGGAATCGAGATATATGGAGCTCCCATAGGGACAACATTATGTTACGGCACTATTTCGCTTTTGAATCTGGTAATCATTGCAAAAGCTACAAAAGGGGTTGCCGTTATAAGAAGCTTTATTAAACCGTTTATGGCTTCGGCAGTCATGGCGGCATGTACTTACGTGCTTTATGCACCTTTTGAGGGGGTAATCGGAGGCAAGCTGGCGACTGTGGCGGACATCGGTATATCCGCGGCAGTGTACCTGGTGGTACTTATAGCCATCAAGGCTTTGCCCAAAGAGGAGGTATTGATGCTTCCCAAGGGGGAAAAGATAGCCAGGCTTTTAAAAATGTAACAAAACCATACAGAATGTGCTGTTTGTCGGATAAAACTGTTATTTGTA
>CALWAP010000017.1 GCA_944375715.1 uncultured Clostridia bacterium | reverse complement strand
GATCTGCACAAGAAGTACAATTTCCTTTCATACCTGGTTAAGGAGATCGAAGTGGGCAGCGGTGGAAATGATTTTGATATTGCGGACAAAATCACGGCCTCGAACTTCCGTCAGAAAAAGACCGGAGAAAATACACACGAGATCGAATCCAAACCGGAGGTTAGCTTGCCGACACCCAATGAGGTCTTTATGGATGAAGCCGTGAAAAAGAAGTTGTCCGAGATCATCGACGAGATCAATGCAGCGTATAACAAAAACTTTGATGTGGACGTGGCTTCCAAGTCTGCTCTGCAAATGCGGGATATCCTGCTGAAAAACGGACATCTGCGGGACAGTGCACGGAATAATTCGCTGAAAGATTTCCGCTTCGCCTATTTTGACGCCGTACAGGACGCTCTGATTGCCGGCTATGAGCAAAACCAGGACTTCTTTGCCCTTCTGCTTGATAACGACGAAAAGAAGCGGGAACTGATGCAGGTGTTCTTGGAGGATGTGTATAAGAATTTGAGGAAATGAAAACTGTATAACAATATACATATTGATATTTTGAGCGTTGTATAGGTCTTAAGCATTAAATAATTACAGCACGGTTATGTCAACAAAAATGCGGTTATATGACCGCATTTTTGTTGACAAATTTAATGCTTGAGCTATAATATAAATGTAGGGAGGTGTCTAAGTGGGAAACCAAGCCAATGCACAAGACATTTCAGCGTTTCTAGCAAAGATGAAACGACAGGTATCTGCAGGAAAATATGATTTCGTTCCACGAAGAAAAAATATGCAGGCCTTAGCTCAACACGGTTTAACTATTTCAGATGCAAAAGATGAAATATTTAGCCTTGTAGTTGGGGACTATTATAAAGGACCTAAGCAAGACTTAGACCCTCTTAGGCCCGGAGATATTTGGGAATTTAAGAAAAACATAGATGGAAGGCAGTTCTATATTAAAGTTAAAATCGTACAAGTGAATGGTGAAGATATCGTTAAATGTCTTGGGTTTCATGAAGATGATTTTGCTTAGAGTATAGGAGGTGGCGTCGATGAGAAAATATTGTGAACAATGTGGAAAAGAGACAGAGACAAAAGTTGTATCTAAAAGAGAGTCTTATAATGTCTGTGGCGAGTTAATCGAAGTAGACGCTCAGGTCCTAGTGTGTTCAGAATGTGGAGAAGAATTCTTCTGCGAAGAATTAGATAATGCAACGTTGGTGAGTGCGTATAATGAATACCGCAGGAAGCATAAACTTTTACTTCCAGAAGAAATAAGGAAAATCAGAGAACAATATGGTCTAAGCCAAAGAAGTTTTGCAAAGCTTCTCAACTGGGGAGATAAAACTATTTGCAGATATGAAAATGGCTCTATTCAAGACAAAGCACATAATAGCATTCTTTTATTCCTTCGTGAACCTGAAAACATGAGAACGTATCTTACAGAGAACGAAGTAGCTTTGGATGAAAAGCAAATTAGAAGACTTTTGAAGACCATAGAAAAGTTAGAGGAAAATAAAGAATTTCGCGCAGGCCATAGAATTTTAGATCTGTTTTTTTCAAATGTCCCATGCGAGGAAAATGGATTCAAAGGATTTGATTATGACAAATTCTGTGCAATGGTTTTGTTTTTTGCGCATACAAGTGGTGAATTGCTTAAAACAAAGCTAATGAAATTGCTTAATTACTCAGATATGCTTTTTTATAAGGAAAATGGTATTTCTATATCTGGTATGAAATATGTTCACTTTCCATATGGTCCGGTACCTGATAATTTCGAAATTCTTTTGGGAAAAATGCAAGCAGATCATATAGCTCATATTGAAATAACTTGCGATAACGGTTACGAAAAGCATCAAATAATTCCAGAGCGTGATATCCCATTAGATGAGTTTTCCAAAGAAGAACTCAACGTGTTGCAACGTGTATATGATAAATTTGCGTACTTTGGATCTGTTGAAATTTCGGAGTATTCTCACAAGGAAAAAGGATATACTTCGACTGAACAAGGCGAGATAATATCATATGCCTATGCTAAAGAGATAGAATTAGATAAGTGATGTGATAAAGATTAAGCGGTCTCAAGTATTTTACTCGAGACCGCTATTTGAATATGCTGATCAAATATTGAGGTGAAGACAAGAACAGCAACCAGGTTTCTTCCCTTACTGTTGTCCTGCGTTGCCCTGGGCAGCGATACGCAAGGCACACATAAGGAGCAAAACCTGTTTTTCGTGCGTCATGCACGAGAATGAAAATTAGAATCTGATGTGCAGAAAAACCGCAGTATTAAGCCAAAAATCAGGCGGAAAGCGAAGAAATCACCGGATGTTTGGCAGGGGGTAGCACCAAGCCCTTGAAGTTCAGCAAGCGCTAATCTTATATTATTTCATAAAAAATCCCGAAAGCGAAGCTTTCGGGATTTTTTAAATGGCAGATATTTTTAATGACGGTATATTCTTTTGTCCAAGGCAAATATCCTGCCGCTGAACTCTCCAGGAGAAAGCCCGTCAAGGTTTTCTTTGTAAATCTCCATATGGCTGTCTATCATATCTATGTACGAAAGAAGCTCACTTTCGGCGCATACGGGCTTTACTGCGGCGCCGTATTCAGGTTCCCCATGGTGTGAAAGCACCATGTGCTGAAGCAGCACCGATTTATCCTCTGGGATGGTAAGCAAGGCCGAGATTTCGGCTATTTCCTGCGCTCCCATGACCAAATGGCCCAGCAGCTGACCTTTGACGGTGTAATCGGTTACGAGCCCCAGCTGGGAAAGGGCAAATTCCGATTCCTTTTGCAGGTCATGAGCGAAGGTGCCGGCCAGAAGAAGGCTGCGGTCTACGGTATCTGCATAGAGATCTGACAGAAAGTCCGCCAGCTTGAGCATATTGCCCGTGTGCATCAAAAGCCCTCCGATAAAGCTGTGATGCACGCTCTTTGCCGCAGGGATACTGTAAAAATGCTCTTTATGCCTTTTTAAAAGCTCAAGGCATACGGCTTTGTAATCCGGGTCGGAAATAGAACCGATTATTTCCGTTATGTCTTTCAGCATTGAGTCGGCATCTATCGGCGCCACGGGTACAAGGGCGGAAATATCGTACCGGTCGTTTGAGCTGGCAAGGCGTATTTTTTCGATCGTCAGCTGGAGGGCGCCCCTGAACTCTGTGACAGAGCCCCGTATTTTGACAACTTTTCCCTCGTCAGCGTTGTTTACGGGGCCGGAGTAGTCCCATACCTTAATATCTATAACTCCTGTTTTGTCGGAAACAGAGCCGTTTAGAAAAGGTCTGCCGTTGCCGGCAATTTTTGAGTATGCCGATTTCAAGATATAGAAGCCTTCGATATTGTCTCCTGCATTCAAACTGTTTATGGCTTTGTTGTATTCCATATAAGTGATCCTTTCATTTTACTGAGTCTATGTCTTAGGATACCATGGTCAGGGGATTAAGTCAAAGAGGTGCTGAAAAGCAAGCAGCGTGTAAAGAACTTGAAAAAAATATGTAAAGCGAGTATACTGTTAGACGATAAATAATATTGAGAAGGGGAGAGATTGTATTGAGGAAAACAAGTACCGATCTGACTGAGGGCAATATACCAAGGCTGATAATTATGTTTGCTCTGCCGATATTGGTCGGTCAGATATTCCAGAACCTCTACAACAGTGTCGATGCCATAGTGGTCGGCAAATGCGTTGGCACAACGGCGCTGGCGGCCGTTAGTTCGGGGGCCGATATAGCCCAGCTGCTGGTGGGTTTTTTTACCGGGCTGTCCACCGGATGCGGTGTGCTTTTCGCCAGGTATTTCGGAGCGAAGGACAATGTCAAGTTGCATGATTCGATACATACGGCTCTTGCCTTTGCCATTGTTCTTGGCCTTGCCATGGCACTGATAGGAATTATATTCACCCCATTCCTGTTGAGCGTTGTCGGCTGTCCCGACGATGTGTACGCTGAAGCGGCGACATATCTGCGTATATATCTGGCGGGAATACTTTTTACCTCGATTTACAATGTTGGGGCCGGAATACTCAGGGCTGTAGGTGATTCCAAAAGCCCGTTTTATTATCTGGTGCTGTCCAGCGTTGTAAATATAATCCTTGACCTTACATTTGTTGTGGCCTTCAAGATGGGTGTTGCCGGCGCTGCCGTTGCCACCGTTATTTCTCAGCTCAGTTCGGTGTGCCTTGTGTTCAGAAAACTCATTGTCACTGACGATGTATATAAGCTGACATTAAGTCAGCTCAAAATAGATAAGCAGCTGGTTTTGCAGGTCATTGACCTGGGGCTGCCGGCGGCTATACAGTCGAGTCTTATCTCCATATCCAACCTGTTTGTCCAACGATATATAAACAGCTTCGGCTCTTCCGCCATGGCCGGTATCGGCGCTGCCAAGAAGATAGATAAGTTTGTCGGGCTTATATCTCAGTCGATAGGACTTTCGGTCACGACCTTTGTCAGCCAGAACCACGGCGCCGGGAAACTTGACAGGGCCTTCAAGGGCATAAAATGCTGCCTTATCATAAATGTCGTAATGATAATAGTCATGGGCCTTCCCGTATATCTGCTGGCCGATATGATAGTAAGGATTTTCACCTCCGACACCGATGCTGTTTTCTATGGCGTGTCGATGATAAAGGTTATGATGCCCCTTTATATTTTCCAGGCGCTCAATGCTCTGTTCTCCGGAGCGACCAGGGGGTTTGGCAAGTCCAGGAATGTCATGATCCTTTCGATATTCGGCATGATCGTATGCCGCCAGATATTCCTGATGATAACCATGAGCATAGAGCATGTGGTCACCAATGTCTACTATGGCTATCCCGTAGGCTGGGGATTCTCGGCGTTGTTCGTATATCTTTACTATTATTTCGAGATCAAGAAAAAGTACCGCTACCAGCTTATGGCAGAGCAGAAAAAATAAATACTGAAAGCCGCCTTTCAAGGCGGCTTTTTTCATGCCGTTATTGCGAAGATGTACGGGAGAATGATATAATTGACAAAGCTTTATGTATATGCGGAGGAAAAAATGGATCTTTGCGATATTAATGTTTTAAAGATGCTTTTGGCAAAACACGGATTTTCCTTTTCCAAGGGCCTGGGGCAGAACTTCCTCTGCTGCGCCCATGTCCCCGTGTCGATAGCCGAAAACGCCGGCATAGACGAGGAAACGGGAGTGCTGGAGGTAGGCCCGGGCATAGGCACATTGACAAAGGAGCTGTGCGCCAGGGCGAAAAAGGTAGTGGCCGTCGAGCTGGACAAAAGGCTGCCCCCTTTGCTGGAGGATACCCTGGGGCAGTATAAGAATTTTGAGCTGGTCATGGGCGATATACTCAAAACCGATATCAAGGTTCTTGTAAAGGAGCATTTTGAGGGCTGCACTTCGGTCGTGGCCTGCGCGAACCTGCCGTACTATATAACAACGCCCGCACTGTCGGCCCTTATAGACAGCAAGGTCTTTGACCGGATAACCGTCATGGTGCAGAAGGAGGTCGCCCTTCGCATGTGCGCCGAGGCAGGTTCGGGCGATTATGGGGCGTTTACCCCGTATATAGCTTTCAATACCGATGCGCGCATACTTTTTGATGTGGGCAGGGAATGTTTTGTGCCTTCTCCAAAGGTTGATTCGGCTGTTGTTTCCATGGAGGTTTTAAAGACGCCGCCTGTTTCGGTGTCGGATGAAAAGCTGATGTTTTCTGTCATAAAAGCCGCCTTCGGACAGCGCAGAAAGACCCTCCTTAACTGCCTGTCTTCTTTGGGAATGCCCAAGGACGAGGTAAGGGATATCCTGAACTCCTGCGGCATTTCCCCTTCGATAAGGGGTGAGCGGCTGGACATTTCAGATTTTGCCGCCATATCCGACGCCATACACGAAAGGCGGTAGGTATGGAAATACTCCTTGACAAAAAGCAGGCTGCCGGCTTTATGCTTTTAAAGCACGGGCTTGCAGGCCCCAAACGCTATAAGGGTCAGGAAGGGGTTTTAAAGCTTACTTGTGACCTTGGGTGCGTGCAGTATGACCCCGTAAGCATCAGTGCCAGGAGCAGCGAGCTGTTTTATCTCAGCCGCGTGCAGTTTTACAAGCCATCGATGCTCAATAGCCTGCTTTATGAAAAACGCAGACTTGTCGATTACTTTGACAAATGTATGTGTATAATCCCCATAGAGGACCTTAAATACTTCAGGCGCACGATGGAGGGGTATAAACATTACAAGACCTCCAGGGAGGAAATAGAAAAGCTTAAGCCTGCTGTTATGAAGGCGGCTTTGGAGAGCGAGTACATACAGCCTTCGGATCTGGGCATAAAGGACAGGCTCAAATGGTTCTGGGGCGATACAACAGCGGCCAGGGCCGCTGTGGAGAGGCTTTATTTTGAGGGCGAGCTGGCCATACATCACAAAAAAGGTACCGTCAGGTATTATTGTATCCCCGAAAAAACAGGGGTGGGGGAATATTATACCGCGCCCGACCCGATATCTGATGACACGGAGCATTTTAAATGGCGGCTTTTGCGCAGGGCAAGGTCTTTTGGGCTTCTGAGCCTCAGAAGGAGTGATGCTTATTTGGGCATACACGGAATGTCGGGAGGACAGAGGGGCAGGCTTTTAAACGAGCTGGCCGACGAGGGAAAGCTCATACCCGTCAGCCTGGAAGGCAGCAGATATTATATCACCGAAAGCGACCGCGCCTTTTTGGAGGCCGCTTTGAACGGGCATATGAAAACTGACGCCAGATGCGAGCTTATAGCGCCTTTGGATAATTTCATGTGGGATCGAAGGCTGATATCCGAGCTGTTCGGTTTTGATTACAAGTGGGAGATATATACTCCCGCACATCTGAGAAGATACGGAAGCTATGTACTGCCCGTCCTTTACCGTGACAGGCTTGCAGCCCGTGCCATGCCCTCGGCTGACAGAAAGACGGGCATTCTTTCTCTTGAAGGGTTTTGGCGCGAGGATTGGTTCGAGCCTTCCGAAGGCTTTAAAAAAGCTTTTTTTGCCTCCCTGAACAGGCTGGCAGGGATCTGCGGGTGCCGGGAGGTGGATATAAAGTGCAGTATCTGATCGCATATATGCTCGTATTAGGGTTTATTGCATTTTCGGTCTGCGGTTTTGACAAACTTATGGCTGTGAAAGGAAAAAGAAGGGTGCCGGAAAAACGGCTTTTTGCTTTGGCGGCCCTCGGCGGCTCATTGGGCCTGCTTTTGGGAATGAGGGTTTTCAGGCACAAGACGAGACACAAAAGTTTTACGGTGGGCGTGCCGCTTATTATCGCCCTGCAGGCTGCGGCAGTATTTGCCGTTTGGTATTTCTTTTTGAAAGGGTGAGCTTTTGAAAAAGGGAAGAGGGCTTTTGTATATTCATATAGCCGTCATGCTTTTCGGGCTTTCCAGCGTTATAGGCAAAGGCATGTCCGTCCCGGCCTATGCCATTGCATGGGGTAGGTCTTTATTTTCGGCAGGGCTGCTTTTTGCTTTTATGAAGGCAAAAAGGATAGAGCCCGGCATCAAAAAAGCCGATATTTCCCTCATGTTTTTGGGAGGCGCGCTTTTGGCCGTGCATTGGACGGCCTTCTTTTTCTCGGTAAAGCAGGCGTCGGTGGCCGTAGGCACGATAACATTTTCGGCTTTTCCTCTGTTCGTCGTTTTTCTGGAGCCTCTTGTTTTTAAGGAGAAAATGTCAAAAACCAACCTGGTATCGGCGGCCGCCATACTTTTCGGGGTTTTTCTTACCCTTCGCATGGGTGAAGGCGGCGGGCACTATATTGAAGGGTTTGCCTATGGCATGGCGTCATCGCTGACATACGCTTTGCTTTCTCTTGTCAACAGGCGCCTTTCAGCCCATTATCCCGGGGTCAAAGTGTGCTTTTATCAGCAGCTGACAGTTGTGCTTCTTCTGCTTTTTGCAGCGGCGCCCACGGTAAAAGTGTGGCAGCCTGGTGATTATATATCCATGGCTGCCATAGGCGCATTGTGCACCGCCTTTGCGTTTTCGCTGTTTGTCGAGGGGCAAAAATATGTAAAAGCTTCGACCGCAGGGGTAGTGTCCGGCATGGAAACGGTGTATTCGGTTTTGTTTGCCATGCTGTTTTTGAAGGAGCTGCCGGCGCCCGGGCAGTTGGCAGGGGGAGTCGTTATCCTCCTGTCGGCGGGGATAAACTCGCTGAGAAATGAGCATTAGCACTGAAAATCAAAAAGCCCTGAAGCAATTTGCTTCAGGGCTTTTTGATTGCTTAAATTATGTCTATCTGGCAACAGGCCATGGCTTTCAGCGCATTTTCGTGGCTTTCAGGGGTGACCCCGGCACAGCAGGAGGAATCGACGGTTATTGACGCTTCGGGGAAAAATGCCTTAAGCAGCAGCACATTGGAAATAACGCATATGTCGGTGCACACTCCGACTATGGTTATATCAGGGATATGTCCGCCAAAATGCCTGGCGATAAGGGTGGGCAGAGCCACCGAGCCGAAAGTTCCTTTTTCGACCGTAAGCGCATTTTTAAGAAGGCACCAATTTCGCATTTCTGGAGTCAGCATCCAGCCGTCGGTATCTTTTATACAGTGCGCTACGGGAAGCTTTTTTCCCTCGGCGGTATTGAGATAGTTTTCGTCATGGGTGTCCATGGTGAATATTACCTCACCGTCAAAGTGTTCAAGCTTTTCGGCTATCTTCTGTTCGCACAGTATGGCCTCCGGGGTGCCCAGGGCGCCGTAAACAAAATCGACCTGCATGTCGACCACCAAAAGAAGCTTTGTCATATCCTTCATATCAGCTCTCCTTTTCATTCTGGGGAATAACTTCCTTTATATTCTTTTCGGCCTTTATCCTGGGGATCATGAACTCATGCCCGCAGCCCTGGCACCTCAAACGGAAATCCATACCGACTCTCAGTACCAGAAATCGCCTCTCGCCGCAGGGATGGGGCTTTTTCATAACAACGGTATCGCCTATATTTATATTCATTTTAAACCTCCAAAGCTCGCTGATTTATGTTAAAAGCAAAAATTCCGGCATATATATGCGGTATACGAATAAAAAGGAGGATCGTTATGCCGCAGGGAGACTATCTTCCGGAGGGTATGCTTATAGGCACCGAACGTAATAAGGAGCATACCCGCGGGAGCAAAAATATACTTAAAGCCATGGCAAAAAAGACCGTTTTGGAAGGCGTAGCCGTCATGTGTGACAGGCAAAGGAACCTTTCGGTGGATATGGGCGGCGAATCAGGATATATACCCAGGGAGGAAGCTGCGGTAGGCCTGACTGAAGGCAGGATAAGGGATATTGCGGTCATTTCCAAGGTGGGAAAACCCATATGTTTTGAAATCACGGGAAGGCGTGAAGGGCTGTGGCTGCTTTCAAGAAGGGCGGTGCAGCAAAAGGCTCTGGATTATTTTATGGATAATCTGCAAAGCGGCGATGTAATAAAATGCACCGTCACCCATCTGGAGCCCTTCGGCGCTTTTGTCGATATAGGCTGCGGGAATATTTCAATGATAGGCATTGAAAATATTTCAGTTTCAAGGATCACACACCCTTCGGAGAGGTTCAGGGAGGGACAGAAAATACTCGCGGTGGTTACCGGAAAAGACAGAAAGATGCAGAGGGTCAGCCTGAGCCATAAAGAGCTGCTGGGGACATGGGAAGAAAATGCTGAAAGGTTTGCCAGCGGCCAGACAGCCTTGGGGATAGTGCGCGGTGTGGAGGATTACGGCGTATTTGTAGAGCTGAGTCCCAATCTTTCGGGTCTTGCTGAAAAAAAGGAAGGGCTGCGTCCGGGAGACCCTGTATCGGTGTACATAAAATCCATGATTCCTGATAAAATGAAGGTAAAGCTGGTCATTATAGACCGCCTGCCCAAAGGCCGCAAAGCCTTTATCAAAGAGGAAGATTACTTCATACGCTCGGGAAACATCAAAGAATGGACCTATCCCCCGGCCTGTTCGTAAGGCATGGTAATAGAAAGCCGCTTTGGCGCAGTTTAAATTTATATCGTCTTGAAAGCCTTTACGGCCGCTTGTACGTCTGTGGCGCCAAAGACAGCCGAACCGGCTACCAATATATCGGCGCCCGCCGCGATAACGTCATGGGCGTTTGAAAGATTTATGCCGCCGTCTATTTCAATAAGGCAGTGGCTGCCAAGACGGGTTATTTCTGCTTTGAGGGATCTTACCTTGTCCAGGGATGAGGGCATAAATGCCTGGCCGCCGAATCCCGGTTCGACCGACATGACAAGTACCATATCCAGAATGTCAAGATAGGGGAAAAGCACATTTTCCGGGGTGTTGGGCTTGATAGTGACGGCGGCTTTTTTGCCGAGGGCATGTATTTTGTCTATCATCTCACCGATACACCCCTCGGCTTCAGCGTGAATGTTGATGAGATCGGCTCCGGCCTTGGCAAAGGCTTCAATATATTTTTCGGGCTGTGATATCATAAGATGCACATCGAGAAAAGCAGCCGTGGCCTTTCTCAGAGAAGCGACCACGGGTACGCCTATCGATATGTTGGGTACAAAATGGCCGTCCATGACATCAACATGGATCATATCGGCTCCCGCGTCGGCAACAAGGCTGACATCGCGGGCCAGGTTGGCAAAGTCTGCCGAGAGTATGGAGGGGGATATACCTGCCATAAGTTTCTCCTTTCATTTTTGACAGTTTAGACACAAATAAAGCTTAAGTAACCCCAAAAGCCGCTCCGCCATATATTTTTATTAGGCGGATGCTCAGCGGCCGAAAAGGCATGCGCCTTTAATATAGGCGGGAGGCCCGGGCCTCCCGCCGTTTGTTTAATAAAATGTGCTTACGCCATATACGATGACAGGTACACAGGCCATACAGGCTATCAGCGACAGGGCCAAACCCTTAGCACAGGTTTTGTCGTCGGCACCGTAATGGCTGGCCATTATGACGGTCTGGTTCATAACGGGCATGGCGCTCAGCACGATGAATACGCCGGCTGCCAGCTGTGGCACCTTGAACAGCAGACAGATAATTGTAGCAATAACGGGGCAGACAAAGCATTTGCCGATAAGAGACAGATTGACCAGCTTATCTGTCTTAAAGGCATCCCTGCCCATAGTGGCGAACAGGTGGCCTACCATCATGGCCGACAGGGGTGTGGTAAGGTTGCCTGCGTATTTGGCTGCGCTGATGATGAAATCGGGAAGCGTAAGGCCCAAAAGGCCTACCACTGAACCCAGAAGGAAACCCTGCACCTGGCGAGAGAAGGAATTTTTAATCCTTTGGGCAAACGAGGGGGCGCTGCTGCTGCCGTCCCTGGCTATGAGAGGCACCGCCAGCATCCAGAAGCAGAAGGTGTTGGCGATATAGAAAGCCATTACATAAGGGGTTCCGATATCCCCGAATATCTCGGTGCATACGGGCAGGCCTATAAATATGGTGTTGGCCATGCTGAACATGGCTATGTATATACCGTTTTTCTTTTTGTCTATGCCGAATATTTTGGACGACAGGAATGCCGCCATGAAGGAAAGAAGCTGGATGCCGAAGGGTATCAGCATCAGGATTCCCATTTCACGAAGAAAGTCCATCGTCATATTGCGTGTGGCGTTTTCAAAGAGCAGAAGGGGTATTGAATATCCGGTCAGCAGCTTTGAGCAGAAAGAATAGTGTTCGGGCGTAAGCACGTTTTGCTTTGTGGCTAAGACACCGATGGCAAACAGCAGGAATATTGTGAATATACCGCTGAAAGCTCCGAAAACTGACATTTGAATCACCTCTGTTTTTATTCCAACAAACAGTATACTACAAAATCGGTCCTTTGAACAGCGAAAATGAGATTGACTTTTTGCGTATCATATGGTATCATAAAGAAAACAAAATGAAAGATGTGGGAAAATGAGGAGCTTTGATCGCAGATAAAAAATAACGCAGCTTTGCCTTTTATGGTCTGGCTGCGCCCGCTGCGAGAAAAGCCTTTATTTTTATGGTGCCGTATTGTGCCGCCTTCTGGCGGCCTGATGGTTTTGCCGCGGGTATATCCCCGCGGCTTTTATTTTGTTTTTTTAAGGAGAAAAGCATATGTCGCTTATAAACATAGAGGGACTGACTTTTTCATACCCTTCGAGCTATGACAATATATTTGAAAATGTCAGTTTTCAAATAGATACGAATTGGAAAACAGGATTGGTCGGCCGCAACGGCAGGGGCAAAACGACGTTTTTGAACCTGCTTTTGGGGAAATACCGTTATAAAGGGAATATAACGACTGATGTGAAATTTGATTATTTTCCCTGTACGATTGAGGACACAGGAAATGTTGTTGAAAAAGTGCTTTTAAGTGTTTGCCCTCATGCTGCAAGGTGGGAACTTTTAAGGGAGCTGGGCGGCCTGGGCATGGGTGAGGAAATAATGGACAGGCCATTTTGCACGCTGTCCGGAGGGGAAAAGACCAAGTCACTGCTGGCAGCCTTGTTTTTGAACGAAGGCCGTTTTCTCTTGATAGATGAACCGACAAATCATCTGGATATAAATGCCAGACGGGTGGTGGCGCAGTACCTGAACAAAAAGAAAGGTTTTATCTTGGTTTCACATGACAGGGGCTTTCTTGACGGCTGTGTGGACCACATACTGTCAATAAACAGGTCGGATATTGAAATAAGGAAAGGAAATTTTACCAGCTGGTTTTCGGATTTTGAAACAAGGCAGCAAAAAGAGCTGGATAAAAACCGCAGACTTAAAAAGGATATGGAGCGTCTTGAGGATGCGGCACGCAGGGCGTCCGGCTGGTCGGACCGCGCCGAAAGCGCAAAATACGGAACAGGCGCTGTGGATAGGGGATATATCGGACATAAAGCCGCAAAAATGATGAAGCGGTCCAAAGCCATAGAACAAAGGCGTGAAAGGGCCGCACAGGAAAAATCGGGACTTCTTAAAAATATAGAAAAAGCCGACGAGCTCAAGCTGCGTCCTATGAGATACCATTCCGACCGTCTTGCCGGGTTTTCTGACGTTTCTGTTTTCAGAAATGGCAGAAGGGTCAATACTCCTGTTGCCTTTGAAATACTCAGAGGAGATCGTGTCGCGCTGAGCGGCGCGAACGGCAGCGGAAAGACAAGTCTGATAAAGCTGCTTATAGGCGAAAATCTGGAGTATGACGGCGATTTTTACAAAGCACCCGGGCTTGTTTTATCCTATGTCCCGCAGGAAACCGACGGTCTTTGCGGCAGTATTGAAGATTATGCTCTCAGGCATAGGATAGACCGCAGCTTGTTTATGGCTGTGCTTCGCAAGCTGGATTTTCAGAGGGTTCAGTTTGAGAAGGATATGGCCGGGTTTTCCATGGGTCAGAAGAAAAAGGTGCTTTTGGCGGCCAGCCTGTGTACGCCGGCCCACCTTTATGTATGGGATGAGCCTTTGAATTATATCGATATTTATTCGAGAATGCAGATCGAAAACCTTCTGGGACGCTTTCAACCCACTATGCTGTTTATTGAGCATGATGAAGCTTTCAGAAAGGCTGTCGCGTCCAAAACAATTGAGCTGTAAGGGCTGTAAATGTTATACAAAACCCCATGTTCAAATTTGAAAAATAGCCCTATGCGATAAAAAAGTGATGAAATACAAAAAGGCATATTGAAAAAGCAGGGAAGCGATGGTAAAGTGTATGGCAAGCTAAAAAAGCCCTTTGCCATACACTTTTAAATTGAAAGATGTTATAATATCTACGTATCAGCACAAAAATGAAACATCTTCCGGAGGTAGACATGACAATATATTTCGCCATGGCGGCGGCCATGGTCCTTGTTGACCAGCTGATAAAGCTGTGGGCGGTAAAGGCGCTGGCGCCTATTCATACAATGTCGGTAATAGATGGCGTTTTCAGCCTTACTTATGTCGAAAACACCGGCGCTTCTTTTTCGATACTCAAAGGACGGCAGGAGGTGCTTATTGCCGTAACGGTTGTGGCCTTTTTCCTGTTTGCCTTCATGTTAAAAAGCCATATGATAAAAGGAAGGCTGGGATATACGGCCGTCAGCTTTATAGCCGGAGGGGCTCTTGGTAATTTTATTGACAGGGTCAGGCTGGGATATGTTATAGATATGTTCCAACTTAAGTTTATTGAGTTTCCCGTTTTCAATTTCGCAGATCTATGCATAACGGCAGGCGCTGTTTTGTTTATTATCATGATTTACAAAGACAGCGTCAGTGAAGGGCAGGGTGTGGAAAATGGAAGGTAGCAGCCTTAGCATGACAGCTGAAACATGTCATGACGGAATGAGGCTTGATGTCTGCCTTTCGGATATTTACGACGGCCTTTCCCGCAGCAGAATCCAGGCCCTTTGTACCGAGGGTAATGTCGCAGTAAACGGCTTGCCGGCAAAAAAAAACCAGAAGCTTAAGGAAGGGGACAGGATAGAACTTTTCCTTCCGCCTTTGAAAGAGATAGAAGCCGTGCCTCAAAATATACCTCTTGACATCGTGTATGAGGATGACAGCCTGCTTGTGATAAACAAGCCGAAGGGGATGGTGGTTCATCCCGCTCCCGGTCACTGCGATAATACGGTGGTAAATGCCGTGATGTATCATTGCCGCGGTTCTCTTTCGGGAATAGGCGGGTCCCTGCGTCCGGGAATAGTCCACAGGATAGACAAGGACACCAGCGGCCTTCTGATTATTGCGAAAAATGATGACGCACATATGAAGTTGTCGGATCAACTGAAAGACAAGAGCCTTTCAAGGGTTTACGATGCTATTTTGGTGGGACGGTTGAAGGAGGAGAAGGGTACGGTGGACGCGCCCATAGGCCGAAGCCCCAAAGACAGGAAAAAAATGGCTGTGGTTCCGGGAGGCAGGCCGGCGGTCACCCATTATGAAAGGGTGGCACTTTATTCGGGATACACCCATGTGAAATGCAGTCTTGAAACGGGCAGGACCCACCAGATAAGGGTACATATGGCATATATAGGGCATCCTGTGGCGGGCGATGAAGTTTACGGACGCGGGAGCGGCAAAACAGGGCTTTGCGGACAGTGCCTGCATGCCGGCATGATAAGATTTATACATCCCGCTACAGGAGAGGACATGAGTTTCAGTTGTCCTTTGCCCGATTACTTTACTGAGTTTGAAAGAAAGCTGAGGTCGGAAGAGGATTGAAAAAGTTCGAAGGTGTTTTCATTCTCAGCGATATGGACGGTACACTGCTTAACTCCAAAGGTGAGATACCCTGCGAAAACAGCAGGGCTGTAAGATACTTTATGGAAAATGGCGGAATGTTTGCAGTGGCCACAGGCAGGGCAAAAAAGTCGGTTGAGAGATTTCTTCCTGGACTTGAAACCAATGTTCCGTCAATAGTTCACAACGGGTCGCTGATATCCGATCTTTCGACAGGCAGGATCGTAAGGCAGATAGACCTTCCTCAAAAGGCCAAAGAGCTGGTTGAAAATGTGCTGAAGCTTTTCCCTGATGTCGGCATCGAGATCTGTATGGCAGATGAGCAGTATGTCGCAAGGAATAATGACTATACCGAAAGGCACCACAGGAATGTGGGCCTGGAGCTTGTTGAAAGGGATTACAGGAATGTAAAGACCCCATGGCTCAAGCTGAACCTCACCCAGGATCACGAAAAGCTTCTTAAAGTCAGAGATTTTATAAGCGAAAAATACGGAGATTGTTTTTTTGGCCAATTTTCTTTGCCGCATTATTATGAGATTATGGCCAGAGAAGCCTCAAAAGGGCACAGTGCATTGTGGCTTGCAAAGTATCTTAATATCGATATGGATAATTTTTATACAGTTGGTGACGGCACAAATGATCTTGAATTGATACGTGTGTCAGGAAAAAATTCTTATGCGCCCAGTAATGCCACCGAAATAATTCTTGAGAATGCCCGACATTTGCTGCCCGATAATGACAGTGGGGCCATAGCGGGGCTTATTGCTCTTCTTGACGGAAAATATTAAAGGGGATGTTTTCATAATGAAAAAAAACTCATCCGTATCTCATATGGCCGGAGAATATGGCATGATAGTGCTGGGTTCCTGCCTTTATGTCATAGCTCTTAAGGTTTTCATAACCCCTATGCAGATACCTTCAGGTGGACTTGCAGGCATAACGTTGCTGCTGAACTATATATTGGGTACTCCGATAGGCGTGATGACGATAGTCTTGAATGTACCTCTGCTGTTTTTGGGATACAGATTTCTGGGTAAGGACTTTTTCTTTAAAACAATGTTTATGACGGTATTCAGCTCTGTATTGATAGATGTATGTGGCTTTATACCGGCTTATAAGGGAGACATACTCCTGGCCTGTATTTTTGGAGGTATTTTCAAGGGCCTGGGCTTTGGGTTGATAATAAAAGCAGGCGGCACCTCGGGAGGTGCCGACGTTCTGGGTAAATACCTTTACCGATCGATGGCAATACCTATGGGTTCAACATCTATGGCCATGAACATTCTGGTTCTTCTGGCCAGCGCATATTTTCTCAACAGCCTTGAAAGTCTGCTTTACGGGATTATGATGACTTATGTGGTAGGCATGGTGATGGACCGGATAATCTATGGTGGGGACGTGCAGAAAAATGCAATGATAATAACCTGCAAGCCTAAGGAAATTTCCGACGCGATAATGAAGGGTCTGGGCCATGGTGTGACGGCTTTTCACGGCACGGGTATGTATACGGGAGCCGACAGAATGGTGCTTATGTGCATTGTTCGCCCCCACGAGGCGGGGAAACTTAAAAAACTTATTCTGAGCATTGATGAGACGGCTTTTATGATGCTCTCTGATGTCAACGAGGTATTGGGAAAGGGCTTTAAGCCGATGAGTGTGGACTAAACATAAAACGGCGGCGTGATGTTACGCCGCCGTTTATATTTTTGCCAAAAGCTTAGTCAAGCTGCTCTACAGCAAACATATTAAGGCTTCTGATAAGCTTTATGTCTTTTTTGGAAAGTATCAGCTTTTCCTTGAGACTCTCGTCTTCCTTAAGCGGGACGGGTGAAAGAATACATTTTATGGAAATCGGCAGTACGGGATATCTGGATATGCCAGAAAGCATACCCAAAACATGCTCGCTGCGGTCAAAGGGATTTATGGCACACAGCGTTACATGCTCCATACGATTGCTTTGGTTTTCAAAGGAGAAGTTGGTCACCATATCAAAATATTCCGCAGTACCGAAATAAAGGTTGCGGCATTCGTCATATTTTTCAAGATCGGGTATGTCGTTAAAAAGGGTGGCCGTGCTGCGGCCAAGGTCATGGTCTATTGACAGTAGATTGCGTATTATTTTCCCAACTCTGCCGTCATAAAAATAGATGTATATGTCACGTTGGGGGAAAAAGCTGCCCGATGTTTTGGCGAAAAGTTCATCGTGCTTTTGTGCAGGGGCAAAATCTATCAGCTGCTGTACCTTTATACCCAGGACATCGGCTATATCAAACAGAGTTTCGATATCTATTGTTATATCTCCTGTTTCATATTTGGACAATGTCGCTTTACTTTTATGTATTTTTTGGGAAAGCTCCAAAAGGGTAAGTTTCTTTGCTTTTCGGTAAAGGCGTATGCGGCCGCCCACGTGCAGGCTTACTTCCTTCATTGTCAATACCTCCCAGGTTTCTGATAAATAGATTTTTTGTTCCGAATCACCTGTTAATTGCTTTGTTGCAAATATTATATCATATACTTGCGGGTGATTTCTACTCAAAATAAACAAAAAAGCAAAAAAATCTATAAAAAATTGACTTATCATATTTGTGCCAAAGGCGTGTAGAAAGTTATTATATATTCAGCATAATAGACAACAGAATGGAGGATCAGCATGGAAGGAAAGAAAAAAGCTGCGTTTGTGGACATTATCGTTGTTGGGTTTGCCATGTTTGCAGTATTTTTTGGGGCAGGTAATCTGATTTTCCCGCCGTATCTAGGAATGATGTCGGGCGAAAAGTGGATTTTGGGTTTTCTGTGTTTTATTCTGGCTGATGCCGGTCTGGCCATTTCGACAGTTTTGGTCATGATAAGGGGAGATGGCAGCATTTCAGCCATTGTGGGCAGGCTGGGCAGAAAAGCATCCTGGCTGATATCCACTATTTCCATGCTGTGCGTCGGACCACTTATATGTATACCGAGAACAGCAGCGACTACATATGAAATGGGCATGCTGCCTTTGGTACCGGGATTTAATTCGTGGGTGTTTGCCGGCTTGTTTTTTGCAGTTGTTTACATACTTACCATAAGGCCGTCGGGGGTGGTAGATGTTATAGGAAAATTCCTTACTCCCATGATGATAGTGACCCTGGCTGTTTTGTTTATAAAAGGTATTGTGACACCCATAGGGGACATAGGATCTCAGCTTGAAGGTATAAATGTCGCCAGAGAAGGTTTCCTTGCGGGTTATCAGACAATGGATGTTCTGGGTGCGCTGGCAATAACTCTGGTTGTCGTTGCAAATGCGGCTGACAGAGGGTATGCGGGAAAAAGAGAAAGATTTACACTCATATCAAAAGCCAGCATTGTTGCGGTTGCCGGTCTTTTCATTGTTTACGGCGGGCTGACATATCTTGGTGCTACTACCTCGCTTTTGGAACTCGGCGGAATAAATCAGGCGGGGCTGGTCGTCACTGTCACCCAGCTGCTGCTTAAAAGGTTCGGGGTCATAATGCTGGCGCTGATTGTGACGTTCGCGTGCCTAACGACTGCTATTGGGCTGGTTTCCTCATCGGCCGAGTATTTTTCGGCGCTTACGGGTGGCAGGGTGAGATATGGCCGGATGGTGTTTATTATGTGTTTGGCGGGTTTTGCCATAAGCAATGTCGGGATCACATTAATAATAGAGATTGCCACTCCTGTTCTAAATGTGATTTATCCCGTGCTTATAACACAGGTGTTTCTTGGTTTTTTCACTGAAAAGATAACGAATGACAATGTTTTCAGGGGTGCTGCGGCAGGCTCAGTGCTGATATGCATTTTGGGCGTGGCAGCTGATTTCGGAGCGCCGTTTGCATTTGTCCACAAGCTGCCTTTTTCGTCAATAGGTTTTTATTGGCTTTTACCGGCAATAGCTGGGGGAGCTATAGGAGCGCTGATTCGTAAAAAATAAAAAAAGGGCCCGGCAAACCGGACCCTTTAAAATCTCAGGCCTATTCTTCCTGCTGATTTTCCTTATTTTTGCGTTTCTTTCCATTTTCGCGGCAGGTACGGTTAGCATTGCTGTTTTTTGCCATAATAAATTGCTTCCTTTGCTTTTTTTATTTGAGCCTTTACGCTTCGAAAATATTATTGCGCGATTAGGTCGTATTATTCTAAAAAAGCGTATGTTTAATAAAAACAAAGATATTTTCGTATTGTTATCGTCAAAAAAGTGTGTTATTATTAAAAAAGATATTTTGCATATGCCGAATCGACGGCGGTCATATGTGACAATAAAAAAACAGGTAGGAGGGTTATTGTGTCTGGACATTCCAAATGGCATAATATACAAAAGACAAAGGGCGCACAGGACGCAAAAAAAGCAAAAATATTTACAAAATATGCCCGTGAAATGGCTATTGCCATAAGAGAAGGCGGGGCTGATCCGGCTTCCAATTCAAAACTTGCCGCTATAATCGCCAGGGCAAAAAGTGAAAATGTGCCTAATGACAATATCAACAGGACACTTCAGAAGTACCAGAGCGGTGCAGCTGCCGAAAACTATGAATATATAGACTATGAGGGCTATGGACCGGCCGGCATCGCTGTAATTGTTGAGTGCCTGACCGATAATCGTAACCGTACGGTGGCTGATGTCCGCCATTATTTTGATAAATACGGCGGGAACCTTGGCGCTTCGGGATGTGTTTCGTGGCAGTTTGACCGCAAGGGCGTTTTGGTCGTGGACGCCGAAGATCGCGACGAGGAAACAGTCATGATGCAGGCTCTGGAAGCAGGCGCTTCTGATTTCGATGCGTCTGAGGATGTTTTTGAGATATATACCACCCCCGACGATTTTGAAAGCGTAAAAAATGTTTTGTCTGATCAGGGTTTCTCCTTCCTGGAGGCACAGGTGGAGATGGTGCCTCAGAATTATATGAAGCTGACCGATGAAGAGGACATAAAGAATATGACCAAAATGCTGGAGATGCTGGAAAATAACGACGATGTCCAGAACGTCTGGCACAATTGGGACAATGAGGAATAATAAAGCAAAAAAAGTGGCGCTTCTTTTTAAGAAGCGCCACTTTTAATAAAACAAAACCCCGGCGCAAGCCGGGGTTTTTGACGTATACGCTATACCTTGGTCTTAATGGTTTTGGTGGAAAGGATACGGGCCAAAAAGCGCTTTGTCCTTTCTTCTTTGGTGTGATTGAAAAGCTCATCGGGCGTGCCTTCTTCCACTACGACGCCGCCGTCCATAAAGATTACCTTATCGGCAATGTCCTGGGCAAAGCTCAGCTCGTGGGTTACGACAAGCATGGTGATGCCTCGTTTGGCTACGTTTTTCATAAGCTCCAGCGTTTCACCGATAAGTTCCGGGTCGAGTGCCGAAGTCGGTTCGTCAAAAAGGATTATATCCGGCTCCATTGCAATGGCTCGCGCTATTCCGACACGCTGCTGCTGGCCGCCGGAAAGCTGGGAGGGATAATAGTCCAGCTTATCTGACAGCTTGACCCAGGCCAGGGCTTCCTCGGCTTTTTTGCGGGCTTCGGCTTTGGGCAGCTTTTTGACTACAATCAGGCCGTGCATGACATTCTGTATTGCTGTTTTGTTGGCAAACAGGTTGTAGTTTTGAAATACAAATCCTACTTTTTTGCGTACCTCACGTATCTCACGCCGTTTTACAGTTTCAAAGTCGATTTTTGTATCGCCTACCGTAAGTTCACCTTTGTCGGCGTGCTCAAGAAAGTTTATGCAGCGCAGCAAGGTGGTTTTCCCGGAGCCGCTGGGGCCAAGGATGACTACTACCTGATGGGCCTCAACCCTTATTGAAGCACCTTTCAAAACTTCCAGGCTGCCGAAGTTTTTATGAATGTTTTTGATTTCCAGCATATTTGTTTTACCTTATGATAATTTTTCAGGAAGCCCTTCGTGCATTAATGAAAGCACGTAAGCTACTGTTGTTTTGACTCCCATTTCCAAAGCGTCTTCGTCAATGTCAAAGCGTTCATTGTGATGTTCAGCTCCGCTTCCCAGCTCAGGATTGTTTATGCCCAACAAGGCCAGGACACCCGGATAAGCCTTGCAGTAGCGGGAAAAGCTTTCGGAAGCGTACCACAGGGGAAAATCATCAGGAACTGCATCCTTTCCAAAGAGCTTGCATGCAACCGATCTTGCCCTGGAAGCAAAAGCGGGATTATTAATGACAGGTATGCCTGTGTTCTGCATCATCTTTCCAAAACTTACGCTGCAGTTGTGGATAGCAGCCATGTGTTCGGCTGTTTTCTTTACCAGCTCAACGGCCTTTTGGCCTTCTGCCTGGTCGAAAAACCTCATGCTGCCGCGTATCTGCGCTGTTTCAGGAAATACGTTATGGGTTTGTCCGCCCTGTATGCTTGTGACGCCGAAGGTAACGGTTTTTTCAACATCCAGCTGGTTTACAAATACTCCTGGCAGGGTAGAAACAATATCTGCCGCGGCAAAAACCGGGTTGATGGAAAGGTCAGGACGCGATCCGTGGCCGCCTTTACCGTGTACAGTGATATCTATGCCGCCGAAACCGGCCATACAAGCTCCGCTGCGTATACCTATTTTGCCGGATGCCAGGGGTGAATAGACATGAATGGCCCATACGGTATCGACAGACCGTTTTGCCAGGGCTTCTATCATCTGGCGGCTGCTGGCGCCGACCTCCTCGCCGGCTTCAAAGCAGAAGTACACTATGCCGTTAAGATCATCCTTCATCCCGCATAGAAGGCGCATGCTGCCCATAAGCATAGAGGCATGGGCGTCGTGGCCACAGGCATGGCATGTATTTTCTTGTTCAGAAAGGCATACCTTGGGACCTTTAAGGTTTTCTGGGTTTTCTTTAAGGGGCAGGGCATCTATATCGGCCCTTAAAGCAATATGCGGACCGGGCTTTCCTGTATCCAAAGTGGCGATAAATGCCGTTTCGGTAACACTTTCAACCGGAAGCCCTAAGTTTTTTACAAGAGAAAGTATATAGTCGCGGGTTTTGTATTCTTTGCCGCCCAGCTCGGCAAACCGGTGGATGGTGCGGCGATACTCGATGATCGATTTTTTCAGTTCTTCGGTATAATCTGTATTCATTGATGTTCTCCTATGATATTTGTCTTATACCTTTATTGAAGCGGGCTTCCAGCATACGGCCAATCTTTTCTATCATAAAACCCAGAACCCAGAAAACCAATGCCGCGGCTACATAAGCTTCAAGGTAACAGTAGGCATCTGTAGCGGCTTCGATTGATCCCCTGAGTATGTCGCTTACGCCCATGACATTGACAAGAGCTGTGGATTTCATAAGGGTGAGTATCGAATTGGTAAGTACAGGAATTATCACCCTGAACATTTGTGGCAGTATTATGTCGCGAAAAGTCTGGAAAGCCGTCATGCCAACGGAATACCCCGCTTCAAATTGGCCTTTGGGAATGGCCAGCAGACCGCCGCGCAGCACCTCCGATATGCCGGGCAGGGAGACTATTATAAGTCCTACAATGGCGATATAGATCAGGTTCACATCTCTTATCGTTATGTTAAGGTGCAGGAAAGTTACTATGTCATTGAATGTGTATGTATAGGCCATTATACAGATAAGCAGTATCAGGTTGGCAGGGAAAGCCTTGGTGACGGCCATAAGAATGTCGAGCAGAGGCGCCAGGACAGGTATCCGGTAGGTTCTGATGAGGGCTATTACCATACCCAGAGCCAGGCATATAGCCAAAGTAGAAAAACACATTATAAGGTTCTGAGGTATTTTTCTTATGGCAGCTTCAAGGCAGAGAAAAAAGTATTGCGCTTTCATTTTAGGCCCTCACTTTCCTCTGTTTTCCATAGCTGTGGCCAAAGGAAAGCTTTTTATTGATAAGATGGAATATTACCTCGAGCCCCAGGCTTATTATGGCAAATACCGCGGCGCAGCAGACATATCCTTCAAGCAGATGTCCTCCCGACGCGGCCAAAGCCCTTGCTTTTCCTATCATGTCGATGACATTTACCATATAGGCCAGCGCCGTGGCCCTGAAAAGCGAGATAAACATGTTGCCAAGCATCGGCAGGGAGATCTTAAGGGCCTGGGGCACGACAATGTCCCTCATGGTCTGAAAACCGCTCATGCCGACAGAATATCCGGCTTCCATCTGGCCGATGGGAACGGCCAGGATGGAGGAGCGGATGGTTTCTGACAAAAATGCGGAAATGTTGATGCTGTATGCGATATAAACAAAAATAGCAGGCTCCCAATCGTAAGCGTCGATGCCGAAATTCTGCATTAAAATCGGCATTCCGAAATAGACTATGAACATTTGGGTTATTACCGGGGTGCATCGGACATAGGAAACATACAGTTTGAGAAGCCAATCTATGGCCTTGATCTTTTTAAGGCGAAGGAGTGCGATGGCAAACCCAAACATGAAGCTTATGGCAAAAGGGATCAGCACCAGCTTAAGGGTCATGGGAAACTTAATTATGATTTTCGGAAAGTAATCTATAACGTAGCTCCACGAAAACATATCTTATCCTTTACCGTCTTATTGGGGATTGACAGAATAATCTTCGCCAAACCATTCAATGCACAGTTCGGCTATCTTGCCTTCTTCTCTCAGCTCCTTGAGCGCGGCGTCAAAATCGGCCTGAAGGTCGGTATTGCCCTTTTTGAGGATGGCATAGGTGCCGCAGTCGACATCATCGTCAAGGAGATCTATAGTGCTCATTTCAAGATCTGCCTCAGGATATGCGTCAAGGAATTTGATCTGAAGGTCAAAATATGTGTGGCAATAGCCGTCATAAAGCCCGCTTTCAATGCCGGCAATTATGGTTTCGGTGCTGGGAGTCGTCTCCTGAAGTACTACGGGGTTATCGGGGTGCTCGGCGTTGAGCTCCTCAAAAACGGTGCCCATATTGCCGGAGGCTGTGTTGGCCATTACCAGGCCCTGAAGGCTGTCAAGATCGGTTATGTCGGTACGGCCTTTTTTATAAAGAACGCGGTAGTTGCCGTAGAACATCAGGGATTCTTCCGAAACGGTATATTTTTCGGCGCGGTCTTCATTATAGGCCAAGTGATGGGAGATGATATCATATTTGCCGCTTTCAAGACCGACAAAAATGTTATCCCAGCTTTCGCAGACGATTTTTACATTGTATTTGTCGGAGAGTTTCTCGGCTACAAGTTCAAAAAGATCATTTTCATATCCGTCAGGTTCTTCATTTTCATTCAAATAGCAGAAGGGCTGGTAAGAGTTGCCGATTGCGATGGTAATGCTTTGCTTCTCGTCATTTTGGTCATTTTCATTCCCCTGATTCTCTTCATCGTTTCCACATGCAGCCATAGGCAGCAGCATCAGTGCCAAAAGTATCAGTGCCAACACTCTTTTTTTCATTTTCTTTCTCCTTTGTATTGTGTATTTGCCGACCGAATCTGGCCGCGATTTACAGTATATATTCATTTATTCGACAATTCCAATCGTTTTTTCGGATAGTTAAGACGGCAATTATTGAAAAGATATATTTTTGAGAATAAATATACAGTACTTATGTTGTAATACGCAACGCCTTTTGTTCAAAGCCTCTTCGTTGACAGGTTTTGTTTGGCTGTGTTATACTTAATATATCTATTTTTAAACCTGTTCCCGGGGCGCTTCGGCGGGAAAAGGATATAATGGCGCAAAATCGGGTATTTTTTCAGAAAGCTGAAAAATGCCTGATTTGTTTTGTCAGCATGTTTCCGGGAAAGAAAGGACGATACATGACAGACCGCTCGAAAATAAGGAATTTCTCCATAATAGCTCATATAGACCACGGCAAGTCCACCTTGGCGGACAGGCTGCTTCAAATGTGCAACGCCGTCAGTGACAGGGAAATGACCGACCAGCTCCTTGATAATATGGACCTTGAAAAGGAAAGGGGCATAACGATAAAGGCCAGGGCGGTGCTTTTGGAATACACTGCCGATGACGGTGAGACCTACCGCCTCAATTTAATCGATACACCGGGGCATGTCGACTTTAACTACGAGGTGTCCCGGTCACTGGCAGCCTGTGAAGGGGCCATATTGGTCGTCGATGCAGCCCAGGGCATAGAGGCTCAGACCCTGGCAAATACCTATCTGGCCCTGGAAAATGACCTGGAGGTTCTGCCGGTTATAAACAAAATAGATTTGCCTTCCGCAAGGCCCCAGGAGGTCAAGGAGGAAATAGAGAATATAATCGGCATACCGGCAATGGATGCGCCTGAGGTATCGGCCAAAAATGGAATCAATATAAAGGCCGTGCTGGAGGATATCGTAAAAAATGTCCCCGCGCCCCGACAGGGCAGGGAAGGCTGTTGCCGTGCTTTGATTTTTGACAGTCAGTACGACCCGTATAGAGGGGTTATAGTTTTTGTCAGGGTGTTTGACGGTGAGTTCAGGCCAGGCATGAGAATAAAACTGATGGCCAGCGGAGCCGAGTTCCAGGTTGTGGAAGTCGGATATCTCCGTTCTCTGGGGATGGAACCATGCCAGAGCCTTGGTGAGGGCGAAGTCGGGTATATTACGGCCAGCATAAAAACAGTCAGTGATACCCGTGTGGGCGACACCGTCACCGATGCCGCCTCCCCAGCTGATGAACCGCTTAAAGGTTATCGAAAGGTCCAGCCGATGGTGTTTTCAGGCCTTTATCCTGCGGATGGCAAGAAGTACCCAGACCTGAGGGACGCTTTGGAAAAGCTACAGCTCAACGATGCGTCGCTGACGTATGAACCCGAAAGTTCGGCGGCTTTGGGATTTGGTTTCAGATGCGGCTTTTTGGGCCTTTTGCATCTGGAGGTCATTCAGGAGAGACTGGAAAGGGAGTACAATCTTGACCTAATAACAACGGCACCAAGCGTTGTGTATAAGGTAATGCTTACAAATGGTCAGGAGGTCATGATAGACAACCCGCTTAACTTCCCCAATCCTGCGGAGATAGAGTATGCCGAGGAACCAATCGTCAAGGCCAGCATAATAACTCCTTCGGAGTATGTCGGCAACATCATGGATCTTTGTCAGGACAGGCGCGGAACATTCAAGGATATGAAATACCTTGATACGACACGTGTGGAGCTCCATTATGAGCTGCCGCTAAATGAGATTATATATGATTTCTTTGATGCGCTTAAATCTCGCACACGTGGCTACGCCTCCCTGGATTATGAGCTTTTAGGCTACCGCAAGTCGGAGCTTGTTAAGCTCGACGTGCTTTTAAACGGCGATATTGTTGACGCGCTTTCGTTTATAGTGCATACCGAAAAAGCATATCCCAGGGCTAGAAAAATAGTCGAGAAACTGAAGGAGAATATACCTCGACAGCTGTTTGAGATTCCCGTACAGGCGGCTGTAGGCGGTAAGATAATCGCTCGGGAAACAGTCAAGGCCATGAGAAAGGATGTTCTGGCCAAGTGCTACGGAGGCGATATAACCAGAAAGAAAAAGCTGTTGGAAAAACAGAAGGAAGGCAAAAAGCGCATGCGCTCTTTGGGCACCGTCGAGGTCCCACAGGAGGCGTTTATGGCTGTTCTGCGGCTTGATGAGGATAAGTAGCATGGAACCGCTGGGACTTTATTTTCACATACCTTTCTGCCGGCGCAAGTGTGATTACTGCGATTTTTACTCTGTATGCACGGCTGACGATAAAAAAATGGACAGATACCTTTCGGCAGTTATTTCACAGCTGGATGAATATTTCCGGTATGGTAAGCGTACGGTTGATACTGTATATATTGGCGGAGGTACCCCTTCGGTATTTGGCGGAAAAAGGCTGGAAAGGCTGTTGGGCGAGGTCAAGAAAAGGGTAGAACTTTCAAGAAGCGTGGAAATAACTGTGGAGGCTAATCCCGAGAGTATCGACAAGGGTTTTCTGAAAAAGATACGCTCCGCCGGGGTCAACCGCCTGTCAATAGGATTTCAGTCTGCTGACAACACCGAGCTTGCTGCCCTGGGCAGGCTGCACGATTATGCCGGGGCCGTTTCAGCCTTTAAGCTGGCGAGGGAGTATTTTGACAATATCTCGGTGGATCTTATGTATGGGCTGGAGGGGCAGAGCCTTGAAAGCTGGCTTGATACTCTTGATAATGTCACGGACCTTGCTCCAGACCATGTATCCTGCTATTGTCTTAAAGTGGAAGAGGGCACCCCTTTGTGGAAAAGGGGCTGCGACCAGCCTGACGAGGATACTTTGTGTGATATGTATCTAAAAGGGATAGAGCTTTTAAACAGCAAGGGTTACAGACAGTACGAGATATCTAATTTTGCAAAAGGCGGGAAGATCTCGAGGCACAACAGCAAATATTGGGATCTTTCCGAGTATCTGGGTCTGGGATGCGCCGCCCACAGCTTTTATGGCGGCAGGAGGTTTTCTTTTGTGCCTGATATTGAAAAATACATAAGCGGCATAGAGGGCAAAAAGCCGGTTACCGAGGATCTGGATGAGCTGGCTTACATAAACCGAAGCGGGGAATATGTTATGCTCAAGCTCAGGACCAATGAGGGCATAGATATGGACGGCTTTGAAAAGCGGTTCGAATGCTCCTTTGAGCCGTATTTGAATGTCCTTGAAAAGTACATAAAAACGGGACATGCCGAGAAAAAGGACGGTTTTTTCCGTCTGACACCGAAAGGGTTACTGGTTTCCAACATGATAATAGGCGACGCTGTCAATTCGGTGTGCAGCGGGGTAAACTGAAAAAAAGCATCTTACCTTTTGGTAAGATGCTTTTTTATATTGCAGTTAAGGTTTTAAATATTCTCCGATAAAAGAAATATCGCCTTCCTGTGTGTCAAAAGCTCCGCCTGAAATACATCCGGGGAGGCATGAACTTTGGGCGAGGGCCTGGGAAATGGAAGCGAAGGACATATCCCCGACAGAACCGCGGCAGAAAAGAGTGTGGCAGTACGGCGCCAGCTTTTCGATATTCTGCCCTGAGACTGTGCCGTCAGAGAGAGGATCGTCAAGAACCACCGAAACGGCTATTGAATGGGAATCAGCGGTAGCCTTTATTTCGGAAAGTATTTTTGCTATAACTGCTTGACGGTTTTCCGGGGTATCTTCCGAACTGTATATCGCCTGAGAGAGGCTGCCTGAGGTGGGGAAGGCCAGACCGTCCAGAATGACCATATCAAATCCGGCGCGGGCACATGAATCAATGATATCGCACAGGTATTCACGCGCCATGTCGCTGTAAGGGTCGATATAGGCATGACCGCTTGAGTCGATCCATACACTGCCCGATTGTGTGGTTACAGCATTTTGGGGAAAAGCCTCAGTTGCTCTGTCGTCTGCAAAGCAGGTGATATATGCGGCAAGATATAAATTATCATATTGGTCAAATATTTCCAGAGACTGTTTTATAGCGTCAGCATCGGAAGATTGCCCCCCCTGAGAAGAATACGCCGAAGTTATCGGTATCTGCAAGACTCCACTTTCGTCTTTAATAGAAAAACAAAGGGTAGTGCATCCGCGTTCCAGCGCGGCACTGGCAAGGCCTTTGGCATAGGTTGCACTCAAAATATTGGAGATATCATCAATTACCCCAGCGACGGGAGGAAGAGAGGATATAATGGGGTCAGAGCTGTCGCTCTCATCCTGAGGCTTCCCGTTTATGACGATGTTCAAATCTTCATCATCATTTTCATCCTGCTTGATGTCTGCCTCCTCTTCGTTTTGGAATGTAAATCGGAAGCCGTCGGAGGTGAACACGATAAAGTCGGTCAGCAGGATAAAGGCGGCACCTGCACATACTATAATCAAAAGTAGTGTGGAAAAAAGGATAAGCTTTTTGTCCCTGGAAGAGCGCCGCCCCTTGTAGGAGCTGTAAAATGAACGACGGCGCATATCGTGTCACCTCCAATTTAAAATAGTCAGTTCTGAGCTTCCGGGGCCGCAGCCGCATTTACGATGAGCTTGCGGGGACAGACCTCGGCGCATTTACCGCAGTTTATGCATTTGTTATAGTCTATTGACGCCAGGTTATCATTTACGGTTATGGCTCCCGTGGGGCAATTTTTTTCGCACAGGTGGCAGCCGATACAGCCGATATTGCAGATCTTCCTCAGTTCGCCGCCTTTTAAATGCGAAGAACAGCTGACAAAAACGCTGGCCGATTCTTTGACTATCGAGATAATATGCCTGGGGCAGGCTTCTATGCACTTGCCGCACGCACGGCACTTTTCAGCGTCCACCTGGGCTGCGCCGTTTACGATGTGTATGGCGTCATAGGGGCAGGCCTTGACACAGCTCCCCATACCAAGACACCCGTAAGTGCATTCCAAAGGCCCGCCAGCAACCTTGGAAGCGGCAAGGCAATCTTCTATGCCTTCATACTCAAATTTCTTTTTGGCGTTGATGCCGCCGCGGCAGTTGACATGGGCTACCAGCTTGTCGATATTGCCGGCAGATACTCCCATTATCTCAGCTATGGCTTGTGCTGATGCCGCACCGCCAACGGGGCAGCCATTTACAGGAGCCTCGCCGTTTAAAATGGCATTGGCCAGTGCCGCACAGCCGGAATGGCCACAGCCACCACAGTTTGCGCCGGGCAGGGCAGCGATGATCTTGTCCAGCCGGGGATCCTTTTCAACATAAAATATTTTTGAGCCCAGGGCCAGAAGCAGTCCGAAAAAAAGACCAAGACCACCGAGGATTAAAACGGGAATTACAAATGTCTGCATGATTGGTTAGCCCCTTTGTTAAAATATTGAAAGCCCCTGGAAGCCCATGAAGGCTATGGCCAGAAGCGAGGCCGATACCAAAGCTATGGGAAAGCCCTCAAAGCATTTGGGGTAGTCGGCATATTCCAACTTTTCGCGGACGGACGCGAAAAGAACAATGGCCAGGGTAAAGCCGCCTCCGGCGGAGGAGCCACATATGACCGAGCCGATAAAATCAAGGCCATTGGTCACATTGAGGTTGGCTACGCCCAAAACGGCACAGTTGGTCGTTATCAAAGGAAGATATATACCCAGGGACTCGTAAAGGGCGGGCATGGATTTCATAAGGAACATTTCAATAAACTGTACCAGCGACGCTATAATGAGAATAAAAACAACAGTTCTCATGTAAGCATAAGTTGTACCGAGTATATATGTGTTTACAAGATTTGTTACCGCCGAGGCTACCGTCATGACGAATATTACAGCTATTCCCATGCCGGTTGCTGTATCTATCTTTTTGGAGACTCCCAAAAATGGGCAGCAACCGAGGAATTTGACGAAGATGAAGTTCTCAATCAGAATTGCCGACAGTGCCAGAGAAAAATAGTAAGTCAGGCCGCTCATTTGCTTTCCTCCTTATTGCGTGTCAGGTGCTGGAAAAGGGCAATGAGAAGCCCCAGGGTTAAAAATCCTCCAGCGGGAAGTATCAGCATTATAATAGGAGTATATCCGTCACCGAAAACAGGCAGGCCGTATATGGTACCTGACCCCAAAAGTTCCCTTACTGTGCTGAGAATCGAGATGGCGACAGTAAAGCCAAGGCCCATTGAAAGGCCGTCTATCAGGGAAGGCAGCGGTCCGTTTTTCGAAGCGAAAGCCTCGGCGCGGGCAAGGATTATGCAGTTAACGACTATAAGTGGGATAAACATACCCAAAGACGACGACAGTTCGGGCAGATAAGCCTGAAGCGAAAGGTCGACTATCGTTACAAATCCGGCTATGATCACGATATAGGCCGCTATCCTGACCTTGGAAGGTATAAACTTTCTTAAAAGAGATATTACAAGGTTGGAGCACATAAGGACAAAGGTCACTGCCAGCCCCATGCCGATACCGTTTTTAAGCGATGTGCTGGTGGCCAGGGTGGGACACATACCTATCAGCTGGACAAATATCGGGTTATTTGTCAATATGCCTTCCTTGAGCTGTTTTACAAAAGAACTCATTGCTGCTGAGCCTCCTCGTTAAGGGTCTCGGCCATATCCAGGGCCGAATTGACGGCCGTTGTCACGGCGGTCGATGTGATTGTGGCGCTGGTAACGGCCTGGATCTGGTTGCCCTGTGCAGAGCTTTTGACCACCGTTATTCCGGCTGTTTTGCCGCTGAACTGAGAAAGCCATTCCTCATCGGCGGCATTGGCACCCAGGCCGGGAGTCTCGCTGTGGCTAATTATGCTGACGCCGTTTACTGTAAGATCAGAGTTTACTCCAACCAAGACCGATACTTCGCCGCCGTAGCCTTTGGGTGAAAGGGAGAAACAATAGCCTACGCGTTGACCATTCTCGTCAAGGGCTTCAGAAATTCCGGTAATTATGCTGTCTTGCTGCATGTTTTCAGGCTCGATGGTTTCAAAAGAAGAGGCGTTCGGCATTACCGACTGCATTGACAGCCGTTCGTTTTCCTCCTTTGTAGCCGCAATGACATCGGCAGTAAGATTGTTGAAAAAACCCAACAGCAGCGCTACCGCAGCTGTAATGGCCAGCAAAACGCCGCCAAGGTGGAAATATTCGTTATTTTTCAAGCTTTGTTCCTCCCTTCACTTTGGCAGGTGCGCCATACTTTTTGGGCATGGTAGCCTTTTCAATAAGATTGACAAAGAGGTTCATGACCAAAATGGCATAGGAAACTCCCTCGGGATATGTGCCGAAATAGCGTATGAGCACCGTTATCAGCCCGCACCCCATGGCATATACGATTTGGCCCCGGCACGTTATGGGGGATGTCGTATAGTCGCTGGCCATAAAAATAGCGCCGAGCATAAGCCCTCCCGATACAAGCTGGGATAGCATCCACTGAATGTTATCGTTACCCATGGGGAAAATAAAGGTTATCACTGCTACGGTGCCAAGATAGGCAAGGGGTATCCTTGGAGAAATAACCCCGCGGTATATAAGGTAAATACCGCCCGCCAAAAGAGCGAAGGTGGATATTTCGCCAATGCAGCCGCCCACCATTCCTAATGCATTCTGAATGACAGAAACATCGGGCAGCAGCCCCTGTTTCATTTGTGACAGCGGGGTAGCGGAAGTGACTACGTCGACAGGTGTTGCAAATATGGGAAGGGAAGTCCTTATCCTCGGGAAAACCGAAACGACACCCGCAAAAGAGGCCAGAAGAAAAGCCCTGGCTGCCAGCGCGGGGTTGACAAAGTTTTTGCCGATGCCGCCAAAGAGCTGCTTTACAATAACAATGGCGAAAAGGTCGCCCATCAAAACCATCCACAGCGGCGTGGTGACAGGCAGGCAGTATGCCAGAAGTATGCCCGTTACCACTGCCGAAAGGTCGTTTACGGTGTGGGGCTTGCGGGCCAAAGTTTCATATCCCCATTCAAAAAATACGCATCCGGCGACCGAGCATAAAACGACGGTCAGCGCTCTGGGGCCGAATACGAATACGCCAAGGGCCAGAGCAGGCAAAAGGGCAATCACCACGTCGAGCATGATCTGTCTTGTGGTGCTGCTTGAACGTATATGGGGCGAAGAACTTACTTTGAGTTTTGAGAGGTCATTCATATTGGCGTGGTCCTCACTTTCTGTTGGCTGAAAGAATTTTCTGCTTGGCGGCCCTTATCCCCTGGGTCAGAGGTACCTTGCCGGGGCAGATATATGAGCAGGCGCCGCATTCGATGCAGTCGAGAGGTGAATATTTTAAGCATTCGTCCATTCTGCCTGCCGTATAGGTCTGATAAATATATGTGGGGACCAGCTGCATGGGACAGTGTTCAACACACTTGCCGCACCGTATACACACAGGATCGCTGATATGCAGGGGGCTGTCTTCGGCGAAAGCCAGAATGCCGTTGGTGCCTTTGATTATCGGTGCCTCGTCAGTGTAAAGGGCAACCCCCATCATCGGGCCGCCCATTATGAGCTTGGTAGGAGGCTCGTTAAAACCGCCGCAGAAGCTGATAAGATCTTTTATGGGTGTGCCTATACGGACTTCAAGGTTTTTGGGAAGGGCGATGTCGGGGCCCGAAACGGTGACTATCCTTCTCAGCATAGGCATTCCCTGGGAAAACAGCCTGTAAACGGCGCCTGCGGTATCGACATTGAAAACGGCGCAGCCGGCGTCGGCGGGCAGCTTGCCGGAGGGTACCTCCCTGCCTGTAAGGGTTTTTATAAGCTGTTTTTCAGCTCCCTGGGGATATTTGGTTGCCATAGGCACCAACTTGATGGAGCCATCTGCCGGAAGCAGGGCTTTTATTCCTTCGAAGGCATCGGCCTTGTTGGCTTCAATTCCGATAACCGCATTGTTAAGGCCGAGTATCCTGAGCAGTATCTGTATGCCACCGATGATCTCTCCAGGGCGTTCCAGGAGCAGGCGGTGGTCAGATGTAAGATAGGGCTCACATTCTGCGCCGTTGATTATAACGGTATCGACCTTGCCAAAGGCCGAGGATATTTTTATATGGGTAGGGAAAGCGGCTCCGCCGTGTCCTACTATACCGGCGTTTTTGATGGCTTCGTTCATTTCATCAGCAGTCATTGAAGAATAATCGATAGGCATTACCGAGCTGTCAAGCTCGTCCTTAAAATCGTTTTCAATGACAATAGAGTTCATCTTTCCTCCGCCGGGATGGTCCATAGGACCAATAAAACTGACTGTGCCGGACACCGTCGCGTGTATCGGGGCCGAAACAGCAGCAGGGGAAGAGGCTATGACCTGGCCCATGAATACATGATCGCCGACGGCCACCTGCGGCTGGCAGGGAGCGCCTATATGCATAGACATGGGCAGTATGACCTTTTCCGGCGCAGGGAGGAGCTCTATCGGCTTATGGCTCGTCAGGTCTTTTTTGTCGTCGGGGTGTATACCACCCTTGAAAGTTTGGGACATAACATCACCTCTGAGTGTATGTGAAATAATATATTGATACCTGAAAACAACAGCTTCATTATATAACAATCGTTTTAAAAATACAACACTTTGCTGAAATAAGACACCTTTTTAACGTCAAATTGTTAAAAAAACGACATAGGTGCAATTTGACTTTGAGACAATAAAAAGATATATTAATTTGGTAAAAAGTATATATTGAAAAGGAGAAAAAACATGACGGTAAACGAGATTGAATATAGGCGTCTTGACATTGAGGACTGCACAAAAACGGTTCTGTCTCTGACAGATGAAATCAAGAATGCGGTTTCGCCTGATGAGGCAATCGGATGTGTCAGGAAGTATATTGCCCTTGAGCGAAGCATGGGTACAGTTTTGTCGCTGTCTTCCATACGCTCTACTCAGAATACGGCCGATGAGTTTTACGAAAAGGAAGAGCAGTATTATGCCGAAACCACACCGGGCCTTATGGAAAAAATCAATCTGTTTTACAAGGCTATGCTGGAAAGCCCGTTCAGACTGCAGATGGAAAAGGTATTCGGAAAAGTAGCTTTTGTTAATGCAGAAATCTCTCTTAAAACGATTTCGCCGGAGATACTTTCCTTACTTCATGAAGAGAGCCTTTTGTGCATTGAGTATCAGAAGCTTCAGGGATCAATGATGGCTGAACTGGATGGAAAGAAATATCCTATAACCATGTTGGGAAAGTTCAAGACCTCGGATGTCAGGGAGACGAGGAAGAAGGCCTACCTGGCCGAGGGAAAGGCCTATGAGGAAAAGGGAAAGGACTTTGACGAAATATACGATAAAATGGTGTCTGTAAGGACAAAGGCAGCCAGGGCCTTGGGGCATGATTGCTTTACCCCTTTGGGATACCTGCGTATGACAAGGAACTGTTATGACCCCGATATGGTCAGAGCATTCAGGCAGCAGGTAAAAGATGTCGTGGTACCTTTGGTTTCAGAACTTAAAAAAAAGCAGGCCGAAAGGCTTGGCATTGAAAGAGTCACCATTTATGATGATGCTGTGTTATGTCCTGATGGCAATCCAAAGCCGGTTGTTGAAAATGATGAGCTTTATCAAAGAGGCCTGTCTCTTTACAGGGATATGGGTGAGCAAACAGCCCAAATGATAAACAAAATGGATGAGATGGGTGCTTTTGACCTCTATTCAAGGGAGAACAAGATGAGCGGTGGATACTGCACTGTGCTTCCTGATTACGCAGTACCTTATATTTTTGCCAATTTCAACGGTACGGCCGGCGATGTAGAGGTGTTCACCCATGAAGGCGGACATGCTTTTGCCTCTTCAATAATGCTGCGGGATAAGGATATGCTGGGGCTTTCGGAGCCTACGCTGGAAAGCTGCGAAGTCCATTCAATGTCAATGGAGTTTTTGGCTTGGCCGTATCTTGAGCGCTTTTACGGAGGCCTTTCAGAGCGGGCAAAGCTTGTGCACCTTATAGGAGCTTTGGAATTTTTGCCTTACGGCTGTATGGTTGATGAGTTTCAGCATATTGTCTATGATAATCCAGACATGACTCCTGAACAAAGGCATGAGGCATGGGCCGCATTGGAAAAGGAGTACAGACCTTACCTTGATTTTGAGGATCTGCCTTTTTATTCCCACGGCAGGATGTGGCAGCGCCAGCTTCATATCTACACCAACCCGTTTTATTATATAGACTACTGCCTGGCACAAACAGTTGCGCTGGAGGTGCTGGAAGTTATGCTTAACGAGGGTTGGGAAAAGGCTTGGGAAAAATATATGGACTATACCACGCAGGGCGGCAGCGGTACCTTTGTGGAAATGGTAGAAAAAGCCGGGTTGCAAAGTCCGTTTAAACAGGGTGTACTGTCAGGAATAGTGGAAGCTGTCAGTAAATATATCAGCGGCAACATCTCCATTCTTTAAAGCACCGTGAGCGACAGACAGTAAGACTTTTCAATATATTTTGCCTTTTTCTATTGCCGATTAAGAAAAATAAGAGTATACTTTATTTAAAGTAAACAAAACAGGGTATTGTAAGGAGCTGATATTTGTGAGTAAAAGAATTATCACTATAAGCCGTCAGTTTGGAAGCGGCGGCCATTCCATAGGAAAAATGGTAGCCGGTCGTCTGGGGATACCCTGCTATGATAACGAGCTGGTCACCAGGATGGCAGAGGAGAGCGGCTTTGATGCTTCCTTTATCAGGGAAAATGGCGAAAAGGTTTCAACCTATACGGGTGCCGATTTGTTTTACGGCATGGGTATCAGTGCCGGTCCTACCTTTTCAACACTATCTCTTTATGACAGACTGTATATAACTCAGCACAATATTATCAGGGATATAGCCGAAAAGGAGGAGTGCGTTATAGTCGGACGCTGTTCCGACTACATACTCAGCGAAAGAGACGACTGTGTCCATGTTTTTATTTATGCTGATAACGATTACAGGGCTGAAAGAATACTCAGGCTTTATGGTGATAATGGAGTGAAGATAGAGAAGAGAATGAAGGATAAGGACAGTCAGAGGATATCTTATTATGAGCATTACACCAACAGGGATTGGGGAAATCCGCTCAACTATCATCTCTGTCTCAACAGCGGTTTTATCGGTGATGAGCTTTGCGCCGAAATGATAATAAAGGCTGCTCAAAAGTAAAAAGTCATTTTCCAAAGGCCGCGGTTTCCTACCGCGGCCTTTTTTAATTAAAAAAGCCGGAGCAAAGCTCCGGCTTTAAAAATCAGTTATTTTTTGGAGATGAAGTTATTGATACGATCCAAAGCCTTTTTCAACGTTTCCAGAGAATAGGCATAGGAAATACGAACATGGTTTATTCCCGACTGACCAAAAGCATCTCCTGGAACGACAGCTACATGCTGGTCGGCCAGCAACGATTCAACAAAATCACCGCCGTCACGGGCGAACATGGAGACATCAGGGAAGATGTAGAAGGCACCCTCAGGTTCAAAGCAGTCAAATCCCATATCGGTCAGAGCTTTGTAGATGTAAAGCCTGCGCCGGTCATATTCTTCGCACATGCGCCTTGTGTCGTCGAGACCGTTTTGAAGGGCCTCAAGTCCGGCATACTGTGCAGGGGTAGAAGCACACATGAGTGCATATTGATGGATCTGGGCCACATATTTCATTATTTCCTTGGGACCGCAGCAATAACCCAAACGCCAGCCAGTCATTGCAAACGCCTTGGAAAAGCCGCTGACAAGTATAGTGCGTTCCCTCATATCCTTAATAGCCGCGAAAGATGTGTGCTTGAAACCATAGGTCAGTTCAGCATAGATCTCGTCACTGATAACGATGATGTTTGTGCCTTCAAGAACTTTAGCTATGGCTTCCAACTCATCTTTTTTCATAACACCGCCTGTCGGGTTGTTGGGGTAGGAAAGTACAAGCACCTTGGTTTTTGGAGTTATGGCCGCTTTAAGAGCCTCGGGAGTCAACTTGAAACTGTCCTCTTTTTTGGTAACAATAGGGATAGCTTTCGCGCCTGTCATTTCAGCCAGAGGGGCATAACAGACGAAGCTGGGTTCCGGCACCAGAACCTCGTCACCGAATGTTAAAAATGCACGCAGGCAAAGATCAATGGCTTCCGAGCCTCCAACGGTCACAAGAACCTCAGATTCGGGGTCGTAAGAAGTTTCGAACCTTTTTTCAAGGTATTTGCTTATTTCCTTCCTGAGCTGTATAAGACCGTTGTTTGCCGTATATTGGGTCTTGCCCGCTAAAAGGGAGTCTATACCGGCCTGCATGATGTGCCGGGGCGTGATAAAATCGGGTTCCCCGACACCTAATGAAATGGCGTCAGGCAGGGTATCCATTATACCGAAATACTTTCTTATGCCCGAAGGCTTCATTTGGGCTACAGCCTTGGGGACAACAAGTGAATAATCAACCATGTCAATGCCTCCTGTCACAATATACAAAAAAACTGTCTGTTATTTACTAAAAATAATTATATCACACAAGGGATCAAAAGACAATACGCTCGGCGATATACTCCCTTATTTTTTCAATGGGAAGCCTTACCTGATCCATACTATCCCTTTCGCGAACGGTGACACATCCGTCGTTTTCACTTTCAAAGTCGTATGTGACACAGAAAGGCGTACCTATCTCATCCTGACGGCGGTATCTTTTGCCAATGGCGCCGCTGTTGTCAAAGTCACAGTTGAAATAATGGCTGAGGTCTTGGTAGATGTCAAAAGCCTTATCGGACAGCTTCCTGGAAAGCGGAAGTACAGCGCATTTAACAGGAGCCAGAGCAGGGTGAAGGTGGAGCACTACCCTTGTATCATTCTTTTCGGGATCGATTACTTCTTCATCATAGGCATCTATCAGGAAGGCAAGAGCGACTCGGTCGGCGCCCAGTGATGGTTCGATAACATAGGGGATATATTTTTCGCCCGTTTCCTGGTCAAAATATTCCATAGATTCTCCGGAATCGGTCTGATGAGCTTTAAGGTCGAAATCTGTCCTGTCAGCTATGCCCCAAAGTTCGCCCCATCCAAAGGGGAAGAGAAACTCAAAGTCGGTAGTAGCCTTGGAATAATGGGAAAGTTCTTCGGGTTCATGATCCCTCAGACGCAGGTTTTCTTCCCTTATTCCCAAGGACAGCAGCCAATTCTTGCAGGCATTGCGCCAATATGAGAACCATTCAAGATCTGTACCGGGCTTGCAGAAAAACTCCAGCTCCATCTGTTCAAACTCTCTCGTGCGGAAGGTAAAGTTGCCCGGAGTTATTTCATTTCGAAAGCTTTTGCCTATCTGCCCGACACCGAAGGGGATTTTTTTCCTTGTGGTGCGCTGAACGTTTTTAAAGTTAACAAATATGCCTTGGGCTGTTTCGGGTCTGAGGTATATTTCCGTAGTGGAATCCTCGGTAACTCCCTGATGGGTTTTGAACATCATATTAAACTTGCGTATATCGGTAAAATCACTTTTTCCGCAATTGGGACAGGGGACTGCGTTGTCCTTAATATATTGGCTCATTTCTTCGTTAGTCATGGCCTCAACATTGACTTTGATGCCTTTTTCAGCAGCATATGCCTCAATAAGTTGATCAGCTCTGTGACGCATTTTACAGTTGCGGCAGTCAATGAGAGGGTCGTTGAAATTGACAACATGGCCGGAAGCCACCCAAGTGCGGGGATTCATCAGAATGGCGCAGTCAAGACCTACATTGTAAGGGGATGTCCTAATGAACGTATGCCACCAGGCTTGCTTTACGTTGTTTTTGAACTCTACGCCTAAAGGACCATAGTCCCATGTATTGGCCAGTCCGCCGTATATTTCGCTGCCGGGAAAGATATAACCTCTTCCTTTGCAGAGAGCGACTATTTTTTCCATTGTTTTGTCTTGGTTTTTCATGATCAATGTCACCATACTTCCTCAAATCGTATTATAAAAATATTGTATATAAAAAAACACACAGGGTCAAGAAAAAAAGGATGCAGCTGAGTTAAATGTCTCAGTTTTGGCATTAAAAAGAATTCCAAAAGAAAAAGATGTATTTCATTTGCATTTTCCTGTTTTTGTGCTATAATTAATAAAAATTGTTTGAATACTGCATTAACCATTAAATTAAGGTTTTATTTTTAAATCTTGCTCGTATATAAGATGTTCAGTGGTGGCGTGGTCGGATTGAAATGCGCCCGAGCGGCCCATACAACCCGGTGGGACTCTACCAACAGAAAGAGCCATTTCTGTAAAGCCATTGATCAAAAAATGGCCAAGACCACATGTAAGAATATAGATAAAACAATTCCATAACCGGGTGTAGCGCAGCTGGTAGCGCGCCTGCTTTGGGAGCATATCCCGCCCATCCATGAGGACAAAACCGCAACCCCGCAACTCGCTGGGACACTACCAGAAGAGGGAACCAGTTCTGCAAAGCCGCTGGTCAAAAATCGGCGTTGACCACATGTTTGACCACAATTGGAAAATTTCATATCCGGGTGTAGCGCAGTTGGTAG
>CALWAP010000016.1 GCA_944375715.1 uncultured Clostridia bacterium | reverse complement strand
CTACAGCCAAAGGCTTTATAATCTCCCAATCGCCCGAAGAGGGAAAAAATATTTCAGAGGGCAGCACTATATCGGTAGTCGTCAGCCTTGGACCCAAGACGGTAACTGTTGACGACTATGTAGGCATGGACGGTAGGAGCGTCCTGGTTATTTTGGAAAGGCTGGGGCTTACGGTAAAATCGGAATATGAGTATTCCGACGATGTGGAAGACGGAATAGTCATGTCTACCGATCCCGTCAAAGATACCGTTGTAAATTCCGGCGATACAATAACGGTCACTATAAGCAAAGGCCCTGAAACAAAAATGGCCACGGTGCCCTATGTTGTCGGTCAATCTCTTGAAAAAGCCAATGAGCTCCTGGCCGCCGCAAACCTCACCGGAAGCGTCACCTATACCGAAACCGACAGCCAGCCCGAAGGTTACGTAATATACCAATCAATAGCGGCAGGTTCTTCGGTGGCGGAAAACACCGTTGTAGGCATACAGGTCAGCAAAGCCCCTGAGGTAACCGAACAGCCCAAAGAAGAAGCTACCATAGAATATGTTGTTGAAATAGACGATTTGGAAGGGGACATCGAAATCATGGTGGCCGTCGACAGCAAGGTGGAATACAAGGCCAGCCATACCGCCGATGAGGAAACGGTTGTCGTTTCACTGACTGCGGAGGAAGGCGGCCATTCGGTAACGGTGTTCCAAAACGGCAGACTTACAAAGGAGGAGAATGTCACCTTCAGATGAGTTTTGAAAAAGACTATGGCATTATTTTAAAAGGCATAGGTGGGTTTTACTATGTCCTTAAAGATCAAAGGGTCTATGAATGCAAGGCCGGCGGCAGGCTGCGCCTGGGCGATATGACTCCCGTGGCAGGAGATATGGTGACCTTTGAGTTAAGCGGCGAAGATGGTCTCATAACTTCGATAAAGCCAAGGAAAAATAGCCTTTCCCGCCCTCCGGTCGCCAATATCGACCGGTTGTTCATCGTAGCATCGGCAGCGTCCCCTAAAACCGATCCTTATTTGATTGATAAGGTGACTGTTATAGCTGTACGTGAGGACATTGAGCCTGTTATCCTGCTGAATAAATGCGATATCGATCGCTGCGATGAACTTTATAATATCTACACCAAAGCCGGCTTTGCCACCATAAGGGTGTCCACGGTAACGGGAGAAGGAATAGATTCCGTCAAAGAGATGTCCAAAAACGGCATTTCTTGTTTTACCGGCAATTCGGGTATCGGCAAGTCGAGCATAATGAACTGCCTTCTGCCCAATAAAAACCTGCTGGTCGGCATGATAAGCCGTAAGGTCGCCAGAGGTAAAAATACTACAAGGCAAAGCGAGCTTTTCCCTTGTGCCGGCGGTTTTGTTATTGATACTCCGGGGTTTTCTTCCTTTGATATAGTTAAAAGCAGTTCAATAGAAAAGGAGCAGCTTCAGTATTGTTTCCCTGAGATGACGGGATATTTTGACAAATGCCGTTTTTCAGGCTGCGCTCATATAAAGGAACCGGGCTGCCTTGTGCGCGAAGATGTTGAAAGGGGATTTATCCCCAAAAGCCGGTATGAAAGCTATGTCAGGCTTTATGAAGAATTGTCAAAAGTGAAATCGTGGGAGCGATGATGCTTTGTCACAAACCTCAAAGGTATGAATATCATGATAATGACAAAACCTTTGGGGGCGGTAAACAATATGCGATGCAGACGATACGGCTGCGGCACATATATCGCGGCGATGGCCATCGGTATCCTTTTGGCGATCCTGCTTCCCGTATGGATGTGTTTTTGGATAATCTGCGGATTGCTTGCATTGATCTGCTTAATTTGAAATATTAATCTTTGGGAGGCTGAGCCGAATGAAAATTTATGTCATCAAACCGCCGAAGGCCATAGCGTGTTTCATAAAAAAGTTTTTTAAATAAACCTGAGGCAGAAAGGCCGTGGACAAAAGTCCGCGGTCTTTTTCTTTTGCCCTGTCATATTTATAACCAAGCTGTAATAAAAATTATTGAAAACAAACCGGGAAAGGTTGGAGCTATATGGAAATTATAAAAAACAGGCTCAGGCATTACGGTGAAATAAGGGCGGAAAAGGATACGATTGACGAAAGCCTATCGGTAATCGTTCCCGATACCCAGCCGGATGCGCTGCAAATAATAGGTGCCGATCCGTCGCTTTATATTCAAGAAAACAGCTGCGCCCAGGGTACCCTGAAAATCGCTGGAACCGTAAACTGCAATGTTTGCTACTACGCCGCCGAGGGCAGGGAGCCTTACAGTGTAACGGCTTCCATCCCCTTCAGTTTCTCAAAGGAAACAGGCCTGGCCCAGGATGACAAAGTGATAACTACCGTTTCGGTCACGGGTATCTCTGCAAGCATGGTCAACCCGAGAAAGTTCTCCGTCAAAGTCCAGATCCAGGTGTTCCAAAGAATATTCAAGCATCAGGTACAGGAGTATGCCGAGGATATGGTCTCAGGTGAAGATGAGCAGGTGCACTGCCTCAGGGAAAAAATACCTATGAGCCTTATCTGTGATATAGCTGAAAAAAAGATGGTCCTTAATGACGAAATACGTTTAAGTGATGAAAATTTAAATGATCACTGTACTATTTTAAGAAAATCTGTCAGCTGGGATAATGAGGATGTAAAGGTCCTTCCGGGTAAAGTAATGATAAAGGGGCGGGCGGACACCTCTGTCACAGCCCTTGATGAACAAGGGGAATTCATAGGAACAAGTCATTATTCGGTGCCCTTTTCTCAGATAATCGAGTGCGAAAGCCTGTCTCCTGATGACAGGGTCGAAATCTTCTATTGTCCTGTAAGAGAGGATATCGAAATATTTACCCATTCTGAACAGATAAGCACCATGACCTTTGCCTTTGCGGCAATTACGCAGTGCGTTATAAATCATACCGACGAAATATCCGCTGTCAAAGACGCTTTCAGTACAAAATGGAACACCGAATGCCCTAAAACCGAAATTACAATGCCATCTACGGCGCCCTCCTGCCGTGTTACAGCTCCTGTTAAGGAGATCATGCCTATTGAAGGCACAGCGTCAAAGGTCCTTGATATAAGCGCCAGATGCGAACATTCAGTAATTAAAAAAGGTGACGATACTGCCGCAGGCAGTTGCTGCATTACAGTTATATACAAGGAAAAAGACGGCAGCGTTTTAACATGCAGCAAGCGCTTTTTTGCCGAAGCGCCCTGCGAATCAACCTTTTCAGAAGACGGCTTATGCCTAGTGGAATGTGCAAACATAACTTCATCTATAAGCCCCGACGGGGAAATAACCGTAAGCTTCGATCTCATTATGACATGCCGCGAAGGAAAAAGTTCTCCCTGCATATTGCTCTCCGACTGCGTGCTGGATAAAACAGCTTTAAAGCAGCCCGCTGCTAATGCATCTCTGATAGTCAAATCCGCTGAACAGAAGGATACGGTTTGGAATATTGCCAAAGCATATAACACGTCACCCGCCGTTATAGCTTCGGCCAATAAAATAGATGAAAGATCAGATATCGCCGCAGGTCAGCTTATTCTGATACCCTTTGTCTGCCGCTAAGTTGGAGGAAAAGCCATGGAAAGAAATATTTATCAGTCAATTGCCGAGCGGACCGACAAACAAATATACCTCGGCATTGTGGGGCCTGTAAGGACAGGTAAGTCCACATTCATAAAAAGCTTTATGGAAGCCCTGGTGCTTCCCAATATAGACAATGTTTATCAAAAGGAAAGGGCAAGGGATGAATTGCCTCAAAGCGGCTCGGGAAGAACAATAATGACTGCCGAGCCCAAGTTTGTGCCTGAAGAAGCTGTCAAGATAACTATTGATGACTCTGTCAGTCTCAGTGTCAGGATGATTGACTGCGTAGGATATATGGTAAATGGTGCCATAGGCCAATTTGAAGGTGACCAGCCGCGCATGGTAAATACGCCGTGGTTTGACCATGAAATCCCCCTTGCCGAAGCCGCCGAAATAGGCACCCGCAAAGTCATAACAGAGCATTCTACCATAGGACTTGTAATAACTACCGACGGCAGTATAGGCGATATACCCAGATCAGATTATATCCCCGCTGAGGAGCGCATAGTGACAGAACTAAAAGAGATCAATAAGCCTTTCTGTCTTCTGCTTAACACCACCAACCCGGAAAGCAGCGATGCCAAAGAACTCGCATCAAACCTCTCCGCCAAATACAATGTAGCATGCATGCCCATAAACTGCATTGAGCTTGAAAAAGATGACATTTCGCTTATCCTTAAGACTGTGCTTTATGAGTTTCCGGTAAAAGAGTTTGCTTTCCGCCTGCCAGATTGGATAGGTGTGCTTCCAGAGGGCAATCATTTAAAAGACTCTGTTTATTCCGGGCTTTTGGACACATGCTCACATATCGAAAAGATGAAGCAGGTCAAAGAGTGCATACAAACTCTTACTGACTGCGAATATATAAGCGATGTCAAGACCGACGAAATAGACCTGGGCGAAGGCATTGTCACCATAACGATCACCACGCCCAAATCCCTTTATTATTCAATCCTTTCGGAACAGTCGGGAATAGAGATCCACAATGACGGAGATCTGCTGCCACTTCTATGCGAAATGGCGGACATCAGAGACAAATACCAGAGGGTAGCCGGTGCTTTGGAACAGGTACGCCAAACAGGATATGGGATAGTTATGCCCACTTTGGAAGAACTCCATCTCGAAAAGCCCGAGATCGTTATGCAGGGCGGAAGGTATGGTGTACGTCTTAAAGCAAGTGCTCCGAGTATACACCTTATAAGGGCCGACATCGAAACTGAGGTATCTCCTGTGGTCGGCTCGGAAAAACAATCGGAAGATTTGGTGAAATACCTCTTATCTGAGTTTGAGGATTCTCCTGAAAAAATATGGGAGAGCAATATTTTCGGCAAATCTCTAAACGAGTTGGTCAATGAGGGACTCAACAACAAGCTTTACAGAATGCCCGAAGAAGCCAGGGGCAAACTGCAGGAAACACTGCAGAGGATAATCAATGAAGGCTGTGGAGGGCTTATCTGCATAATTCTTTAAACAGGAGGCAGCTGTGTGAGAAAAACAAGAAGAACTGCCCGCCGTGTCTACCACAGCAGGCAGCGCGAAAAGGATATATCCTTTAAACCACTTTTCTTTACCATAGTCATACTCCTGTCGGTAGCCATGAGGCTTTCACAATCTGGGCCGCTTTATGATGCCAGAATTAAGATTTCTTCAGTCCTTTCGCGCACAATTAATATCTCAGACGCCGTTGAAGCTGTAGGCAGGGCCTTCGGCGGTGAGGAAGAAGACAACGCCGTTTTGGTTTTCGGAAAAATGATCCTTGGAATAGATGACAAGGACACTCCAGATGATACCGAAGAGAAATCGATCAATACCGAAAATGCTTCTCAAAATGCCCAGGAAACATCCTCCACTCAACTGCCCAGCCATATGTATTATATATCCCATGCGATGGCCGGAGATATCTCCGGCCTTACGCCCGATATACCTGAATCACCAATGCCGTTTATAGATATAGACAGCCTGGCTTACGGCTTTTCTGAGGAAGAGGATTATGATGGCACGCCCGATGAAGCCTTTAAAATCCCCAGCCCTGATATTGTTGACGACAAGATCTATGACCTGCCTTTTAAATCCGTTTTGCCCCTTTCGGGATACAGAGTCACATCAAGATTCGGATACAGAATACATCCCATAAGCGGCAACACAACTTTCCATTACGGAGCCGACCTGGCAGCCTCATCTGGCACTGCCGTAGTGTCGGCAGGGGAGGGAACTATAAGTGAAACAGGCTATGGATCGATAAATGGAAATTACATTATAGTATCTCACCCAGGAGGGTTTGCCACCCATTATGCCCATCTCCTTTCAATCGAAGTAACAGAAGGGCAGCAGATATCCTGTGGGCAGCAGATAGGGAAAGTCGGTTCAACAGGATATTCCACAGGTCCTCATCTTCATTTTGAAATCCGCAAAGACGGGAAGGTCCTCGATCCCTTCGGGCATTTCGCCCTTGAGGAGGGATAGGCATAAAAATAAAGCTCGACACACTCTTTACCGCCATCCTTGTTTTTCTTTTGGCCGTGGATACAAGCGGTAGATATCTTCTTATCGCTATTGCCTCCCTTATACATGAAACAGGGCATATTGCCATGATCTTGCTTTTGGGCAAAAAAATCAAATACATCAGAATAATAATGGGAGGAGCAGACATAAGCTATTACGGAGGGAAGGACCGATATCTTGACGATATACTTATCGCTATGGCAGGGCCACTGACCAGCCTGATTACGGCAGTGGCCTGGGCCGGCCATTCCGACTATTTTGCCGGCATAAATGTTATACTCTGCCTTTTCAATTTGCTGCCGATATATCCTTTGGACGGCGGGAGGGCGGCCGAAGCTGCCATATCCTACTTTGCCGGGCCTTATAAAGGGGAAAAGCTTATAAAAAAACTCTCATTCATACTTACTGTCACCTTTTTTTCCGCCGCCTTGGCCTCGGCTGTTTACAACCGCAAGGCAGTATGGTCGGCTGTTATTTTTGCCTGCCTCCTTTTAAGCCTGTATCCGAAAAAAACTTCAAATAACTATTGCTTTTTGCCGGTTACCAATATATAATTAAATTGATGCCGGTGTGGCGAAATGGCAGACGCACCGCACTCAAAATGCGGCGGAGAAATCCGTGCCGGTTCGAGTCCGGCCACCGGCACCATTAAAGACACGCTTATATGCGTGTCTTTCTTTTTTAATTAAATTACCAAGGTGATATCATGTCCTCAAAAACTATAAAAACCAATGCCATGCGCATACTTGACCGCCTTAAAATCAAATATGAAACAATGACATATACTGTTGACGAAAGCGATCTTTCCGGCGAACATGCCGCCGCCCTTTTAGGCATAAATCCAGACAACATGTTCAAGACCCTGCTTTTAAAGGGTGATAAAACAGGTTATATAGTTGCCTGCATACCTGTAATGAAAAACCTTGATCTGAAAGCGCTGTCCAAAACAAGCGGCAATAAAAGCACCCAAATGGTACATGTCAAAGAGCTATTCGGAATAACCGGATATGTAAGGGGAGGATGCAGCCCGATAGGCATGAAAAAGCTGTTCCCCACATATATAGATGAAAGCGCGTTCCTTTTTGACAAGATAATCTTCAGCGCCGGCCAAAGGGGCGTCCAGATAATTGCGGAGCCCTCATGCCTTGTCACTGCTGTAAAGGCTGTTCCATGTAAAATAACATCGGAAAACTGACTTTTATTCACCAAGGATGCTTCCCGGCATAGAATGTTATTGAAGTATATTCTTCAATTTTATTTCGGGAGGTAATATTTAATGCCTGATAGAGTTTCATCGTGTTCGTGCCGCTCTAATCAGATGCCTCGCGAGGCTGTTTGCGTCCACACAAAAAAGGTTTATGACAGCTGCAAGGATAAAGAATGCCTTCAGGATGTCAGGGTGTATCTTACAAGATGCTCTCAGTCTATCCTGGATAACAGCATGAATGTCAAAGCCAAAAGCGCTGAGCTTTTATGGGCCTATATCGATGTGGAGCCGGTACCCTTCAACAAGGGATATTTTACAGTCGATGTGAGGTATTATTACAGAATCACAGCTGAGGGCTACTGCGGAACGGGCAGAACCGGCGAAATAAGCGGCCTGGCCGTATTTGATAAGCGCACCGTCCTTTATGGCGGCGAAGGCGGAGCCAAAACTTTCAGTTCTCAGTATATCCCCAACGGCTCGGATATCCAGAACTTCTCTCGCACAAACGCCCCTACCGCTGTCATTGAGGTAGTAGATCCCGTCATCCTGTCTGCCAATGTAGTCGATGCTTCAAACTGCTGTTGCGAATGCATGCTGAATGAGGTGCCTGAATGCATATGTGGATGCTTTGACGACGATTTTCTTCTGTCTGAAGATGGGAAAAAACTTTATGTCACCCTGGGGCAGTTCAGTATTATAAGGCTGGAAAGGGATATCCAGCTCCTTATGCCAGCTTATGACCTTTGCATACCTTCCAAGGAATGTGCAGGCAGCTGTTCGGACGATCCCTGTGAATTATTCCAGAAGTTCAAATTCCCCGTGGATCAGTTTTTCCCGCCTCAAAAAAACCGTGTTTCCGAGAAAAAATCGGGCGGAGGCAGCATAAAATACTCCTTCGGCAACGGCTGTACATCTAAAAGATAAACAAAAAAGCAGGCTTCGGCCTGCTTTTTTATTTTATGCCTGCTGTCATAAAATATAAAGCTTAGAATATATTTTATTGTACAAGCTAAAAGGAAGTATCAAAAGGCGGTGCATTTAATGTCATACAGAAAAAGAAGGGCAGGGGATAAACCCGGGTTTGGAATAAGCAGGGAAACTTTGCTTCTCTGCGGCATCTTCCTCATAGGAGGGGTATTCGGCAGTTTTTTTGCATCAGGCTTTGAGCTGGATACCGAAAATCTTTTTTCCAATTACGGCTCAGCGGTAGGACTGATAATGTCACCCCCATTCAAACTTTTTTTCTTCTACCACGCCATTCTTTTGGCCATCATTTTTCTCAGTGTTTTTATGAAATGGGGAATGTTTTTTATTGCCGGAGCTCTGGCTATAAAAGGCTTTTCATTGTCAATAGCCATAACATGTTATATCAAAGTATTTGGGCTGAAAGGATATATACCTGCATTATTATCGCTTTTCCCGACCGCATTCTGCATAATGGCAGTTCTTCTCATAATGTCTTCCCATGCGACAAGGCATATAAAGAACTCACCCTTCCCAGGCAGAGGCATACCATTTTTCAAAATACGTTCTGACAATACATATTTCTTTTCAGCAGCCTTTTGTCTGACTGTCATATTCATTGCTGGACTTGTGCACTGTTATATAATATCCCTGCTGACTTCGGCTCTGATAAACGCCATCTCATAAGGCTATTTTTTCTTTTTAACTTCGGAAAGTGGATTTCTGTCAGCCGCATCTTTCAAGTTTTCATTTACAACATGGGTGTAAATAGCCGTCGTGTCGAGATTTTCATGCCCCAGGACCTCTTTTATTGTGCGGATATCCACTCCGTTTTGATACATCAACGTAGCTGCCGTATGGCGTAACTTATGCGCCGATGCGTGCTTCTGCGAGAGCCCGGCCCTTGAAAGCTGTTCTTTTACCAATTCCTTGATCCTGACAACACTGAGCCTTGTACCGTTACGGCTTATAAAATACGCGCTTTTATGGGAATTTTTTACTGCAGTCTGGCTTTTTAATTTAAAATTGTTATAATCCCTTATAGCTTGTTCACAGGCTGCATTAAGGTAGACCATGCGCTCCTTATTTCCTTTGCCCAGAACACGCAGAGTATGGTCGTCAAGGTTTATATCTGAAATATTCACTCCTGCAAGTTCCGAAACCCGTAGCCCGCAGTTTAAAAATAAGGTTATAATACAATAATCCCGTTCCTTATAGCTTCCGTCAATACTGTCCAAAAGCTTCTGCGCTTCCTTCAATGACAGATATTTCGGAAGGCTTTTTTTCGTTTTGGGAATATCAATATTAGCAACGGGGTTTTGAGGGATCTGCCTTGTTTTTTCGCAGTAATATTTGAAAAACGCCCGCAGGGAAGACATCTTTCTAGCCCTGGTATTAGCCGTATTCCCATATGTAGTGTCGGCACTGTTATGGAACTTTGGCCTGCTTTTTGATATATAAAGAAGGTAATCGTAAATCTCGCTCTGAGTTATAGATGAAATAAAGCCAATATCTACTTTTGATATATCCACTTCTTCCAGATGCTCGATAGACAGGGAAGACCTGCATGCAACAATATATCTGAGAAAAGTGCGCAGATCCAGATAGTATTCCGCCACAGTCCTGGGCGAACGCCCCAATATGCTTTCCATATATACAAGAAACTGTCTGAGCACTTCTGGCGAATCTTCGTAAAAAGCCATTTTTATACCTCACATTAAACAACATCAGTATAAAATGATTATACACCGGCAGAAAAAATATAACAATCAATTTGTGATTTATTTAACAAATATTTGTGTTTTATTTGCACCCAGAGTGCAATGCTTCTATTGAAATATTGTTGAAACCACTTCTTATCTACCTTAAAAGCAGAGCCTTCAGCTTAAGAACATAAACCAAAAATAAGTTCAGCGACAGCAAAGCCTAAATCAAATAATTATTTGCCAATAAAAGCTGATGATTTAAATGGCTGCCTACAAGACCAACACCATGCCAAAACTTGTTAAGTCAAAAAAATTTTTCAGGCGCCAACAACTACAAAAAACAAGTCAGGCATTTGTCCTTGTAGTGAAACATATGGAGAAAACGATTTGTGTTCCTTTTGTTTAAAATTTGTTTTAAGATAACAATAAATACCCGCATAATTCAACAAATGCCATTTAACAGCGTTGAAATTTTGCATCAGCAGCATTTTTCAGCTTTAAATACCGGAACCTGGTATTAAATGTCATAATGGCGATAATTAAAGCGCAAGGCCTCCTCAGAGTAAGAAAAACCTAAAACTGTACCCCCAACCAAACAAAATATTTATTTTGTTTGGTTATATATATTTTCTTGTTTTCAATTCGATACCCTGGAGCACTATCAAAGGCCCTTTTGGGGCTCCCCCTTTTATTCTGAAATTATATCTATTGGATCAAGACGTGACGCTCTTTCAGCAGGCAGCAACCCGAAAATCACGCCACATAACGCAGAAGATGTTACAGCAATGGCCATAGTACCCCAGGAAAGTTTCAGAGAAAGCTCCATAAAAGTGTTGATTCCGCTTAACATTGCAACTGTCATGACTATACCCAGCACGCCGCCAATAAGGCATACTATGGTTGCTTCAGCCAAAAATCTTGCAAGTATACTCTTTCGGCCTTCACCCAGCGCCATATAAATGCCTATATCTCTTTTGCGAGTATCGACCGTATAAAGCATACTGTTCATAATACCTATGCCTCCAACTCCCAAAGATATCGCAGCAACCGCCTTGATAAATGTTTTTACCAAACTTACTGTCTCTTTAAGGTCATTTATATACCCATTGATATTTTCATATTTGTAACTTATCTGGTTTATTTGTTTTAGCATCTTAACCACCTGATTGGCAACCAGGTCCTCACTTTCGGGAGAAAAACAGCTTATTGCTATTTTGTCAGTTTTCGAATCTCCTGTTATTTCATTAAGCGATGTATATGGTATATATACAACATTCGGAAAGCTTACCTGCATCATGTTTTCTAAACCTTGCTTCTGAGACCGTATCACGCCTATTACCGTAAATTCCTGGCTTTGCCCTGAAATTACAAAGGTGACCCTTTTTCCAACTATATTTTCCCTTTTGTATGTTTCCATAGCAAACTCATCATCGACAACGGCAACCTTTTCGCAGGAAGCTATCTGAGTTTCACTAAAACCTTTGCCATATAGAAGATTCATATTAAAAATATCAAAAATTTTTTCATTTACGCCGATAAAAGCGGTCGATTTGGAAAGACCGCAGCATTCAGCTTTTCCTGTTTTATAAATAAAAGGTGTCAGGGCCTTAAGACCCGGTATCCCAGAAAGATCATCCATTATCTGCTCGTCTATCAGCTTTTTACCTGAAGATCCCGGATACACTGTTATTCCTCCAAGCCCTGTTTCAGCCACTCTCTCATTTATCTCATAGGCAGCTGTATCTCCCAATGCTGATATCAGGCATACAGAAAAAATACCAACGGATATTGCCAGTACTGACAGTTTTGATTTGATTCCTCCCCTCACTACCGATTGAAGAGAGTATGATATGACATCACCTGCTTTCAGTTGAGTTTCACCCTTTCTCCTTCTTTATATTTGATAGGATCGATTATAACTATGTCCCCCCGGGTTAGCCCCGATACAATTTCTGTTCCATCTTCCAGCTCACGGCCTGTTTCTATTTGTGCCCTTACCAGATATCCTCTGCTGTCGACAACAAAAGCATACTCACCATTATCGTCCTGACCTATACATTCGTAGGGTATTACTATTTTGTTTTTCTCCTCTCCCAGCATAACGGTTGTAGAAGCAGTATACCCCGGCTTAAGCTCTGTTACCGAACCTGAAAGGCTTATGGTCACATCGGTTTCTACTTCCCCGCTTTGGTCAAAAAATGACCCCGAGGAAGCATAAGGCTCTATCTCGGTTATCCTGCCGATGAAGTTTTTATCCGAAAGAGAAGACACCTTTGTAAGGCAGCTCATACCCAACTCGATTTCGGATATCTTATCCTCTCCTACTCCAGCCCTCACTGCCAGATCGGTGAGATCCGAAACGACTATGCATGGGAAAGCTCCGGACAACACCTCTCCCAAAGAGCAGTCTATGTCCATGATAGTCCCATTTATCGGACTAATTATATGGTATTTCTCCCCCTGAATATTCTTTACGGGCAGATTAGGCTCGAACAATACGCCTTGGCTGAGCTCATCTGCTCTGTTTTGTATGTCGTTATAAAAAGCCGATGCAAACGCCTGGCCTGCTTCCAACTCAAAAGTCATCAATATGTCTCCTTTGCTGACCTTCTGCCCTTTTTTAACCGATATCCCCGTAACCCTTGACATATATTGAGGAAAGAGCTCCCTGCGGTTCAGTTCTATTACTGTTCCTTTCACCGATATACTATTATTTATGCCGGTATACTCAACCTCTACCCACTCGGCCTTGTTTATATTATCACTTTGCAGGCGTTCATTTCCTGCATAAACCATTCCCGCAGCAAAAATCGCCGCTGCTGCCAAAACCACTTTTTTTATGACATGCACCTCCAGACAAACATATTATGCTTGCTTTTAAACACATTATTATTTCGCAGCACAAAAATGAAAGTGCAATATATGTAATAAAAAAGGCGGGAATAACTTTCCGCCTTTTACTGTCCGATAAGCTCAGATGCTCTAAAAAACATATATACTGTTATAATAAAAATCACAACAGACGAAATACATTCAAATATCTTTTCAGATTTGGTAATCGTTTTATTGGTCCTGATATAAATAACAGAAATCACAATCGCACATATACCAACAACAATGAGCCCTCCGTAATCCTGCAGCCGTGTCTGAAACAGCAAAAAGTGGGATAATGTATAGGCGATTACTGTTGCCCAGACCAACTTGTTCCTTTGATTTGAAGTCATTGATCCTTTCTCCCCTCGGCATCAAAGCATGCTTTTATTGCTTCCTTAATATCTGATACGGGTATAAGCGTTATCCCCTCAGGAACCTCCTTCAATGTATCGGCAGAAGCTCTTGGAAGGATGCAGTACTTAAATCCCAACCTGAAAAGTTCGCTTATCCTCTGGGAAACACTGTTGACCGCCCTTACCTCTCCTGCAAGGCCGACCTCTCCAAAAGCTGCCAAATCATGGCGAACGGGCTTTTCTAGATAGCTCGAGGCCACAGCCAGCAATACTCCCAAATCAACAGCCGGCTCGTCAAGCGATATGCCCCCCACAACATTTATATAGGCATCAAAGGCGCCCATCATAAAGCCCGCGCGCTTTTCCAATATGGCCAAAAGTAAAACCGCCCTATTATAGTCAAGCCCCGCCGATGTCCTTCTGGCAGAACCGTAAGCCGATTTTGTCACAAGCCCCTGTATCTCGGCCAGAATCGGCCTTGTGCCTTCAATGGTGGCTACGACACAGCTGCCGCTGGAATCAACAGGCCTTCCCGAAAGCAGCGCGGCCGAGGGATTGGGTACATCCTCCAAGCCTCTGCCCGTCATTTCAAAAAGTCCTATCTCATTTGTAGACCCAAATCTGTTCTTTGATGCTCTGAGCATCCTGTAAGCATTATGCCGCTCTCCCTCAAATGTAAGAACCGTATCGACCATATGCTCCAAAAGCTTTGGTCCGGCTATATTGCCATCTTTGTTTATATGCCCAACCAGGAGTACTGATATGCCTGCTTCCTTGGCATACTGCATGAGCTTCATAGTGCATTCTCTGACCTGGGTTATGCTTCCCGGTGCCGATGGGTTCGAAGGGTCATACATTGTCTGGATGGAATCGATAAATATGAAAGGCGGCGAAAGCCTGTCCGCCTGAAAAAGGACATTCTCCAAATCGGTTTCGGACATTATATAAAGCCCATCGCTGTCTATACCCAGCCTTCCCGCCCTCATTTTTATCTGGGCGGGCGATTCTTCCCCTGTGACATAAAGCACCGTATTGTCACGGCAGATACTCTGGCAGACCTGCAAAAGGAGGGTAGACTTTCCTATACCGGGTTCCCCGCTGATAAGTATCATAGAGCCCTTTACTATTCCCCCTCCCAAAACCCTGTCCAGCTCGGCGATGCCTGTATGGGTCCTGGCCTCATCGCTGCCCGACACCTCCGAAAGGCGCATGGGTGTCCTGCCCCGGCCTTCCGGGCGCGAAAGTACGCCCTTTGTCTGGGTTTCAGGGTGAATGACCTCCTCGGCCATGGTATTCCACTCGCCGCAGGATGGGCATTTCCCCATCCATTTGGCCGAGGTGTATCCGCACTCACTGCACACAAAAACCGTTTTTTTCTTGACCGGCATGTCAGTCATCACTCTTTTCAAGATAATCTATGTACCCACAGCAAACAGCTGCCGCCACTTTTGTCTGATACCTGTCACTTGCCAAAAGCTCAGCCTCGGAAGGGTTGGACAGAAAACCACACTCTATCGTTACCGCAGGAGATCTTATATTCTTCATCAAATAAACCGAATCGGGCGATTCCTTTGCCTTTCTCTCATTTGAAGGGTCCAGCCCCAAGCGCATGCTTTGCTGCAGGCACTCTGCCAAAAGAAACGAAGCTTCGTTATTTGAAGAATAAAAAACCTGAGCCCCTTTATACTCACTCTGTTCGAACTTATTGAGATGTATGCTCAGAAAATCACAATCGGGCAGATTTTGGGATATCGTCAGACGAGCTTTAAGGTCGGCAGATTTGTTTTGGCTGACGGTATTACTCTCATCATAATCAAGAGAATTTTCATCTTCTCTTGTCATGACCGATACAACGCCCAGAAAACGCAGTATATCACGCGTTTTAAAGGATATGGCAAGATTTACCGGAGCCTCTGCCAATCCTGAGGCACTGACTGCTCCGCCATCTATGCCGCCATGCCCCGGGTCAATTACAGCTGAAGGATAAATAAATCCGCCTACAAATGCATTTTGTGCATTCATCCTCAAAACCGTTAAAATAATTATACCCAACATAAGGCTTAAAGTCAAAAAGAGCAGAAAAGCCAGCTGTTTGAGTCTAAAAATATATATTCTCATCTGGCAGTCCTACCTCAGATTGGAGGCTACAGCTCCCGCTGTAAGTCCTATAAACATGGCGGCTACTGTCAAAAAGCCCTGTTCCAAAGAAAAAAAACCGTTAAATATAAGCTGCCCGACAACATATATTATTGCCAGCATTTCCCACAGCATTACGGGAACATACAGCATTACCTTTCCCTTAGGCCCGTTTAGCAACGAGGCCACTATACCTCCCAAAAAACAACAAAAAGCAACACACAGCTTTGCCGCCCTGAAGGGCACAATACCATAATATATCAAAGCTGCAAAAAGCAGTGCCGACAAGAGCATGGCGGCTATGCCGCATGCAGATGCCAGAGAAGTCCTTTTTATCTCTTTCAAAAGGTTTTTGCCATCGTTTTCATTCAGTTTTTTCATAAATAAAACCTCCCTCATATACCCTTTGCAGATATATATGCGGGAGGTTTTAAACATAATTACCCTTACTTCTCTTCCTTTTCGGAAGCTTCAGAAGAAGCGTTTTCAGCAGGAGTCCTGTATCTGATGCCCCACTTCTTTATAACAAGCTTAGTCCTGTCGGCGCCCGTTTCAAAAGTGACATCATCATCCCTGATACTGAGAATGCGGCCCGTAAAACCGCCGATAGTCTCAATGGTATCACCGGGAGTGAGGCTGTTGCGAAGTATCCTTGCGGCCTTCTCCTGCTTCTTCTGGGGCCTGTAAACCATGAAATAAAAGAGCGTTCCCATGACAACTACCCAGAGGATAATTCCAAGGCTGTCCATTACTTGTCCTCCTAAGAATAAGATATATTAGATATTATATATGCTGGCGCATGAAAATACAACCTGTTTTTTCATATTCTTCTTGCCAAAACTTCGGTCTTTTCCTTTCTGAATTCTTCAAAGGTCCCGTCTTTAAGACTCTGGCGTATTTCTGCCATAAGATTATTGTAAAAATAAAGGTTGTGCATTACGGCCAGCCTCATTCCCAGCATTTCACCGGAGCGCATAAGGTGCCGTATATATGCCCTTGAATAACGCCTGCACGCAGGACATGAACATTGTTCGTCAATAGGCCCTTCATCCGAGGCATATTTGGCGTTATTCATATTTATTATCCCCTTGGATGTGAAAATATGCCCGTGCCGTGCATTTCTGGCCGGCATAACACAGTCAAAAATATCGACGCCTCGTGCAACAGCTTCTATTATATTGACGGGAGTACCCACGCCCATTAAGTATCTGGGCTTATCAAAAGGCATTTCCGGCGTTACCCTTTCAATTATATCATACATTACTTCAGTGCTCTCGCCGACAGCCAGCCCACCTATGGCATAACCCGGAAGGTCAAGCTCCGATATCCTTTTCATATGATCTGTACGTATATCGGGATATGTCCCTCCCTGGTTTATACCCCAAAGATCCTGGTGCGGATTTATGGTATCTTCCCTTTTCTTAAGTTCCTCCATCGCCGCTTTGCATCTTTCAAGCCATCTGACAGTGCGGGCGCAGGAACGCTCCACATAGTCATAGGGAGAGGGGTTTTCTATACACTCATCAAAGGCCATGGCAATATCCGAACCCAGGTTCCACTGTATGCGCATGCTCTCCTCAGGCCCCATAAACAACCTGTGCCCGTCTGTATGTGCATTGAAGGTCACGCCTTCCTCGGTTATATTCCTAAGCTTTGCCAGGGAAAACACCTGAAATCCTCCGCTGTCTGTCAAAACAGGCCTGTTCCAAACAGCAAAACCATGTATTCCTCCCATATCATGGACAAGGCTGTCACCCGGTCTCAAATGCAGATGGTATGTATTGCATAAAAGCACCTGGCAGCCAATACGCTCCAGATCCTCGGTAGACAGTGCACCCTTAATGGCGGCCTGCGTCCCAACATTCATAAATGCCGGAGTTTCAATTTCCCCGTGGGATGTTGTATATATTCCCAGCCTTGCCAGGCCCTGACTCTTTATGGCATTAAACATCCAAATCCTCCTCGTCCCGTTCAGAAAGCCTTCCGACACTTTTAAGAGTATTCTGTATTTTTCTCGTTCTGACCCCCACCAGCTTGTCAAGCTCATCATTTGCCTGGGAAAGACGCTTCTGAGTGCTGTCCAAAACAGCGGCAAAGGAGTCAAACTCATTTTTAACGGCACTCAGCACACGCCAAACCTCATTGGATCTCTTTTGTATGGCAAGGGTATCAAACCCCATCTGAAGGCTGGACAAAAGTGCTCCCATTGTCGTCGGTCCGGCAATCGACACCTTATATTCCCTTTGCAGGGTTTCAGCCATGCCTGCTCTTACGGCCTCAGCATAAAGGCCCTCAGATGGCAGAAACATTATGGCAAAATCTGTGCTCTCCGGGGGGCATATATACTTGTCGCGGATATCTTTAGCAAACCTTTTAAGCCTGTCCTTAAGCTCCCGTAAAGCCTGCTCGTATCCCTCCCTGTCCCCCTTGTCAGATGCCGATATCAGCTTATCATAACAGTCAAGGGGGAATTTGGAATCTATCGGCAGCCAAACAGGCCCATTATCACCGCCCGGCAGCTTTACGGCAAACTCCACATTGGCCTGGCTGCCTTTTCTAACCGCTACATTGCGTTCATACTGTTCGGGAGAAAGCATATCCTGTAAGATCGCTCCCAGCTGTACCTCTCCCAAAACCCCTCTCGTCTTTACATTTGAAAGTATGCGCTTTAAGTCGCCTACACTCAAAGCAAGACTCTGCATCTCTCCCAGACCCTTATAAACCTGCTGGAGCCTGTCGCTGACCTGAGCAAAGGAATCGGTCAGTTTTTTGTCCAGGGAATCCTGAAGCCGTTTGTCGACCGTTTCCTTTATTTCCGATATCTGAACGGCATTCTCTCTCCTTATAGAGGTAAGGGCGCTTTCCATACCCCGCCTTAAGAACTCAAGCTTCTGATCTGTCTGCATAGAAAAAGCCGACATATCGCTTCGAACTCCGTTTATGCCCCCCTCTACGGTCTTTGCAAGCAGATCCTGTCTTGCAAGAAAGGTTTCTCCTGCGCTGTTCTTCTCCAGCTCCTCTATCCTTTTGGACATTTTACCTGTCCTGGCAAGGAGACAGACGGAAATAACCGCCCCTGTCAAGCTGGAGCATGCGGACAACGCCAAAATAATCTCATTTCCCATAGGCGTCAAATAAGCAGCATGGCATCGCCGAAGCTGAAAAACCTATACTTTTCGTTAACCGCGGTCTTATATGCGTTTAATAACTTCTCCCTATCTGAGAAAGCCGATACCAGCATTATAAGTGTGCTTTCTGGCAAATGAAAATTGGTTATCAAGCCGTCAAGGACCTTGAACCTGTAGCCAGGATAGATAAATATGCCCGTGCTGCCGCTGCCGCTGTGCACTATCCCCTGCTCATCACCCACTGTTTCAAGGGTCCTGCAAGAGGTGGTGCCGACGGCAATTACTCTGCCGCCCGAACTTTTAGCTTTATTTATCCTCTGGGCCGCATCCTCGGTAACAAAATAATTTTCTGTGTGCATCACATGATCGGTGATATTTTCTTCCTTGACGGGCCTGAATGTGCCCAGGCCGACATGCAGGGTTATATGCACTATATCCACGCCCATATCCTTTATTTTGTCAAGCAGCTCGTTTGTAAAATGCAGCCCGGCCGTAGGCGCCGCCGCCGACCCGTTTATTTTCGAATATACCGTCTGATAACGCTCGCCGTCCTCAAGTCTCTCGGTTATATAGGGCGGCAGGGGCATCGTTCCGATTTCCTCCAAAAGCTCCAAAAAAATACCTTCATACTCAAACCGAATTATCCTGTTGCCATCAGGCAGTACGCTTATTATCCTGCCTTTGAGCTTTCCCTCGCCGAAAGTTATCTCTGCCCCTTCCTTCAGCCTGCGTCCCGGATACACTATACATTCCCAATCGTCGCCTGAGCGGTTGTTTAAAAGAAGAACCTCTACATGAGCCCCTCCGCCTTCTTTTATGCCGTACAGCCTTGCAGGCAGCACCCTTGTATCATTGATAACAAGGCAGTCGCCCTTTTTAAGATAATCTGTTATATCGTAAAAATGCCTGTGGGAAAGCTCACCACTTTTGCGGTCCATGACCATAAGGCGCGAATGGTCGCGCTGGGCGATGGGTGTCTGAGCTATAAGCTCCTGAGGCAGATCATAATAAAAATCACTTGTTTTAAGCATTACAAACACCTTCCGTCAAAACTTCCCGACGATCCGGGCAGCCTTCATAAATATTTTATACAGCGGGTTTTCCAATTCCTTAACTACCGTATCCAGCTGATCTCTTATTTTTATTCCCTGTGGGCAGAGCTTTTCGCATCTCCCGCACCTCACGCACTTCGAAGCATTGGTGGGGTTTGTCTTAAAAGATGTGCACATAATATACTCCCTCATACCGTTAAACCAGCCGTCTGACTGCTTAACATTGAGGGCATTGAAGCATACGGGTATATCGACCCCTGCCGGGCACGGCATACAATAAGTGCATCCTGTACACGGAACCTTCGTGTTAGCCCTTATTATAGCGCGGGCCCGGTCAAAAAGTTCCAGCTCATTTTCACTCATGGCGTTCTCCAAAGGCTGGGACGCCACCGAAACATTTTCTTTTACCTGTTCAATGGAATTCATGCCCGAAAGCACGACCGTCACCTCGGGATAATTCCATACCCAACGAAGCCCCCATTCGGCACAGCTTCTTTTTGGCTCCGCATTTTGCCAAAAATCCCTGGCCGCCTTGGGCAGGCCCTGAACAAGCCTCCCCCCGCGCAAAGGCTCCATTATTATGACCGGCATGCCTTTGGAAGCGGCATACTTGACCCCCTTTTCCCCGGCCTGGGCATTTACATCAAGGTAATTAAACTGTATCTGACAGAAATCAAAATCATAAGCATCCAGAATTGCCATGAATCCCGTGCTGCCGCCATGGTAAGAAAAGCCGATATTTCTTATCTGTCCCGTTTTTTTCTTCCCATCGATCCATTTTTCTATTCCCAGCTCCTGCAGCCTCTGCCAGGAATGAAAATCGGACAGCATATGCAGAAGATAGTAATCTATATAATAGGTCTGGAGCCTTTTCAGCTCTTCGTTAAAAAATCTGTCAAAATCTTCATAGCTTTTGGCCAGATACTGCGGCAGTTTAGTAGCTAAATACACTTGCTGCCTGTAACCCTTTGAGAGGAACTTTCCGACAGCCGTTTCGTTTCCGGGATACATATAGGCCGTATCAAAATAATTGACCCCATGCTCCAACGCATAAAGAAGCTCCTTTTCAGCCTTTTCCTGATCGATAAAACCGCCGTTTCTCGTAAAACGCATACAGCCGTATCCCAAAACGGAAAGCCTGTCGCCGTTTTTCTTGTTTACCCGATATTGCATACAGCCTCCTGTATTCAAAATAATAGGCCTGCCGCCTTGGAAGCGGCAGGCCCCTGGATATCCGTTATTTGCAGATCACCTTATGGAAAGTTTTCTTGCCCTTCTTGATAATAAAATCGCCGGCTTTCACCTGCTCTGCCGTAAAGACGGCAGTAGCCGATGTGACCTTCTGATCATTTACAGCAACGCCACCCTGGTCAATGAGCCTGCGGCCCTCGCCCTTGGAAGGTATAAGCTTGCACCTGAGCATTATATCAAGTATAGTCATACCGCCTTCAAGCTCACTTTCGGGTAGCTCGGTCGAAGGCATATTTTCGGAAGAAGCGCCGGAACCAAACAGAGCACGGCTGGCTTCCTGGGCCTTGTCGGCCTCCTCATTGCTGTGGACCAGCGCCGTAAGCTCATACGCCAATATCTCTTTGGCGCGGTTGAGCTGGCTGCCTTCCCACTTATCCATTTCATCTATCTGTTCCAGCGGCAGGAAGGTCAGCATCCTGAGGCATTTGAGCACATCGGCGTCGTCAATATTGCGCCAATACTGATAAAATTCATAGGGAGAGGTTTTGTTGGGGTCGAGCCATACAGCATTGCCCGCTGTTTTGCCCATCTTATTGCCGTGAGAGTCGGTAAGGAGGGTTATTGTCAGGCACTGCGAATCCTTGCCCAGCTTTCTCCTTATAAGCTCGGTACCGCCCAGCATGTTGGACCACTGATCGTTACCTCCGCACTGAAGGTTGCAACCGTAATGCTGGAACATATAATAAAAGTCATAGGACTGCATCAACATATAGTTGAATTCCAAAAAAGAGAGGCCCTTTTCCATGCGCTGCTTATAGCATTCGGCCCTGAGCATATTGTTGACCTGGAAATGAGGACCGATATCCCTGATAAATTCAATGTAATTAAGGTTCATCAGCCAATCGGCGTTATTAAGCATGATAGCCTTTCCGTCGGAAAAATCAATAAACTTTTCCATCTGCTTTTTAAAGCAGGCGGCGTTATGGTCGATATCCTCTTTTGTAAGCATCTTCCTCATGTCGGTCCTGCCCGACGGATCGCCTATCATTGTAGTACCGCCGCCGATAAGGGCAATAGGCTTGTTTCCTGCCTCCTGCATACGCTTCATAAGGGTCAGCGCCATAAAATGCCCGGCTGTAAGGCTGTCTGCCGTGCAGTCGAAACCTATATAAAATACGGCTTTTCCGTTGTCAATAAGGTCTTTGACCTGTTCCTCATCGGTCACCTGGGCTACAAGTCCCCTGGCCTTCAGTTCCTCATACAGTGTCATTAAAACCCCTCCGATATGTTAAAAATAATAGTATTCTTTAAAATGATATTGCACCAATGTCACTTTGTCAAGCTTTTAAACTCACTTGCGGCTTTAAGCATTTCACCCGCACTCTCCATGCTGGTTTTTGTGACATTCATGCCTGACATCAGCCTGGAAAGCTCCTCTTTCCGCCCCTCTGTGTCCAACTTCTGGACATGGGTAAAGGTACGGCCTTCTTCTTCGGTCTTTACTATCCTGAAATGGCAATCTGCCAGCGCCGCTATCTGCGGCAGATGGGTTATGCACAACACCTGGCGGCTGCGGGATATCTGGTAAAGTTTGCGCCCCACCTTATCTGCCGCCCTTCCGCTGACACCCGTATCTATTTCATCAAATACCGCCGTACCCTCAGGCTCTTTTAAAGACAGCACGGTTTTCAAGGCAAGCATTATTCGCGAAAGTTCGCCTCCCGAAGCTACCTTATTCAAAGGTCTCAGGCTTTCCCCCCTGTTGGCCGAAAGCAAGAACTGAACCGTATCTATTCCTTTCCTTGTAAAGCGGACCTTCTGTATGCCGCTTTGGCTTTCTATGTCGACAGCCATCTGCGCAGCCGGCATATCAAGCTGCGCAAGCTCCAAACATACCCTTTCGGAAAGAGATACCGCAGCCGCGCGGCGCTTTTCTGTCAAATCCCTTGCCATACGGAAAACTTCGCCGCGCTTTTCGGCATACAGGGCCTTTAAGCTGTCTATATTTTCATCCTCGCCCAGCGTTTTAAGCTCGGCTTTCATATCATCCAGAAGTTTGGGAAGTTCATCCGGCTTCACCTTGTGCTTTTCCGAAAGGGTTATGATATCATCAAGCCGGTTTTCCACCGCGTCAAATCGCTCATAAGAAAAATCAAGCCGGTATACGCCGTCAGACAGACCTGACAAAAGGTCCTGCAAAATATCCTGAGCCTCCTTTGCGATGCTCAAAACACCCGGGGCGCAATCCTCAAGGCCAGGACACTTTTCCAACCTCTTGACACACTGCCCCACCAGCGAAAAGCCCCCCAGATTCTCCTCGTCCCCAGAAATATCCATAAGCGATTCCCTTAAGGCCTCACCCGCGCTTTTTTTTCTGATAAGGGATGTCCGTTCTTCGTTCAAAGCGTCGTATTCGCCCTCTTTTAACCCGAGACTTTCAAGCTCGGCTATGCCTTCATCCAAAGCCGCCTGACGCCTCAGCCTCTGTTCCCGGCTCATGGACATGGACTTGATGGTCCTGTTAAGTTTTAAAAGCTCATCGTATTTCTCACCGAAAGACTCAAGTTCCTGTTCCAGACCGGCATAAGAATCAAGATAATCTATGTGCTGACTTTCATCCATAAGGCTCCGGCCGTCATGCTGGCCGTATATGTCCACAAGTCCGGGAGCCAGCTCTCTTAAAAGCGAAAGGGAAACCTGTCTGCCGTTTATGCGGCAGGAATTGCGTCCATCCGGATACATCTCCCGTTTTATTTCAATACTGCCGTCCTGAGGCACTAAACCCTGCTGACAAAGCTTTTCCTTGATTCGGGGCGGCAAATCATCAAACAAAGCGGTAACGGACGAAAATGAAGCTCCCGTCCTTATAAGCTCTCTGCTTACCCTCATACCCAAAACAGCGTTCAGAGAATCAACTATTATCGACTTTCCGGCTCCTGTTTCTCCGGAAAGGACGCAAAACCCTTTTTCAAAATCTATTTCGGCCTTTTCGATAACGGCTATATTTTCTATGGTCAGAATTTTAAGCATAACGCTATTTAAGCATATTGCCTGCAATCTCGCAGAAACGCGACGCTTTATCATTGTCGCTGAGTATGACCAATATGGTGTCGTCCCCAGCCAAAGTGCCGATTATATCGTCTATTTTCAGCTGATCTATGGCAAAAGCCGCCGCGTTGGCCATTCCTGTTATAGTCTTTATCACTACCAGGTTCTGGGCCTGCTGCATACCGATGACACATTCTTTAAATATTGTACGGAGCCTCGGCAAAAAACCTGCGTCATCCCCTTGCGAAGGGGCCGAATACTTATATCCCCCCGAAAGAGAACTGACCTTGATTAGCCTCAGCTCCTTAATATCCCTGGAAATAGTGGCCTGTGTAGTAACAAACCCCATTTCCATAAGACGCTCGGAAAGTTCTTCCTGAGTCTTAATATCATTCTGGGAGATTATCTGCATAATGGCGGCCTGTCGTTTGAACTTCATAATCATAACCTCTCATTCGACAACTTTTGATTTATTCTTTCATAAAAGCCAATGCCTTTAAGTCTGATAAGTTCAAGGTCTTGCACATGTTTCCTGACAAATACCCTTTCATTCTGCTTGAGTTCATGGATATTATACCCATCCACCGAAAGCTGCACATCATTGTCCTGTCTGGGGAAAGATATCTCTATTTCTCTGTCGCCAGGAACGACAAAGGATTTAATAACAAGTGAATGCGGACACACAGGTGTTACAGCCATACAGTCACAGCTGGGCTCCAAAATAGGACCGCCGGCCGAAAGAGAATATGCTGTTGAACCTGTAGGCGTGCACACCAGAACGCCGTCTCCCGCAAAACCTATGACCCTCTTTTGATCGATGGCTACAGATACTTTTATTATTTTTGAAACATTTCGCTTCATTATGGCGGCATCATTTAGCCCCACTGCTGAAAAGGTCACATCTTCCTTGCTGTTTTTGACCGTGACATTAAGCAGCATACGCTTGTCCACCGAAAACTCTCCCAGCTTAAGTCTCTTTAAAAGATCTATATCCTTAAGCTCAAGCTCGGAAAGAAAGCCCATAGTCCCGAAATTGATCCCTAAAATGGGTTTTTGATATTCAGCGGCCGGCATTGTGATATGTAGAATAGTCCCATCACCCCCAACGACCAAAATGAAGTCGCACATTTTTATCGCCGTGTTTAACGGATAAAAAGAAACTATGGGATATTCTTTTGCCAGCATATAACTGTAACTTTCCTCCATATATACCTCAAAGCCCTCCGCCAGAAGGGTATCGAGCACCTCAGGAAGCGATCTAATAGTATTCTCTCTTGTCGGATTAGGATAAACAAGAGCCTTGTTCGTATAAACCACCTACTTTATATTAAGTGAATGCGCCTGTCTGACAACATCCTCAGCTGAAAACTCGCCGCTTTCTCCCCGACATGACAAATATACAAGGAACTCTATATTGCCCTCAGGGCCCTTTATTGGGGAAAAAGTCAACCCCTTTATCCCAAAACCTATACCTTTAGAAAAATCAAGTATTTCCTGTATGACCTCCTGATGGACCTTCGGGTCTCTGACAACGCCTTTTTTGCCGACCTTTTCCTTTCCGGCCTCAAATTGCGGTTTTATAAGGGCCACGGCCTCCCCTTTTCCATGCATAAGGGATTTGGCAACGGGAAGCACCAGCTTTAATGATATAAAAGAAACATCGGTTACCGCCATATCCAAAGGCTCGCCTATCTGCTCGGGCGTAACATACCTGATATTGCATCTTTCCATGCAGACCACCCTGGGGTCTGTGCGTATACTCCACGCCAGCTGCCCATATCCTACATCAACGGCATAGACTTTTTTAGCCCCGTGCTGCAAAAGGCAATCGGTAAAACCGCCCGTAGATGCACCTATATCCATGACCACCTTATCCTTGGGGTCGATACCGAAATACTCTATCGCCTTCTGAAGCTTAAGGCCGCCTCTGCTGACAAATGGCAGCTTTTTCCCTCTGACCTCTATTTCAGAATCCTCAGGATAGGACTGCCCGGGGCTTTCAGCCTTCTGTCCGCCGACATACACTATGCCGCTCATAATAAGGGCCTTTGCCCTCTCGCGGCTTTGTTCCAAACCCTTTTCGACCATCAGGACATCAAGTCTTTTTTTCACGGTCATCCTATCATCTCCCCGGCTTTTTTTGCTATATTCTCGGCGTTCAGGCCGTATTTTTCATAAAGCTGCTCTACATTACCGTGAGGGATAAACTCCATGCCAAGATTTATAAGTTTTGTTTTTGCTGAACAGCCCATTTCCATAAGCTCCCTGCATATTTTTTCACCGACAGATCCCCTCTCGGCGCAGTCCTCAGCCACTATGAGCCTGCCCGTTTTTTTCACCGAATCAATTATCCCTGCCATGTCAAATGAGGAAAGCTCGTTTATCTTGATTATTTCCGCCGTTTGGCCCTGCTCCTTCAAAAGCCTTGCCGCCTTTAAAACATTATTGATCATTATGCCATAAGAAACGAGCGTAACATCATTGCCATGCTCAAGTGTTTCCGCCGAAACCCCATCAGCGCATGCCAAAACATATTCTCCTTGCCCACCCCTGGGAAATCTGACTGCAACAGGTCCTTTTTCATTATATATGGCCCTTTTTATAAACAGCCCCAATTCGGCAAACGAAGACGGGGAATAAAGCTTTATCCCCGGGACCGAAAGCAGATAAGGCACATCGAACATTCCCTGATGGGTCTCGCCGTCGGCCCCGACCAGCCCGGCCCTATCCACCGCAAACACCACATGGCTGCCTGCTATCGCCACATCATGTATCAGCTGGTCATAACCTCTCTGCAAAAATGACGAATATACCGCAAATACAGGCCTGGCCCCCTGAGATACAAGCCCTGAAGACATCGCCACCGCATGACCCTCGGCTATGCCGACATCAAAAAACCTGCTGGGGAATCGAAGGGAGAACTCGCCCAGGCCGGTGCCATCCTCCATGGCGGCCGTGACAGCACATATACGGCTGTCGGTAAGCGCAAGTCCACACAGAACATGACCCAGCTCAGAAGAGAACGATGGGGATGCTCCTGTTTTAACACCGAAAACAGGGTCGAAAGGCGAAACACTGTGATAATTCCACGGACATGTTTCCGATGGGTGATATCCCTTTCCCTTTATCGTCTTGAAATGCACGACAACAGGGCCGTTATATCTCTTAGCCTCCTGCAAAAGCGCGCAAACCGACTCCATATCATTGCCGTCGGCCGGACCCAGATATTTAAATCCCAGGATTTCAAATATGCTCTCCTTGAGTATGGCTTTTCTCAAGCGTGCCTTTATCCCCGATATCATCCTTATCATTTTTTCTCCGCTTTCAAACCTGCGGAAAAAGCTTTTCACATTGGTTTTAAGCTTCAAATAATTGGGTTTGGAGCGTATATGAGAAAGCCTGTTGGCTATTGCGCCGACATTTTTGCTTATCGACATTTCGTTATCATTAAAGACAACTATCATTTTTTCGCCCGATTGCCCCGCGTCATTCAGGGCTTCGTAAGCCATTCCTCCTGTTAACGCCCCGTCGCCTATTACACATATTACTTCATTATGGCGTCCCTCCAGGGTTCTGGCCCTGGCCATACCCAAAGCCGCCGAGACGGAATTTGAAGCATGGCCTGTAACAAAGCAGTCGTAAGGGCTTTCATCGGGACGCTGGAAACCGCTGAGACCATCCAGCTTCCTTAGGGTAAGGAAACGGTCCTTTCTGCCTGTCAATATCTTATGGACATAAGACTGATGTCCGACGTCAAAAATAATATTGTCTATCGGACAGTCAAATATCCTATGCAGTCCAACGCTTATTTCAACAGCCCCCAGATTGGACGCCAGATGTCCTCCTGTTTGAGAAATATTCTCTATTAAAAAATCACGTATCTCAGCGCAAAGGGCCGGAAGCTCTTTCTGAGCAAGTGACTTTACATCCGAGGGATAATTTATTTTGTCAAGAAGTCTGTCTTTCATATTCCACCTTCAGCTTGAAAAAGAGGAACGCGCGCTCCTTTTCCAAAAAGTAAAGACGCGCCTTTATTTTCTAAACCGTTAAGGCGCGGGTTTTGTTCCTTCTCCAGACGTTCTTATTTATTATACCACACTATGAATAATTATGACAACAATGAATTAAATCTTATTCCAATCTGCTTTAAACATCAAAAAACGCCCCTTAAAACAGGGGCGTTTATATCAATGATCTCTCTTAAGGAGCCATAAAGCCAGATCTTTCAGTAAAGGGCCGTTCTGTCCAAACATATTCGCATAATCAAGAGCCTTTGTGGTAAGCTCTTTTGCCATATCACGGCATTTATCCATACCGTATACCGTTACAAAGGTGTTTTTCCCGTTCTGCTCATCAAGATGCCCGGGCTTACCCACTTTCTTGTCGTCGCCTTCCACATCGAGCATATCATCTATTATCTGAAAAGCTATGCCTATAGCATGTCCGTATTCATATGCCGCATTTGCCTTTTCTTCGTCAGAACCTGCCAGATAGCATCCGCTTTTACATGCGCCGGAAATAAGAGCAGCCGTTTTGAGTTCCGCCATTTTATAAAGCTCGTTTTTTGAACACAGCCTGTTTTCGCACCTCAAGTCTATCACCTGCCCGCCTATCATCCCATAAACCCCCGATGAAGCCGACATGGTGCTGATAGCCTTTAACAGCCCCAACGGGGAAACCTTTTCATATTGAGCCGACATTACCTCAAACGCCCTGTTCAAAAGCCCGTCTCCCGCCAGAAGAGCAGTCGAATATCCAAAGGCCTTATGGCAGGAAGGCACACCTCTTCTGGTATCCGAATCATCCATGCACGGCAGGTCATCGTGTATCAGCGAGTAACAGTGTATCATCTCAATTGCCGCGGCAAAATCCAAAGCGTCTTCGGCATTCCCCCCGCAGGCCTCACAGAAACTCAGGCACAAAAAGGGCCTAAGCCTTTTTCCCTTGGCCAGAAGACTGTATCGTGAAGCTTTGAAAACCTCTTTTTGATAAAGTCCCGCTTCCTCAGGCATAAGCTGCCCCAGGCGCCTGTCTATCATATCGCGGTAGCTCGAAAGCCGGTCTATATTCCTGCTCATTGTCTGTCCTCATTTCCAAAATCGGTTTCCTCTGGTCCATTTTCGGTCTGGACTAGTAGCCTGACCTTCTGCTCCGCATTTTCCAGAGCATCTCCGCATTTTTTAATAAGGCCGCTGCCCTCGGTAAAAAGCTCAAGGCTCTTGTCCAGCGGGGCGTCACCCTTTTCCAGAAGGGATACTATTTCTTCAAGCCTAGCGATAGCCTCTTCAAAGACAAATTTCTTAGCCATTGTCATTCTCCTTTTTATAAAGCTCGACGCTGTCTACCGTGCATTTTCCGGCGCCGTCGGCAAAGGTTATCCCAAGCCTATCCCCCGGACATATCATAGAGGCGCTTTTTATTATCCCCTTTTCGCCCGACACCATCGAATACCCTCTTGCCAGAACTTTAAGCGGACTTAAAGCCTCCAAAGAAGCCGCAAGACTCAGGTATTTCCTTCGACATCTTTCCAAAGCCATGCGCCCTGAGGAAGATATGCGCTGTTCAAGCATGGAAAGATACATTTTTCTCTCGTCAAAATACTCATACGGGCTGTGCATTAAAGGTTTTTGGGCAATGACATTCAAACGATTGCGATACGATATGATTTTATCACCCATATATTTCCTGATGGTAAAGTAAGCCCTCTCCAACGATTGTTCAAGCTCCCGCCTGTCAAATACCGCTATTTCAGCCGCATTGGATGGCGTTGACGCCCTGCAATCGGCCACATAATCTGATATAGTCACATCGGGTTCATGCCCTACAGCCGATATAACAGGGATTTCACTTTCGTATATAGCCCGTGCCACCGTCTCCTCGTTAAATGCCCACAGATCCTCAAGCGAACCGCCTCCTCTGCCTGTTATTATAAGATCTGCCAGCCTAAACTTATTTATATATGCTATCATACCGGCTATCTCGCTGGCAGCGCCTTCGCCCTGCACCTTTACAGGGCATACAAGGATGTTGCTCAAGGGGTATCTGCTGCCCAGGATCCTTATCATATCCCTGACGGCATCGCCCGTAGGCGAGGTCACTATAGCTATTTTTTGTGGAAAACGCGGGAGCTTCTTTTTGTGCCCGGGGTCAAAATACCCCATTTTGTAAAGCTTTTCCTTAAGCTGTTCAAAAGCCATGTAAAGGGAGCCTATGCCGTCTGGCTGCATTATATTGACATACACCTGATACTGTCCGCTTTTAGGGTAAACACCTACCCTGCCCAGAACAATTACCTTCATTCCCGGGCCGGGGGAAAACCTCAGTTTTTGTGCATCACCCCTGAACATCACGGCCGAAACAGCCGATTCTTCATCTTTGAGTGTAAAGTAAAGATGACCCGTGGAATGACGTTTGAAATTGGATATTTCGCCTGTTACACATACCGAAGCCAACTGTGGATCTGACGAAAAAAGGCCCTTTATATATTCATTAAGCTGTGTTACAGTTACAGCCTGCATAAGCCCTCCCTTTCCATCTCAAGAAAAGTAAGCACCGCTGCACCCAGGGCATTATCCCCTCCCAAGCCCTTACAGGCATAAAAAATATCGGGACCCTCTATGTATTCGTGAAGCAATGAACATACTGACACTCCTCCCATCATCAAAAGAGGTGCTCCGGGATATGCCTTTCTTGCCCAATCGGTGGCCTTTTTAATGGTCGAAAAGACCGACCTGAGCGTAAAACTGCATATATCTGACGGGCTTTTTCCGTTCTTTATCATGTCCTTAAACTTATTTTCCAAACCCGAAAGGGAAAAAATGCCATCCGAGCATTTGGCAGTAAAGCAGTCCCTTTTATCGGACTGAAGTGCCATCTGCTCGACATATTTACCGGACGGGAACGGAGTCGAGAGAGCAACACCGCACCTGTCAATGGCCTGTCCGGCCGAAATATCGCTGGTACCTCCGATTATATCTGCGGTAAAGAGGAGTTCGTCATCGGGCTTTACATAAAGCAGCTCGGTCGTTCCGCCTGAAAGATGCCATGTCAAAAAAGGCTTTTTCAAAAGACCCAGCCTTCCAACCGAAAAAAGCGCAGACGCCAGATGCCCCTGCTGATGTGAAAACCTGTACGCCGGTATGCCATAAAGAGAAGATATGCTTTCGGCCAGCATCTTCCCCGCAAGAAAGCACGGCATATACGAGCCTTCAAGTTCCCGGGGCCTGTCAGAATACCCAACAGCCGTTATATGTGCACCCATATCAAGCTCCAGCATGGACGCAACTTCAGGCAAAACCTTTACATGCTGAAAAAGGGCCTCGCTCTGCCGCAGGCCCAGCTTACCCTGTTCCACATGGAGAAACCGGCCTTCTGAACGCCAAAAACCGCTCTCGGGTTCAAAACATGCCACCGAAGTCTTGTAATTGCTGGTATCAAGGCCCAAAATCATTTTTTCATCTCACCCGACACGAAACTGCCTAGAACCCCATTTATAAAGGAAGCCGATTCTTCCGAATCATATTTTTTAGCCAGCTCCAACCCCTCGTTTACCGAAGCGCCGACGGGTATATCCATATAAAGCATCTCATACATGCAAAGCCTTAAAATACATCTGGTAAGTCTCGACATCCTGGCCACACTCCAGCCCACCGAATATTTCTCAATATACCCGTTAAGTTCGGGCATATGCTCCATTATACCCGTAAAAGCACCCTGTATATACTGATCCTGCGCCGCTGCCGGAGCCGTTTTGTAAAGTTCATGCTCGTCGGAAAACAGGTCGAAATTATACGCCAGGTTGTTTTCCAGCGCGCTTTTGGCGTCATCATTCAAAAAATCATTTGAAAAGAGCATATGCAGAACCAATTCTCTTGCCAATCTCCTGCTCATATCCTACCTCCCGGATCTATTCCAAAATATTATACAACACGGCGACGGAAAAATAAAGCCCGAATACGCCCAAATAAAAACAAGAAGCGGCTTAAAAAGCCGCTCCCTATGTAATCATTCGGTTTCTATGATAGTAACCTGGGAAGGATCCATGCCCGATTCCTCGGTCACTATTTCAGTTATCTTAGCAACATCGCTGTCCGTAAGTCCGCCTTCAGGTTTTGCGACAATGACGTTCACCCCCGTATCATTGACAAAAACTACGCAGTCCTCATATCCTTTGGCAATTATGATGCTCTCTATCCTCGCTTCTTCCTCCGCCGACTGCGCCATAACCTGTATCTGCGCGCTGGCCTCGGCAGCGGCCTGGCTGTCGGTCTCGCTTTTTTCTATGGTCTCATTCAGAATCGAAACGGCCTCGTCTCTGGCCTGCTGCCTTGACAACCTGGCTTCGGCAAAATAATCGCCGGATGTCTCTTTTGTTTCCTGGCTGGAATCCACCAAAGCGGCTTCTCCCAGCATTTTAGCGTTTTCAAACTCAGCTGCCGAGCTGTATTCGCCGTCGTCGGTCTTGTTATAGCTCCAATTAAGATAAACGGCCACACACAGCATGAGCGCTGCCACCGAATAAACGGCGCTTTTTTTCTTAAATGACATTGGTTTTCCTCCCTTTATTTCATCTTGCTTATGACTATTTTATCTGACGATATACCGGTAAGCGACGACACCGCATTTGTGATATCCAGTCTGACACTCGAGTCGGCAGCTCCGTCGCATACGATCAGCGCTCCCATATAACAAGGCTTATCTACCTGCACCACAACGGGCTGCTGGCTGCCGGAAGATCCGGTCAGCACCATGTCGCGGCTTGTATCGGCGTTCTGTGTCTCCTGATTCTGAGACATATTTTTATTTTCGTTATAGGCGTATACCCATCGGCTGCCGCTTTTCAATGTCAGCATCACCTCCACGCGGCCAACTCCGGAGATTTGGGACAAAACTTCCTCAAGCCTTTTCTCCATGTCTCCAGCTGTCTCATCTTCTGAAAAAAACATATCCTCCTTTGTCGATGCCTGCACCCTTTCCTCTTTTTGCTCTGTAGGGAAGGATACAAGTGCAAGACCGACTATACAGACCGCCAGGACATATTTATACTTATCTCCCAGCCGCTTCAAATATTCCATTATTTCAGCCTTTTTCATTTGAGATATCTTCAAACAAAATGCCCTCCTCATCCATTCCCGTCAGTATCATAAGCAACGTTTTAATTTCCTCCCGGCTACCTTGTGCGCCGCTGACCCTTATTTTTGAAATATTGCATTTTCCGTCTTCGTCTATGCTGTACTCCACCGACGCTTGACATTTCATGCCATGCTGGGCAAGGCTGTCGTTTATCTCCTGTTCCAGCAACTTTGCCGTATCCTCGGCGGAATCCCTTTCAGCCATAGATACGCTTTGCTCTATGATATTTTTTGTTTCCTCTATATATTCACTGACATCTGTTAAAGCCATACTTCCAGATTTAAAGGAAGTCAATATGACCGCCGTCATAAAACATGCACAGGAAAATCTCAAAATCTCACTGTATTTGCCGTTTTCAAAAAGGCCTAAGGCACAAAAAACTGCAAATCCGCATACCAGGATGCGCACCGAAAACAAAACTACCCATTCTTTCATGTTTTTATCACCGTTGAACTTATCACAAACGACAAAAATTGTATGGCGCAGCATGTACCCAAAAGACCCAGAGCTATCGAATAGCTATCACATATATCATCGAGCAGTTTTTGAAGCCTGCCTCCGCACAACGAGGAAGAAAAAACTGCCAGCAACTTGAAAACCATGACCTTGACTAAAACGGCAACAAACGGCACAAGGCATATCGCAGCAGCGCCTATGAACCCATATATCCCGACGGCATTTTTAAGCACCGAAGCTCCGCTAAGCATTGTTTCAGATACATCGGAAACGATAGAACCCAAAACAGGCACCGAACCCGATATCGTTACCTTTGCTGTTTTAAGAGTCACGGCGTCGGTGCCTGAGGATATAAGCCCTGAAAGGGTTATATATCCCGTATAGAGCATAAGGAAATACTTGAAAAAACCCAAAGAAACCTTTTTAAAAAACCCTGACAGCCCCGAAATTACTCCGCTTTCAGAGATATTCCCCACCGCATTCAAAACAATATGCAGGTATATCATCGGCACAAACAGTTTTGCCGACACAAATATGAGTATATTGGAAAAAATCAATGTAGCTGATGCCGTTGATACCGCCGACAGCGGGCTGCCGGAAACGGCCACGGCGGCAGCGTAAACAGGTATAAGCGCGGAAGAAAACATACCGAATCTGTCTATGGCCGAAGCGCAGGATTCCATCACTCCAGAAGCCCCGCTTATGCACAAAGCCGTTACGGCACATATGCACGCCGTTTCTACGGCTTTTTTAAATACGACCGAACCTGACACGTAGGAAAATGTCAGCAAAAGCCCCCCTGCCGAAGCTATCGAAAGTATCAAAAAGCCTTCGGCCACCGAACCTTTAAGCGAGGTGCGAAAAAGCGAAACAAAGCCCTTTCCGAGCCCTTTAAGCCCTTCGTCAAGGTCGCCGCTTTCGGGCGCTATGCCAACATATTCCCCTGCTTCCTCAGGCATGGCCTCCTCCAGCAAGGAAGTATCCACCGCTTTTGCAGAAGTAGACGCCAGCATCAAAACCAAAAACACCGCTGACACTGTCCTGAATGCTTTGGATGCTCTAAATGCTTCCCACAAGCTTCAGCACCTCCTCCAGAAGCGGCAACATACATATCAGCGAGCTGATATGGGCAAACACCTCCACGGCTCCGGCAAGGCCGCCGTTCCCCATGTCGCGGCATATCTCGCATGTGACCTTTGCGCACAGCGAAATGCCCAGCACCTTTAAAACCGGCTTTATCAGCTCAATATCCATGCCCGAGGCCGAAAGCAGCACGCCTATCCTTTCAGTAAGAAAAGCTCCCTGCTCCAAGGCGTATTTCAAAAATACAACCATACAAACCAAAGCCGCCGCAGACGCCATGACTCTGCTGCCCTGCGCTATGAAGGTGAAAGCAAAACAGGCGGTGATGCACAGCACCGAGAACCTTACCATTTCTCCCATATTAAAACCCGAATGTGCTCTTAATAAGCGAAAACATCTGGCTTATCTGCTGAATTATCATCATCATAACGACGATCAGCCCCGCAAGGGTAGTCATCATAGCCTGCTCTTCCCTGCCCGAACGCACCAGCAGCTGATTTAAAACGGCTACCAAAATACCCACTGCCGCTACCTTGAAAATCAAATCAACATCCATATTTTAAAGCTTCCTTTGCTTTTAAATCTTTTCCTATATAGCCATTAAAGCCAGCACGATGCCTGCGGCGGCCCCCAGCGTCTTATAAAGCCGGCCTTTTGACAGCGACTCGGCCGACGCCTCTTCAAGTCTACCTTGCAGACAGGAAATGGCTGCTGTTATTGTCTCCGACTGTGTAGCGGCGTCATATCTTCCCAAAACACTGCAGACACTCTTTATAGCCTCTATATCGCCTTTATTCAGCATCTGTGCCTTAAGAAGCGGATAATATTCTATGGCAGCCTGAGAAAATGTAGCACCAACTCGAGCTCTTCTGTAAGTATCGCGATAAAACCCCGCTGTTTTCGCGCTGCATTCCTTTTCCAAAAGAGCTATTATACTTTCCATCGGGGCGCTTTTGAAAAGTATTTCAGCTTTTATCAGCTGCAGGGCAGAAATATGATTTTTAAGTGCCTCCGCTCGTGCGCGCATATCCCTGCCCGAGGATATCCCCGCGCCCCAGCAGGACATTATTATCAATATCACGCCAATAATTTTGACCATTTGTTTCACCCCTTTTAAATATCCTGTAATTCCTGCCGCCGCCATTTTTTTCTATAACGATGACCCAGCCAAATATCCCGCTGGATACAAGCTTTCTGTAAAGTGGCCGTTTATGAAGATCACCTATATCCCCTCCATGAGCAGACGCAATAAATGCGCAGCCCGTATAGGACGCCTGGATCATGGCATCTATGTCCTCCTGAGAGGTAATCTCATCAAGAGCTATTATCTGAGGGGACATGGCTTTCAAAAGCATGTCTATGCACTGAGCCTTCCCGCCCCCACGCATTATGTCGCACATTCCGAGGTCAAATAACCCATCACTTCCTCCTGAAATTTCAAACCGGCAGTCGGCCACCGATACCCTCATTTCACTGGAAAGCTGTCTGCACATATCCCTTATAAGTGTCGTCTTGCCCCCTCCTGGAGGAGAAAGTATCAGCACGCTTTCAAAACCGTTTTTCACCAGATGAGACAATATCCCATCTGCAATCCCCCAAACCTGTTTTGCTATTCGGATATTCAAGGACGTGATACTGTCCTGCACCGTACACTGTTCTCCTTGTCTCAGCGTTCCGCATATACCTATTCTGTGCCCCTGAGACGATGTGATAAATCCGTTTCGCATCTGCGAAACGCTGCTATGGACCGAGCACCCTGTAGCCCTGGCTATTACACTTTCCATATCCTCTGCCGTAACGGTATGGGCTGTGCCGGGATATACTGTCCTGCCGTTAACGGTCACGCCAAGCGGCATACCCAGCCTCAGCCTGAACTCTTCCGCTTTTGGCCGGTCCTCCTCATTTAGCATGAACGCTTCCTTCCAAAGCACCTGTGGCAAAAGTCCCGCTGCCGTTATGTAACTCTTAAGTCCTTCCTTTTTGTTTCTTGTATCCTTCATAATGTTTGTCCTCCTGTTTTAACCTATTCGGAAACACAGGTTTTAAGAACAAAAAACATTGGATTCAGACGTCAGTCTCGTAATACTGCTTTACAGGGGCAATAATGTTAAAATATCGTCATTAAAAGTATACAGGGGGCATTTTATGCTGGAGATACTGTTCAGCGAGAGCGCCGGAGGGCTTATGGCTTTCGCCATGGTCAAACATTCACAGGAAGGCGGACCGTTTGCTTTTTTTCATCGGATGGTACGCCCTACCCTTACGAAATCAGAAAAATCAAGGAAAAAGAAAGACAGAATTGGCTTACCGCCGTTCCGTTTGGCGGAAGCAGGGATGATATAATCTCCATCCCTTTGTGTCTTGAGATGGGAGATATAAGTAAAACAGATTTTTTTCAAAATCGTTTGGACTTTCTTAAAAAACTTTTCAGCATATTTCCGCCAGATAACAGCCCTTCGGAGATTGTAGCAGCCGCACAAAAATCCATTGAAAAGCTGCTTTGCCGCGCAAGGCTCGGCGAGCCCATACGCATTTGGACCTCTTTAAGCCCCGGCGAAAGCTGCGGAGCTTTATATCTTGCGCATATTCTTGAATCAAACGCCCTTTCAAATGCCGAGGTCACCATTGTAAACCTGCCTGTTATTATCCAAAGAGACGACGGCTCCTTTGTTTCATATAACGGATGGGGCGAAGTTGAGCCATATAACTTGGGGAAATACGCATCTTTCGGCAAAAAGGCTCCCGTTAACCTGATAAAAATTATGTCCAACCGCTGGAAATCCCTTTCAGATGAAAACTTGCCTTTAAGGGCAACTGTAAACGGCAGGCTTTTAAGCGTTCCCGAAAATTTTTACGACCATTTCATACTCAATGAAATCTCCCTTGTCCCCGAGGAATTTAACGAGGCTTTTGCAATAGGCCGCATCTTGGGAAAATACCCGATCGGTTTAAGCGATGCTTTCATTTTTATGCGTATGGAAATCTTCATTGAAAAAGGCATGCTCACCCCCATAACCTCCCCGCAAAGCGGCGATCCTGCGTATCACCGTATGCTCAGGAAAAACAGGATATAAAAGATATAAAAAAAGACGGGATCGTATCCCGTCTTTTTTCAGCCCTTTTAAAGCGTCATTCCTTTATCATATTTTCAAAAGCATCTTCGTCTATTATTTCCACTCCCAGGCTTTGCGCTTTTGTAAGTTTGGAACCTGCATCCTCACCAGCCAGAAGAAATGATGTCTTTTTTGACACCGATGAAGATACCTTGCCCCCAAAGCTTTCAATTATCTTTGACGCCTGATCCCTCGTATAGTTGGGAAGGGTCCCCGTTAAAACAAAGGTTTTGCCCTCAAACCTGCCGTCTTTCCGCTCGACCTGTTCGGCCATGTTGACCCCTGCCTGCTCAAGGCGGCTTATAAAGTGTATATTCTGGGGGTTATCAAGCCATGTTTTAAGGCTCAAAGCCGTCTTTTCTCCCACATCTCGTACAGAAATCAATTCCTCCAAAGATGCCTTGCGAAGATTATCCAGAGTTATAAAATGCTCGGCCAGCACCTTTGCCGCTTTCTGCCCCACATGCCTTATGCCGAAAGCGAAAAGCAGTCTGGAAAGCTGATTGCCTTTACTTTTCTCCAGGGCAGCCAGAAGGTTACCGGCGGATTTTTCACCCATTTTTTCCATGGCCGCTATGTCCGAGGCATTCAGGAAATAAAGATCGGCTGCCGATTTTATATGCCCTTCTTTCAGGAGGTTCTCGACAATCGCAATGCCCAGGCCCTCGATATCCATGGCACCTCTTGAGGCAAAATGCTCTATGCTCCTGGAAAGCTGTGCAGGACATTCCGATCCTGTACATCTGACGGCTGCCTCGTCTGGGTCACTGTAAAGCGGCGACGAACATACAGGACACGTCTTAGGCATTTCAAAAGGCACGGCATCTTTCGGCCTTTTGTCAAAGTTTACCCTTAAAACCTCAGGAATAATATCGCCGGCCTTCCTTACCACGATAGTATCCCCGACCCTTATGTCCTTTTCGGCTATAAAATCGCGGTTATGAAGGGTTGCCCTGCTGACCGTAGTGCCGGCCAAACTGACCGGCTCAAAAACCGCATTGGGAGTCAAAACTCCCGTACGTCCGACATTAATGACAATATCCAAAAGTCGTGTTTCCTTTTCTTCTGGAGGGAACTTGTATGCTATGGCCCATCTCGGCGCTTTGGCCGTGCTGCCCATAAGCCTCCTTGCCTCAAGGGAGTTTACCTTTATAACAATGCCGTCTATCCCATATGCCAGCTTGCCCCTGAGCTCTCCCATACGCTCTATAAAGCCACATATATCGGAAATTTTGTTTGAAACGATATAATGTTCAATCACTTTACAGCCTGAATTTTGAAGGAACTTGAGAGTATCACTATGTTTTTCAAAACCCAGCTCAGCTCCGTTTTGCAGATTAAAGCAGAATATGGAGAGCTTCCTCTTGGCGCACACCCTGCTGTCGAGCTGTCGCAGCGATCCGGCAGCGGCATTCCTGGGGTTTGCAAAAAGCGGCTGAGACAACTCCTCTCTTTCTTCGTTTAATTTTTCAAAGGCATTATAAGGCATATAGACCTCTCCCCTGACAAACACAGGTGAAAGTTCAGAGTTCAGTTTCAGTGGTATGTCATAAATCGTTTTTAGATTTTCAGTAACGTCCTCGCCTGTGATTCCATCGCCTCGGGTGGCGCCTTTTAGAAAAACGCCATTTTGGTATTCAAGACAGACCGAAAGCCCGTCGATTTTGAGTTCAGCGCAGTATTCGGCATCGGGAAACCTTTCTTTTACCCGGCGGTCAAAGTCCTCTACCTCTTCCAGGGAAAAGACATCCTGGAGGCTTTCCATTGGATAAAGATGTGTGACACTTTCAAAACCGCTCAGAACGGTGCCAATCACCCTTTGAGTCGGAGAATCAGGACGCATAAACTCGGGGTACTGCTTTTCCAGCCCCTTGAGCTTATTCATCAGCATGTCGTATTCATAATCGCTTATTTCCGGAGCGTCATCGTTATAATACTTTTTTGCATATCCAATGAGCCTGTCGGTCAGGCGGTCAATTTCTTCCCTGATATTATTATTCATATTCTGCCTCCTGCCGAAAAACGGCTTTAACTTCCGTAATCATTATATTTTTCAATAAGGCCCTCTCTCGTATCAACTATGTCGGTATATGTCTCAGGCACATCACCAACTATAATTGTCTCGGCAATACTCATTTCAGTCGTTATTTCGAAATAGGAACTGCCTCCCGGCAGAATTACATTCATTCCAACCGTGACATCAATAAGTATCCTGTGCATCGTCTGATTTATTCCCGCATGCTCAAACTCGCTGACAAATACAGCGTTTACATTATTGACCATCTGAAGGAGTACCGATATCCTGGGTCCGCGACCGGAAAACAATTCACCGTTTATCATATTGCCTATC